>CALXZK010000016.1 GCA_944393225.1 uncultured Alphaproteobacteria bacterium
TTAAGGCGTTTGCTGGCACCATTAGGGTTATACCCGTTAAAGAAGAACCACCGGCTAAGCCGGTGGGTTTCTTTTTTGTTGTGAGATTAGGGTTTAGTCATAAACAAGAGTTCTGAGCATATCCCATAATGCAAACTTATCTTTCTGGCAGAAATATGCATATATCTTATACAGGACATATACAATTTCTGTGACAAGCAGTATGGTAAGGAATATACAACCCAAAATAGCCATTACTCCTACAGCCCCTATGAATAGAGCAAAGAGTAAATCTGGAATGTACAGCAAGTTACTTCCACTCCATACTTCAGCTATTCGTGCACATGTTGTAGAAAGGTGAAAGCATGTCATCCATGCGCCGCCAATGCTTGCAGCTTGGAAGAATAAAAATCTAAACCAAGACCATACTTCATGAGAAATTCCCTTCACTCTTTTAATAATACTTTTTGTTTCCATATATTTATAGTTTTTAATTAGTAATATTTTTTCTGCCTAAGTTTATAACATAAAATTAGGAGGGTGACAAGCATAAAAATAGACAATTTTGTCAAAAATGCGTTTTGTAAGTTAAAGAGAAAACTTGCTTGATGCGATTGTTTTAATTATAATCAGGCATATTTACGATAATAGGTGAGTTTGAGATATGCAGGCAGAAGATTATATTCGGACAATAAAAACCATTGGAACGGGGTTGTTTGCTTTTGTCGCTTATGCTTCAATATCACTCTTGAATCTCTTTGTCGTTTGCAATTTGTTGTCTTATCCTTTATGGGTGACACTTTATAGCTTTTTTATTTATTTTTATTCTTATGAGCAAAAGAGAATTGCCAGCGTTCGTGAAGAGCCGGTTTTGATGGCAATCTTGACCATTTTCAATTTGGTTTTGATTTATATTTATGAGTTTTAGTCTTTTTCTAAAAAGCTTTTGGCGGCATCTCGGGCGAGTTTGTCCACGCGTTCGTTTTCCGGATGTCCGTTATGTCCTTTAACCCAAACCCATTTGATTTTGTGTTTGGGTAACAAACTATCCAGTTCTTGCCAGAGTTCCAAATTTTTGACGGCGGATTTTTTGTTGGTCGTTTTCCAGCCGTTTTTCTTCCAATTCGGCATCCATTCATTGACGCCGTCCATCACATAGCGGCTATCGGTATATAAAGTGATTTCACATTCTCTTTTTAAGGCCTTCAAAGCCTCAATTACCGCGGTTAATTCCATGCGGTTGTTGGTGGTTTGCGCTTCGCCGCCGCTTAATTCTTTTTCGGTTTCACCACAACGCAAAATAACGCCCCAGCCACCGGCTCCGGGGTTGCCGGAGCAAGCTCCGTCGGTAAAAATTTCAATAGCCGTCATATCTTATTTATTCCATATTAATTAAAAATTCTGAGAAAAATTCGTTCAACAATTTGTCGGGGTTCTTACTGTTTCGCAAAGCCTTGGCAACAAAAGAACGCAGATTGTTTTTGGCAATGTGTACATCAAAGTCTTTGGGGGCACATTCATCGGCACCAATCACGCCGTCTAAAACCAAATCATCTTCAGCAAAAGGAGAGAGGATAATATCTACGTTGCAGAATTTGAAAATACCGCGAGGAGGAAGTCTTAACTCGGGTTTGGTTATCAGGTTAAGCTGATTTTCAATGCCGGGGATTGAGTCCATTTGGTTGAAGTTGGTAAAACGAATTTTGTTATATTCACTTCCGGTGCTGACCGTGCGACAGGTTAAATAAATCTCTCGGGCAATCACATTACTGACGTTTTCGGCATGAATGGCAAAGCTAATTTTGACATATTTTTTTGGTGGATTTTTCATATTCAGCGGGTAAATTAAATCTTCATCGGCATTATCCAAAACTTTGATTTGCTTGTCTGCCAAAATCAATTCCACATTGGGTTGCGGGCGCTTGCCGAACATTCCGGCTATAACCGAATATGGCGCGGGCACATTGTTGGAGCCTGAGCGGATGTAAATGGCGCCGTTGGTGGTGGACATTAAAGGAGCCAAATCTGATTTAGGAATATAGGTGGCGATAAAACCATCGCCGTTTTTATCGCAACTGATGATGTGATTTCTGACCTTGTTGTGACTGGGAATGGTGCAGCCGGAAATAGCATTTTCCAGCCAGCTTAAAAAGCGGTGTACGTTTTTGACCTTGACTTTGGCTTTGGCAACATCGCCGATTTCATTATCACGTGAACACTCAACACCCCAGATAATGACGCCGCCTTCAGAGTTGCCAAAACCGGAAATAGCTTTGGAGAGGTTTTTGCGGTCATCTCTATGCAAGGTAACAAAGTTTTTACCGACAGATACGGCTTGTTTGAAGTCCAAAAAAAGCTCTTCGGTTTGTTGGTTGATGATAAATTCATCAATGGCATCTTCCCCGAAATAGATGAGCTTTTGAAAAATGTCTTCCGCGCGTGACATGGTTCTTCTCCCGCTTTGTCAGAGTTTGAAATTTACCTTTTCATACTCTACTTTTACATCCATAATCTTAATATTATCATAATGTGACTTTAATTGGTAGAGTAAATCTTGTACCAGATATTCCGGCGCAGAGGCTCCGGCAGTGATGCCTACGGTTTGATATTCTTTTAACAAAGTCCAATCAAGCTCATTAGCATCATCAATCAGCACGGCATTTTTAGCGCCGTTTTTTAATGCCACTTCTTTGAGTTGTTTGGAGTTGGAAGAATTTTTTGAGCCGATGACAATTATCAAATCTGCTAGTTTTGCCATTTCTTTGACGGCCTTTTGGCGGTTGGTGGTGGCAAAGCAAATGTCATCTTTGCTCATGGCGGAAATGGTTGGAAATTTTTCTTTCAATGCCGCGACAATCTCTTTGGTATCATCGACGGAAAGAGTTGTTTGGGTGACAAAGCCGACTTTGCTTTTGGGATTGATATTCAAAGCCTCAATATCTTCTTTAGAATTGATGATATGCAGTTTATTGTTGCTTGGAATTTGTCCGACGGTGCCAATGATTTCGACATGATTTTTTTTGCCGATGACAATGATTTCCATATCTTCATTGTATAGTTTTTTGATTTGGTTATGTACCTTGGCAACCAGAGGGCAGGTGGCATCAATGGTTTTGATGCCTAATTTAACTGTTTCATCTACCACGCTTTGCGGAACGCCGTGCGCAGAGAAAATGAGTGGACGGCTTTTATCTTGCATTTGCGCCAATTCATCTATAAAAATCACACCTTTGTTTTTTAAGTCTTCTATCACGTGTTTGTTATGAACAATTTCGTGACGGACATAAACCGGAGCGCCATAATCTTTTAACGCTTGTTCGACAATTTCGATAGCTCTTCTGACACCGGCACAAAAACCGCGCGGTTCGGCAATATAAACAGTCAAATCCTCACTCATGCTTTTACCTTTATTGCTTGGCATAATTCATCATAGGGCATATATTTATCAATAGAACCCAACAATGTGTAAGTCGGTTGAGAAGAAAAGATTTTGCAAGCGGTGTTTTGAATGTCATCCAAAGATACTTGCTCAATCATCTCAACCATTTCTTCTACCGGAATAATGCGGTTGAAAATGAGCATTTGGCGCGCCAAAACCTCGGCAGAAGAAGAACAACTCTCTAAGCCCATCAACATGCTGGCTTTGAGCTGAACTTTGGCTCTTTGAAGTTCTTTTTCTGTCACTTTTTCTTGGCAGACTTTGTTAACTTCGGTTGCCACAACCGGCATCAATTCTTCCAGCTCTTTTTTACCGGTTCCGGCGTAAATGCCAAACAGACCGGTTTGAGTGTGAGCATTGGCGAAAGAATATACCGTATAAACCAAGCCTCTTTTTTCTCGGATCTCTTGGAATAAACGAGAAGCCATGCCGCCACCTAATAATGTAGATAAAATCACGGTCGGATAGTAGCTCTTGCTTTCGTATTTTGTGGCTTCAAAACCAAGTAAAACATGGGCTTGCTCAATATCTCTTTTTTCAATGAAAAAGCCGCCTTGATATTTTTGTTTTTCCGGAGTGAAAAAGGTTTTGGGCTGCAAAGAGCTCATGCGTTGTTCAACCATTTTGACAAAGGCATCATGCTCAATGTTGCCGACGGCGCAGGCAATCATATTCTCTCCGGCATAGTTGGTGGAAATGTATTTGCGTAATGTGTCACCATTAAAGCTTCTGACTTTTTCTGCCGGACCTAAAATGGTGCGTCCCAAAGCTTGGTTCGGGAAAGCGGCTTCTTGAAAGTAGTCAAAAATGATGTCATCAGGTGCATCAATGGTTTGTTTGATTTCTTGCACCACAACTTCTCTTTCTTTGACCAATTCATCTTCAGGGAAGGTAGCGTTTAACAAAATGTCGGCAATAACATCGGCAGCCAATTCGGCATCGGCTTTCAGCATTTTGGCATAGTAGGCGGTGAACTCGCGCGAGGTATAAGCATTCATTTGTCCGCCGACATCTTCAATCTCTTCGGAAATTTGCAGAGAGTTACGCTTTTTTGTACCCTTAAAGCAAGTGTGTTCAAAAAAGTGAGAGATGCCGTTCATGGCTTCTTGCTCATAAGCCGCACCGGTTTTTACCCATACGCCTAAAGACACGCTTTCAAGATTAGAACGTGTGGAAGTGATTATTCTCAAACCGTTTTTTAAGGTGGTCATTTGCCATTGCATTTTTTTATTGCCTTACTTATCTAATTTGTTCTTGTTATTTTGAGTTAACTTATTATATATTTCTTAATAAATTAATTACGCAAGAAAAGAAAGGAAAATATTATGTCTGAGCGTCCACAAATTGCCATTGTTCTCGCCGGATGCGGCGTTTTTGACGGAAGTGAAATCCACGAAGCCGTTTTGACCATGCTCGCTATTGACCAACAAGGTGCCGAATATCAATGCTTTGCGCCAAACACTTGGCAAGCCCGCACCATAGACCACTTTACCGGTCATGCTACAGCCATTGCCGGAGATGAGGATAATCGCAACGTGTTGGCCGAATCGGCACGTATTGCGCGCGGACAAATTAAAGACCTGCAAGAATTCAAAGCTAAAGATTATGATGCCATCATTTTCCCCGGTGGTTTTGGTGCGGCTCTTAACTTGAGCGACTTTGCCGTCAAAGGTGCAGATTGTGAAATTAACCACGAAGTACGCCGCGCTTTGGAAGAAAGCTATGATGAAGGAATCGTTATCGGCGCTATGTGCATTGCGCCGACCGTAATTGCGCGCGTGTTGGGCAAGCATCATGTCAAACTTACAATCGGTAATGATACAAAAGTTGCTGCCGGTTTGAAAAAAATGGGAGCCGAACATGAAAATAAGGCTGCAACGGAAGTTTGTGTAGATGAAGAGCACAAGATTGTAACTACACCTTGTTACATGCTTGCAAACTCCATCAAACAAGTGGCAGAGGGAACGCATAATCTCGTAGAAGCCGTCTTAGATTTGATTTAAAAAATAAAGCCCTCGTAAGAGGGCTTTTTTTATATCAATATACACTCGTTCAAGTTAATAAAAACTCTTGAAATCTTTTATAAAAGAGTAGATATTTCCGAAAAATGGATTACATTTATTTACAGTTGTTTCTGAAATAATGAGGATTAATATGTTGTTTAATAATAAGTTTTTGGTTGTTGCGTCTATGCTCTTGGTTTTGGGCGGATGCAAAGAAAAAGAATCTAAAAATCAACAAGCCATGCAGGCTCCGAAGGTTTCAGTTATTCAAGTGGAACCGCAAAACGTGCCTTTGAGTTTTGAATTTGCCGCTCGTGCACAAGGCTCAAAAGAAACTCAAGTTCGTGCTCAAGTCGGCGGAATTTTGCTCAAACGTAACTATGTGGAAGGTTCTCATGTGGAAGAGGGTAGTGTTCTTTTCCAAATTGATCCCAAACCTTATAAAGTTGCGTTGGACCAAGCTCAAGCTCGTTTGGCTCAAGCTGAAGCTGAAGTTAAAAATGCCAAAATCCAATTAGAAAGAACTTTAAAGCTTTTTAAGCAAGGTTATGCCAGTGAAAAAGCCAAAGATGATGCGCAAGCAAATTATGATGCTTTGATGGCTAATAAAGAATTGGCTCAAGCTGAAGTGGAGGGTGCTCAACTTAATCTGGACTACACAACCGTTACTGCACCAATCAGCGGTTTGACCAGTATGGAAGTGCAATCGGAAGGAAGCCTCATTTCCACATCGGGTGATGCCGGTTTGCTCACTCATTTGACCCAAGTTGATCCGATTTATGTTATCTTTTCCGCTTCTGAAAACGAAGTGATGGCTTTGACCAATATGGTTGAAAGCGGAAAAGTTCAAAATCCGTATAATGATAGTTCAATTTACGCCAAGGTAAAACTCGGTGATGGTCAAACATACAAATATAACGGACAAATCAACTTTATTAATCCGACTATTGATACTTCAACCGGTACAGTTAAACTCCGTGCGGTTTTCCCGAATCCTGATAAAATCATCCGTCCGGGACAATTCTTGCGTTTGGTTATGGAAGGCTTGACCCGCTTGGATGCTTTAATCGTGCCGCAAGATGCCGTTATGCAAGGTGCCAACGGCGCTTATGTTTATCGTGTTAATCCGCAAAATATCGTGGAAATGGTCAGCATCAATACCGGCTTATCTACCGAAAACGGCGGTTGGATTGTTGATACCGGTTTGAAAAAAGGCGATAAGATTATTGTCAGCAATTTGATGAAAATTCGCCCCGGTATGACCGTTACTCCCGAAGTGACAACCGATGATAACTTGGAAAAAGACGCCCAAGTGGAAGATTAAAAATAAAGGATAAAACCGATGTTTTCTAAATTTTTTATCGAAAGACCAATTTTTGCAACGGTTGTTTCTTTGATTATTGTTCTTTCCGGTTTAGTTGCCATGAAGGCTTTGCCGGTTGAGCAATATCCAAATATTGTCCCGACCGAAATTCAGGTTTCGGCAACATACCCCGGTGCAACTGCCGAAGTGTTGGCTGATACCGTGGCTGCGCCTCTGGAACAAGAAATCAACGGCGTTAAGAATATGATTTATATGTATTCTAACGCAACATCTTCCGGTTATTTGACCTTGGGTGTGGTTTTTGATATCGGAACAGACCCAGACCAAGCCACTATTGACGTAAATAACAAAGTGCAGATGGCAACACCGAAACTTCCCTCAGAAGTAACTAAACAAGGTGTTACGGTAGAAGAAAAATCTAACTCCATTTTGCAGGTTATTGCCATGCGCTCTACCACCGATCAATATGATACGGTTTATGTTTCTAACTATGCTCTTTTGAACGTGTTGGATGAAATTAAACGTATTAAAGGCGTGGGTAGTGCATCGCTTTTTGCCAGCCAAGATTATTCTATGCGTATTTGGCTTTCTCCCGATAAGTTAGCAGACCATAACCTCACACCGCAAGATGTGATTACTGCCGTTCAAGAGCAAAACTCTCAATATGCTGCCGGTCAGTTTGGTCAAGAGCCGATGGAAGAAATTCAACCTTATACCTATTCGGTGAACACCAAAGGTCGTTTGGTTGATGCCAAAGAGTTTGGTAATATCATTCTTTCTACCGATGAAGATGGCGCGATGCTGCGCCTCAAAGATGTGGCAAGAATTGAGCTCGGTGCGCAAGATTATAGCGTAAGTTCTCGTTTTAACGGTGAGCCGGCTGTGGCTTTTGCAGTTTATTTGCAATCAGGCGCTAATGCTTTGGAAACTGCCGAAGCCGTTAAAGCTAAAATGGAAGAACTTGCTAAAAGTTTCCCGCAAGGTATTACCTATGATATTCCTTATGATACAACCTTGTTCGTGAATGTTTCTATTGAAGAGGTTATTCATACATTCTTCGAAGCTGTGGTTTTGGTTATTGCCGTGGTTTATCTCTTCTTGCAAAATTTCCGCGCAACCCTTATTCCGATTTTGGCGGTGCCGGTTTCTATTATCGGTGCGTTTGCCGGAATGTATATCTTGGGCTTCTCCATCAACTTGTTGACCTTGTTCGGTTTGATTTTGGCCATTGGTATTGTGGTGGATGATGCGATTATCGTGCTCGAGAACGTGGAACGTATTATGAGTGAAGAGGGGTTATCTCCTAAAGAAGCAGCCATCAAGGCTATGGAAGAAGTTTCCGGTCCGGTTGTTGCCGTGGCTTTGGTTTTGTCTTCCGTGTTCTTGCCGATTGCATTTTTGGGCGGTATGACCGGTGTTATGTATAAGCAATTCTCCGTTACCATTGCCGTTTCCGTGTTGATTTCAGCGCTGGTGGCTTTGACCTTAACACCTTCTCTTTGCGCTCTTATCATCAAAAAGACCCATGGCAAAAAAGAGCCTATGGCTTTCTTTAAATGGTTTAACGTCTTTTTTGAAAAAGTAACCGCATGGTATATTCATGGTGTGGAATTTTTCTTAAAATGGCGCAAATTGGCTATTTTAAGCTTTATCGGTTTGATTTTTGCCATTATCGGAATGTTCAAAATTATTCCGACGGCTTTGGTGCCAAATGAAGATATGGGTAACCTCCTTATGGCTTATAATATGCCTGAAGCATCTTCACTACCCAGAACTGAAAAATTCAGCTCCAAAATTGCCGATATGATTAGAAGTAACCCTAATGTTTCTGACGTGTTGACGGTTAATGGTTTTAATATGTTGTCTTCGAGCCAAAACACATATTCCGGTGTAAGCTTTATTACGCTTAAAAACTGGAACCAACGTTTGGAAGAAGATCAATCTGCCGAGGCGTTGGCTAAAACCTTTACCGGTATCGGTATGAGCCAGCCGCAAGGTATTGCATTTGCTTTTAACTTGCCGCCGATTATGGGTATGAGTACGACGGGGGGTTTTGAAGCTTATATTCAAAACAAAACCGGTAAATCATCTCGCGAGTTGATGGCAAAAACGCAAGAGTTTTTGAATGCAGCTAACAAGCGTCCGGAACTTTCTAACATTACCACGACTTTCTCTGTCAGCACACCGCAATATACTATTGATTTGGACAGAGAAAAAGCCATGGTTTTGAATGTGCCGATTAATAGCATTTATGCGGTTTTGCAATCTACATTCGGAAGTCTTTATATCAACGACTTTACCTATATGGGCAGAAACTTCCGCGTGACCTTGCAATCAGAATCAAAATTCCGCAGAACACCTGATGATTTACGTTATGTCTATGTTAAGTCCTCAAAAGGCGATTTGGTTCCGCTTTCAACCCTTATCCATGTTAAACGCGTAACCGGACCAGAACTTGTTAACCGCTTTAACATCTTCCCTGCTGCTAAAGTTATGGGTGACCCTGCCGAAGGATATTCTTCCGGTCAAGCAATTAAGGCGATGGAAGAAGTGGCTGAACAAGTTTTGGGTGATGAATACTCATTGTCTTGGATTGGTTCTGCATTCCAAGAAAAATTGGCAGGCGGTGCATCTACCATGGCATTTGCGTTCGGTGTGATTATGATTTTCTTAATCCTCTCGGCACAATATGAAAAATGGTCTTTGCCGATTGTGGTTATTTTGTCTGTGCCGTTTGGTGTATTTGGTGCTTTGCTTGCCACATGGATGCGTGGTATTCAAAACGATTTGTATTTCCAGGTCGGTTTGGTAACCTTGATTGGTTTGTCTGCTAAAAACGCTATTTTGATTGTGGAATTTGCCGTGATGAAAGTACATGAAGGCTTGACCTATGCTCAAGCGGCTATTGAAGCAGCAAAACTTCGTTTCCGTCCGATTGTGATGACCTCTTTGGCCTTTACCTTTGGTGTATTGCCGTTGGCAATTTCAACAGGTGCCGGTGCGGCCAGCCGTCACTCAATCGGTACCGGTATGATTGGCGGTATGATTATGTCAACCTTTGTGGCAACCTTGTTTGTACCGATGATGTTTGCCATTATCGGGGAAGTGTTTGATGAAGAAAACATCAAACTTCGTAAAATCAACAAACGAGCTGAGAAAAAAGGTAGACCTAAACTCAAACGTCAATTGCGTTAAAACAAAAAAAACAGCAGGGTTGAAAACCTGCTGTTTTTTTTTAATCAATATCAGCACAATAGCGAACATAGCCTTTTTCCTGATTATTGTCTGCCAACAGATAAGATGAATCTGGATAAGCAATCGGAAGTCCTCCCATCTTTTTTAGGATATCATTCAGACGTGGCTGACATGCTTTACATTCATCAAATTCGGCTTTTGTCATCAAATGCCAAGCATAACCTTTAGGTAATTTTCTTTTATGATCTATGGCATTACTTATTGAACCTTTATTTTCGGAGCCATCCAAAAACAGAAGTTTTCCGGAAGGAAGGACAACTCCGACATTAGAAATGATTTTTAAAATCGTTTCTTGCTGTTTTGGGGCTTCGATTTTTTCTTTGGCATTGGACAGCTCTTGTACTTTGATGTCATAATGCTCCATTAACATTTGTATTAAGTGAAGCACATCTGCTCGATTGAGAAAGAGTTTTATTAGATTAGCAATCTCTTTCGTTCCTTTAGATAATTCATTCATAATATTTTATTTTTAAGTGAATAATAATATGTTTAAATATCCATTATCACCTGCCCATACTTGAACTTATTTTGGGGTTTTAGGATGGTTGGTACGGAGCAGTCTTTATTAAATTTTGTATTTTCCGCAGAAAGTTCTTTTACGCTTTGCGGTAGTGATATTTTTTCAATTAAACTTAAATCACATTTATTGAGGCGCAGTTCTTTCAAACTCTTAAAGCCGGTTAAATCCATATGGGGATGAGCGCCAAATTTACAATCATAAAAAGCTAAATATTTAATTCCTTGCGGTAAATATATCACCTTGTTATCAGATAAATCAAGATTATTTATTTGCAGACTTTCTAATTCCGGATAGACGCGAAAATCGGGTAATTGGTATTTTTCTTTTTCAAGCGTGGATAACATAAAATGTTTGATATCTTGAGGAAGTTTGATGTTTTCACCTTGAGGGATGTTTGTACAATCTTTTATGATAATAACATGATTGTCAACCATTTGAGGAATGCCAAAACCTTCTAGAAATATGGCTGATTTACTCCATAGTTTGTCGGAACCTTGCAAAACATAATCTGGTGTAAAAAATTTCAAGTTTCTTAAATCTAAATTTTGGATTTTTGATAAGTCAGCATCTTTTATATTTAAGAACAGCACTCCGGCGAGCTTGCTGATTTGTTCAATGTCTTTAAGAGAGGGATGACCTTCTATTTTTGCAGATTGAACGGTTATCAACTCATGTTTGATGAGTGAAAAGCAAGGATTTTTTGTTGAAATGTTCTGTATATATTCGAGGTTTTTGTTTTTTAAGATATCTATTAAGACAGGTGGATGTTTCTTTTGAAACTGTAAACAGGTCTCAGGTGTGGTTATTATTATGGGTTTTTCGGGATACCATTTTTTTAAAAAGCCCAAATAGTACAAACTTTTAGTATCTATATGTGCGGTTAAATCTTGAGTTTGAAAATAATTATAAAAAGATTTGCGTGTGGATAAAATATCTTTGATATTTTCCTGTTTTTTTATAGAAATTGTTTTTATGGATTTGAATTTTTTTAATGTAGCAATACTCTCTTCTGAGATGTCTTCTTGAAAGATATATTTATCGATAATCAATTGTTTGGGAGATAAAAATTTCAGCAAGTCAGAATCAGAGTTAAAATAAGTTAAATGAATGTCTTCTTGAGGATGATTATATAAATCTATCAAAATATTATCCGCACTCACAAGATAGCCGCAGTTTCTTAAATCAGAACAGCGTTTTTGTTGGTGAAGTTTGCCAATATTATCATTTTGGCAGAGATGAAGAATGGATCTCCTTATAGCGGAGACATAAGGCCTTTCAATTTTTTTGTCTTGATAACCTTTGATTTGGGCAATTTTTCCTTCCTTAAATTCGATTGTACCATGAGGCAACCATTCGCCGTCCGGTTCTATTGAGCGGAGAGAATAAATTTCCGTTTGTCCGCTTGCGACTTGCTTGTCATAGCTTCCCTTGCCGACGCAATGATCCATTTTTGCGGTTTCATAATCCAAGGCTGCTGCAGATTTTAATTTGACCAAAAGCAAATTTTCTTGCGGAAAAGCCAAAACAACTTCGGTATCTTTGCGGCTGTTTTTAACATTGTCGGGAAAAAGCTCGGTTGTGTCATTGAGCTTGTCAAAATTATCGTTAACAAAGGTGAGGAGGTCTTGCCAATTATCAATGCCGTTGAGCAAGGTTTTGAAATGTCCGGCGGTTTTGACCTTTTCAGGATAACGCGCGATATAAGCAGCGACAAAATCTTTGATGTGCTGTGCTTGCTCATAAATTTCCGAATGACGGAGTTGCTCAGGGAAGACTATGATATCACCATTGTCATTTATGGGAAAATGAAGCGGGTTATTTTTGAGGATTTCATTGGTCAAATATTTTTGAAAAAGGAAACCACTGCAAACGCAGATTTTGGCGTCTTCGCTCAACATATTAAAATGGTCGGCAGCTTGCAGCGCTTTAAGTTCTTTTACCAAGGTTTTCTTGTTTTGCTTGAGTTTATTTGCTTCCAAGCCGGCACGTTTTTTATCTTTGCATTCTCTAATCTTTTGAGCTTGAAGTTGAATCTGTTGATTCAAGTTTTTGATTTTGTTTTGTAAATCAGCTTTGGTTTGATTGAGCTCCTTTCCGGAATTCATCAGGGCATAGTAGTAGTTTCCGGTTTCAGCAAATGCTTCACCGGTATACAATTCGCGCAGAACGCTTGTATATTCCCTAAAATTGGCAATTTTCATCTTGTTTTCCTTGCTGAGAGGGGAAATTTATAATGTTTGGAAAATTTTGTCAATAACCTAAGCAATGTTTTTTGTACTTGCGTTGGGAATGTTTTCTTTTATGCTTTATAAAAAAGGAGGGAACATGGATAATATTCAAAAGCAAATACCTCAAATCATATTGCTCTGTGGCTTTTTAGGTTTTGGTAAAACAACTTATGCTCAAAAATTGGCTTTGGAATTACCAGCCATTCTTTTTACGCATGATGAGATTATGAAAGAGCGTTTTGGGCGAAACCCAGATGATTTTGCCGCCAAATATAAAATCGTTGATGATTATATTCGAGAACAGGCCAAACAAGCCGTGCAGAATGGTGAAAATGTGATTTTGGATTATGGCTTTTGGAGCAAAGCCAAACGCCAAGAATATTATCAATGGGCAAAAAGCCTCACACCTGACGTTGTTTTCCATGTTTTGGAATGTGATATGGCACTCGCCAAGCAACGGGTGCTTAAACGCACGCAAACGGATGATAATGCGCTTTATATTGATGAAAATTGTTTTGATACTTTACTTAACCAATTTGAGCCGTTTGAGGAAAAAGAAGGCTATCCATTTGTATTGCTTCATTAATTTTATTGCAAAAATAAGGATTCGAATTTGATTTTTCGTAAAAGTCAAGAGTGTTTTTTCGCAAAAAATTAAATTTTTTGTCTATGAAGCGGCTGAAAATTGTGATATATTAATAACTGTAATATTAAGTTTATGTTTTATTATTTTCAATTCCGTTTCCGTAATTTTTAACATTGTTAAATTTTATGCGTTATATGGTTTTGTTTTTAATAATCATAAACTTTAAAATGCAATAATGTTTAACACTAAAATAAAAAAATTATGGAAACTTTAGCAAAAAACGAAATGAGAAATTATGTAGAAACTTTGATCGCTAACGGTGCTGTTGTAAAAACATATTCAAAATTTGCCCGTGTTCAGGCGAGACCAGCTGTTGCGGGTGAAAAAATTGTTACTTTGTTGGCAGATGGTCACAGAGAAACTGAAAATGTGGCAAATGCCGGGGATTGGATTGTTACAAATCCCGGAGGTGAAAGTTATATTGTTCCTGGAAACAAATTCGGGAAGAAATATGAACCAGCTCCAGAACTTGGCGAAGGTTGGTATAAACCGACAGGTGGCGTTGCAAAGTTCTTACAGATAAATGAGAATATCTCATTTATTTGTTCTTGGGGTGAAGCCCAGAACATGCGCGCCGGAAGCTTTATCTGCATTACTTCTTTGGATGATATCTACGGAATTGCCGAACAGGAATTCCATGATACATACAAGGAATGTGATGCCGAAGGAAACTTCTGCTAATATCCCTTTTCTAAAACTATTGAACTCTCCCCTAAAAAGGAGAGTTCTTTTTATTTTAAATGCAAGTTTGCAGAAAATCTAAAATTTGTTTTGGAAGTAGTATTCAAAATAGAAAAATATTTTAATTGGGTATATATAACAAAAAAATCCTTAGTCTTTGCAGGCTAAGGATTTTATGTTTTTTAAGAGAAGGATTAATCTTCATTCAACATTTCAGATATCCATTCTCCTTGTTCCATCATCTCAAGCAGCTTTTCGCAGTTTTCAATAATGGAACGGTTTTCTTCAATACGTTTATTTGCCCGCTCAATGCGAAGCCTTAAGGCTACCGTGCGGGTTTCGGTTTCTTCTACGAGGTTTTCATCATCTCTCAGTGCCTCTTCGGCATCAGTTAAGATAGATTCAACATCGTTAGAAGAGAAATTCATTGATTCTAAAGCGCGGAAGTCGCCCTTCATTAGGGCTTTTTTTAATTTACACATAATTCTTTAATTTTTTTTATATTTGACATTAGCAACCACGCCGGCTAAAGAAGTCCCCTAAAAAAATAAGAGCTACACTTTAGTTTTCCCATAGTAATTGCCATAATTATTTTCTTGATAGACTCTTTATATCACATTTTATGGACTTAAACAATACTTTTTTTGTCTAAAAATAAAAAAGCCCCTTAAAAAAGAGGCTTTAAATGAAAAATCAATAGCTTATTATAAATCGGCAATCACGCTCATCGAAATGATTTCATCGGGATTGCTGACAGCACCGTTTGAACCGGTACCTTTCTTAATCATATCTACAAATTCCATGCCGGAAGTGACTTCACCCCAAACGGTGTATTGTCCGTTGAGCCAATCGCAATCATCAAAACAGATGAAAAATTGACTATCAGCCGAATCGGGGAACATCGAACGAGCCATGGAAACCGTGCCGCGTTTGTGGGGCATTTTGTTGAACTCAGCTTTGAGCTTTTGACCGCTGCCACCGGTACCATTGCCTAACGGACATCCAGTTTGAGCCATAAATCCTTCAATCACGCGGTGGAATTTCAATCCATTGTAAAAACCTTGTCTGACCAGCTCTTTGATTCTTTTAACATGGTTTGGTGCAACATCAGGGAACATCTCGATAACGACATCGCCATCTTTTAATTTGAGCAACAAAGCGTTTTCAGGGTCTTTTACTTGGTAAGAATGTTTAATCTTTTTGGCTCTGGTTTTGCTTACGCCTAATTTCTTGGTTTCTTCTTTAGGCAAACTCTTGGTTTTGGATTTTTCAAGTTTTTGCGTTTTGGCGTTTTTGAGTAATTTTTGTTCTTCTGTCATCTTTCTTGTCCTTTGGTTTATCATATCTATCTCATATATAGGTATGAAATTTTTGCTTTGCCACTATTTCTTACCAAAATTTAAAACAAAATCGACACGTTCTTCCGGTGTTAAGTCTTTGGAATAATAGTGCTCAATGCGTTTTAACACACCTTCGATGCCCAATCCGTTGGCAATTTGAATGGCCAAGCCGGGGCGAGCGTTTAGCTCAAGCATCATCGGACCTTTCTCTGCATCAAGCACAATATCAGCCCCCAGATAGCCAAGACCGGTCATCTCATAGGCTTTAGCGCCAATCAGCAAATGTTCGCGCCAGTAGGGAACGGAAATTTCACTTAACTTAGCATTGGTATCAGGATGCAACTCAATCGGCAGATTGTTCATGACGGCTTTTAAGGCTGTGCCTTTGCTGATGTCTAAGCCTACACCGACGGCTCCTTGGTGTAAGTTAGCCCTGCCGCCAGAGGCTTTGGTGGCAAGTCTCATCATCGCCATGGCCGGATAGCCCTTATAGACAATGATTCTGACATCAGGAATGCCTTGGTAGCTATAATCTTTGAAGATGTTGCTAAAGTGTACCAACTCTTCAATAACGGCAACGTCATATTGTCCGCCCAAGCTGTACAATCCGCTCAAAATGTTGGAGATGTGTTTGTAAACATCATGAAAGGTGAGAGTTTCGCCGGAGGCTTTAACAAAACAATCTTCCGTAAAAGACTTGATAACCAAAACACCTTTACCACCTGAACCGTGTGCCGGTTTAATTACAAAGTCTTTATTATCACCAATGACTTTGAGTAAGTCTTTTACCTCGTATTGGTGCTCAATCACGCCAATCAGGTGAGGGGTGGTGATGCCATGTTGTTGCGCTAAGGTTTTGGTTTGAACCTTGTCATCCACCAACGGATATAACTTTCTGTCATTATATTTGCTAATGAATTTATAATTGCGGCGGTTCATGCCCAAAACACCGGCTTTTCTCAAGCTGGACGGCGATGCAAAAGAAGAAAAAAAGTTCTTAAAAAACATCTTAATCCCTTTCGGCAATCGGAGAAAATCTTCTCAACTCGGTCAAGCGATAGCCCGTGTATGTACCAAGCAACATTACAATGAACAAAATGACCAGATTTAACTCATTGAAGGCATACATGACGTGTCTTATCACCTCGTTATTGATGACAAAATATGTAATCAATGCCGCAAGCAAGCTATTGATGATTTCTTCACAAGCATTGACGGCGCCGTCTTCTTCCCAAGTGATGGACGCTCTCTCAATAATCCATGCCATAATGATGATGGGGAAAAAGGCAGCTGCAGATATCATATCCAGCTTGAATCTATAGCCCAAAATGGTGAAAGTCTGCATAATCAAGATTACAAAAATCACAACAGCGGCAATTCTTGGAACCAACAATAAGTTGAGTTTGGATAAAAGAGCACGCATGGACAAGCCAATGACCATAATCAAGCCAAAGCTAACTAAGCCTGCCACTAATCCGGTTTTGACCAAAGACATGGCAAGCAACATCGGTGTAAACGTACCCATGGTTTTGATACCGATAATGTTACGCAGCAAAACCGTGATTAAAATGCCTAACGGGAAAATCATCAGCCATTTAAGCATGTTTTGTTCTGCAACAGGCAGGTTGTAAATAGAATAGTCAAACCAGCTTTTTTGTTTGGCAATATCGGCTCTTTTCCCAGCCAAATTGATTGATGATGTAACAGATTTGATAACAGAGAATTTGATATTGGAATCTTCTCCGCCTTCAACGTCTAACAAAGAATCTCCGCCTCTTTGGAACAAAATGAAGTTAGACGGAACACCGATTTTGGCATCTTTAACATTATAAGTTTTCCATTTGCCTTGGATGTAGGCTTCAAGCATTAAATCGGCACTGAAAGATTTTTTTTCTTCAACCAATTTAACCCCGCGAGCGGTACGGGTCGGAATGTTTTTCAAAGCCAAAAGGTTGCGAATGGCTTGAATGGTGTCTTTGGTGTTCTTTTTCAAAGGACGAAAGGCTAAAACATTGGCATCGGGAGTGGGCTGATTGAACAGATTGATAATTTGTTGAACCTCATCTCCGGGCAT
This sequence comes from uncultured Alphaproteobacteria bacterium, assembly GCA_944393225.1. Taxonomy (GTDB): domain Bacteria; phylum Pseudomonadota; class Alphaproteobacteria; order RF32; family CAG-239; genus CAJLXD01. The sequence goes on from CALXZK010000016.1 coordinate 17,490, forward strand.
TTTCTTGGCAGCCTTGAGAATGTTTTGTGCCGTGGCGTAGGTTTGTTCATCAAAGAAAGGCTGTTTGGGAGCAGCCGGTGTCGGAGCCTTGGTTTTGCCTTTGGCATCTTGGTTGTCAAACAGCATAACGCGATAATAAATGTTTTGTAAGCCTTCCTTAGCCGGAGAGGTCAAAATAACGCGATTTGTTTCTCCTTTGACTTTTTTTACTTTATAGCCATCGGCAATAACGTCTTGCTCCAAAATTTTGAAGTTGTTGTTTTCAGCAGGTGTGGTCAAAGAAACTTTTATCGGGTCGCCGTTCGGTGTAAAGGTTACATGGGCTTCAATGGTCCAAACATCGGACATTTGTTTGGGGGCAAAGCTAAAGCCCCAATATTTAATTTTATAATAAATACTGTAACCGGCAAATAGGGTTGATATAATCAATAAAAAAGTTAAAACGCGGCGAACCGTAAAAATTTTTTTGAACATGATTTATTTTCTCAGCTTAGTGTAAAGTGTTGGAAACAGAAGTATCGACAATGGCACGACCAGTCAAAATATTGCGACCGACCAATGCTTGATATTCAAATTTGTCGCGTTTGGCTAGAGAAAACATAGCCGTGAATGTTTCTTTGCCGAATTTGACATCCATGGTGACCATAGGACGACGCTCAGTTAAATGGATGCGCTTGATGTTGATATGACGGTCGATTTCTTTTTCAAAACGGTGTGTTTCTCCGCTTTCGCGGTTGGTTATGGAAAAAGAAACCCATTTTTCGCCATCTCTTTCAAAATATTTGATGTTGTCGGCATCTATGGCAGATTGTTCGGCACCGGTATCAATACGAGCGGCAAACGGAGTCTTCATCGGTGGAAAATATATCGGTTCAACTTCACCGATGATATTCATGCGATGTAGGGATGATTGGGGAGCTTCCACAGCCGGAACAATTGTGGGGCGAGGGGTTTGCTGACAAGCACTGATAATCAAGCTTATCATACTGATTAATAAAAATTTTTTTGTATTCTTCATTTTGTGAATCTTCATGACTTGTTATTGTAAAATTTATGCCATATTTAGCGGCAAAAACGCGCAAATGTAAAGTTAAATTTTAACCATATCTTAATAAATTGGTATGGTTAAATATTGTTATTGATTATCAATGTGTTGTCAAAAATTCTTGACTCTTTTGTCTAAAGGAGTATGTTGTGGGCTTCTTTTCGTATATATTGTTTAATTATTAAATCTTAATTGTTATGGGCATAAAGAGTTTTTTTGAAGGGAAGAAAGAGGTTGTTTTAACACCCGACGATTTTAAAGAGATTATTATTGCGGCTGTTCCAAAGATAACCGAAAAATATAATCTTGGGAAAATTTTCTTAGCTGAGTGTTATGAACGTGAATTGGCCAGTTATCCTTTAGTCGTTATGAAATTATCTGTAAAGGATAAAGATCAGGTCGATTATGCTTGCTTTGTTCCTCAGACTGCAAAAGTGGAAATTTGGACAGGAAAACTAAGTTATCGTAAACTTAGTTGTCGTGATGTCGCTCACAAGATGGAGCTTCTGGTTGATGATAAGCTCATCGACGGGAAAATCGTTATGAGTGACGGTGGACTTGGTTTTCGTTTCAGAATGACATAATTCTTTGCGTTTTTGGTCTGGTACTTATGTATAAAACGAGTTTGGTTGTGAAAACGGACTCGTTTTTTTTGTTTAAAAAAAGAAAAGAGCGCCTTCTCACGAGGACGCCCTTTCCAAATTCATAGTATGCAAGAAAAAATTCTTTATTTTTTGCCGGCAATCATTTCATTGTACAAGCCAATGACTTTTGCCAGCATGATTTTTTCTTCTTTTGAAGCTTCTCCTTCTGATAACTTGCTGATTTCACGAACAATTTCCTGTGCTAACGGAATGTTGTTGGTAATAATATCAGCATAACGAATCAAAAGTGAGAAAACTTCAACTGAAATGTAGCCGCCTCTGACAAGTTCCAACATGAGAACCGTGTCTACAAAACCTTGTTCAATAAGTTCGGCAACATAGTCGCTGGCTTGTTGTTTTATCAGTTGTTTCCTGAAGCGGAAAGCAACGATAATCAAGCCATTGAGCTGGTCGCGATAATCCAGATACAAATCTGTTTTGAAGAATTGTTGGATGATGTTGCAATCATCTTTATCAACAAATTCGTCCAGTCTGCGTTTTTCCGTTAAAAAAGCGGTTAAGGTATTAAGTACCTTGATGTTGCTTTCTTTTTTCTGCCGGCCGGCTTTTCCTTGAAGCTCTTCTGACGATATATTTTGCGTTAAATAATCTTTCAGGTGGAGCTTATTTGCCAAATTGCGCGGTTTTTTCCTTGCGGTTTCCACAGCTTGTAGCCAGAGCTTGCTTCCGTTTTGCGGAAAAATCTTGCGGATGAGAGCTTTTTTCTCATCCAGAGAAAGATTTTTATCTCGGCTGATGAAGCTTGCAATGATTGTTTCGGCTTCTTCAGCGGAAATAGACTCTTCATTTTTTACTCTCTCAATCTTTTCCAACAACGGAAGGTTGGCAATACTTTCAAAAAATTTTCTTTTTTCCATTTTTATATTTTTTTAATTAACAAAAAAATTTACTTGCAAGCGTTATTTAATATCACATTAAACTCACTTGCTTATAATCTTAGTTCTGGGTTGCCGCTCATACCTAGTTTAATTACCAGATTATAGCAGTATTTTTCTATGCCACTGAATTTTTTTTGCGTGAAGATGCTCTTTAGTTGGTTTACATCTTCTTTAGACAGTTCTCTTTTTTGTTCTACTTCGTTTGCAATATTACTTAAAAACATTGCGGTAGATTCATTTTTTCCCATAATTAATTTTTTTTTATTGTTAATATTTGCAAATTTGAACATTTCTGTTCATCTTTGCGTTAATAATATACAGATCTATAAAATACTGTCTTTAAATATAGACAAAAAAATGAAAAAGACAAGAATTTTATGGATTTTTAAATAAATTTGCTTATTTTAAAAACAAAATTGATGCTTTTTTATATAGTAAAGGTTGTGAAACAATGCATAAGTATATGAAATATGGTGTTATCTGTTGCGCTCTTGTTGGAGTCGGATTCTTATTTTTTGCTCCCGAAAACGGAAGAGACGAATATATTACACAAAAGCTTTCTAAAGGTAATATTATAGAAAAAGTTACGGCTTCCGGTATTATTAACCCGATTTCAACCATCAATATCGGTACGCAGGTTTCCGGTACTATTTCCGAAATTTATGTAGATTATAACTCTAAAGTGACCAAGAACCAGATTTTGGCACAGATTGATCCTGCTTTGTTTGAGGCTACCGTTGCTCAAAAACAAGCTGCTTTGGATATCGCAAAAGCGCAGGTCAATGTGGTGAAAAATGATATTACTTACTATAAAAAACATCTTGCACGTATTCAAAAACTTAATAAATCGCGCTATTCTGCCGATGCAGAATTGGAATCTGCTGAGCGCGATTATGATAATTCGGTTGCTCAACTTGCTCTGCAAGAAGCGCAGGTTAAACAAGCCGAAGCTGCTCTAAATTCGGCTTTGATTGATTTGAACTACACTAAAATCGTTTCTCCGGTTGATGGTATTGTCGTTTCTAAAGAAGTTGAGGTCGGACAAACCGTTGCTGCCAGCTTCCAAACTCCGACGCTTGTTACCGTTGCTGAAGATTTGACCAAAATGCAGATTGAAGCTTCAGTCGTGGAAGCCGATATTGCTAAAGTGAAAGATGGACAAAAGGTAGATTTTAGTGTTGATAGTTATCCCGATGAAGTTTTCCATGGTATTGTGACCCAAGTGCGCAACCAAGCAATTACAACCTCTAATGTTGTAACTTACGAAGTGATTATTGAAATTGATAATAAAGATTTGAAACTCAAACCGGGTATGACCGCAAATGTTGAGATTATTACCTCTAACAAAGAAAATGTATTTCTCGTTTCAAACAAAGCTTTGCGCTTTTATATGACCGATGGCAACGGAACCACAGCCAAACGCTATAAAGATAAAGGTATTTGGGTTTTGCGCAAAGGTCATCCGATGCGTATTACCATCAAAACAGGCGTGAGCGACGATAATAATACCGAAGTTTCTTCCGAAGACTTGTTTGAAGGTGATGAAGTGATTTTGGAAAACAAAAATGCGGAAGAACTTGCTCGCCAAATGAAGTTAAGGATGCCAAGATAATGCCGTTGATTGAGCTTAAAAATATTGTCAAATCTTATCCTCTGGACGGATTTAACTTAAAAATCCTGAAAGGTATTTCTTTGGAAATTAATCAAGGTGAGTTTGTGGCAATTATGGGACCTTCCGGTTCCGGAAAATCAACATTGATGAATATCTTGGGATGTCTTGATAAGCCAACTTCCGGAAAATATGCTCTTGACGGGGTGAATGTCGAGAAAATGTCCAACGACCAATTGGCTGAAATCCGTAACAAAAAAATTGGTTTTGTATTTCAAGGCTTTAATCTTCTTTCTCGTACAACCGCCATTGAAAATGTGGAACTGCCGATGATTTATGCCGGTGTTCCTGATGAAGAACGTCGTGAACGAGCTGAAAAAGCTCTTAAAAGTGTCGGCCTCAAAGAAAGAATGTATCATATGCCAAACCAGCTTTCAGGCGGACAACAACAACGTGTGGCAATTGCCAGAGCTATTGTTAATGATGCGCCGATTATCTTTGCCGATGAACCGACCGGTAACCTTGATACCAAAATGAGTGTGGAAATTATGGACTTGTTTACCAAGCTCAACAAGGAAATGGGACGTACCATCATTTTGGTAACGCACGAAGAAGATATTGCGCTTTTTGCCGATCGTATCATTAAAATCGTGGATGGTGAAATTCATTCAGATGAAAAGGTCAAAAAGAAAAAACATATTCAGAAAGATTTGTTTGCCGGAGAATGATGATGATACAACTTAAAACTATTTTCAGTATTGCTATTCGAGCCATTAAGGCAAACAAAATGCGCTCAATTTTGACCAGCTTAGGTATTATTATCGGTGTGGCTGCCGTTATCGTTATGCTTGCCATCGGTCACGGGGCACAAATCTCAATTAAAAATGAAATGAAAACGATGGGTTCAAACCTCATTATCGTGCGTTCTGGTGTGGCAACATCAAGTGGTGCCAGAGGCGGGCATGGTTCTCAGCCGACAATGAAAAAAGCTGACGGAGATGCCATTCAAGAAAAAATTGCCGCAATTAGGCTTGCTGCTCCGGTGTTGGAAGAAACGGCTCAGATTGTTTACGGTAATGCCAACTGGTCAACAGGAATTACCGGTACGGATAATCGCTATTTTGAAATTAAAGAATGGGAGCTTTCTTATGGACGCTTCTTTAATGAATCCGATACTAAAAATGCCAACAAGACTGCAATCCTAGGACAAACCGTTGTCAACGAGCTTTTTGGAGATGTGGATCCTATCGGGCGTACCATTCGCATTAAAGGAATTCCGTTTCAAGTTATCGGCGTGTTGGAAGAAAGAGGGCAGAGCGGTATGGGTATGGATCAAGATGATGCCGTATTTATTCCAATTACCACTGCTCAAAAAAAGGTGATGGGTATTCAGTTTCCCGACCAAGTGAAGATGGTCATGTTGCAAGCGGTAGATGCAGCAAGCACCTATACATCACAAGAGGAAATTACCGAACTTTTGCGTCAAAGACACAATTTGGGTGCCAATAAAGAAGATGACTTTGTCATTAGAAACTTAACGCAAATGATGGAAATGATGGAAAATTCAACCAAAATCATGACTATTCTCTTGGGATCGATTGCCGGAATTTCTCTTCTTGTCGGTGGTATCGGTATTATGAATATTATGCTTGTGTCGGTTACAGAAAGAACACGAGAAATAGGTATTCGTATGGCGATTGGAGCCAAAGCTTGGGATATTAGGTTGCAGTTTTTGACCGAAGCCATGGTGCTTTCACTTATTGGTGGACTTATCGGTATTATTCTCGGTTTGTTTGGTGTTTATTTAGTTTCGGTTTTCTCAACTCTGACGCCAATTCCGACCTTGATGTATATTTTATTGCCGTTTTCATTTTCGGGCATTGTCGGACTTTTCTTTGGTCTTTATCCGGCATATAAAGCGTCGTTGTTAAATCCTATAAACGCACTTCGCTATGAATAAAATTGTTTCTACGGGGAACTAATACAGAAACTGCGAATAAAATTTTCGGTCATTTACTCATATGTAAACTCTCTCAAATTTTTTCTGGTTTCTTATTATTTCCCTCGTATAAACAATTTTCTTATCTGTTGTTTTCACAATTTTCCTTAAATCTTATTATCTTTCTTATATAAAAAACTAACTTCAATGTTTTCTACGGGGATCTCATATTTAAAAACAAAAAAACGTTCAGTTTTTTACTGAACGTTTTTTTGTAGTGAGAGCTCTTAATTGTTGAGAGCATCCAAAATTTGTTGTCTTTCTTTATACCACTTTATCTTTGCAATAATAGCGGGATAATCTTGTATTGTTTTGCTCGTAAAATTGAGCTTGGTTAAGATTTCTCCCAACAAAATATTGATTAGAGGTTCAAGGTCCTGACATTGTGACAATTGTTCGAAAATTGTTAAATACGCTTTCTTTTCAGCGGCTTTTTTGCTGTTTTTGTAATTAATCTGAAGACTATACAATACAGATTGTTCCAATGGACAGCTGTTCCAATCCACAAATTGCAACACATTGACGGCATTTTGTTTGTAAATGACGGCATAGTGCAATAAACAATTGACTTGGATTGCGGTTTGTTGACATATTTTTGCCAACTCGCTTGTAACTACCTGTATGTATTTTTTATCGTCTTTATTCAGATTTAATATGCAGCGTATGTATTCGAAGTCGCCTTTGTCAAATTTGGAACCTTGCGTTTTGATAAACTGCACAACGAAATCTTTGTATTTATTAAGAAGCATAATATCTTGTTTTTCCCTTTTTTTAGAAAATTTTTCCATGAATGTGTATACGGAAAGCAAGATAACTCTTTTTAACAAAGTGTTGGGAAGATTTTGTGTAAGCAGTTTTAAGACAAAGAGATAATCTTGGGTTTTGTCAATCACTTTGGTTAACAAATCCATTTTCTTTTCTCTAATTAATGGATTTTCGTTGCTGATACGACAAATTAAATATTCGGCGATTTGTTTGAAGTCTTCTTCGTCGACTTTTAATTTATAGCTCAAAGAAATAATCAATCCGAAAGTTTCATAAGATATTGTTACAAAACTATCGTAATGTTTCACCACTTCTATAAAGAGCTTTTTAAGCTCTGTAACATCGTAGTTAAGGTCGTTAAAAGCATAGTCAACGTATCTCAAAACTGATTTCAAGTTGTTTTCGTTGTGGTTGCGCTGAACAATCTTTTTAAGAACGAAAAGTGTGTCCGGCCAATTTCTTTGTCTGGCAATATCTAACATATTGTCCAATTCTACGTTGGGATGTTGATGTAAAATGTGTAATAAAACATTTTTGCAGTCTTCATCTCCGCATATGGATTTTATCATTAAATATTGGTAGCAAGCTTCCGGTACGACAGTTTGTTGCGCCAGTTTGGATAAAATATCCAAGCCTCGTTCTTCAAAATAGGCATTGTGGTTATCTTCCAACACTTTACTAATATAAAAAGGTTGTTCGCAAAACCAATAGCTCATCTGAATAAAACGCTGAATTTCGCTTTCTTCTTTCAGATTTCGACCAATATGAATGATGACGTTTGCAACTGTTTTGTCAGAAAGTTTTTCTTTACATCGTAAAACTTCAGACATTTGAAACATCGGAGTATCATTTTTGACGATATTACGAATGATGTAACCAAACGCAGCTTCTTTGATTTCGTCGTCATTTGAGTTAATTAGAGAAATGATTTGTTCTTTGTTAAAATTCTTTTCCATACAATAATTTTTTTATGATTAATAAAATAGAGAATTTCCAAAAAAGAATTATTATGGAAAAAGCATATAAAAATGCACTAATGTAATATCCATAATAATTTTTTTACGGAGCATACATTAGTGCAAAAATCGACAAAAATCAATATAATTATTTATTCAAAAACTTTTCGGCTTCCAAAGAAGCAATGCAACCGGAGCCTGCGGCAACTACTGCTTGACGGAAGTTCGGGCTTTGAACATCGCCTGCGGCAAATACACCTTCAATGTTGGTCTGGCAACTATTTGGTTTGGTTATCAAATAGCCTTCTTCATCAATGTCTAAAATGCCTTTGAATAAATCGGTATTGGGATGGTGCCCGATGGCGATAAAGATACCATCAACTTTAATTTCTTTCTTTTCTCCGGTTTTAACATTTTTCAAAACAGCGCCGGTTACACCTTTGGGCATTTCGCCCAAAACTTCATCAACAACAGAATCCCATTCGACTTTGATTTTTTCATTTTTCAAAACGCGTTCTTGCATAACCTTATCGGCACGGAGCTCATCACGACGGTGGATGAGGGTGACTGATTTGGCAATGTTTGCTAAATACAGAGCTTCATCTGCAGCAGTATTACCGCCGCCGACAACGGCAACATCGCGACCACGATAGAAAAAGCCGTCGCAGGTGGCACAACCGGATACACCATAGCCCAAAAATTTCTTTTCACTATCCAATCCCAACCAACGAGCAGAGGCGCCGGTTGCAATAATTACGCTATCGGCAATAAAAGTATTATCGTTTTCTGAGGTGCAGACAAACGGGCGAGAGCTGAAGTCTACTTTGCGGATGAGATCCGTGACCAAAGTAACACCCACGTTTTCAGCTTGTTGCTTCATGCGTTGCATCAACTCTAATCCGCCAATGGGTTCAGGAAAACCGGGGAAGTTTTCAATTTCGGTGGTGATGGTTAATTGTCCGCCTTCCTGATTGCCGGATACCAAAATCGGGTTTAAGCCGGAACGAGCGGCATAAATGCCGGCGGTATAGCCTGCCGGACCAGAGCCGATGATTAACATTTTGGTTCTATATTCGGTCATGTATTTTCTCCAAAAATTTTATTATTGCGCTTAAATTAGTGTTTTAAATTTTCTTTTGCAAGTGTTATGTCCGAGTTATAAAAAAAAGCTGTCTTAGGACAGCTTTTTTTTTTGCGTTGATTTTGGTAAAATTAAATATAATCAATTTCCAAAATTTCAAAAGATTTTTTACCGCCCGGAGCCATATATTCGGCAACGTCACCGACTTCTTTACCGATTAAGGCTTTGGCTAAAGGAGATGATAATGAAATTTTGTTGCGGTTAATGTCTGCTTCATAATCGCCGACAATTTGATATTTCTTTTCATCATCAGTATCTTCATCGGCAACCAAAACGGTAGCACCAAAGCGGACAACGTCACATTTGCTTTCTTTCGGATCAATCACTTGGGCACGGCTGATAACGGCCTCCAAATCTTGAATGCGACCTTCAATAAAGCTTTGCTTTTCTTTGGCGGCAGAATATTCGGCATTCTCTGACAAGTCGCCATGAGAACGAGCCTCGGCAATGGCGGCGATAATATTTGGGCGGTCAACGGCTTTTAAGTGTTTTAATTCTTCTTCAAGCTCAATAAAGCCCTGTTTGGTCAAAGGAAACTTTTCCATTTTACTCACCTCAACTAAAAAATTACTGATTTAAATGATAAAATAAAACTGCGATGGAGCTCCATCACAGCTTGATTTTTTCTTTATCTGCATATTTATATAGCATCAATATTTACATATTGCAAGCTTTTTTGAAGATTGTGTGTTTTTCTGGGAAAAACTTTAATTTTAACTATACAAGCGTTAAGGTTGTGTTATCGTATGTGTGTTAGTTTATTAACGGAGGTTTTAATGAAAAAAGTTGTTTTAGCATCTTTCTTGGCCGGTGCCATGGCTTTGGCTTCCAATGCACAAGCAATTGATAGTACCGGTTGCGGTTTGGGCTCAATGGCTTGGCGCGGTCAAAGCGGTATTGGTCCGCAAGTTTTGGCTGTTACCACCAACGGCTTGTTCTTTACCCAAACATTTGGTATTACATTCGGAACATCCGGTTGCGACCCGAACGGTCGTGTAACCGGCGGTACCGGCAGAATGGTTTTGGCTTTCATGGAAAACAACATGGAACAATATGCTCTTGATGCAGCTGCCGGTCGTGGCGAAACCATTGATACTTTAGCCGGTATCTTGAACATGGACAGCGCTAAACTCGGCGAAATTTCTAAACAAAATTTTGCTTATATGTTTGAAGATGAAAATGTTGATGCCGTCAATGTTACTTTGAAATTGATGGAAGTTACCAAGGCTTAAGTCTTGATGCAAAATTCATAAGCGGTTCGGATATTTTCATTTTTTTCGAACCGCTTTTTGTTTGGGAGCCGAGCGTGCTGAAAATTTTTATATATTCTTTGAGTTTTCTCTGTATCGCAACACCGTCTTACGCCGCTTTTGAAAATTCGCCAGAGTGGCTTGCTTTGGTGCATTATCAAGAGGAAAACGGCAAATATGTCAGCACGATTGACTCTGATCCTTTTTTCTTATCGCCGGACGGTAAAACAAATCCGCAAGCCGAATTGCAAGCTACAATCAATTTGTTTGAAAATACCGAAGATACCGAAAAGAAATGTCTTTTTCCGGCGCGTTATAAACTTTTGCAAAAAAACGGGCTCGTGTCCAAGTCTTTCCCTAAATGTAAAGATTTGGAACAATTTTATGATGATTTGCGTCCTTCGGGCGTAACGCTTCTCTTTACCGATGCCTATATGAACAATCCGTCGTCACTGTTTGGGCATACGCTGCTTAGAATCGATACCGCGCGTAAAGGAACGCAGCTCCTTGCGCATGGTGCAAACTATGGTGCATTTACCGCAGGGCAAGAGAACAGTGTGCTTTTTGCCATTTGGGGTTTGACCGGAGGATATTACGGCGGTTTTACCGTTAAACCTTATTATGACATCATCAATACCTATAACAATATTGAAAACCGCGATATTTGGGAATTTAATCTCGATTTTACACCGCAAGAGTTGGACTTTTTTGTCGCGCATCTCTGGGAAGTTGGACACTCGCAAACCAGATATTATTTCTTTACGCAAAATTGCTCTTATATGCTGATGGAAGTGCTTGATGCCGTGCGTCCGTCTATGCAACTCTCAGAGCAATTTCCGGTGCAAACCATTCCGCTTGATACCATCAAAGCTGTGTTAGAGCGCCAAGGTTTGGTCAAAGATATTAACTATCGTCCGTCACGACAGGCTAAAATCAGACATCGCTACAAGATGATGAATGATAAACAAAAAGAACAATATTTAGAAATCATTCACGAACAAGAATATGATTTGACCGGCTTATCTGAGCCGGAAAAAGCCGATGTATTGGAAACGGCTTACCAGTTTGTGCAATATCAATATGTGGCAAAAAACTTGGAATTAGCTGATTATCGCAAGCAAAGTTTCAAACTTTTGATGGCGCGTAATAAAGTGACAGAGCAGGGGAGTATAGCCGAGCTTGATAAAGGCAAAGAACCATATCTTACTCATGACTCCATGCGCGCCGAAATCGGGACCGGTTTTAGAAACGGTGAAGCTTTTCAAGAAATATCATATCGTCCGGCGTATCATTCTTTGACAGATGATAATTATGGCTTTTTGCGTGGGGCAGAAATCAATTTTCTCAATACAACGCTGCGCCATTATGATGAGCAGAACAAAACAGTGCTGCAAAAATTTGATATTGTAGGTATCAAGTCCATTTCGCCGATGGATGCGATGTTCAGGCCTTTTTCTTATGAAATCAGATGGGACGTGGCACGCGAATATAATCCAGAAACGCAAGATGAAGGTTATGTTACCAACTTGAAAGTCGGAACCGGCGTCAGCTATGCCATTAGCGATGAAGTTTGGACCTATGCGCAACTTAACAGCTATGCGGCATACGGTGGATTTTTACCCGATAATGCTTATCTCGGTTTAGGCGGAGCTATCGGTGTCTTTGCTGATTTTGATAAATGGCGCTTATTTACTGAAGCTGAGCAAGTTTATGCTACGGATAAGTTTGGTGAAAAGACAAAATTCAATGTTGAGGGAGCTTATACGCTTAACCGTAATAACGCGTTGGCTTTGCGCTACGCAAAAGAATGGCGCAGCGGTAAAGATATGGAAGAAAGTTTATTGTCTTGGCGACATTATTTTTAGATAATTTGCCTTGCAATTTTGTGTGCAAGCGTTTATTCTCAAGGCAATTGTTTATTTAAGGAGAAAAAAGATGTTAAGAGATGATTTGCAAAATACCTTAAAAGAATCTATGAAAAATAAAGATATGACAACAGTTTCTGCCGTTCGTTTGATTATTGCCGGCATGAAAGAAAAAGATGTTGATGCTCGTGGTCGCGGTCAAGAAAAAGCAACTGATGCCGAACTCCTTTCCATGATGCAAGGTATGATTAAACAACGCAAAGATTCAATCAAAATGTATTTGGACGGTAATCGTCAAGATTTGGCAGATAAAGAACAATCTGAAATCAATATCATTGAAAGATTTTTGCCAAAACAATTGAGCGGTGCCGATATGGAAAATGCCATTAAAGCCGTGATTGCCGAAACAGGTGCTCAATCCATGAAAGATATGGGTAAAGTTATGGGCGCTTTGAAATCTAAATATGCCGGTCAAATGGATATGGGTGCTGCTAACGGTATCATTAAAAACTTGCTCGGCTAATACATTTATCTTTTACATAAATGGCAAATTTACAAAAATTTTGCGATGAATTGCGCGAGAAAGTGTCGATTGTTGATGTGGTCGGCGCTAAGGTTAAACTTATCCGCAAAGGTCGAGAATATCAGGCTTGCTGTCCGTTTCATAATGAAAAAACGCCTTCTTTTACCGTGAATGAAAGCAAAGGTTTTTACCATTGTTTTGGTTGCGGTGCGCATGGTGATATCATCAAATTTGAAATGGAAGCCAATAATCTGTCATTTATGGAAGCCATTGAAAAATTGGCAGAGAAGGCGGGGTTACAAGTTCCGAGAGATTCATATGCCAAGCCGGAAGAGGTGGAAAAGCGCAATTCCCTTTATGATATTATGGAACTTGCCTGCAAGTTTTTTGAAAAATCTTTACGTATGCCTGATGGCGTACGCGCGCTGGATTATTTGGCTCATCGTGGTTTTGGCGATGATATTATTCAAAAATTCCGTTTAGGTTATGCGCCGAACAATAACGGGTTGAAAACCTATCTTGCCTCCAAAGGTGTGAACGACAAGGAAATGAACGAGCTTGGTCTTTTGACCATACCCGAAGATAAAACACGTCGTCCGCATGACTTTTTCCGTGATCGTGTGATGATTCCGATTATGGATAAACGCGGTAAGGTGATTGCTTTCGGTGGACGTATTATGGGGGACGGACAACCGAAATATCTTAACTCGCCGGAAACACCGATTTTTAACAAACGTCGCGTTCTTTATAATCTCAATTATGCCAAAGATGCAGGATATCAAGATAAAAAGCTGATTATCTGCGAAGGGTACATGGATGTTATCGGCATGGACAAATATGGCATTCATTATGCCGTGGCACCGCTGGGAACAGCTTTGACTGAAGACCAGATTCAAGAAGCTTGGCGCGTGGTTGATGTGCCGACTTGTTGCTTTGACGGAGATTTGGCAGGTCGCAGAGCTGCCGTACGTTCAGTTGACCGTGTGTTGCCGATTTTGAAAGCCGGTAATTCTTTGCAATATGTTTTTTTGACCGGAGCCAAAGATCCGGATGAGTTTTTGAAAACACTCGGAAGAGAAGCTTTTGATAAAGCAATATCTGAGGTTATGCCTCTTAAAGATTTGTTATGGCAGAAGAATGTTGATGGGATAGAAACATCGACGCCGGAGCAAAAAGCCTTGGTGGAAAAGAACATTAAAGAAGAAGTGGCAAAAATTACCGACGAAACGGTGCGTAATTATTATATTCAAGAAATGCAAGATAAAATCTATAACGAGCTTGGAAAAGGTGCTAGTTGGCGCAAACGTCAGCAGGTGATGCAAGAACAAGCTCCGGTTTATCAAAAAACATACACAAAAGAATATGCGCCCAAACAACGTACTTTTGCCAATAAGAACAGCAAACCTATTCGTCAGGCAGCTCTTGCCACTCCAAAAGTTCACTTAGATGAGTTGGTGGCAAAATATGTGGTTTCGGCTTTGGTGTTATATCCGAATTTGATTGATGAATATGAAGAAAAAATATGTAATTTCAATATAAAAAATCAACAACTTAATTCTTTGCTTGAAAATATTATAGAAATCAATCAAGAAGAAAAAATAGAAGATTTTGCCGTTATGACGGAAAAACTCAAAGCACGCGGTTTGCAAAAATCGGTCGATGAACTTTTGGAATTCAAAATGCTCAAAATTCAAAATCCAAATGACGTGCGTATGCGTGAAAATTTGGATTTGCGCATTCTTGAATCTCAGCTCAAACAGCTTGATGCCGAAATAAAAGAATGTTTGCGCGTGATGGAAACTTCCGAATCGCTTTCAGATGATGTTTATAAACGCTATGAATCCCTCAAAAAAGAAAAAGAAAATTTGCTCGCGGCACAAGATTTTGATTGATATATTATTTTAAGCATAAAATTCATCATTTTTTTACTCAATTGTGCGTTACTTCTATTGACAAATCGTCAAGAAATATTTAGAAACATCTAAAGCTAGCAATTTATTATGAAAATAAAATCGATTTTAAAGGAATATTCATGTCAGATATAGATAGTCCAGACCTGTACGAAGGTACTGTAAACGACACCCCTTTGATTGATAATCTCGGCAGTGCCGTTAAACGATTGATCGATAAAGGTCGTGTCAGAGGCTTTATTACTGTTGAAGAACTGAACAGAGCTTTGCCTCCCGAAAAAGAGTCTTCCGAAAATATTGAAGATATTATGACAAGCATCTCCGATATGGGAATCAGCATCATTAATGAATCCGATGCCGATGACTTTAACGGTGATGAAGACGAAGATATTGAAGATTTTGACGATGATGACGACAGCGGTAATTTTGATGAAAGAGAACTCGGCCGCAGCGATGATCCTGTCAGAATGTATTTGAAAGAGATGGGTACGGTTGAGCTTTTGTCTCGTGAAGGCGAAATTGCCATCGCAAAACGTATTGAAGCCGGAAAAACCGTGATGATTGACGGCTTGTGCGAAAGCCCGATGACTTTGAAAGCTATTGCCGGTTGGCGTGATGATTTGGTCGAAGGTCGTATGCAACTTCGCGATATTGTCGATTTGGAAATGATGTATGGCGATGATGCCGACGCCATGGCTTTTGAAGAAGATGTTGCCGCAACCGATGATGATTTTGAAAAAGTTGCCGAAGAAATTGAAGAAAAAGACAGTCTCGATGATATTGATGATGATTTGACCGACGATATTGAACTCGATGACACCGAAGATGATGTCGATGACGCCGATGATGACGTTGATAGCGAAAATCATGATGATGTTTCTGATGATGTTGATGATGGCGAAAGCGGCGCCGGTCGAATTTCTGCTTCCGTTTCTTCTATGGAAGAAGCTTTGATGGAACCTGTGTTGGAAATTTTGAACAAGATTTCCAGCTATTATGACGATTTGAAAAAAATTCAAAGTCAACGTGTTGCAGCCATCATTGCCGGCAAAAATGTTACTCCTGCCGTTGAGAAAAAATATATTCAGGTGAAAAAAGAACTCGTTGAGTTGATGAGCTCTATCCACCTTAATGCTATCCGCATTGAGCAATTGGTTGAACAACTCAATGAAATTAACCGTCGTCTGATGGGCTTGGAAGGTAAGCTCTTGCGCTATGCTCTTTCTTGCAAAATTAAACGTGAAGATTTCTTAGCTGCTTATCAAAAATCTGAACTTGATCCGAATTGGCTTGAGAAAATTTCTAAAAAAACAGATAAGCATTGGAAAAATTTTGTAGAGAAATATGGTTCCGAAATTACAGAACTTCGTGAAAATATTGCTCAAATGGCTACAGAATGTGGTTTGCCGATTAGTGAATATCGCCGTATGGTTGATACCATTAAGAAAGGTGAAAGAGAAGCAGAACGCGCTAAAAAAGAAATGATTGAAGCTAACCTTCGTTTGGTTATTTCTATTGCTAAGAAATATACCAACCGTGGTTTGCAGTTCTTGGATTTGATTCAAGAAGGTAATATCGGTTTGATGAAAGCCGTTGATAAATTTGAATATCGCCGCGGTTATAAGTTTTCTACCTATGCAACATGGTGGATCAGACAAGCTATTACCCGTTCTATTGCAGACCAAGCTCGTACAATTCGTATTCCGGTACACATGATTGAAACAATCAATAAGCTCGTACGTACTTCTCGCCAAATGTTGGCAGAAATGGGACGTGAGCCTGTACCAGAGGAATTGGCAAAACGCTTGTCCATGCCTTTGGAAAAAGTACGCAAGGTTATGAAAATTGCTAAAGAGCCAGTTTCTTTGGAAGCTCCGGTCGGCGATGAAGAAGATTCTTCTTTGGGTGATTTTATTGCTGATGAAAGCGCTTTACAGCCTTTGGATTCTGCAATCCATTCAAACTTGAAAGAAACCTGCACCCGCATCCTTTCTTCCTTAACCCCGCGTGAAGAGCGTGTATTGCGTATGCGTTTTGGTATTGGTATGAACACAGACCATACCTTGGAAGAAGTTGGTCAGCAGTTCAATGTTACTCGTGAACGTATTCGTCAGATTGAGGCTAAAGCTTTGCGTAAGTTGAAGCACCCAAGCCGTTCACGCAAGTTGCGTTCTTTCTTGGATAACTAAAATTAAAACCCTCTGCTTAAAAAACAGAGGGTTTTTTGTATCATAAATTAAATTTGACAAAAAAAAGGATTCGTGCCATTTTGTTATGCATATTAATCTTTTTATTGACAAAATTGGGATTTGTTTATAGGGTGACGGTAATTCATGTAATTATTAATTATCAATTATGGAAAATAAAAATATTTGGAAAAAAGCAGAGCAATCTTTTGTCTGCGCGTATGATTTATCTTTAGAGGTTTTGAACGGAAAATTGTCTGTTACAGAAGCAGAGCAAAAGCGTTTAACTGAGCTTTTAAAACTCTGGGGCGATGCTTTGGAACGGATGATTGAACACGCTTCGGACGTGGAAATGGCAAAAGATTTTCAGACGTATTTGCAAAAACTGAAAGCTGCAGAAAAAGAGTTTGAAAAAAAATTTAGTAATAATTAAAAATCTGATTTTATGAGTGATGCAGAACTTTTTTAAGGTGCGCTTGAAGATCATGTTAAAGCGCAAGATTTGGCAATTAAAGTAAAAGAGAATGCATCTATTTTTACAAATTCGGAAATTCTTATCTGTCGTGATATTTTTGAAAAATGGTTTTTGTATTTTGATAATAAGGCAAAAACTACTACAAACAAGGCAGAAAAAGTAAATTCTCGTTATTTGAAAAACAGATTTCTGGACTATTACCGCTCTCTTTTGTAATTCTTTTACAAAAAACACTTAAGCTTTATTTTGCTTGAGTGTTTTTTTGTTTTAAATTATAAGAATAGAAAATTAACGGAGGAAAAGATGACTGTGTATAGTGAACAAGATAAACATGATATGGAAGTTGCTTTCGATGCCAGAAATGCTTCTCGTTTACAAGAATTGATTGATTTTTGCAAAATTTCCGGTTTTAAAAAGATTGGCGTGGCCAATTGTAAGGGTGTGCAAGAATATGCCGATAAGTTTGTTAAAAAATTGCAAGAAGCCGGATTTGAAGTTTTTGCCATCAATTGTAAAAAAAGCGGTTTAGACGGAGCCGAAATTTGCGAACGCATGGCCGGACCAAGTTGTGATCCTATTTCTCAAGCAAATTATTTGAATGAATGTCAGACAGATTTTAATATCAATTTTGGTTTGTGCTTGGGGCATGGTTTGTTGTTTCAGAAATATTCAAAGGTGCCGGTAACCACATTTTTGGTTAAATCTATGGGAAATAATCATAATATTTTGGAATTGTTGGATTAATTTTTATTTGACAAAAAAAATAATATAACATAGCTTTGATGTTATCATGTTATATTTATAAAATTATTGTTTCACTAAAATATTTTGATTATGAGTAAAAGAAAATTAATTGTTTCTTCGTTGGAACAAGCAACAGAAATGATCAAAGCTTTTTTGGCAGCAAATGCATTACCACGCAAAGACAAAATGGATGTTATGTTTGGGTGGTTTTATCGTGATTTGGAGGACGACGATGAGGTCGGATGTCCTTGTTTCGTTTATGATTATGGTCCTCTTGAGGATAGAACGTTTAAAACGTCAAATATTCTTATTTATGTTAAGATTTTTGCCAACAAAGATTTGAATGTGACCAAACTTTATCAGATTTCTCAGCACAAAGCAATGTATTTTGATGTGGTAAAAGATGGCGATAGCTTTGATATGATTGATACAAAGCATAGGTATGATAACCAACATTTTATCTATAAAGATGGTTGTATTTCTGAAGTAGAGTAAATAAAAGGCTATAAAAAACCCTTACAGAGATTGTAAGGGTTTTTTTGTTTGACAAATATAATAAAAGGAATAGGATACACCCTTATCAGACTATTTTTATTAACTTATTGTAAAATCAAAATTCAAGTATCATGAAAAAGAGAAAATTAATTGTTGAAAATGCTGAAAAGGCATTGAAGTCGATGTTATCTATGTTGGAAGCAAATATGATAGATAACGATTTGGACAGTTCTTCAATGAAGTTGATTTGGCTGGACAGAGGTGACAATGATTTGGTTGGTTGTCCGTGTTTTGCTTGCAATTTCCATGGTGTGGTTCCTTCAGGAGAACGTATTGATGCCATTGTCTATGTTAAGACTTTTGCGTCAAGAACGTTTAATATGTGTAAAATGCATATATTGAAAGAAGAAACTGAAACAAAGTATCATGAAATAGCCGACGGAGAAAACTTTACGATGGATAGTAAAGACTATGACAAAGAAACCTATTTGTACAAAGACGGAACTATTTCTTTGGTGAGATAATTTTTCTTTTTTTGGGGATCCCGATAGATGTGATATCTGTCGGGATTTTTTTTATTAGTCAGCTTAAAATAGGGCTTGACTATCAGATATGAATAGCCTATTTTCTTATCTGTCAACAGGCGGGCCCATAGCTCAGTTGGTTAGAGCAGGCCGCTCATAACGGTCTGGTCGTTGGTTCGAGTCCATCTGGGCCCACCATGAAACTCCACCGGCTAATGCCGGTGGTATCATTTTAGTTCAAGCCAAGCTTGCCCCATATCTTCGCGCCCTTGG
>CALXZK010000017.1 GCA_944393225.1 uncultured Alphaproteobacteria bacterium
CTCCACAATTTATTTAAATCATGTATAATGGGTGATTAGTGCGTTGCCATCGGGTAATGAATTTCCTCATGTATGTCTTTGTTTACGGTCATCCTTTTCCTTCAGCGCCAGCTACGCCTCTTAATTTATTCAAATCGTGTATATTGGGTATTAGGGGAGAAATTGCAAATCAAATTTTCAGTTAAAAAAAGCCCTGATTTTTCAATCAGGGCTTGAAGTGATATTTTCAAACTTATTTTTCGCCGACTTTGGTTTCAAAGGTCAGTTTGCCACCGGTTGCGGCATAAGTTTCAATAGTACGAGCGGCTTTCTTAGCCAAAGCAACGCATCCCGGACCGGATACGCAACCGCCTTCGCAGCACATGACTTCAATCATGTTGTTTTCGCAGCCTTTTTGAGCATAACGCTTTAACAGTTTGATGCTGTCTTTGGTTAAGCCGTCAATTTTTTCGGGACGGAAGTCTGCTTTGCCTTCGACTAAGGATTGGACAGCCCCGGCAACACCGCCGCTGACAGGGAACAAGCGACCTTGCGCGCATGAAATTTTTGAAAATTCTTCTTCTCCGGCTTGGGTAACATCTACATTTTGAGCCAAGAACATGGCGGCAATTTCTTCAAAGGTCAAAACATAATCAACATAAGGGTCAGACTCTGCTTCAACGCGTTTAGCCAAGCAAGGACCAACAAAGACGGCGATGCAATCCGGTTGTTCTTTTTTAACAAGCTCTGCCGTGTAGTACATCGGTGTATGTGTGTTAGAAACATAGGGCTTTAATTCCGGAATATGAATTTCTGCAGCGCGGAAATATGCCGGACAGCAAGAAGTAGTCATGAAGTTTGCGCCTTCTTTCATTCTTTCCAAGAATTCGGCGGCTTCTTTTTGTGTAGTGATGTCGGCACCAACAGCAACTTCCATAACTTCATCAAAGCCGATTTTCTTTAATGCGGCAACCAGATTTTGCGGTTTGCCGTTAAATTGACCGATAACGGCAGGGGCAACCATAGCAACAACTTTTTTATCGGTTTCATGAATTTGTTTTAACACATCAACCATTTGAGAGCGTTCAACAATTGCGCCAAATGGGCAAGAAGCCAAACATTTTCCGCAGGAAATACATTTTTCATGGTCAATATGTTCAATGCCGTTTTCATCTTTACTAATGGCACCGACCGGACAAGCTTCTTCACATGGAAGTTTGGTTTTGATGATGGCGCCGTAAGGGCAAGAATCTTTGCAAATGCCGCAGTTAATGCACAAACTTTCATCAATGGTGGCTTTGCCGTTAACAACACTGATTGCTTTTTTAGGGCAGTTTTCTTGGCAAGGACGAGCAAAGCAACCTTGGCACATGTTGGTTACAACATGGTGCGGTTTGGCACAGTGGTTGCAGGCTGAAGGAATAACAGCAATTTGGCTGGCAACCAAAGCTTTGCGTTCTAATGCTATTTTGCCAAATTCTGCAAGAGAATGGGCATTGGCGTCAATACCATCGTCAGGACTGAAACCCATTGAGGTTAAGCATTGTTCTTTAATAATTTGTCTGTCTTTTTCCAAAGAACCACGGAAAGGAACAGAGTCATCTGCTTTGATGTCAGAAGGAATGTTATCTGCATTGGCAAATTTGTTATCAAAATAGTGTTTGGCTACTTCAATTAAGATTTTGGTGCGCATAAAATTAGCGTTATTTTTTGGTGTTAACAATGTTGTATTCCTTTATTTACGGAAAAGCCTGAAAAGTCTTTTCTAAGTTTCTATTAATATCAAATTTTTAGCACATGAATAGCTTGCGTCAAGGTAAAAATTTGTTGTCAGTTTAATTATATTTTCTTTTTTTTGGCGTTTGTTAGCAAAAAAGTAATGGTCTTGCCTTAAAATAAGACATAATTATAATAAATTTGTCTTAAGACAGGAATTTTACTGATGGCTAAAAATATAATATATGAAAAATATTTGTTGGATGCATTGGATCGTGTAGCACGTAATCCAAACGGATATTCTGTTTTGTATATTAATATTTCTAAATTGCGTCCGAAGAATCGTCATCCCGAGTTTGTAAAAATTTTTGCCAAATTGTTTGATAGCGTTGCCGGAAATGCCAAAGGTACTTTGTTTATTCTTTCTAACGGCGATTTTGCTATTTTGGGACGAGATATTACACATGAGGTAATAGACGATGCTGTGATGAAACTGCGTGACGGTTTGTCAACAGATCCTATTTTGCACACTCATGATAGCCAAGATTTTTTTGAAATCTATGATTTTCCGCAAGATTTTTCTCGTTTCTATGAATATATTGAAAAAATGAAAAATCAGGCTTTTCTTGATGTGCAAGAAGAAGAGGTTAATCGGAAGCGTCCGGTCAGAGTTGATGAAATTGATGATTTGATTAAGGCACTTGATTTTATTGAAATTAGCGAAATTGTTAAAAGACAAAGTGTTTTGCGCATTGAAAAAGACGGTTCTTTTCATGTGTGGTTTCAAGAGTTTTTTGTTGCCGTTAAAGACTTGGTTAAAAAGTTTGATTCCAGATTGGATTTGCTGGCTAACCGTTGGTTGTTCTATTATTTTACTCAGGCTTTAGATAAGAAAACTATTGCTGCTTTTTCTACCTCAAATTTACAAAAATGGCCGCAAGAAATCAGCTTGAATCTCAATCTGTCTTCGGTTTTCTCTCAAGCTTTTGTGGACTTTGCCAAAAACTTTTTGAAGCCTAATCAGAAAATGATTGTTGAAGTTCAGCTGATGGATGTGTTCAATAATTTGCCGACTTATTTTAAGGCAAAAGAAATTTTGCGTAGCGGCGGACATAAGCTTCTTATTGATTCCGTTCCTCCGGTTACATTAAAAATGTTAAATGTGGCTCGTCTTGATCCCGATTTGATTAAAATTTTTTGGGAGCCTTTGTTGGAATTTGATGATAACAATACGGAGCTTAAAAATATTATTACACATGTCGGCAAAGAAAATGTTATTTTGGCAAAATGTGAAGATGAAAAGGCCATTAAATGGGGCGTAAAATATGGTATTACGGCATTTCAAGGACGATATGTCGATAATTTGGAAGTGGCCTTGTTGCGTCGAAAATGTCCGAATGCCAAAAATTGTACCGTGACCGAATGTTTGAAAAGAAAACGTTTGCTCTCCGGTTGGTATCGAGATGGTTGTGCTAATAAAGAGTTTTTGGAAACTTTGCTGTAGGGTTGATTGATATGGTGATTTTCAGCAAAAATATGGAATTATCTTTAACGCAAAAAGATACAATCGTTTTTGACTTTTTATATAAATTGGGCTCGAATATTGATAACTATCAAGCCTTGTATCTTTATATCAGCAAGTTGCAAAACCAAAATTTGCGTATGTCACAACGTCAAACTTTGATTGAAACTTTTGAAAACGTTGTCAAAAAAACTAAAGGCGAAATCTTTACTCTTGATAATGAAGATATGGTCATTATTTTTGGCAATACGGCGTATGATGAAATTCAAGCTTGTTTGATTAAAGTAAAATTTTTGTTCCATGATGACCCTAAAGTCAGAGATGCCATTGATTTGATGCAAGGCGGCTTTGCGACCATTTTTGATTTGAAAACACAACTTGAGGACTTTAAATCTTTAGTAAAGATGAGCAAAGCCAAAGAAGGCATGGTCGATTTTCAACCCAAATTGGTTCCAAATGCTAAAACTAGCGTTGCGGCAAATGTTTTAGCTAATCGTAAAGTGAAAAGGGAGCTAACTCCAACCATCCTTGCTAAAATGCAAAAAGCTTTATCTATGATGGATTTTTCAAGCTTAATTCGCAGACAATCGGTTTGTGCCGTTATCGGTAAATCTACTCCACAAATGATTTTTGATGAAGTGTTTGTTTCTATTGCCGATTTGCGCGATATGCTCATGCCCGATGTCGATTTATTTTCCAATCCTTGGTTGTTTATGTATTTGACCGAGACTTTGGATAAACGCGTGTTGGCTAGTTTGAGCCGCCATGATGACGGTGCATTGACAAGCAATTTCAGCTTGAATATGAATGTTTCTACTATTTTGTCAGATGACTTTTTGGAATTTGATGAAAATTTGAATCCTATCCAACGCTCGACTATCGTTTTAGAATTTCAGTTAATTGATATTTTCAGTGATATTAAAGCTTTTATCTTAGCTAAAACCTTTGCTCAATATCGTGGTTACAAAATTTGTATCGACGGTATTACGGTTGATAAATTGCAGTATATCGATAGAGAGCATTTGCAAAGCGATTTGATTAAAATTATCTGGCATCCATCCTTTATGGATATTATTCGCGAAGATAAGCATTTTACCGATTATGTTAAAAAGAGTGAACGTGCGCGTATGATTTTATGTCGTGTTGATGACCCGCAAGCTGTTGAAATCGGCAATTCGCTCGGAATTAATCTTTATCAGGGACGCTATATTCAGCGTTTGCTTGCTGCTCAACCGCGTAAGACAATATTTAGCATCAAAAAGTAATTTTTTATTTTATTAAAAAAAAGCCTCTTCAATTTGAAGAGGCTTTTTTGTTGTTCTTAACGACTATTTCTTTTTAGCCGAGAATTGTTCATATTCCGGTTTGCCGCGTGTTAATTCGTAAGTCTTTTCACGCATGGTTTGGAACAAAACATAAAGCAACGGAATAACAATCAAACCGGCAGTCGTACCAACCAACATTCCGTAGAATACCGGAACACCGATGGCAACACGGCTGGCAGCACCTGCACCGGTGGCCACAATCATCGGCCATACACCCAAAATGAAGGTGAAGGCGGTCATCAATACGGCACGGAAACGTTCTTTGGTGCCGACCATGGCTGCTTTAACGATACTTGAGCCGCGTTCTCTTTCTTCTTTAGAGAACTCAACAATCAAAATAGCGTTTTTACTAGCCAAACCGACCAACAAAATCAAACCTAATTGAGCGTAAATACTCAAAGGAAGATTGCAGATGAACAATCCGGCCAAAGCACCAAGCATGGCGACCGTAACAGATGTTAATACCGGTAACGGAGTTGACCAGCTTTCGTATTGAGCAACCAAGAACAAGTAACCAAATGTGATGGCCAAGGCTAACAAATAACCAATTTGACCTTGGTTGGATTTTTCTTGATAGCTCATACCGGACCAGTCGTAACTAAAGCCTGTCGGCAAAGTTTTGGACATATTTTCAACCGCAGTCATGGCTTGACCGGTACTAACCGAATCGTTTTGTACGGCGGTGATGGTTGCACTCGGATATTGGTTGTAACGAGTTACAACACGCGGTGACAAAATCTTGGTTAATTTTACCAAAGAGCCTAACGGAACCATTTGTCCGGTTGTGCTTTGAACATAAAGATCATTAATGCTTTCAATATCTTTACGGTTAGCCCAATCAGCTTGGATGATAACTTGGTTTACTTGAGTACCAAAGTTAACGTCGTTGATGTAGCTAGAACCAAGATAGTTTTGCAAGGTGGAGAAAATGTTTCCGACCGGAACCTTCATAGCTTCGGCTTTTTCACGGTTGATATCTACGTAGATATTCGGTGTTTTTGCCGTGTAAGTTGAATAAGCATATTGAATTTCCGGCATTTGGTTTAATTTTGCGAGCATACCTTGCAAAGCTGCATCAATCTTTTGCGGGTTATCGGTATCCATAGATTGCAGACGATAGTCCATACCACCGCTGTTTCCAAGACCCGGAATGGCAGGCATTTCAAAAAGTTGAATATCTGCTTCCGGCATACCGATGAGTTTGGAACGAATGCTGTTCAAAATGTTGGTTGAATAGAGTTCCGGATCGGTACGTTCATTCCATGGTTTTAAGATGATAATACCCATACCGACGTTTTCACCGCTACCACCAATCATAGATGTACCAACCACGTTCATAACGCCGCTGACGCCCGGTTCATTTTTCAAAATCGGGTAGATTTTATCAATGAACTTTTGAGTACGTTCGCGTGATGCACCTTCAGGAAGCTGAATGTTCATCATGATAACGCCTTGGTCTTCACTCGGAATAAATGAGGTGTGGCTGATTTTTAAGAAAGCATAGTTTCCTAAAACCAAAAGACCTAATAAAATGGCAACAACCCCAACTTTACGTCCGATTAAAGCTACAATACCGGTATAGCGGTCGCGGGCAAAGTTCAAATATTTGTTGAAGATATATAACGGGCCGCTGGTGTAAGGTTTCAAAGGTCTTAACAAGGTTGCACACAAAGCCGGTGACAATGTTAAGGCGTTGACGGATGAGAAGAATACAGCGGTAGAAATTGCAACAGCGAATTGTTGATAAATTCTACCGGTAATACCACCCATAAAGCCTACCGGTACGAAGATGGCTAACAACACAAGGGTGGTTGCGATAACCGCACCGGACACTTGTTCCATGGCTTTGATTGTTGCTTCTTTCGGGGTAAGACTTTCGTTTTCCATCAAATACAAAACACGTTCAACCACCACAATAGCATCATCCACAACCAAACCGATTGCCAGTACCAAACCAAACAATGTCAACATGTTGATACTGTATCCTAAGGCGGACATAACGGCAAAGGTTGCAAACAATGATACCGGAATGGTTAAGGACGGAACCAAAGTAGCGCGCCAGTCTTGCAAGAAGAGGTAGCAAACACCAATCACAAGAGCAAAGGTTAAGATAAGGGTGAAGACCACTTCTTCAATAGATGCGCTAATGTAGTTGGTTGCATCATAACCAATGAGGTAGGTTAAGTCATCGGGGAAGAAGGTTGCCAATCTTGCCAATTCTTTTTTGACGCCATCCATGGTTTCCAATGCGTTTGCACCTGACAACAGGTTCATGGCAATGGTAACAGACGGAGCATTGTTGAATTGAGATGTGATGCTATAGCTTTCTTGTCCGATTTCAACACGTGCAATGTCTTTTAAATAGACCAAGCCGCCTTGTTCTGCGGTTCTGACAACAATGTTTTCAAAGTCTTTAACCTCATTCAAACGACCTTGGGTTTGCAATGAGTAGACCATTTGTTGATTGCCATCACCGGGCATGGCGCCGACTTTACCTAAAGAAGGTTGATAGTTTTGGCTTTCAATGGCGGCGGTGATTGTATCAAGCGGCAAGTTCAAAGATGCAATTTTATCGGCATCCAACCAAACACGCATGGATGAAGCAGAAGCATAAATGTTTACTTCGCCCACACCATTAACACGGCTTAAGCTGTTTTTGATGTTGTTTTCAACATAGTCACTCAGTTGTTGGGTGTTAAAGGTTCTGTTTGGTGACAAAATCGTAATAAAGCCCAACATATCGGAAGAACGACGTTTTACGGTCAAACCTTGACGTGTTACGTCAGAAGGTAATTTGGATGTGGCTTGTTGAATACGGTTTTGTACTTTTACTTGTGCCATATCAGGGTCAACACCAACCTTGAAGGTAACGGTTAAGGAATAGCGAGAATCTTCAGATGATGAACTCATGTATAACATATCTTCAACACCGTTGATTTCTTCTTCCAACGGGATGCCGACGGTTTTAGCAATAACTTCTGCACTTGCACCCGGATATGAAGCTGAAACCACAACCTCAGGCGGGGTGATTTCCGGATACAAAGAAATTGGTAATGAAAAAACCGCAATGGCACCTGCCAAGGTTAAGACGATGGAAATTACCATCGCAAAACGAGGTCTTTCAATAAATATTCTGGAAAACATCGGTTATTTTGCCTCCACGGTTTCCGTAACAAGTTGAGCTTTTACTTCTTGTCCGTTTTTGACTTTTTGCAAACCTTGAATGATGACTTTGTCTTCAGGTTTCAAGCCTTCAAGAACAATTTGATAATCTTCAACCGGATCACCTAAAACAACGCGGCGTTGTTCGGCAATGTTGTCTTCATTGACGACAACAACATAGTTACCGTTTTCATCTTGAGCCAAAGCTGCTTGCGGTACCAAAACAGCCATTTGAGCTGTTTTGTCGCTGATATTGATATCAACATAGTTTCCGGGGATTAACAAATTGTTTTTGTTTTCATATTCGGTATAAATATTGATTGTTGCCGAAGATGAATCAATCTCGTTGCTGCTGAATGTTGCCAGCAAAGGTTCACTGATGGTTTTACCGTTTGGCAAAACAAGTTCGGTGCGCATGTCTTGGTTACCATCGTTGCGCATACGGGCATTCAAAACATCTTTATCGGTTACGGAAAAAGCAACACGGATAGGGCTGACTTGAACAATACGAGCCAAGTTGTCACTGGAGGAGGTGACGTAGTTGCCTTCGGTAATGTTTGCTTTGCCGATGTAGCCCGTAAACGGAGCTTTAATTTCGGTATAATCCAAATCGATTTTTGCCAACTCTAAATTTGCTTCAGCTTGAGCAACGGCTGCTTTTGCTTGCAAATAGTTGCTTTCAGAAGTATCTAAGGTTGCTTTTGAAGCGTAGTTTTGTTTGCTCAAAGATTTTTGACGTTTGTAATCTCTTTCAGTTTTAACCAAGTTAGCTTTAGCGCTGTCTAATTCGGCTTGGCGCAACTCTACGTTAGCAAGATAGCGTTTTTGTTCAATGATGAACAAAATATCACCTTCGTTAACGAGGCTACCTTCTTTGAACAAAACTTTTTCTACGTAACCGGTAATTTGCGGTTTGAGGTCAACGCTTTTGATGGCTTCAACGCGACCAATGTAGCTCCTTTTCGGAGATACATCGGCAGTTTTAACTTGTTGAGTCAAAACATAGGGGGTGCCACCGCCCATGCCTGCCATGCCACCCATTTGCGGGGTTAAGCGTGCTTTCAAATACCAACCGGCAGCTACGCATAAAAGCATTATCAAAACTTTTCTAATAATTGTGCTTTTTTTGATTTTTGTGACTTGCATTTTATTATTTTCCTCCCTGAATTGCTTTGCTAATCAGGTTGTCAAAACCTAAATCAACAAAGGCAATAAAATCCATGTCGGTCGAGTTTGTTATCTCTTGACCAATTGCGCCTTTCCAAAAACATATAAATATTTCGGAGATAAGGTTTACGTTTACATTTGCGCTTATTTCTTCACTTTTTTGTAAATTTGTCAATGTTTCTTTTAACAATTTGAATGGTAAATCAAGAATATCATCCAAACTGTGTTTGACCTTTTTGTAAATGGTTTCAGACCATTCCATTTGATAAAGTGCAAAGAACATAAATTTGTTAAGTTGCGCATTACTTTTTATCAGTTTTGCCATACAGATAAAATATTTTTTGAGGTCTTCTACCGTGCTTACTTGCGGAACTTCTTTTTTTAAGTGATTTTCTATACGAATGATAACTTCTCTTATCAGAGCAATCAATAAATCGGGTTTGTTGCGAAAATGCCAATAAACAGCGCCTTTGGTGAAGTTGATGTGTTTTGCAATCTCATCAAAAGTGGTTTTGGAGTAGCCTTTTTCGCAAAATAAATCAAGCGCAGCCAAAAGAATGGCTTGGCGGGTTTGTTCAGCTTCTTCTTTTGTTCTTCTAGCCATAGTTTCCTCATTAAAGCAAATATACATTTTCGGATGTATGTATATTGACTTTCACAAAAAAATCAAGTGCTTTTTTATTTTTTTATTCAAATTTTTGATTGCTTTATATTCAATATATTGATATATATTAAGAGGTTAAAAAAAGTATTAATTTATTAAATTTTTTACAATTATGAAAAGAATTTCTAATTCTGATTTGCAGGCAGGTTTGACTTGCCCGTATGAAGAAGTGAAAGAAGCATATTTAATTTATGCTTTAGAAAAGTGGTTGACATCTCGAAATTATGGTCCGCAGAGTTTTGCCGAGGTGGAAAAACTTCAAAGTTCTTTATCTGCAGATTTGTTGGGTTTTGTGCGAGATAATGTAAAAATTTTTTTGCCTAGATTAATAGCTCAAACCAAAGGAATTGATTTTGCTAAGGTCGATTGGTTGCTGCAAGATGAAGTGCATTTAGGAAAAGATTTTTCTTTTTCTATTGCATATGCAACGCTCCTTAATTTGGATACTTATCCCAATGCCGGATTGAATCGGATACCCAAAAAATGTCTGGTTGAGCAAATGCAAAATGTGCTCAGCAAAATTGACGATATGGAGGTTTGGGAACGTTTGTTTTCATTGAACAAACCATCTCTTTTGGGGCTGGACACTTTTTCTGCTTGGATGCAGAACCAAGAAAAAGAGAGTTGTCTGGATAATTCAGTTGTATATATTTTGTGTGAACACGCCAAAATTCATGCTTGTTTTGCTAAAAAGGTTTTTGCCATTTCTCTTTATTTGATTGGTAATTTTAGAGGATATATCACTGAGGTCGTGGAAATCTTGAATGATTTTTGCCAATGTTATCCGATGTTTCGGAAAAAATTGGAAAATTTCTTGTTCAAAAATTTTGATCGCTACTTTTGGAAATTGAATCCTTATCCTCATAGGGTTCCTCTTGAATATTATAAAGAGATGATGGAGCATTTAACTTCTCGGAAGCTAAGTTTTTCTCTTTCTTGGAAGATGAAAATCGTGCAGAAAATGCTCAATCAGGCTGAAGATAGAGCTGTGGTTATATACTTGCTGGATAATCTTAGGAAAATCTATGATTTTCAGGTAGAAAACGCGGATGAGGCTTATTTTGAGGCTATTAAAACCGGATTGTGTAAGCAAGAGATTAGGGGGAACGATGTGTTGGACATTGTGAACAGTTTTGCCAACGGTTCAATCTTTAATGCATCGGGACCATGGTGGCGAAAGTTTGCTGAATATCCATTGGCTTTTCAAAAGACAATGGTGATGGTTTATTCTTTGTCAAAGCTACCGGAAAATTATTTGATGCAAGCATTTTTTGCGCTTGTGCAAATGAATCAGGCTAATCCATGGCTTTTTGATGATTTTGAAAAGTTGGCTCTTTCAATCTTGGCAAAAAATTGGGAGATTAACGGACAAAAGATTGTATCTTGTATGAAAGTTTTTCAGTATAGTCCGTATTCGGATGCAAAATTTTCTTATATCGAACAAGGAATCTGTAAGTTACTTAAGATTGCCGACGATAAGCAGATTGAAGCGTTGAAAGAACTTAAAAGTATCTTGCCTTTCTATGATAAAATTTCAGAAATTAAAGATTTACAAGAAAAATGGTCTGAAATTGAAGCAAAGAAAGCACAAGAGGAACTTAAAAGGAAAGAAGATTGGAAAGAAATCGACCGATTGCTTTCTAAAATTCAGTAGAAATTCAGTTGTTATAAAAAAAGCGAGGATGAAAACCATCCCCGCTTTTTTTTGTTGTTTTTTTCAAAACTTATTTGGTCAATTCAACCGTATCTTTGGCGATTGCCAATTCTTCGTTGGTCGGAATGACAAAAGCTCTGACTTTAGAACCCGGTTTGCTAATTTCAACGATTTCACCGCGGATTTGGTTCTTTTCTTCATCCAATTCAATACCCAAAGCAGATACTCTTTCGATAATCAACTTTCTGACCAAAGCAGAGTTTTCACCAACACCGGCTGTGAAAACAAGAGCATCAACACCGCCCATAGCCATGGTGTAAGCACCAATGAATTTGGCAATATTGTAAATGTAGCATTTCATGGCATCGATGACGGCCGGTTCACCACGATTGTAAGCAGCTTCAAAGTCGCGCGAATCGCTATAACCAGTTAAACCTGCTTTACCGGATTGACGGTTCAACATGTCGTTAACTTGGTCAACGCTCAAGCCTTGAGTTTTCATGATGTAAAGCGGAATGTAGGGGTCAATGTCGCCGCAGCGGGTATCCATAACAATACCGGCAAGAGGTGTCATACCCATAGAGGTATCAATGCATTCACCGTTTTTAACAGCGGTAATGGAAGCACCACTACCAATGTGACAGGTGATGATGCGGCTGTTTTTACCAATGATTTTGGCAGCTTCTTCAGCAACAAATTTGTGAGAAGTACCATGTGCGCCGTAACGACGAATTTTGTATTTTTCAATTTGTTCTGTCGGCAAAGCATAAGTATAAGCTTCATAAGGCATGGTTTGATGGAAAGCCGTATCAAAAACAGTTACTTGTTTAACATTCGGCAATTGTTTCTTAACAGCTTTGATAACCAAAACAGCAGCCGGATTGTGCAACGGTGCCAAAGTGCCAAGCTCGGCAATTTGTTCAATCACTTCATCATTAACGAGAGTGGATTTTTTGAAGATGGAACCACCTTGAACGATGCGGTGACCAATAGCAGAAATTTCGTTCAAATCAGAGATAACGCCATCCATCAACAATTTCATAACTTCTTTGAAAGCAACGTCATGGTTAGGTAAATCTACCTGAACTTCTTTTTTGTTGCCGTTGGCATATTTGATGCCGACAAAAGAAGCATCACGACCGATACGTTCGGCATTACCTTTGGCGACAACTTCATAATTTTCACCATCAACATTGAAAAGTTGATATTTCAAAGTTGAAGAACCTGCATTTAATACAAGAATTTTTTTCATATCTTTTTCTTTCCTTAATTTTATTTAACAGCTTGGAGAGCGGTCATACCGATAACACCGACAATATCTTCGGCAAAAGCACCGCGAGACAAGTCGTTAACAGGAGCATTCAAACCTTGCAAAACAGGTCCGTAAGCTTCGCAACCACCTAAGCGTTGCAACAATTTGTAGCCGATGTTTCCGGCTTCTAAGTTCGGGAAGATTAAAACATTGGCGTTTCCTGCAACATGGCTTTCCGGAGCTTTCTTCTTTGCAACAACGGCATCCAAAGCAGCATCGGCTTGGAGTTCACCATCAAGCTCGATATGCAAATCTTTAAATTCGTCTGTTTTCAAAGCTTCTTTAGCCAATTTTGTGGCTTCAACAACTTTGTCAACCAATTCGCCTTTGCCGGAACCGTATGTAGAGTATGTTAACATGGCAACGCGCGGTTCAAAACCAAATTTGATGGCGGATAATGAGGCTTCCAAAGCAATGTCAGCCAGCTCTTTGGCCGTGGGGTTGATGGAGATGGCGCAATCTGAGAAAACATAAGGTTTGTCGTTTGAAACCATAACCAAGAAAGAAGAAACGCTTCTGTCTTTGTGGGCAGATTTGATGATTTGCAAAGCCGGACGAACGGTATCGGCCGTAGAGTGGTTGGCACCAGAAACCATACCATCGGCATCACCGGCTTTAATCATCAATGTGCCGAAGTAGTTCGGAATCAATGCGGTTTTTTTAGCTTCTTCTTCAGTCATGCCTTTGGCTTTGCGCAACTCATACAACAAGTTGGTATAAGCTTCCAATTTTTCGGAAGTTGCCGGATTGATAATTTCAATACCTTCAATATCCCAACCATTTTTAGCAAAGTCTGCTTTGATTTGAGCTTCATCACCGAGCAAGATGATTTTGCAGATTTTGTCTTTGTTGATGATGTGAGCTGCTTTCAAAACGCGCAAGTCTTCACCTTCGGGCAAAACAATGGTTTTGTAATGTTTTTTGGCTTCAGCCAAAACATTTTGAATAAATTTGCTTTCTAACATATTTATACCTCTTTGTGATTGTGTTTTCTTTTGTTTACTATTCTGTAAAGTAAAAGTCTATTAAAAAGTATTCATTGTGTAATAAAAACTTTTGATTATTTTGCGTTTTTGTTTTAGCATGAAGACAATTTTTAAAACTTTGTTTTGTTGTGAGGAAAAAATGCAAAGAACTTTATCTATTATCAAACCCGATGCCGTCGTTCGTAACATTACCGGCAAAATTAATGCCATGATTGAAGATGCCGGTTTGCGAATCGTTGCGCAAAAACGTGTTCATCTGACCAAAGAACAAGCTGAAGAATTTTATGCCGAACACAAAGAAAAAGCCTTTTTTGAAGGTTTGGTCGAATATATGATTTCAGCTCCGGTTGTGGTTCAGGTTTTGGAAGGTGAAAACGTAATTGAAGATTATCGCAAGATTATGGGCGCAACCAATCCGGCTATTGCAGATGAAGGAACAATTCGCAGAACTTTCGGCGAATCCATCACTCATAACAGCGTTCATGGTTCCGATAGTCCGGAAAGTGCTGCCCGTGAGGTATCTTTCTTCTTTAATAAATTGGAAATTTTTTGCTAGGAGTGACCTTTGTTTAACTTCAAATCTCTTGTAATTGCGGCAACATTACTTTTGTCGGCGCCTATCGCTTGGGCTCAAAACTCAATCTATACGGTTAATATTAATGTTGATGTAACCGACGTTAATGCTGCGGCTGCTCGTGAAAAAGCCATGAATTCGGCTTATCGTCAAGCTTTTGACATCGTGGTCAGAAAACTGACAACGGCTCAAGATGCCGCAAAATTAAGCGCCATGACAGATGCGCAAATCATCAATTTTGTAAAAGAAATTTCGGTCGTTTCCGAAAAGTCTTCTAACGTGCGCTATATTGCCGATTTGCAAGTGACTTTGAATGAACAAATCTTAAAAGCTTATTTGCAAGAAAAAGACATTCAAACCGCCGTTGCCGATAAATCTAAAATTGTGATTATTCCGATTTTCAGAGAGTTTGAATCAGATGCACCTTTGTTGTGGGAGGCGCAAAACTTGTGGCTCAGCACATGGCAACAAAGACCTGTTCACGAGAGCTTGGTCGAGATTGTTCCTTTGCCGGATACGCCCATTAGTAAAGCCGAAATTACGGCAGAGCAAGCTCAAAGCTATGATGCCGCAGCATTGCAAGAAGTGGCTCTTAATAACAATGCCAATGATGTTTATGTTGCCGATGCTTTGTTTGATGGAATCGAAGGTTTGAAAATTACTTTGACCTCATTAAAATCAGAACAAGCTGCTGAAGTTATCCGCATCCCCGGTGACAGAAGAATGGCTGAGCAAGTTTTGGCGCGCGGTGCCGATGAAGTGAGCAGAAGAATCGAAAATAAAATTAAAAATGCCAATATTGCACAAAGCAAAATGCAATCTACAATTTCTGCAATTTATAATTATGAAAAATTGTCTGATTGGATTAATGTAGAAAAGCAATTGAAATCCATTCCTTATGTGCGCAAGGTGCAAGTTGATGCCATGGGTGCCGGAAAAGTGCAAATGAAAATAGATTTTGTCGGCAGTGATGAACGAATCTGGTCTGCTTTGCGTAATAAAGGATTTAACTTGAAACAATTTGATAATTTCTATCTTTTGGAATATTGAGGCAAAAATGTTTGAAGCAAAGAAAAATACTCACAATTGGTTGATTTGGCTTGGCGTGTTTGTGGTCTTTTGCGCCGCCGTTTATGTTCTGCGTTCGGTTTTGCTTCCCTTTGTTGCCGGAATCATCATTGGATATGTGCTTGACCCGATTGCCGATAAGTTTCAAAAAATGGGCATGAGCAGAACTTGGGCAACGGTTATTGTCATGCTTTTGCTGGTTTTGATTTTCTTCCCGTTATTGTTTTTGCTTTTGGGCGTTATTCAAGGACAAATCAGTGATTTTATTGCCGCATTGCCGAATTATATCTCAGCTTTGATGAAAAAAATTGAACCGATTTTTTATGAATTGCAAAGCAAATTTCCTGATATTGATGCCGAAAAAGTTAAAGCTTATCTCAGAGGAAATATGTCTAACGCCTTGAAAGTTACCGGAAAGGTTATCGGCGGTGTTATCAGCGGCGGTTTTGCTTTTGTAAACATTATATCTTTGCTGCTCATCACTCCGGTTGTGGCTTTCTATATGTTGCGCGATTGGGATACGTTTATCGGCAAAGTCAACGGATTGTTACCACGCCGTTCCAAAGCTTCCATCGAGCAACAAGCCAGAGAGATTAACCAAATTATGGCTAACTTTATTCGCGGGCAACTCAGTGTCTGTGTGCTTTTGGGCTGCTTTTACGCGTTGGGATTATATTTCGTCGGTTTGGATTTGGGAATCATGATTGGTTTTATTGCCGGTATTATATCCTTTATTCCATACGTCGGCAGTATTTCCGGTTTTGTTATCAGTATGTGTATCGCTTTGGCTCAGTTTGATGAAGTCGGACGCATTTTATCGGTGGTTGGCGTATTTGTCGTCGGACAATTTTTGGAAGGAAATTTCTTAACCCCGAAATTGGTTGGCGATAGCGTGGGCTTGCATCCGGTGTGGGTGATGTTTGCCTTGCTTGCCGGCGGCGTTTTGCTCGGTTTCTTGGGCTTGTTGATTGCCGTGCCCGTGGCTGCCATTATCGGTGTTTTGGTTCGACACGCAATAGAAAATTATAAACATAGTTCCTTATATCTGGAAGATTGAAATTTGTAGAAAAAAGCAGCACTTTTTCGGTGCTGTTTTTTTATGAATATTAATAAAAAGTTAGACTTTATTTTGTACAATCCGTGCAAAGTCTGGACTATATTTTTAGGAATTTAAAATGCTGTACTATTTATCTGATTTATTTTCAGCTCCATCTGCATTAACTGCCGTATATTTGCGTGTGTTTTTGGCATTTATGACCGCAGTTATCGTTTCTTTGTTGACCGGTGATAAAATGATTGCCATGCTTCATCGTCATCAGGCTCATGGTCAACCTATTCGCGAAGACGGACCGCAAACCCATTTGGCTAAAAAAGGAACACCGACCATGGGCGGTTTGCTTATTTTGGGTACCGGCATTTTATCTACTTTGCTTTATGCCAATTTGACCAGTCCGTTGGTTTGGATTTGTGTGTTGGTTTTGGTTGTTTACGGTTTTGTCGGTTTTGCCGATGACTATGTCAAGGTTACCAAAGAAACTTCCAATGCCATGAGTGCAAAAATGAAGTTGTTTTTGCAATTTACCACAGCTTTGGTGGCTGTTGGCGTTACATCATATTTCACAGCAGAAGAAACACGTTTTACCTTGTCTATTCCGTATTTTAAATCCTTAGCCATTAACTTGTGGTATTTCTATATTCCGTTGGCTATGGTTGTGATTGTCGGTTCATCCAACGCGGTTAACTTGAGCGATGGTTTGGATGGTTTAGCCGGTGGTTTGCTCGTGGTAGCTTTTGCTTTCTTTATGGTCGTTGCCTATATTTGCGGTGGCAACTTGGCTCAATATTTCTACATCACACCGATTGCCGGAGCTTCAGAAGTGGCTATTGTTTGTGCTGCCGTTATCGGAGGTTGTGTCGGCTTTTTGTGGTTTAATGCTCCGCCGGCAAAAGTGTTTATGGGGGACACCGGTTCTTTGTCTTTGGGCGCTTTGCTCGGAACTGTTGCCATTATCGTTAAACAGGAAATTTTACTCGCGATCGTCGGCGGTATTTTCGTCATTGAAGCGATTTCCGTGATGATTCAAGTTTTTTGGTACAGACGTACCGGAAAAAGATTTTTTAGAATGGCTCCAATTCATCACCATTTCGAACAACTGGGTTGGAAAGAAAC
Source organism: uncultured Alphaproteobacteria bacterium (assembly GCA_944393225.1). Classification (GTDB taxonomy): domain Bacteria; phylum Pseudomonadota; class Alphaproteobacteria; order RF32; family CAG-239; genus CAJLXD01. The sequence continues at coordinate 17,300 of CALXZK010000017.1, forward strand.
AACCGTTGTTTTGCGTTTTTGGATTGTAGCTTTGCTCTTGGCCGTTGTCGGTTTGTTGGCTTTGATTGCAAGATAGGGGAAAAAGCGTGGTTTCATTTGCGAGAAACAGTAAAAGTGTTATTGCCAACTGGTGGTGGACGGTTGATAAAACCCTTTTGGGCTTGATTACTTTTCTCTTGCTTATCGGTATTTTCCTCAATTTTTCTGCCAGTCCGTCAGTGGCAAACCGTATTGGGGTCGGGAGTTTTCACTTTATTAAAAGACAGCTCTTTTTTGTGCCGATTGCCTATGGCTTGATGCTCTTCTTGTCCATGCAAAAACTGAAAACCATTCGTCGTACCGCCATTATCGGTTTTATTGTGACATTGGGATTGATGGTTGTAACCTTGTTTTGGGGAGAAGAAACCAAAGGTGCTTCGCGCTGGATTAATTTTGCCGGTTTTTCTTTGCAGCCTTCCGAATTTGTTAAGCCGAGTTTTGCTGTTGTAGCCGCTTGGCTCTTTGAAGGACAAAAGAAATATCGCGATTTTCCGGGGAATCTTTTATCCACGTCTTTGTTTGCGCTAACAGCCGCTTTGCTCCTTTTGCAGCCGGACTTGGGAATGACGATTGTGGTTACCGCCATTTGGGGCTTTCAGTTCTTTTTAGCCGGTTTGTCTTTGTGGATTGTGGGCATTTTGGCTGTCTTGGGTTTGGTTGGTATTGTGGCAGCCTATTTTATTTTCCCGCACGTGCAAGCGCGCGTTGACCAGTTTTTGGCATCGGAAAATAATATGGGGTATCAGATTAAAAAATCTTTGGAAGCTTTTGAAAGCGGCGGCTTTTTCGGACGCGGTCCGGGGGAAGGAATCGTAAAGATGAATATTCCCGATGCGCATACCGATTTTATTTTTGCCGTGGCTGCCGAGGAATATGGCATGCTCTTGTGTTTGCTGATTGTCGGAATTTATGCGGCGATTGTGGTCAGAACCATGATTATTTCGGCTAAAGACAGTAACTTGTTTATTATTTTATCAGCATCTGCCTTAGCCGCATCTTTTGGTTTGCAAGCCATTATTAATATGGCATCATCATTACACTTAATGCCGACCAAAGGTATGACTTTGCCGTTTATTTCTTACGGCGGTTCTTCTTTGTTGGCAACGGCTTTCGGAATGGGAATGCTTTTGGCGATAACACGTAAAAATGTTCATGCGGAGGATAAAGATGAAACGGATTAAACGTAAAAAAACAACACCTTTAATCATTTTAACAGCCGGTGGTACCGGTGGGCATGTTTATCCAGCCGAAGCTTTGGCGGAAGAGCTTTCCAAACGCGGTTACCGTTTGATGTTGGTGACAGATAATCGCGGTAAAGATAATTATAAGGGCAAGCTCGGACAAATTCCAAATAAAGCCGTATGGGCAGGAAGTTTGGTCGGAAAATCCGTTTTCTTCAAAATCAAAAGTTTGTTCAAGTTGGGAATCGGTGTTTTGCAAGCTTTGCATGTCATCTTAAAAGAAAAGCCGGTTTGCGTGGTCGGGTTTGGCGGATACGCCTCTTTTCCGTGTTGTGTTGCCGCTATTTTGACCGGTACGGATTTGGTTATTCATGAACAAAATTCGGTGATGAGCCGCACGAATCGCTTTTTGAGCAAATATGCCACTTTGATTGCACAAAGTTTTAAAAAGGTGAAATATGCGCCGCAAAACGTGAAAGCCGTTTTGACCGGAATGCCGGTGCGTGCCAATATTGTGGAAGCAGCAAGCCAAGCTTATCCGAAGCTCGGTGCCAAAGATGTGATGCAGGTTTTGGTTTTGGGCGGAAGTCAGGGGGCTAAGGTGTTTGCCGAAGTTGTTCCGGCAGCCGTTCAAGCTTTGGATGCAAAACAACAAAAGCGTTTGAAGATTGTGCAACAATGCCGTCAAGATGATGTGGCAACAATAGAGCAAGCTTATAAAGATTTGCCGGTGCAAGCAGTTGTTTCGCACTTTTTTGACAATATGCCTGAGCTTTATACGCATTCTCATGTGGTGATTTCTCGTGCCGGTGCTTCTTCAGTTTCTGAAATTGCCGTTGTCGGCGTGCCTTCCATTTTGGTTCCGTTGCCGACGGCTGCCGATAATCATCAAACCGGAAATGCGGCTTGGCTTGCTGATGCCAAAGGTGCCGAGTTGGTTGCTCAATCTGTCTTTACGGCAGAAAAACTAAAACAAATGTTGCAGAAATTTTTTGATGAAGCAGACCAAGGTACAGAACCCAGCAGCTTGGAAAAAATGGCACGTAATGCCAAAAAAGTCGGAATTACTGATGCTGCCGTCCGTTTGGCCGATGCCATTGAAAAAGAAATTGTGAACAAACGTCAGTAACTTTTTTTAGAAAGGGAGGAATAGTCATGTTTTGGTCCAGTTCTCCGGCAGATAATCTGCTCAAACTTTTGCCGAAAGTGCGCGGTACATACAAAAAAGATGTGCCGTTGTCAAAGTATACATGGTTTGGCGTTGGCGGTCCGGCCGAAGTGATGTTCTTTCCCGAAGATGAAGATGATTTGGCTTTCTTTATGAAAAATCGTCCTTACAATTTGCCGACGTTTATTATCGGAGCCGGTTCTAACTTATTGGTCCGTGATGGCGGAATCCCCGGTGTGGTGATTAAACTGGATAATAAAAATTTTAAAAAAGTTACGGTTGGCGAAAATACGCTTACTTTGGGTGCCGGTTTCAGAAACGGTAGTTTGGAAAAAACTTTGATTGAAAAAGGAATCGGGGGATTGGAGTTTTTATGTTCTATTCCGGGGGTTATCGGAGGTTCGGTCAAAACCAATGCCGGTTGCTACGGAACAGAAGTGAAAGATGTGATTACGCAAGCTACCATTGTTAACGGTGTGGGCGAAAAGAAAACAATCGGAGTAGATGATTTGAAACTCTCTTATCGCAGCAGCTTGTTTCCCGAAGATTGGATTGTGACATCCATCACCTTCAAAACACATCCGGAAAAGCCCGAAAATATTGCAAAAATTATTGCCGAGAACAAAGCCAAACGTGCAAAGTCACAACCATATAATGAGAGAACGGCCGGTTCTACTTTCAAAAATCCGGAAGGATTGAAAGCTTGGGAGCTGATTAAAAAGTCCGGTTGTGCCGACTTGCAAATCAACGGAGCAAAAGTTTCGGAAAAGCATTGTAACTTTTTGATTAATACAGGTACGGCAACTGCTGCCGATATTGAAAAGCTTGGCGAAACCATTATTCAAAAAGTTAAAGAACAAACTTCCATTACGCTTGAATGGGAAGTTAAACGAATGGGTATTACAAAATAGTTCATGTCTGAAACACCACAAAATACCGAAGCTCAAAAGCCAGATGTTGTTCAAAAGGCTAATATCGTGTACGAACCGCAAGAGTTTGCCATACGTCTTGTCGGAAACTTAATCATACTCGGAATTATCTTTTTATCAGCCTTTGTTACCTTACTTTTGAACACGGATATGGTGGAAGAAAAAATTGCCTCTTTAACCCAAGATGCTTATGAGTATGCGGCTGAAAAAGGTTTGACTCTTGATGATGTGGTTATTCTTGGACGAGATAAAACCACTAAAGAAGATTTGCTCGCTGCTTTGCAGGTGCAACGCGGGGATAATTTTTTGAAAATTGATATTCATGAACTCAAAACTCGGGTTGAAGCTTTGCCTTGGGTAAAAGAAGCCATTATTAAACGTAAGTTCTTTCCCAATGTGCTGGAAGTGAATATCAAAGAAAGACAGGTTCGCTCCATTTGGCAGATTAATGAAAAATTTCATCCGATTGATGAAGACGGAAATGTGATTGATGCGCCCTTTAAACCCAAAGCGCCGATTTTGTTGATTGTCGGTGAGGGGGCGCCGCAAAATATTAATCGTTTGCTTAAAGCAATCGATGCCAACAAAAAGGTTTTGGAACGTGTGAAAGTTGCCAACTATATTTCTAATCGGCGTTGGAATCTGGTGCTTGATGATATTGAACACGGTATAACCATCAAGCTGCCGGAAGAAAATGTGGAAGAAGCGTGGAAAAAATTGTTGAAGTTGGATGCCGTCAACGGGATTCTTAAACGTAAATTAACCATAATTGATTTAAGGTTAAAAGGAAAGATAACCGTAAAACTGAAAAAAACAGACGGAAAAGCTCCGGTTTCATTAAATAAGGCGAAAGAACGCCGTGTTTAATTTTTCGGGCGGTTTTTGCGTAACCAACAAATTGTGGGAGTAAATGGTGACACATTCTTTTAATCGACTGACTTCTATTGCGGCTTTGGATATTGGCTCATCCAAGGTAAGTTGCGTTATTGCCAAAATCAGTCGAGATAAACGAATCAATGTTGTGGGTTACGGATATAATGCCGCTAAGGGAATTAAAAACGGTGTGGTTGTCGATATTAATCAAGCTACATTGTCGGTTTGTAATGCGGTTGAAGCCGCTGAGCAAATGGCTAATGAGCGAATCGACAGAGTGATTGTTAATGTATCCGGTGACAAGATTAAAAGCACTATCAAAAGTGCATCTATTGCCGTGAATAAAAATCGTCCGGTAAACGAAGTTGATATTAACAAAGTTATCGAGCGCGGTATCAATAAAATTAATGTTGAAGGTCATGAGCTGATTCACTGCTTGCCGACTTGCTATCGCTTGGATATGGGCGAAGAAGTGAAAGATCCGCGTAACATATTCGGGGAAAATTTATCGGTCGATATTTTGCTCGGACTGATGCCGGATATTATGTATCGAAACCTTTCAACCGTGATTGAAAATGCCCATTTGGAAATTGCCGGAAAAGCTTTTTCATCTTATGCTTCCGGTCTTTCTTGCTTGGTTGATGACGAAAAAGAAATCGGTGCGACCGTGATTGATATCGGCGGCGGTACGACAAGTATTGCAACATTTCGCCATGGGTATCCGGTCTATTTCTCATCTTTGGCAGTCGGCGGTAATAATGTGACCAATGATATTGCCTATGGTTTGACCACATCTTTTGCTCATGCCGAAAGACTGAAAACCTTGCATGGTTGTGCATTCTTGAGCTCGCAAGACAACTCGGAAATGATTAATGTATATCCGGTCGGCGAAGAAGATGATAGCTTGATTAAACAAGTGCCGAAATCTGATTTAATCAGCATCATCACACCGCGAATCGAAGAGATTTTTGAGTTGGTTAATTTGAAGTTCAAAGAACAAGGGTTGGGTGATATTTCCAGCCACCGTGTGGTTTTGACCGGCGGCGGCAGCCAACTTTCGGGAATCCGCGAAGTGGCTTCCATGGTTTTGGACAAACAAGTGCGTTTGGGTAAGCCCAAAAATGTGGCTAATTTGCCGGAGAATTTGTATAATCCTGCATTTTCTACCTGCATTGGTTTGTTGTTGTTTGCGCTTAATTATACTGAAAAAAAACCGAATAAAATTATCAATAAACCGGTGCGAAATGACGGTGGTATGTTCGGTTCCTTGATGTCTTGGTTTAAACAAAATTTCTAAAAATATGGCTTTGGTAACTAAACCTTAATTTATTATGTGGTATGCTTCCTCATAACGAGAATTTTTTTAAAAGAATTTTTTTTAGTTAGGAAGAAAAATGTCAATTAAATTAGCTGTACCAGAAAAAACTATTGCTCATCTGAAACCCAGAATCTCGGTTATCGGTGTGGGTGGCGGCGGCGGTAATGCCGTTAACAATATGATTGCCCAAAATTTGGAAGGGGTGGATTTTATTGTTGCCAATACCGATGCTCAGGCTTTGGCTCATTCTACGGCAAGCCGCAAAATTCAACTTGGTTTGGAAACGACTCAAGGCTTGGGTGCCGGTGCTCGTCCCGAAGTTGGTAAAATGGCTGCTGAAGAAGCCAAAGAAGAGATTGAACGTGAGCTTGAAGGCGCAAATATGGTCTTCATTACTGCCGGTATGGGCGGCGGTACCGGAAGCGGTGCGGCTCCGGTGGTAGCTAAACTTGCAAAAGAAAAAGGCATTTTGACCGTTGGTGTTGTGACCAAACCTTTCCAATTTGAAGGTCGCAAACGCTATGAAACTGCAGAAGCTGCTGTTGAAACTTTTACCAAAGAAGTAGATAGTATCATCATTATTCCTAACCAAAATTTGTTCAGAATCGCAGATAAAAATACAACCTTGGCTGATGCGTTTGTTATGGCCGATAATGTTTTGTATGCCGGTGTTCGTTCCATTACCGATTTGATGATGATGCCGGGTTTGATTAACCTTGATTTTGCTGATATTAAATCAATCATGCAGGACAAAGGTAAAGCCATTATGGGTACAGGTGAGGCAGAAGGCGAAAACAGAGCGATTAAAGCTGCCGAACAAGCTTTGTCTAACCCGCTTTTGGATGATTGCTCTATGCATGGTGCCAAAGGTGTATTGATTAATATTACCGGTGGTTCAGACATCACATTGTTTGAAATTGATGAAGCTGCAAGCCGCATTAAAGAAGAAGTTGACGAAGATGCCAATATCATTTTCGGTTCAAGCTTTGATGATAGTTTGGAAGGCAAAATCAGAGTATCTATCGTTGCAACCGGAATCGGCGATGCCAAGGTAGCTGCAAAACCGGCTCCGCAAAGACCAAAAATGCCGGAAACAACTTTTATGGAAGAAGTAAGCATGCCGGTTGTTCCTTCTGCTGAGTTGGATTCAAATTTGGAAAAGTTTGCTGCCAATAAAAGCGAACCGGAAGAAGTGGTCAGTGAAACCGTAGAAACTATTATTGAACAAGCAGTTGAAAATTCTGCAGAACCGGAAGTTGAAGAAGAAAAAATTGAACCGGTTGTTTCTCAAGTTTCTGCTCCGACTTTGGTTGCCGAAAAAAGATTTGATGATTTTGATGCAGTAGAAAATTCTGAAACTATGGGTGATATGCCCAAAGCTACGGCTTTGTTCAAAGCTATCATTAATAAAACCGAAGATTTGAATGATAATTCTCAATATGACAGCATTTTAGCCAACGCAGATAATGGTTTTGCTCCGAAAACCAGTGTTCGTCAGGTTGAAGAAGAGCCGGAATTGTTCCCCAATCACAATCCGCAACCTTTTGCTGCTCGTCGCATTGAAGAACAAGAAGAACTTATTGTAGATGATGAAGAAAATCATGCTCCGACTTTGATTGAGCGTGTTACAGGTTTTTCTATTGCCCGCCGCAATAAGAAGAAAAAAGAGAATGAGCGTTTGCAAGAACCGATTTCTCCGAGCTTTTCTTCTACCGGAACCGATTATAGCGGAGATGAAAGATTGAATTTGGAAATTCCTTCCTTCTTGAGAAGAAAATAGGTTCAAAATGAGAAAGAAAAAAAATATCCCTCAAAACGAGGGATATTTTTTTATACGTAATGAGAAACACGTTTACCTGACTGAATGGCGCCTTCCAAACAACAAGGATAATCTTTCATGGTCCAATCGCCACAGAGGAACAAATTTTGATATTGCGTTTGAGCTGATTTCGGGCGCAAGATTTGATTTTTCTCATCTTGCCTGATGGTTGCACGTTTGTGTTTCAAAACGCGATAGGGCGGCAAAAAAGCAGGCGTTAAACCATTAACGGAACGAACTTCTTGCCAAACGAATCGAGCCAGTTCTTCATCGGAAAGTTTAATGTCTTGGCTATCGGAGATGGTGACGGCAACAATATCTTGATTGATAAAAATCCAGTCGGCAAGGTTGTCGGGTGAGCCAAGAAAAGGAATGTTGTTTGGCAAGGTTAACGGTACGCTGGTGCGAAAATAAATATCGGTAATTTGATTAAACTTAAATTGCGGACCATTAAAAATTTGCTGATATTGGTGCGCATCAAGCGCAGAAATAACAATATCATCTTTGCTTAGTTCTATCTCTCCTTGATTAAATTTCAGCTTATTTATTTTATCTTCTACAGAAGTAAAACTTTGCAGTTTCCAACCGGTTTTCACTTCATTGGCAAAGCCTGATAACGGTGCAATTAATTTTTCCGTCAAATCGCCTTGCGAAAAATAAATTTTTCTTTGTGCGGGAAGGAACGGAAATAATTTGCAGGCTAAAGACATCAATAAAGATTTGGCAATCTGCTTGGGTTGGGTATTAAAAATCGAAAGCAGAATAAATGGAACTTCTTGCCAAAAGCGCGAATGAATTTGCTTATCTTTACGGAAGAAAATTTTTTTATAAAATTTTTCATTTGTGAGAAGTTTTTTTACTTCGCTATTAGCCCCTAAAACCGCGTGGGTGGCGTTGTCGATGTTTCTTTGCAATTTATGGTCATAAAAAGAGAAACATCTGCCGCCTAAATGGGCTGCGGCTTCATAGATAATGATGCGGGCATTTTTATGTTTTTGGCGAATGAATTTGGCGGCACTTAAACCGGATATCCCTCCGCCGATGATGTGAAATGTTTTCGAGGTTGAAAACATTTTTCTACCTGTAAAAGAAGGCACGCAAAGCTAAGGATAGTTTCTTCATTTTGCTTACGTGCGGTTTGGGGGAAATGACTTCCCAACCACGATTTTGCATAATGTCAAAATAGCGTTTGTAAATGTTGGCCATCATCAAAACCGGACGAGCAATTTTTTTATCCAGCTGTTTGATGAGTTGGTAAGAAGTTTCATAATCCGAGGCCGCAATTTTTGCCAATTGTTCACGAGCACGTGCCAGATTGGGATTGACCACCACGCTTAAAGGATCAGTTGAGGTGATGCCTGCTTCTTCCAACATTTCTTTAGGGATATATAAGCGACCGTCTTGTGCATCTTCTTTGACATCGCGCAAGATGTTGGTGATTTGCAACGCATTACCCAAGGTGGTGGAAAGTTTTTCAATCAAAGCTTCGTCCGTTACGCCAAAAATGCGTAAAGACAAGTTTCCGGGGACGCCAGCAACGCCGCGGCAATATTCATTAAATTGTTCCATGCTGGGTGCGCGCAAAGGTGTGGGCAAGTCCATGGAGATGCTGTTGATGATACGAACAAATTCTTCTTTGGGTAATTTGAAACGCATGCAGTTTTTATAAATTTTGCGTCCGATTTCGGTTTCGGGAACTTTCTTCTCATAAATATTTTCAATTTCTTGGCGCCAAGCATCCATCAAATCGAGCTTTTCGGAAACTTCTTTATCGCCATCAACAATATCATCAATATGGCGGCAAAAGGCATATATGGTGTACATGGCATTTCTTTTGCCAAAGGGCAAAAAGCGCATGCTCCAGAAAAATGAAGTGCCGGATTTTTTAACCATTCTTTTGATATTGTTCATGAATTTTTATTCCTTATAGGACAAAGTTTTCTTCTTTGTCGTTAATCCTTTATATATTCCCGATACAATGCCTCTCAACCAATCGAATCCGGAGAGTTTGATTTCGCGGGCGAGAATATCCCCTTTTAATATCTTTTTTATCATAATATTGGTTAAGGAAAGGATAATACATACTTCTATGCGCAAACTTAAGCTTTTTATCAGTTCAGGTAAAATGCAGCCTTCTTTGACCAAGCCTAAAGTTTTTTCCATAATGTGCTTAACGGCCTTTTGGACGCTGATGGATGATTTGTCCTGAACTAAATCTTCCGTACGCAAATGATATTTTTTCATAATTTCTGCCGGAAGATAAAGGCGCTTTAACAAACTGACATCATATTTTAAATCTTGAACATGATTGACAATTTGCAAAGCTACGCAGAGTGAAGTTGCCGGTAAGTAAGTTGAAGGATTTTCCTGATGTACCGCAAGCATAAATTTTCCGACCGGTGCGGCGGAATATTTACAATAATCCACCAACTGTCCCCAAGTTTGATAATCAAAGCCAAGCGAATCTTTACGAAAAGCGATGAGTAAATCGGTTGCCAAATCGGGGGACAAATTATGTTTGGCAAATTCATCTTTCAAGGTTTGAACAAATTTGAGTTTTTGCCCTTTGTAGCTTTTTTGACCGGTAAAAATTTCTTCCAGTTCATAAAGTTTATCAACTTTGTTTTGCGGTTTGAGGTGCGGATTATCGGCAATATCATCGGCATAGCGCGCAAAACGATAATAGTCGGAAACAATTTTGCGGATGTTGCGATTAAACATCATCATACCGACGGGAAAGTTTTCTTGATGTTTATTTTTGTGGCGCAGCTTCATCATGCTTTATCTCGCTTATCCATTGTTCGATTTCTTTTAATGCGCGTTCGGAATAGGCTTTCTTTCTATCCATACCTTTAATTTTTCTGAATTTTCCATTGGCGGTTCTTTCGCCGCTGATGGTCGGAAAAATACCAAAGTTGATATTCATGGGTTGAAAATCTTCAATATTGGTATCATCAATCAAGTGATTGAGCATTGAGCCGAAAGCCGTGTTGCGTGGCGGCAAAATCGGGGTATTGCCATTGAGTTGTTCGGCAGCAAAATAACCCGCCATATAGCCAACGCAGGCACTTTCAATGTAGCCTTCGCAACCGGTAATTTGTCCGGCAAAGCGAATGTTCGGGCGTTTTTTGAGGCGCAAAAATTCATCAAGCAGAATCGGCGATTTGATAAAGGTGTTTTTATGAATGCCGCCCAAACGTGCAAATTCGGCATTTTCCAAACCCGGAATCATGCGGAAAATACGTTGTTGTTCACCGTATTTCAGTTTGGTTTGAAAACCGACCATGTTGCGCAAAGTATCCTCTTTGTTATCTTGGCGCAATTGAACAATGGCATAAGGTTTTTCTTCAGAATGAGGGTTGGTCAGGCCAATGGGTTTCATCGGACCGTAGGCAAGGGTTTCTACACCGCGCTCCGCCATAACTTCAATCGGCAAGCAACCTTCGAAATAGTGAACGTCTTCCCAGTCGTGAAAATCTACTTTTTCACCGTTTAAGAGCTCGTTAACAAAGGCATAATATTGCTCTTGGCTGAGCGGGCAGTTGATGTAATCCAGCTTATCACCTTTATCGTAGCGAGATTGATACCATGCCTTGCTGAAATCGATGCTTTCTTTATAGACAACAGGTGCAATCGCATCAAAAAAAGACAAAGACTGATTATCGACAAAGTCTAAAATATCGTGTGCCAATTTGTCCGAGGTTAAAGGACCGGTGGCAATAATGACATCACCAAAATTTTCATCGGGAAGTTTTGTGATTTCTTCATGCGTTACTTCAATTAAGGGGTGGTTCTTGATTTTATCCGTGACCATTTGAGAGAAAGCCACTCTATCTACAGCCAAAGCACCGCCTGCTGGAACCTTGGTGGCATCGGCACAAGCCATGATTAATGAGCCGGCACGGCGCATTTCTTCGTGCATCAAGCCAACGGCATTGTGTTCGTAATCGTCCGAGCGCAAAGAGTTGGAACAAACTAACTCGGCAAAATTTTCGGTCTTATGAGCCGGAGAATAGTTAAGCGGGCGCATCTCATGCAAAATGACGTGAATGCCTCTTTGGGCAGCTTGCCAAGCAGCTTCACTTCCGGCTAAGCCTGCACCGATGATATGTAATGTTCTTTTTTCCATCATGTTTCCTTAATTTATTTCTTTCTTTATAGGCAAAGGCACAAGAATTGTAAATATAAAAGTTCTTTTGATAAATATGTCGAAATGTTTGCTATGTGCTAAAAATTGGGTTAGCATGACTACCAGTTAATCGATTAATGAAAAGAGTTGTTTTTATGAAGCGTTGTTTGGGAATCAAGCCTTTGTTATGTGTGCTTTCTGCGGTTGTTGCTGCAGAAAATGCTTTGGCACAAAATGCAAGCTTTTCTCAAATGAATGGTTTGCAACCTCTTACAACTTCCGCTCCCGCCGAAAATGGAAATTTTATGTTGGAAGAAGATATGAATTTTGGTTCTGATAATGACGTTAATTTTGAACCAAGTGCTACTATTTCTCCCAGCGTGCAACGAAATTTGCAAACACCGGTTGCTCCGCCGCCGAGCAAAGTTAATGTCGGAATGGATGTCAAAGGAGATACTTTAACCGAAACCTTGCAGCAGCAAGATCAACAAAAACTTTCCGGTGTTAAATTGCCCGATGTATCCGGTACGTGGGTGGATCAACTTGCTTCTAGCGTTCCGCAAGCAATCGCTTCAAAATCGCAAGAAAACACTGAGAATGGTTCAGATGCCGATGAAACTTTGAATAGTTTGATGGACAATTCTCGCGGTAGAGGAAAGCGCTCCAACGCTTCCGTGTTTGATATATCCGGAATTATGTTGCGCATGAATTTGGCTCAGGCGGAAAAAGCTATGATGGTGCGCGGTTTTAAACGTGTTTCTCAAAAAATGGAAATTCCTAATTTTATTAAATGGCGTAACGAAGAAACATGCCGCAATAACGGGGTGGTCGGTTATGAACGATTGATGAATTGTGTTGTGGAGATTGCCAAGAAAAATAATTATCAATATGTTGAAACCGCAAAATATGCGAAATATTCTACCAAAGAAGAAGTTGAGATAAAATTGACTTCTAATTTTACCGGTAATAAAATTTATCGTATCATGTATAAAAGCATGTCGGGAAAAGTTGTCGGAAGCGGTGCAAAGGCTGCTTATTTGCGTAATATTAAAGTTTATGATTTTTGGAAAAAGGTTAACCAAAAATACGGGAATCCCGATAATAAAGAAGAAGTTACTTGGGGTTTGGGTATGAACAAACCTTATATGAAGGCTTCTACCGGATTTTTGGTGTTGGAAGATCCGATGCTCAGAGAACTGGATTATACCAGAATGTCTCGTGAGGACCAACGTTTTATGAATACGGATTTGTATAGTTTTTAAAGGGTAAAAAGATGAATAAGACTCCTGTTACGGAATTGGTTTGTACAAGAATCAGCCATGATTTAATCGGTAATATTGGTGCGGTTGCCAACGCAGTGGAACTGCTGGAAGAAGGTGATACCGATTTTTTGGATGATATTAAAGAAATTTTGAAGGTGAGTTCTTCGGTTTTATCTGCCCGTTTAAAGTTCTTCCGTATGGCTTTTGGCTTGGATAATGCTAACCTGACAGACATGTCCCTTGTGGAAAAAACGACCAAAGATTACTTAAAAACGATTGGAAATAAAAATTTTCCAATAAATTTAAATCTTGGGGATTATTCCATAAAATTTACCAGAATCATGATGTTATCAGTAATGATATTGGCAGATATCACTATCAAAGGTGGTGAAATTAATGTTTTTGAGCAGGATTGTAAACTATTTGTTAATATTTCTGCGGTATCAAAAACCTCTGCGTCGAAAACAGAAGATATTTTGGCGCTTCTCTCCGGAGAAAAGGAAGAATACCTCGCACAATACGCTCCGGTCTTCTATTTAAGGGATTTAATAAAATCATCTGATTTGCATTTGCGCATATCAGATACTGACGTTTTGGGTTTTGTGATAGGATAAGGGGAAGATTATGGCAACTTGTTTGATTGCTGACGATTCAAAAATTATCCGTATGGTGCTTGCTAAAATCATGACCAATTTGGGTTTTGATGTGATTGAAGCCGAGGATGGTGAAGACGTGGTTAAACAATGGCGCCAAACACCCTTAGACTTGATTATCATGGATTGGCGTTTGCCTGTGATGGAAGGTATTGATGTGTTGTATATGATCCGTTCTAATACCAAAATGCAACAACCTAAAATTATCTTTTGCTCTTCTTTGACTGCTGAAGCCAAAATCAGAGAAGCTTTGCAAGGCGGTGCAGATGATTATATTATGAAACCTTTTGATGAAGAAATTATAGAAAGCAAAATTACCATGTTGGGGTTGATGTAGGGGGCCGCCATGCGAAAATGCGATTTTGATTTTTTGATTGATCTTCTCAACCGACAAGCAGGATGGAACTTTTCGGAACGTGAATATTTTTCTATTGATAAAAAAATTTCGAATTTTATTCGTGAAAAAGGTTTTGCTTCCGTTGAAGATTTGATTACCGAACTTAAATCCGGTCAAAAGGCTCTTATCTCACAAGTGATTGAAAATCTTGCTTTTGCTGATACACATTTCTTCAGAGATTGGTCTGTCTTTCAACAATTTGAACAATATGTTCTGCCGTTGGTTAAAGAAACAAATCGTAATATTAAAAAATTGCGTATTTTGAGCTTGGGTTGCTCTACCGGACAAGAAGTTTATTCTATTGCAATTGCCGTGAACAGAGTTTTGCCTTTTAGTGATTGGCAAATTGATATTATCGGTACGGATTTGTCTTCTGCCGCCATTGCCAAAGCACAACGCGGTTACTATGATCAATTTGAAATTCAAAACGGCTTAAAAGCAGGCTTGATGATTGATAATTTTACTTTAGACGGAACCAACTGGAAGGTGAACGACAATATTAAAAAAATGGTAGAATTTCGTCGTTATAACCTTCTTGATGAAGCTACATTCAAAGAAGATTTTGATATTATCTTTTGTCGTAATGTCTTACGCTTCTTTACACCGGAATTGCAAGAGCAACTTTGCGCAAAAATTCACAGTATGCAAGTTCCCGGTGGAATTTTATATGTCGGTAAAGGTGAAGAAGTTAGAGGTTTAACAGAATTCTATGGCGTTGTTCCGGGAATGTCTTGCGCATATCAATTTAAAGAAGTTAAAGATGTGGTATTGCCTTCTCAACAAGATTTTAGCGTGCAAGAAACTGCTAATGACGATACACCGCATTTTATTCGTCCGGCATCTCTTGCTAACAGAAGACCTTTGATGTCTGATATTTTAAGAAAATAAAAAAAGTTTATCTGCCAAACTCAGAAAAATCTGAGAAAAAAAGCGCCTCATAATTTTGAGGCGCTTTTTTTATGATTCGAACGTAACACTACCTGCGTAAGCAGGTAGATGTAGACATACCCATATCTTCGCGCTATAAAG
>CALXZK010000018.1 GCA_944393225.1 uncultured Alphaproteobacteria bacterium
TTCAAATCCCTACGTAACTTTAAATATGAAAAAGGCGGTAAAGATACCGCCTTTTTGAATGGTAGCGAGAGAGGGATGGGCTAAAAACTTTTTATAAAAAGTTTTCTTAACGCCGACCTTGAAAGATTTTGCTTTTGCAAGCAAAACCGGCATACTCTCGTCTGCCTTCTTTCTGCGGTTCAAACCCACGTTTCGTGGGTTCAAATCCCTACGTAACTTTAAATATGAAAAAGGCGGTAAAGATACCGCCTTTTTGAATGGTAGCGAGAGAGGGATTCGAACCCACGACACAAGGATTATGATTCCTCTGCTCTACCGACTGAGCTATCCCGCCATCAAATTCATGTCTTTAATAATCTTTATTACTACATTTGTCAATCATTATTTTGCTTGTTTATAACTTTTTTTATTTTCTTCCACAAATAGGAATAAATTCCTTGACAAAGGGAATTTTTTTCGTTATTTGTTTTATATCACTTGGGATAAGTGTATTTAAAAGAGCTTCTTTTTACAGAGGCTCTTTTTTTTATTTTAATAATCTAATCTCATTGCTTTGCGGTAATGAGATTTTTTTTGGAGATTTTATATATGGTTGATAATGCCAAACAGACAACAGTTGTACATTTTATTGCCGATGGAGAGGTGAGAGAGTTTCATTTTAACTTTCAGATCTTTGAAGCCGGTGATGTCGATGTCTATCTGGATGAAACATTAACCGATACCGGTTATAACGTATCGATTGATGAAGAAATCGGCGGTAAAGTTATTTTTAATCAGCCGCCTGTAAATGGTACACGTATTACCATTATTCGTAATTTGGATATTAAAAGAACTTCCGACTTTCAAGAAGGCGGGGCTTTTAGAGCTAAAGTGATTAATCATGAGTTAGATTATCAGGTGGCAACACTTCAACAGCTAGATGAAAAAATCGGACGCTCCATGATTTATCCTCCCTATGTGCAAGACGGCGTCAGTATGCAACTTCCGCTTCCGTCCGCAGGCAAAGCTTTGGTATGGAATCAGCAGGCAACGGCTTTGACAAATTCATCTATCAATGTCGATAATACCATTGCCGAAGTAACGGCTTTGCAACAACAAACCGCAAAATCGGCAGAACAGGTTGCTGAGCATTGGCAGGAAGTATTACAACAAAGTGCAGAAACAGTTAAAAATGCTCAGAAAGCGCAAGAGGCTGCCGATGAGGCTTTAAAATATGTTGTGCTATCTTCTTTTGGAAATATTGGAGATATCAAATATACAACTCGAACAGAGGTACCGAATGGTGGAGCTTGGTGTGATGGAACTGAATATACAAAAGATGCCTTTCCGGATATTTACCAAATGCTTGTTGATGGAAAGATTAGTTCAATAGACTACTCCACATTTGATAGCAATATATTAACAAATGGTTCATGCGGTTTTTTTGCTCTTGATAGTTTGACACAAAAGTTCAAAGTTCCGTTGCTGAAAGATGTTTATTTGAAAGCAGGTCAAGCTCCGGCAATGTTTGGTGCCGAAAGTTTACCTAAACCCTTTGATATTGGCGGTGGGCTATGGATTAATAATACAGGAAACGGCATTACAACCATGCAGGTCGGTAAAGACAATAAAATTGTTGTATATTCTTCATCTATTTATAAAGAAGGAGCAAAAGTAAACCCTGATCATGTTGTATATCGTGCCTACGTTGTTCTTTATTCATCCGCAGCAGAAGCAAGTGAAGCACAGGCTGCCGATTTGCTTTCAAATCTTGGAAGTAAGCTTAATACAGATATAAGCAATATTAATGCTGTTGGCAAAGAATATGTTTCAACGCAATGTAAACCGAGCAACAGATATCTTGATTTAACATTACAAGCAAGCGGAACAAAATATACTGCACCGGCAAACGGCTGGTTCGTCTTAAGTAAAATTTCTACCGGTATGCAAGACATTGTCATTGATTTGAATGAAACACGATGGAGCGTTGTAAATTCTCCGGCAAACGGATGGACTTGTGCCGCATTTGTTCCATGCAAAAAAAATGATATTGTTACTATTACTTATTCAGTTAAAGGGGCTACCAATAGTTTTAGATTCTTTTATGATGAAGGAGCAAATTGATGTTTTTAGGTTATCAAGAAAAAGATGGCGTTAAGTTTATTTCTGGTGTTGCTAATACACGAGAAGAACTTGAGAATAATGAATTTATCAAATATTCTGACATTAAAGAAACAAAAGACAAGTATGTGCTGGTTGATGGTAAATATATAACCGAGGCACAAGCTTTTGAAAAAAATAAAGAAAAAAAACGTGCCGAAATTAATGCTGCCCGTGATGCTGCCGAACAAGGCGGCTTTTTTTATATGGGCAAAACTTTTGACAGCGATGTCGTTTCTTGTATCCGTATTCAAGGTGCGGCGCAGTCTATGCAGGCAGCTTCCATGGTTGAAGATGTTCCGAGTATTACTTGGACATGTAAAGATAACACGACCATTGAGCTTACGGCACAAGAATTGCTTGGATTAAGTGTGGCGCTGGCAGAATGGTCTAATACTTGCCATAAGAAAGCAACCGAACTTAAAGCTCAAATAGAATTAGCAAATACACAAGAAGAATTGGAGAAAATTACATGGAACGCATAAAAAGAAAATATACTCGTCACAAGGTTTATGATTTTGCCGTAACAGGTATTAATTATATCACACTCAGAGAACAGACGTATGAAAATATTACCGTACCCAAAGATTTTGTCTTTGACGGGGTAACGGTTCCGGCGCCGTTTACGTTGCTTTTTTCTAATAAGGATTTACGTCAAGGTATTAAGGCAGCTTGTTTCCATGACTATATGTGTCAACACAAAGATATTTATACACGTAAACAAGCAACCGATATTTTGATGCAAATTTGGAAAGAAAACGGTCTAAACAGCTTCAAATCCGTTATTGCTAAAACAAGCGTTAATCTCTATCAAATGCTCAAAGGTTGGAAATAATTATTATGCAAATGTAACGAATTGAGTTTGACATCATTTGTCCTAAATATTACTAATAAATTATTGTGTTTATTTAAATGAAAGTTGCAACCGATGAGAAACTTATATAATAAAAATTTACTCATATTCCTTTGGACACACTTTGTGGTTTGGTTCGTTGTTCCTTTAATGCGCAAAAGCTTGCCGATGGATAGTATAGAAGCTATCACTTGGGGCAGATATTGTGACCTCGGCACCAATAAACATCCGCCTTTGTCCGGTTTTCCTGCAGAGTGGTTTTATCAGCTTTTCGGAGAGGCTGGTATTTATCTTCTTAATCAGGTTTTTGTGCTCATTGGTTTTATCTTTATTTATAAACTTGCTAAATGCTTTTTAACTGAGGGCAAAGCCGTTTTAGCCGTGATGCTTTTGGAAGGCGTTATCTATTATGGCTTTAGCGCCCAAGAATATAACGTCAATGTGGTTTCTTTGGCTTTGTGGCCTTTAACGGCATATTATTTCTATATAGCATTGAACAAAAACACAATGAGTGCTTGGGTTTTGACAGGTTTGTTTGCAGGTATGAATATGCTTAACAAATATGTCGGCGGTATTGAACTCTTATGCATGGCTCTTTATTTGCTCTTTACGGCAGAGGGCAGAGCTCAGTTCAAAAAGGTTGGTCCTTATATCACCTTTATTATTTTTCTTGCCGTGATTGCTCCTCATGTTTGGTGGCTCTATCAACATGACTTTTATTCTTTTGAATATTTGATGGGCAGAGCCGGAAACGGAGCACAAACGCTTGGTGCCAAAATTTGGGCGCATTTCTTCTATCCCGTAAAATTCTTGGGTTCTCAGATTTTGTTTGCTTTAATGACCGCATTGCTCTTTTATTTAAGTTATCGTCGTGATGCAAAAGAAGCAAACTATTTGACCAAGGATAAAAAACAATTTTTGTTCTATATGGGAGTTTTACCTGTATTCTTGTTTGCAGCCGTAGCTCTTATCAGCGGTAGTAAGCTCAAGAGTATGTGGGGCTTTCCTACCATGTATATGTTGGGTATTCTTCTTTTTGCATATTTCCCATACAAACTTTCCGATATTAATTTCCGTAAAACCGTAAAATCGGTTTATGTGGCTATGACTTTGTTTGCCATTGCCGCACTTTCGGTGATTGTTTTTAATAAGAGCGAAAAAATTAATTTCCCTTATCAAAAATTTGCGCAAGACATGTCTTATGCTTGGAAACTTCATACCAACAAGCCTTTGAAATATGCCGGCGGTGAAATTTGGTATATTGCAAACTTATCTCTTTATGCCGAAGAACAACCTAAAACTGTTCCCGGTATGGAACCTGAAAAGGCACCATGGTTTGATAAAAATGATATTTTAACAAGCGGTGCGCTGGTGGTCTTTCCCGATAAAGGTGCATATTTGGCTCTCAAAAATATCCACCCGAATATGAGCGAGCCGAGTGAATATAAGCTTGAATTTAAAAATCGAATTGGTAAGCTAAAGACAAAGACAATTTATTATGGCTTTTTTGAGCCGATAACAGAGGTGAACCATGAGTAAAGATTCTATCAGTATCGTTGTTTCTGCCTACAATGAAGAAGGCAACGTCGAAGCTTTGTATAAAGAGCTGAAAAAAGTTTTGAAAGAAACAAATGTAAAAGATTATGAAATCATTTACGTTGATGACGGTAGTTCTGATAAAACACACAGCAAATGTCAAGCTTTGCAAAAGAAAGACGAGCATATTAAAATTGTGCATCTCAAACGCAACTTTGGTCACGAAATTGCCATGACGGCAGGTATGGATTATGCCAAAGGTGAGGCGGTTATTTTTATGGATGCCGATTTGCAACATCCGCCTCTTTACATCAAACAAATGGTGGAAGCATGGCAAGAAGGCTACGAGATTGTTTTAACCCGCCGTGTGGATAATGTAGATACCTCAGCTTTTTATAAATTCTGTGCTAAAAGTTTTTATAAAATTTTGAATTTGCTCTCAGATACAAAAATTCCTGAAAAAACACCGGATTTTCGCCTTATTGACCGCAAATATATCGACTTTTTGAAAAACTTTAATGAACAAGACCGCTTATTCCGCGGGTTGCTCAGTTGGATTATGCCTAATGATAAAGTGAAGGTTTTGGACTTTGTGGCTCCGCAACGTCATGCCGGCGAATCTAAATATAATTTCCGCAAAAGTTTGCAATTGGCCATAAATTCAATTATTCAATTTTCAGTCAAACCGTTGCGCTTTTCTACCTATTTGGGCATTATTACCGCATTTATTGCCGGTTTGCTCGGTTTATACGTTATCGGCGAACATTTTATCATGCATCGTCCGACCCCAGGTTATGCAACAATTATGGTTACAATGATTTTCCTTGGTTCGGTGCAGCTCATTGTTTTGGGAATTATCGGTGAATATATCGGCAAAATTCATATGGAAGTGAAAAAACGTCCGCTCTATATGGCTGATTATGAAACCCAAGAGGAAGTAAAAAAGGTGGTACGAAATGGCGATAAAAAAGATATTTAATGCCGATGATTTCGGTATGACTCCAGGAGTTAACCAAGCCATTGCCAAGGCTTATCATGAAGGTATTTTAAACTCAACAAGTATCATGATAAACTTGAACTTTGTTAAGGAAGCTCTTGATTTAAAGAAAGATATGCCAAATTTGGATGTGGGCTTGCATCTTAATTTGACTAACCAATATGCTTTATCCGTGCCGCAAAATATTCCGCTGCTTGTCGATGCTAACGGTGAATTCAAAAACGGATTTGTAAATTTGTTTTTGCTCTCTTTAATTCATCCGAAAGAATTGGCACGTCAAGTGGAATTGGAAGCCAGAGCTCAGATTGAAAAAGCTTTGAAACTCGGTATTAAGCTTTCTCACATTGACAGTCACCGCCATATTCACCATATTCCGGTGATTTTCAAAGTTGTCAAAAAACTTGCGGAAGAATATAAAATTCCAAGAATTCGCGTGATGAATGAAAACATTTTTAACACGCTCAAATTTAATGATGATAAATGTTTTCTTCACGATGGCGGATTGATTAAATATTTGATTTTACGCTCGATGGTGATTTGGAATCGTTATCCGACCGATACTTATTTTTACAGCATTTTGTATACTTGCAAACTTGGTAAAAATCGTTTTAAAGGAATTAAAATTCCTGAGAAATATAAGGCTGTGGAAGTTGGTATTCATCCTGCTATGCCAGAGGTGGACAAAGAACACATGGAAAATGTGTTTGATGAGAATGTGCTTTCTCCGTGGCGAACCCAAGAGCTTGAAACACTCCTTGATAAAAAAATAGCTGACGAAATTCAATGATAGTTGAACTTTATAAAAAAATTGAGCGTATTTGGTTCAAAATCAACCAAAAAATCCGCTTTCTTTTGGTGGGCGGATTTAATACCGTTTTTGCCTATTGTGTTTTTGCGGCGTTGTTTGAACTTGCCAAAATTCCATATAATCCAGCTTTGATTTTGCAATATTTCATAACCGTTAATGTGTCTTTTATTACCATGCGCTATTATGTTTTTCAAAGCCATGGGAATATCAAAGCCGAATATTTTAAGGCATGGACGGTTTATATCGGTATGTATTTTTTCAATGCCTTTGCGCTTAATTTATTTGTGCGTGTTTTGGGACTTTATCCTTTGGTGGGGCAGGCGGCTTATCTCGTCATCTCGACGATTTTGACCTATCTTTTGCACAAATATTTTTCTTTTCGTGAGAAAAAATAATTATCTTGAAATTAAATTTAAGTCGATAAGTCCTTGTTTGTAAAGCAAATGAGCCGTGGTTGCTTTTTGTGCGGCTTGCTTGATGATTTCTTTATAATTTTTTTCTTGCGTCAAACGATATTTAAAATCGCGATATGTGTTTTTTTGACATTGCAACAAGTATTTTTTTGACAAGACCTCGTTTTGAGATGCCTTAATTTTCCGCGGCTTGAATGTTTTTGTTGTTTGAACTTGCGGCGCAGCTTCTATTTGTTTGACCATGTTCCAAACATCGGCTCTGGCTTCATCACTGGTAAATTCTTTGAGTAAGTCAGGTCGATTGTTTTTTCTGTGCCACATATCTAAGATGTTATATTCAGCCAAAAGATAACAAGAGCAATCGTTTCGACTTATGTCTTGTTGAATTTGGTTAAAACAAGTGATTTTGTAGTCGGGGAGAATAGCTTTTAAGAAATCTTTTAATTCCTGACGCATTTCTGTTCCGTAAGAATCTTGATACCAGAGTGTTTTGGCTTTTTTATCCGTCATAA
Source organism: uncultured Alphaproteobacteria bacterium (assembly GCA_944393225.1). Taxonomy (GTDB): domain Bacteria; phylum Pseudomonadota; class Alphaproteobacteria; order RF32; family CAG-239; genus CAJLXD01. Next base: position 7,259 of record CALXZK010000018.1, read on the forward strand.
AGGCAACGGAGTGGTTGCTTCCGGCTTCATTGACTGATGGCAAAATGAGGTTATAGGCATTGATATTACAATAAGGGCTGTGCTTTTTTTATATTTCCGCTTGTAATTTTTTTTATCGGTATCATATTATTTGTATATTATTTTTTTTGAGGAGAAATCAGAATGCAAAAGCTGCTTTGTTTGTCTTGTATTTTAATGTCCGGTACGGCGATGGCTTTAGATGTTCCGAGCGGAGAAACTTTATCTGATTATACGGTCCGCAACGGAGACCCTTTGACAGTTGAAGGAAGCGCTGAAAATACTAATGTCGGAACCTATGGGCAAATGACGGTGCGTAACGGTGGCTTTGCAAATATGACAACAGTGGGCAGAAGAGGAACACTTACCGTTACCGGAGCAGGAAGTTCTGTAACCAACACTATTCTCAATTCTTATTCGCAAATGAACATTACAAACGGAGCAACGGCAGATAAGATTGAAGTTAATTCTTCAGCAAAAGTTTATATCGGTGACCAATCTACAGCTACTAATGCCAATCTTTATGGCGGAAGTTTGGAAGTCTTATCCGGCGGTGTGGCTGATAATACCATTCTTAATGACGGATATATGATTGTTGATGACGGTGGTACGGCAAAAAATCAGGTCGTTAACGGCGGTTTGTTTGATGTTTTTGCCGGAGGGCATGTCAATGGTCTTACCATTAACGGCGGAGAAACCGTTTTTGAAGGGGATGCAACGGTTGACGGAACAACCACTATCAATTCAAAAGGCTTTGTTTATTTACACGGTAATACCTCATTTAATGATTTGGAATTTAACAACGGTTCGCTTTTTTCTATTTATAACGGGGCATTTAAGGATATTCACGTTAATACCTTAAATGGTAACGGAACTATTGTGATGAACAGTAATGTGGCAGAAAATCAGCATGATAGTTTGACTATCGATAACGGAAACGGTTCTGTTGGTATTGCGTTGATTGACTATAGTTCAACTCCGGTTTTTAAACAAGATTTTAAGCTGATTGATGGTATTGCCGGAGAGAATTTTTATCTCGTCGGTGGGGCTGCCGATGTAGGTGCATTCCATTATGACTTGCAGCAACAAGGTGATGATTGGTATTTGGTAAAAACATTGCAACTCAGCGATACGGCTGTTTTGGCAAAAAATACATATGCCGCCATTCATTCGGTTATGTTTGCTCACTTGGAAAACTTAAATAATCGTTTGGGCGAAATTCATACTGATAAAAACAGCGGTTTTTGGGTTAGGGGGATGCATCGTGAACTTGATTTGGACTTTGAAGATGCGACTGAATCTGATGTTGATGTGAACGGTGTGCAAGTCGGTTTTGACTATGCTTTGCCGCAAAATACGTTTAATCGTTGGCTTGTCGGTGTGTATGGCGGTTATTCCGAAACGGATCAAGATTTCGACCGAACCGGTAGCGGTAATGCCGATACGTATAGTTTTGGTGCTTATACAACCATGATTGCTGAAAATGGTCTTTATGCCGATATTTCTGCCGCATATTATCATCATAAGCAAACGCTTATCAGTCATTTGCCGCACGGGGCACAGGTTGATAGTGATTTTGACGTTGATGGTTATACCATTTCTTTGGAAGGTGGAAAACGCATTGAAATTGCTAACGGATATTATGTGGAACCGCAAGCGCAAATCAGTTACCTCGATTTTGATAATGTTTCTTATCGGACATCTTATAACACATTGATTGATGCTGCCAACCAAGGTTCATGGCTGGCCAGAGCCGGTATCCTTATGGGTAAGCGAATCGATGATTTTTACGATATGCCTTTGGATGTGTTTGTGCGTACAGACTTCTATTCGGAAATTGATAACGGGCATAAGGTTACGGTTGCTGGATACACAATTGAAGAAGATCGTTCGGAAAATTTTGTTCGTTTGGGCGCCGGTTTCAATCTTAACACCAATGAAGGGCAAGAACTTTATCTCGGTGTTGGCACAATCTTGGGTGGAAACGTTCAAATGCCTGTTGATTTAAGCTTGAATGCTCGTTTTGAATTTTAAGCTTTTATAAAGCATATCAATTGTAAAATGTCCGTATTTTAGGAGATAAATTATGGACATTTTTTTATTGTTATTCGGATGTGTTTTGGTTGTTCTATGCATTGGTTTAGAACTATATTTCCTTTATGCTCTTTTGATTTCTAAAAATTGTAAATACCCTCCGGCATTTCCATCTTTTGGAAAAATGAAAAAAATTGCTTTGTCTGAAGCTGAAAAGTTTTTAAGCTCATCAAAACGTCCTTTACGTATTATTGATTTGGGGAGCGGCACAGGCGGATTGTTATTACCTTTGGCAAAAAAATTTCCGCAACATCAGTTTGTTGGTTATGATTGGGATTTTTTTGTTTGTCAAATTCTTAAGTTGAGAGCCAGAAAATTATCAAATCTTACCGTAGTCAGAGATAATTTTATGAATGTAGATTTATCTCAATATGACTTGTTGCTTTGCTTTTTAGATACCAAAGCAGCAGAAGAATTATCTTTGAAAGTTGCCAAAGAAATTAAGTCTGATGCCATGATTATTTCTTCTGCTTTTGAACTCAAAAATTTAACTCCTCAACAAGTTTTTGATGCTAAGTCTTTTGGCATGCCATTGAAAGTTTACGTATATAAAAACAGTAATAATTTGTAAGTTTTTGTGTGTTTACTTTTGTAAAATTAATTCATATTGTATGATTATCAGTTAAATAAATGAAAGGATTTTTACTATGACAAATATTCACCCGACAGCTGTTATTGAAGATGGCGCACAAATTGCCGCAAGTGCAAAAATCGGTCCTCTTTGCTGGATTAGTTCTCGTGCAAAAATCGGTGAAAATGTTCAACTTTTGGGTCGTGTTACCGTGATGGGTGATACAACCATCGGTGAAGGAACAATCGTTTTCCCTGGTGCTGTTTTGGGTGCAGGTCCGCAAGACCATGGTAATGAATTTAAAGAAGAAGCCAAACTCATTATCGGTAAACGCAATATCATTCGTGAAAATGTTACCATGCACGCCGGAACCCCGAAAGAGCACTTCACAACAACAGTTGGCGATGATGGTATGTTTATGATTAACTCTCACATTGCACATGACTGTGTTGTCGGCAACGGCGTTATCATGACAAACAATGCCGTTATCGGTGGACACGTTCGTTTGGGTGACGGTGTTATTTTGGGCGGTAACTCAGCTGTTCACCAATTCTGCCGTATCGGTCGTAAAGCTATGGTCGGCGGTTTGTCCGGTGTTGACCGTGATGTTATTCCGTTTGGTATTGTTACCGGTGACAGAGGCAAACTTCGTGGCTTGAATGTTGTTGGCTTGAAACGTAGCGGTTATGATGAACATACTGTTAAATCTATTTCTCGTGCATTTATGTTCTTGTTCAAAGGTAAAGAAGGTACTTTTGATGAGCGTTTGGAACAAGCTAAAGAGAAATTCAAAGACAACGAAATGGTTATGGAACAATTGAAGTTTATTGCCGAAGGTTTGGAAGGCAGACGCAAAATTATGATGGCAGACTAGTTTGTCATAAGATTTAATCTGATAACCGGCATGGTTTTACTTGAAAAAGTGAGCTTTGCCGGTTATTGTAATTTTATTATAAACAACTTGAGGATTTCTTTTTATGAATGAGCGTAAACTCGGTATTGTAGCCGGCGGTGGTGATATTCCAAGAATGTTGATTGAATATTGTTTGCAACAAAAAAGAGATTTTTTTGTTTTGGCAATTGAAGGTAACGCTGACGAACATCTTGTTGATGATACAATTCCGCATGCTTGGATACGTTTGGGACAAGCCGGAACCGGTTTTAAACGCTTTTTGCAAGAAAAAGTGCAAGATGTGGTGATGATTGGTACAATCAAACGTCCGAGCTTTAAAGAGCTCGTTCCCGATTTGCGCACCACAGCTTTTTTTGCTAAAATCGGTATGAAATCTTTGGGTGATGACGGAATCTTGCGCGCCGTGGTTAAAGAGTTTGAAAATGATGGTATGGTTGTACGCGGTATCCATGAAGTGATGCCGGAGTTGCTTGTAAAATCCGGCGTTTTAACAAAGCATAAGCCGGATAAAAAAGCACTTGCAGATATTAAACGCGGTGTTGAGGTCGGTTTGGAACTTGGTCGTTTGGATGTCGGACAATCTGTTGTCGTACAACAAGGTTTGGTTTTGGGTGTTGAAGGAATTGAAGGTACCGACAAACTTATCATTCGTTGTGGTGAATATAAACGCAAAGGTGAGGGCGGTGTTTTGGTCAAACTCAGAAAACCACAACAAGATATGCGTATCGACTTGCCGACCATTGGTATCAGAACTCTGCAAAATGCCAAAAATTCAGGTCTGCGCGGCGTGGCGGTTCATGCCGGAAATGCTTTGATTGTTGATGAAAAAAATGTAATCGATTATGCCAACAAAGAAGGATTATTCATTGTCGGAATTAATCCTGCCGATTATATTAATGAGAGTGAGGAATAACTCATGAAGATTTATTTGATTGCCGGAGAACCATCGGGTGATTTGCTCGGTTCTCGTTTGATGCGCGCCATGCGTAAAAAAGACAAAAATGTTGAGTTTTACGGTGTTGGCGGCGATACCATGGAAGCTGAAGGTTTGAAATCGCTCTATGATATTTCAGATTTGGCAGTGATGGGTTTAACTGAGGTTATTCCGAGTATTCCTAAGATTTTAAGACTCATAAAAGAAACAATTGCCGATATTCAAAAAGTGCAGCCAGATGTGGTTGTCACGATTGATTCTTGGAGTTTTTCTTCTCGCATTCATAAAGCTTTGCGCAAACTCAAAACAGGTATTCCGCAAGTTCATTATGTGGCACCGCAAGTTTGGGCTTGGAAGAAAAAACGTGCGCGCACGATGTACAAATATATTGATTGTTTGCTCACTCTTTTTCCTTATGAGCCAAAATATTTCACACCTTACAAACTCGATGCCCGCTTTGTCGGACATCCGGTGATTGAGAGTGAAGCTATTACCGCAGACGGAAATGCTTTCAGAAAAAAATTTAATATTCCCGAAAACAAAAAAATCATTACCGTTTTACCGGGGTCACGCAAGAATGAAGTTTCACGTCTTTTACCGGTATTTATGGAAGCTGCGCAAGAGCTTCACAAAGCTGATGAAGATTTTTATTTTGTTTTGCCAACTGTTAAAACCGTTTCCAATATGGTTAAGACAGAGCTCAAAAATTATGACTTGCCGGTTTTGGTTGTAGAAAATCAACAAGACAGATATGGCGCTTTCAGAGCCTCATCCGCAGCTATTGCTGCCTCGGGAACTGTGGCTTTGGAATTGGCTATTTGTGATATTCCGCATATTATTGCCTACAAAGTTGCTCCCTTAACAGCTTTCTTAGCTAAAAGATTTTTGCATATTCAATTTGTGAACCTTTCCAATATTTTACTTGGGCGCGAAATTATTCCCGAACTTCTGCAAGAGCGTTGTGTTAAAGGAAATATTCGTAGCTATATTTTGGATTTATTGCGCCATGAGGATTTGTATAATCGTCAGATGGAAGGTTTTGCCAAAGTACGTAAAATTTTGGGGCAGGGAGAACAAACGCCTAGCCAAAATGCGAGCGATATAATCTTTGAGCTTGTTCATACAAAAAAATAGTACATTTTTGCTTGCAAACTTTTTTTAATAGTTATAATCTGTTTTTCATAAAATTAGAATTATGATTATAATTATTGCAAAATATTTCGCACGCGAGTGTAGACTTTCTGGTAAGATCTAGTAATTAGCCATGGCTTTGCTATTTATTTTAGTGAAGTCGAATATTTTTGACATTGTGTTTTGAAACTGCCGTTGCGAAACGTCAGTTTTCTTTTACTTTGATTCCTATTATCCAAAATAAAAAAATATACATATGGAACAAAAAAATTTAAGCCTTAGTCAAGTAACCCAAATGGTGGGTGGCTTTATTCGTCGCGGAGCAAAAACTTATGTTATCAACGGCATGACCGCTATTGGTTCTGCTAAAGATAACGAAATTTGCATCTTGTCTAACAGTCATGATGTTCATAGTCTGACTAGAGATGTGAAAGCAGTTGTTGCACTTTATTCGTTAGAAGGATATTTGGTTTGTACCAAAGTTCCCAATATCGTTATTGTTGACGATATTGATAAAGCTAGTGCAATTCTGATGCAGAAATTTTCAGAATTAAATTCTTAAAAAAAAATCCGTTACGCTTGAAAAAGCCTAACGGATTTTTTTTTATTTGCATTTTGTGCACTGATAATTATCCGGCTGAGCAACAATCATACAATCTTTGAAAGAGCGATCGTAGCCGGGAGCGCAGGGACTAGCTTCGCATTTATGATAATTAGCACAGTTTACTGATTCACAGCTTAACATTTCATAGCCTTCCGGACATTCTGTGATTGTAGCACTATATCCTTGGCAAAGTTGTGTGCACATATCCGAAGCTCCTGAAGAACCTGCAATAGGTTTTCCAAATTCATCAATTGCACCTCGAATATCAGCAATTGCATTGAATGCAGTGCTTAATGATAAAACGCAAGCTAAAAAGAATATTTTTTTCATAAGTTATTCCCTATTTATTTTTTAGAGGAATCTCCAGCTGTTTTATCCCAATCGTAGTCATTTAACGGAGTGGAACCAGCTTGAGCAGTAAATGCTGCAAAGATTGATAAAATGCAAGCTAAAAAGAATATTTTTTTCATAATCGTACACCTATTGTTGTTTTCTATACATTCTATATTTAATTGTAAAATTATTAAATTTTTGCAAATGTTTTTTAATTTCTTGTTTGTTATTTAAAAATATTCTAAATTGAGCTCATGATGAATCGCATTATTCAATATATAAAAGAGCAATTTGATGGGGAACAAAATCGGTGGTTTTTGTGGATGCCGGTATTGTTTGCCTTGGGTATAGCCCTTTATTTTCAGCTGCCGCAAGAATTATCCATTTGGTGGACTTTGGGCGTTTTGGAAGCGCTTATTCTGTTTGCTATTTTATTTCGTCATCACATCAAGGTTTTAATTTTTTTGATGATTGTTGGTGTTGTATCTCTCGGATTTGCCAATATTCAACTTAAAGCAACTTATCTTAATAAGACTAAAGAAATAAAATCTCCCGAGCTTACTTATATCAGCGGTATGATTACTAAAATTGACTATAACTACCGTGGTATGCAACGATTTTTGCTTAAAGATACATCAAATTTTGAACAAAATCGGAATTTTGGTACGGTTAAAGTCAGTACTCGTATGAAAAAAAGCGACTTTAAAGTCGGACAATGCGTGGAAATGGCGGTAAATTTGATGCCTGCCGGAAAACCGGTGATTATCGGCGGCTATCAATTTGATCGTAAAGCTTATTTTGAAGAGATTGATGCTAACGGTTTTGCTATGAGTTCGGTTTATGAAATTGATTGCCAAACTAAACCGAGTTTTGCCGAAAAATTTAATTTCTATATAGATGAATTGCGCGCCAAAATCATTGACCATATTCGCAGCATTCTTCCTCCGGATGAGGCTTCGATTGCAGCTGCGATTGTTGCCGGAGAGCAAGGCGTTATCAGCCGCAAGGTCATTCAAGATTATCGTGATTCAGGACTGGCGCATTTTCTTTCCATTTCCGGCTTGCATATGACGATGATTGCCGGTTTGATGTTTTTCTTTGTGCGTTTGCTTATGGCTTTTATTCCGCCGCTTGCTTTGCGTTATGATTCTAAAAAGCCAGCTGCGGTTATGGCTATTCTCATCAGCATATTTTATCTGTTTATCTCAGGTGCACAGGTACCGGCGCAACGTGCGTTTATTATGAACCTGATTGTGGTTTTGGGTATATTTGTCGGGCGCAAAGCCATTTCCATGCGCACGATTTCTTGGGCTGCAATGTTCATTTTATTTTTCTCGCCGCAAGCATTAATAGGAGCAAGTTTTCAAATGTCTTTTGCTGCTGTGGTGGCTTTGATTGCGTTTTATGAAAAATATGCAGGAGCATTGCAACGTTTCTTGCGCGGTAACCCCGATAGTGGCAAAACAGTCAAATTCTTCCGCTATATCTGGGCATATCTCGTTGGTATATTGATTGCCGATTTTATTGCCAGTTTGGCTACCACACCTTTTGCCATTTATCACTTTAACAAAATTGCCCTCTATACAAGTTTGACCAATCTGTTGGCAGGGCCGATTATCGGTTTGATTGTGATGCCGCTTGTGCTTTTGGCGCTTATTTTAATGCCGTTTGGATTAGATGTTATTCCTCTCAAACTTGTTGGTTGGGGAATAGGGATTATCAATGATATTACAGCTTATGTGGCAGCACTACCAAATTCCGGTTATCAAGTTCTCTCCATGCCGATGTGGGGCTTTGCTCTGATTATCCTCGGTGGTTTGTGGCTTTGTTTGTGGAATATGCCGTGGCGCAAATGGGGGTTTGTGGTTATTCTTGTCGGTGTGTTGAGCATTTTTACGGTCAAAGTTCCCGATGTGATGGTAGATAATGAAGCATCTCTGCTTGCCATTAAAGATGAGCAGGGGGATTTGGTAATTTTACCGGCACGCGGAAATAATTTTACCAAACAGATGTGGCTTGAGAAAACTGCCAATAAAAAGCTTGATGAAAAAGAACGGCGCAAGCTTTATCAAATTTATCGCGGCAAGAAAATGGACAAGTCTTGGCTTGATTTGGAATGCGATAAAAAGTCTTGCCTATATAAAAATCGCATTCGTTTTTATAAGGATAAACGCTTAGAAATTGACGGCAAAAAGTTTGACACTTATCATGCCGAAGGCGCCGGTATTTATTTTGAAAAAGATGGAATAAAAATTAAAACAATACGTGATTTTATTGGCTCAAGATATTGGAATAAATGAAAAAAAGCCTCTCGGGTGAGAGGCTTTTATCTTTAGAACATTTGTTCGCGGGTTTTCTTGAACTCTACATCAGGGAAATCTTCCTGAGCTTTGTTCAAGTGCCATGCATTTCTTGCCAAAAAGACATCGGCACCATCGTGGTCGGTAGCCATGGAGCCTTGGTTGGCATCAATAAATTTCTTCAATTTTTGCTTATCTTTGCAATCTACCCAACGCGCGGTGAAATATTGGGTAGGTTCAAAAGCAACCGGTAAGTTAAACTCTGAACGAATGCGGTCAGCCATAACTTCAAACTGCAAAGCACCAACCACACCGACAATCCATTCTGAACCGACAACCGGTTTGAACACGCTGGCACCGCCTTCTTCGGCAATTTGTTGCAAAGCTGCACCCAAATGTTTGGACTTCAATGGGTCTAACGCACGAACAGATTTCAGCAATTCAGGCGCAAAACTCGGAATACCGGTAAAGTGCAATTTCTCGCCTTCGGTCAAAGTATCGCCGATGCGGAGTTGTCCGTGGTTGGGAATGCCGATAATATCACCGGCATAAGCATCTTCGGCTAATTCTCTTTCTTGTGCCAAGAACATAACCGGGGTCGGAACTTTAATGCCTTTACCGGTACGCACTTGGTTTAAGGTCATACCGCGTTTGAAGTGTCCGGAGCAGATACGCATGAAGGCAATACGGTCGCGGTGTTTGGGGTCCATGTTGGCTTGAATCTTAAAGACAAAGCCCGTAACCTTATTTTCATCGGGTTTGACTTCTCTTTCTACAGCCGGATGTTCTCTCGGTGTCGGTGCAATATTATGCAAACCTTCCAAAACTTCTCTTACACCAAAGTTGTTGATGGCACTACCGAAGAATACCGGTGTTTGCACACCAGCCAAATATGATTCAAGAGAAAACTCAGGGCAGAGTTCTTTAACCATCATCACGTCTTCACGCAATTTTTCAACCGCATGAGCAGGCAACAATTCATCTAATTTCGGGTCGTCCAAACCTTTGCAGGTTTCTATTGTTGCGTTGATTTGTGATTTATCACCGGTTTTGTTCATCAAAATCAATTGGTCGTTCAATAAATCGTAACAACCCAAGAAATCTTTACCCATGCCAATCGGCCAGCTGGCAGGAGTGACTTCCAAAGCCAAAGTTTTTTCAATATCATCAAGCAATACAAACGGGTCTAAACCTTCGCGGTCAAGTTTGTTGATGAAGGTTAAAATCGGTACATCTCTTAAACGGCAAACTTCAAACAATTTCTTGGTTTGGGTTTCAATACCTTTGGCGGAGTCCAAAACCATGACGGCAGAGTCAACGGCTGTCAACACACGGTAAGTATCTTCTGAGAAGTCTTCGTGTCCCGGTGTATCCAGCAAGTTAAACGTGATGTCTTTATATTCAAAGTTCATAACCGATGAGGCAACGGAAATACCGCGTTCTTGCTCTACCTTCATCCAGTCGGAGTGGGCATGGCGGTTTTCACCACGGGCTTTTACGGCACCTGCTTGTTGAATGGCACCTCCGAAAAGCAACAATTTTTCGGTCAAAGTGGTTTTACCGGCATCAGGGTGTGAAATAATGGCAAATGTTTTGCGCTTATTTACAGTATTGTTCATTTTCTACCTTACTAAAATGTCTTTAATTTTTGAAATTAGGCTTCTTTTATATCAAAACTCTTGTTTTGGCAAGAAAAAAGAGGGCTCATCCGAACCCTCTTTGTTATCAGCTTTTTTTAGAACGGGTTAGAGACCATCGGGACCAAAGGTTCGGCTTTGGCACGGTCATCTTTTTGCTTTTGAGCTTGAGTTGCGGAAAGGGTTGTCTTTTTTTCTACCGTTTGTGCCGGAGCTCGGTTGATGCCCAAATAGTTTTCAATGGCGGCTTTTTCTTTTTCTTTTTCTTTAGATGTGATTAAGTTTAAATCGTAAAGCACTTCCAATTTGCGTAAGTTTTTAGCGGCAGTCATAATATCTTTGCTCGGCAATTTTCTTTTAGCGCGTTGACGCGGGTGAGGCGGAAGCAAAGTTTCAATAATCAGATTGCGTTCAGCTGAAAACTCTCTCGGGGTAATGGCTTTGGCTTCAGTTGCCTCTTTCAAAACATTGATACGTTCAATAATCAAGTCAGGCGAGGGAACGGCTCGGTCAATGCCAAATGCCGGAGCGCTGTTGGTCAAGGGGAGCAAAGCACCGATGTTTGCCGAACGAGCGTTCAAAAACTCTTCTTGTGTTACCAAGTCTTTTTCTGCCAATTCTTTCAAGGTTAAGAAACGGGCAATTACGTTTTGCTCGCCGTCATCAAACAAAATTTCGGCAGTTTCAATTTGTTCTTCGGTTGTTTGTTCTTCAACAACAGGTTTCTTTTTTTGTGCCATGAAAATGGCTTTGGCAATAGCTGACTTGCTTTGTCTTAAAGCTTTGGAATCATCAATATTGAAAACTTTGGCGCCGTTGTCATCTTCTATTACCATTTTGCTTTGTTGCAAAGTTATCATACGCAAGCGTTTTTGCGCAATATCGGACATTTTTTCCGGCTTGCCGCTTGTGGAACCTAAAATAGAAGTATCGTTACTATTTAATAAAATGATGTCTTCATAGTTTTGGCGTGCACGGTTGTAATGACCTAATTGTTCAGCTGTCATGGCGCTGACTATCAAGGCTTGCGGAAGTTTGGGATTGGACTGTAAAGCTCGGTCAACTAATCTTTGCGCTTCTTCAAAGTTGCCTTGAGAATAGGCAACGGTTGCCAAATTGGCATCTTCGGCGGCTTGGTCATTAAATTGCCAGATGGTTGGAGTGTTGCCGTTTTCTCCCATTCTTGCCGTGGAAGTACAACCACTTAACATGGCAATTGCGGCAACGCTGCATAATAAATTTTTGGTCATATTTTTTGCAAACACGAGTTTACTCCCAAAATCATAATTAAAAAAGCTTTTGTATTCATCATATAAAATATTAACTTATATTACAATTATTTTTATAAGGTTGTGAATTTAGTCTTGATTTAAAATTTTTTTTCTTTACTATGCAAGCAAAAATAAGTAATTGCGAGCGTGGTGAAATTGGTAGACACGCCAGACTTAGGATCTGGTGCCGCAAGGTTTGAGAGTTCGAGTCTCTCCGCTCGCACCATCTCTTTTATGAGGTGGTTTAACCCTAATTCAAAGAGAGAATTAATGAATATTAAAGAAGTGAAATCCGAAGGATTGAAAAAATCTTTCAAAGTCAGCGTTTCTGCCGCAGATTTTGCCAAAGACGTTGATGCTAAAATCAATTCTATTGCCAAATCAGTTAAACTTCCCGGTTTCAGAGCCGGTAAAGCTCCTGCTTCCATGATCAAACAAAAATATGAAGCTTCTGCTAAAGCTGAAGTTTTGGAAGATTTGGTTCAAAAAACAGCTCAACAAGTTATCAAAGAAAACAATCTTCGTCCGGTTATGATGCCTGATGTTAAAATCACTGCTTTCAAAGATGGTGAAGATGTTGAATTTGACGTTAATGTTGAAATTATGCCGGAAATCAACTTCGATGGCATTAAAGACATTGCTTTGGAAAAACAAATGGCTGAAGTTCCGGCTGAAGAAGTTGAAAAAGCTTTGAAATATTTGGCTGATGCTCGCAAAGAAACCAAAAAAGTTGAAAACGACAGAGCTTCTCAAAAAGGTGATACTGCCGTTATCGATTTTGTTGGTTCCGTTGACGGTGTTGAATTCCAAGGCGGCAAAGGCAACAACTATCCTTTGGTTTTGGGTTCTAACTCTTTCATCCCCGGTTTTGAAGATCAATTAATCGGCAAAAAAGCAGGCGAAAAAGTTAATGTTAACGTTACTTTCCCTGAAAATTATCACGCTAAAGATTTGGCTGGTAAAGCTGCTGTATTTGCTTGCGAAATCAAAGAACTTCGCGAACCGCAAGAAGTTCAAATCAATGATGAATTTGCAAAATCTATGGGTGAAGAAAACTTGGATAAGCTCAAAGCTGTTATTGCTGACCGCATTAAGAGCGACTACGAAGCCGCTTCCAAAATGAAACTCAAAAGACAACTCTTGGATATTTTGGACAAGAACTATACTTTTGATGTTCCGGAATCTTTGGTTGATGCTGAATACAAAGCTATTGTTAACCAATATGAACAAGCTAAAAAATATAATCAACTTGATGAAGAAGAAAAAGCAAAATCTGAAGATGAGCTTTTGAGCGAATACAAAAATATTGCTGTTCGCAGAGTTAAACTCGGTTTGCTCTTGTCTGAAATCGGTCAAAATGCAAAAATCACCATTTCTGCTGATGATATTAATCAAGCAATTATGGCTGAAGCTCGCAAATATCCTGGTCAAGAAAAAGCTGTTTTTGACTTCTATGTTAAAAACAAACAAGCTGTTGAGAATTTGAAAGCTCCGATTTTTGAAGAAAAAATCGTTGACCACATTATCTCTCAAGCTAAAGTAAGCGAAAAGACTGTTTCTATTGAAGATTTGTATAACTTCGATGAAGCTTCTAAACCGGCTAAAAAAACTGCCGCTAAAGCTAAAAAAGAAGAAACAGAATCTAAGAAAACAACTAAAAAAGCTTCTTAGTTTTTGAAATATATTGTTCAAGAAAAAAGCCTAATCATTTGATTGGGCTTTTTTTTGTGTATAAATTTTTTTTAAGTTTTTTATTCTTGCATAAAACTAATATCTTATTTCTATTAAGGAGGATAAGATGGGAATAAAAGCTTGTAATTTGATACGTAATCAAAAATTTATATTCTTTTTGTTTGTGTTGGCAGGGGGAATTATCAGTAGCCTTTTGCGATATGAACTGATTTGGGATTTTGTGAACTATCATTATTATAATGCTTGGGCTTTTGTTAATAATCGTTTTAACGAAGATCCTCTTATGGCCGGAATTAATGGCTTTTTCAATCCGCTTCCCGAGCTGCCTCTTTATTATATGATTAAATATTTTAACGATTTTCCGACCGTAATTTCTTTTTTACAAGGAATTTGGTTCGGTATTTTGATGTATCTGACATATCGTTTGATTTTATGTTATTTTGATACATCAAATGCAGATGGAAAGGTTAAAGCTTTTGTTTGCTTTTTGATCGCAATGACCGGAAATGCAACATTTTTTCAAATCGGAATTTCCAGCGGTGAAATAATGCTTGCGGTGTTTTATCTGTGGGCTTTTTATCTATTGATTAATGAAATTTTCGAGAAGCAAAGAGGTGATAAAAAGATTTTTATGGCGGCGGGTTTTATTTTAGGTGCTGCCATGGGGGTAAAACTGACCGGTGTCATTTATTGTGTTGCCGGTGGCGCTACTTTAATTCTATGTCATAAGAACATAAAAAACGCATGGCAAAATATTGCATGGTTTACTTTGTTTGGTGTTTTAGGCTTTTTGCTTTTTTCCGGCTTTTGGATGTGGCGTTTGTGGCAAGAATTTCAAAATCCGTTTTTCCCGTTTGCAAACTTATATTTCAAATCTGATTGGTTGGCTCATAACAACTTTACGGATCAAAGCTTTGTACCACATAGTTGGAAAGAATTTTTACTGTGGCCCTTCTTCTTATGTTTGACTTTGCATCGCGCCGAAGGTAACGATATGTTTGTTGCCGATTTTCGTTTGATGTGTGTTTATATCATATTTATCTATATGCTTCTTAAAGGAGTGTATTTCTTATTGCGTCGCAAGAAAATCGTTTTCAATGAAAAATGGTTGTTTTTAAGTTTGTTCTTGTTGCTTAGCTATGTTGTCTGGGCTTATTTCTTCTCAATTTCACGCTATTTTGTCATTGGAGAAATTTTGATGTCTTTGATTATTGTCAAAGCGTGGTTCTCCTTAAAGCCGAAATCTGTTTTAGGAAAGGGATTGTATGGTTCTTTCTTGTTGCTGGTTTTGTTTAGTTTAGCTGCAACACCGTATTTTTCAAATACATGGGGAAGGCATCTCGACTGGAAAAAAATGCAGTTGGAACAAGATGCTTATATCGGTATTGAAAAACTTAATATTCCCGATAATGCGCTTATTCAGACCTATAATTATCCAACGTCAGCATTCTTTGCTTTTTGGGCAGATAAAAATCCGACAATAAAAGGTGTGAATGTTTTTCAGCAAATAAACGGGGCATTTCTTCCCGATGGAAGTATTATCAAAGACTATTATAAGCTCAATTCTCTTTGGCAAAAGCGCCGAGATGATATGGTTAATAATCATGTCGGACCAAAATTTTTGCTTGTTGCTCATGGGTTGGAAGATGGTGTTATGAGAGTTAATTTTTCTCAGATGGAAGAAGCAAAAGGTATGCGCTGCCATTTCTTGCGGAATAATTTGTTGCCGTTTATGTCTTTATGTGCGCCAAAAGAAATTGCCGATGAGGTTTTTGTTAACAATAAAATGAAACTGTATGAAGATGCCGATGAAAAATAAAAAAATTGCCGTTATCATTCCTTGTTATAACGAAGAAATTGCAATAGCTAAGGTTGTTGCCGATTTTAAAAAATATGTGCCGCAAGCAGATATTTATGTTTATGATAATAATTCAACCGATAAAACAGCAGAAAAAGCTAAAAAAGCCGGTGCCATTGTCAGAACGGAAACTTTGCAAGGTAAAGGTAATGTTGTGCGCCGTATGTTTGCCGATATTGATGCCGATATTTATGTCATGAGTGACGGCGATGAAACCTATGATATTAAACGCACACCGGATTTGATTGCAAAATTGGTTGATGATAATTTGGATATGGTTGTCGGCGCACGCAAAGAGGTGGATTTGGCGGCTTATCGTGTGGGGCATAGAACCGGTAATATTTTATTGACCAAACTGGTGCAAAGATTTTTTAAGCATGATTTGGTGGATATGCTTTCGGGATTCAGAGTTTTTTCCAGACGTTTTGTAAAGTCTTTTCCTGCGCAATCAAGCGGTTTTGAGATTGAAACAGAATTGACTGTTCATGCGCTTTCTTCGCGTATTCCCATGGCAGAGGTTGAAACAGACTATTTTGCCAGACCGCTTGGTTCAGAAAGCAAATTGGCAACATGCAAAGACGGAATCAGAATTTTGGCGATGATTGTTAATTTGATTAAAGATGAGCGCCCGATGCTTTTCTTTAGCGTTATCGCTGCCGTATTTTTTATTCTCTCTTTAATGCTTGGTATTCCGGTTGTAGAAGACTTTTTTGAAACGCATAAAGTTTTGCGTTTTCCAAGTGCTTTCTTAGCTATGGGCTTGATGATTTTATCCATGATTTCATTATTGGTGGGTTTGATTCTGGATAGTGTCAGTAAAAGTCGGAAAGAAGTTCGCCGTATGGCCTATTTGAATTATAATCCTGCGGGAGAAAAATAGGTGCAATATAGCGGAGAAGATAATCTTGATGTTTTGCGTTTGGCAAAAAACTATAACCGTTTTTTGATTGATAAGGTATGTGCCCTTATCCATAAGCCGGACATGCAAATTGTTGATTTTGGTGCCGGAGAAGGTTATCTTGCCGAGGAAGTTGCAAAAAATAGCGGCTGTCATGTTATTTGTCTGGAGCCAGCTGATAATTTACAAAAATTTTATGTCGGCAAGATGCATTATCAATCTTTAACCGAAATTACCGATGAAACTTTGGATTATATTTATTCGCTGAATGTGTTGGAGCATATTGAAGATGATGCCGCAATTGTTGAAGCTTTTTATCAAAAGTTAAAACACGGCGGAAAAATTTTTTTATATCTTCCGGCATTTAATGTGCTTTATTCTTCCATGGATGAAAAAGTTGGGCATTTTCGCCGCTATGATAAATCAACCTTAAAAAAGTTGTTTGCAGATGAAAATAAGTGGCGAATCAAGAAGCTTTATTATGCTGATTTTGCCGGATATTTTGTGACGCTACTTTATAAAATAATTGGTAGCGAACAAGGTGATATTAATCCCAACAGCTTGAAAATTTATGATAGATTTATTTTCCCGATAAGCCGCTTTTTAGATAAAATCACGGTCGGTAAAATTTTGGGCAAAAATGTTTGTATTGTTGTGGAGAAAAAATAAAAATGTGCCGTAGAGAAAAATTTTTTCGAGTTGCTGCTGCTATTTTTTATTTGTTAGCTATATTCTTGTTGCTTGTTATTTTGGGCCTTGAGTGCTTTTTTGATACTCTTACTTTTGAACAAATTTGTTTCCATATAACCTATGCTAAAGAAATTATGACTTTGAAAGGTGAGTATATTACGGTTTTTTCTGTTTCTATTGCGTTGTTTCTGCTTGGAGCCGGTGTTCTCTATTGGCTATTGAAAAAACTCGGAACTTGTGTTTTTGCATGCGGAAGTTTGCTATTTTTCACAATCGTTTTTTTATGGGGAAGTTTGAAATATGATTTCTTTTCATATATTCAAGGTCAATTTGAATATTCTGATTTTTATGAAAAAAATTATTATCAGCCTAAATTGAAAGATTTTGCGGTTAATGCTTCTTCTAAAAACGTGGTGATATTATTTTTAGAATCAATTGAGACCGGTTATGGTGATGGTTTATTAAAAAATCTTTCTTCTTTGAATAGATCAATGGGTAAGCATTATCAGATATATGGCAGTAACTGGACAACTGCAGGTATGGTTACGGCATTGTGTGGTGTTCCACTTGATGTTGATGTGGCTTATAATCAATATGATAATCGCTATGAATTTCTACCAAATTTAATTTGTTTACCGGATATTTTGAAGTACTTGAAATATGATAATTATTTTATTTACGGAGGTTCTTCTCAGTTCGGTGGAGTTGATGCCTTTTTAAGAAGACATGGTTTTGCAAAAGATAAAATTTTTGATTTTGATTATTTTCATCGTCAATACGGAAAAATTTTTGGTAATACGTGGGGATATCCAGATAGTTTGTTTTTTGATTTATTGAAACAGAAATTGCTAAAGTTGCAAAAAAATAAAAATAGATTTTTTATTCTTTCAGAAACCGTTAATACGCATTATCCTTATGGATATTTAGAGGAAAAATGCTTACCCAAATATCATGATTGGCGCGATGTCGTTATGTGTTCCGATAAACAAGTTGCGGATTTTGTAAATTGGTTTTATCAACACAATTTGGATGAAAATACAATATTGTTGATTGTATCCGACCATTTGAGTATGGATGATGAAATTGCCGAAATGTTAGCATCACAAAAAGCAGAAAGAAATTTATTGAATGTTTTAATTGCAAATGAAAAAACTAAACAACGTCGTTTCAGTAGTCTTGATATTATGCCAACAATCATAGAAGCTGCCGATATTTCATCAAAATCATCTAGGTTAGGGTTAGGTGTTTCTTTGTTTGACGGTAGCCAACAAACTTTGATAGAAAAATATGGTTTGGACAAACTCAATGAAGAATTGCAAAAAAATAGTTTAGTCTATGAAAGCTTTCTTTAATTTCATGAGATTTTTATTGTCTTTGTTTACCTTTTGTTGATGATATTGTTATATTCTCTTTTCAAAATTGGATTTATTTCTTTAAGGAAAGTGAAATGATTGAGAATATTATAGACAGTAGCCTTGTTCCTATGGTCATTGAACAAACATCTAAGGGTGAGCGCTCTTTTGATATTTTTTCAAGATTGTTAAAAGAAAGAATTATCTTTCTTACAGGCGAAGTTAATGATGAAATGTCTGCTCTCGTATGTGCCCAACTTTTGTTCTTGGAATCTGAAAATCCGAAGAAAGACATTTTTATGTATATTAACTCTCCCGGCGGCTCGGTTACTTCCGGTATGGCTATGTATGATACCATGCAATATATCTCTTGCGATGTGAATACGGTTTGCATCGGTCAAGCTTGCTCTATGGGCTCGTTCTTGCTGGCTGCAGGAACTAAAGGCAAACGCTTTTCTTTGCCAAATTCCATGATTATGATTCACCAACCGAGTTCCGGTTTCAGAGGTCAGGTTACCGATATTGAAATTCATGCTCGTAATTTGGTAGAGTTGAAAAAACGTATGAATAAATTATATTCTCATCATACCGGTCAAAAACTTTCCGTCGTTGAAAAAGCTATGGAAAGAGATAATTTTATGACACCGGAAGAAGCTTTGAAATTTGGTTTGATTGACCAAATCGTAGCCAACCGTTCCGAAATTGTTGCCAAATAGGATTATGAAAAATGACAGATAATAAAGATAACGGCGAATTGCATTGTTCCTTCTGCGGAAAAAGCCAATCCGAAGTGAAAAAATTGGTGGCTGGTCGCGGTGTTTATATTTGCGATGAATGTATTGAAGTTTGTATCAATATCGTTGCCGACGAAATGGCTGAAGAAGCTAAACGCGAAGGTGGTATTGATGCAGAAAATTTGCCAACCCCGTCTAAAATTAAAGAGTTTTTGGATCAATATGTTATCGGACAAGAAAAGGCTAAAAAAGTTCTTTCCGTTGCCGTCTATAACCACTACAAACGCTTGAATAATATCGATAGCAAAAATAATGATGTTGATATTTCCAAATCTAACGTCATTTTGATTGGTTCTACCGGTTCCGGTAAAACTTTGCTTGCGCAAACATTGGCAAAAATTTTGGATGTACCTTTTGCCATTGCCGATGCTACAACTTTGACAGAAGCCGGCTACGTTGGTGAAGATGTTGAAAATATCATCTTGAAGTTGGTTCAAGCAGCAAACTACGACATTGAAAAAGCTCAACGCGGTATCGTTTATATTGATGAAATTGATAAAATCACTCGTAAAACCGATGGTCCGTCGATTACGCGTGATGTGTCAGGTGAGGGTGTTCAACAAGCACTTTTGAAAATTATTGAAGGTACGGTTGCCAATGTTCCGCCTCAAGGTGGTCGTAAA
Source organism: uncultured Alphaproteobacteria bacterium (assembly GCA_944393225.1). Taxonomy (GTDB): domain Bacteria; phylum Pseudomonadota; class Alphaproteobacteria; order RF32; family CAG-239; genus CAJLXD01. Next base: position 26,972 of record CALXZK010000018.1, read on the forward strand.
CATCCGCAACAAGAGTTTTTGCACGTTGATACAACAAATATTTTGTTTATTTGCGGCGGTGCTTTTTCCGGTTTGGAAAAAATTGTTGGTCGCAGAGGTAAAGAATCTTCTATCGGTTTTGGTGCAGAAGTTCGCGGTCCGGATGAAAGACGCGTCGGTGAAATTTTGCAAGAAGTTGAACCCGAAGATTTGCTTAAATATGGCTTGATTCCTGAGTTCGTCGGTCGTTTACCAGTGATTGCTACTTTGGAAGATTTGGACGAAGAAGCTTTAATCAAAGTTTTGACCGAGCCGAAAAATGCTCTCGTTCGTCAATATGAAAGCTTGTTCAAAATGGAAGATGTTAAACTCACTTTCACCAAAGAAGCACTCAAAGCCATTGCTAAAAAAGCCATTGAACGCAAAACCGGTGCTCGTGGTTTGCGTGCCATTATGGAAGAGAATTTGCTTGAGTTGATGTATGATATTCCGGATAAGAAAAATGTTGAGGAAATCATCATTGATGAAAAAGTGATTGACGATAAAAAAGCACCTAAGTTTGTTTATCGTAAAGAAGGTAAAAAATCTGCCGAAAATAAAAAATCGGCTTAATCATTGAACTATTGGAGAAAGCCGCAAGAAATTGCGGCTTTTACTTTAAGATGAAACTGCATGATATAGACGTATCAAGGGAACAAAAACAGCTTTATGACGCCTTTGAAGATTGCTTAAAAAAAGTTGCAGGAAAAACTTTTTTTGAGGCTTTTGCCAAAGAAAAAATTAAACACTCCATGCAAGTGGTCGGTGCCGGAAATTTGCTTCTAAAACAAGAAAAAAGTTTTCAGGGTAGAGGAGAAGATTTTTTACGTTTGGGTAAACTCGTTTGTCTGTTTCATGATATTGGTCGGTTTAAGGAAATCTATCTGCTTTCTTTAGATAGATCAAAACATTATAATCATGGGCATTTTAGTTATGAAATACTCAAAGCCTTAGGTTATACGGACTTGCGTTTGCTTTTACCGGTAAAACGCCATGGTGAATTATCTGATGCTTTGGAGAATGATGCCGAATTTCAGCAGATTCCGGAAGGAATGGAAAAAGAAGAAACACGCGAGCTTTATGGCTTAGTCAAAGATGCCGATAAAATTGCAAATTTGTATTTGATTAAACATGAAGAACGTATCTTTAAAGATATGTTTTTTGAATATTTATCTGAAGAAGAAAAATATGCTCCGATTTCGGAAAAAGTTTTGCAAGCAATGAAAAATCACACCTTGGTTAAAAGAGGCGATACCAAATCTTTTGCAGACCGTATTATTCAAATTTTATGCTTTGTTTATGAAATTTATTATCAGCCGTCATATAAGTTTATTGCTCAGCATAAGCTTTTTGATAATTTGTTTGGATATTTGCTTGAATATAGTCCGAACAAAGAGCAAGCTCAGTTTGTTTGTAATGAGGTTAACGCTTATTTGAACAGCAAACTGTTATAGTTTATTTATCATTGATTTTGAGAGGGCGATAACGGCATCAAAATTGTCATCATCGCAAACTTTGTTACGGCGAATGTGTCCGCACTTTGTGCATTTTTGCGTGAGGATATATTCGCCATTTTTCATTTCAACGGCAATCGGTTCCATCAAACCACCGCAGTCGGCCGCGCGGTCTCCGGGGTTGATGTCAACATGCTTACTCCACAAGCAATTAGGACAGTGGTTGGTATAGCCGTTGCCATGAACATGAGTACCACAATGTTCACAGGTAAAATCTTCTATTTGGCGATTAAATCTTTTCATTTTTAACTCCTCTACAAGCAAAAAATAAATGGAATCAAGAAGTTTGGCAAGATTTTTTTGTTGACGAAGTAGACAAAATGAAATATAGCTTATCTCAATGAAAAATATTATTAATTTTATAAATTTCTTATATTATGAGTTGGTTAAAAAAATTATTTTTGAAAAAAAATGACACACCTAAGGTTTTTTCTTCTCATTTTGACGATGTTTGCGCTGATGGCAAACAGGTTCAAAAAGTGCTGTGTAATCCTAAAAAATATTATCAATTATCGTTTGATGAACAAGTGCAGAAGGTTTATTCTTCTCCATTAGTAAAGTTAGGTATTCTGGATGAAAATTGGAAAATTCCTTCTTTATCTGTAAATCCTTTAGCAAAATTTTCGATTAAAGATGGGCAAGAGAAAGAAGAATATGTTAACCCGTTTCCTTTATCATCTTCTCGAGATGTGCTTTTCGAAGAGCAAATTTGGGGGATTAAAGTTTGTGATTATTTCCTTTGTGATATTAATGATTTTTCTTTAGCAACAGCTATGCAGAGAGCTTTGCTTTTGCCCAATGCCGAGGTTGTTCATCTGAAGAATATTTATTATAAGAAAAATGGAGAGCGCCGTATAGAGAGCCCTAGTGAGCCACTATGCTTTGTTCTTCATCCTAAACCGGCACAATTTGTCAAACGTATTAGAGTACAGCGGGCAAAAGATTTATTTCCCGAATGTATTGAGGAAATAAATAATCTTGGTTGGTATATCGACTATCTTGATGTAAGTGATGATACATATCATCTCTTGGTTACGGAAAGGTCCAAATTGTTTCACGTCTTTACAATTGATAAATTTAATGACAAGTTAAAAACGCAAAATGTTTGTTTTAAAAATATTTTTGCCGAAATTGCTAATGCCGTAAAATCTGGAAATTTATCTCCTGTCGATACAGAAAACTTTAGCCGCTATACTTATACAGTGGATATTGGGAATAAGATTGACGCAAGCGTAAGCACTTATAATTTTAAGGTTGGTTTTTGTGATTTGTCTTTTGAACAAGCGCAACAGATTGCCAAAGACAAAAAGGGCTTACGATTAGCTTATATTGATGGAAAAGATAGATTTATGTATCATTGTAAGGGAGTTCTTTTGAATAACCAAGAGAATTGCATTGTCCTTCCTATGGAAATATATGCCTCATGGGGTGCTGATTTTACAGAGTATGAATTGAAAAAGATATTTGCAAAATAAAAAAAAAGTGTCGGAGAAAATCCGGCACTTTTTTTTATTTTCAATCGGAAGAATTTTTGCTATAGTTATTGTTATAAGCTTGGAGAAAAGTAAATGGATTATATTTCTCAATATGCTGAATTTATTGCGCAAAATCTGCCGGAATGGAATCATCGAAAAGCAAAAGATGATAACGAAATTTCTTTGCAAAAAAGACGCTTTTTGACGAGTGTGGCAAAGATAAATCGAGATATGCCGTTTCTCAAACAAATGGAAGCCTTTGGCAGGATTATTGCGCAACATGTGCCGGATAATCATATTGAATTATATGATGAAAAAGGTAGGCAGTTGGTGGCTAAAAAAGAACCGGAATATTCGCCTCGAGCTTATAATGTGGCTTATAAATCCAATGAAGAATTAACTGAACTGAAATTAGAAGATACACGGCATTTCAAAATGCAAAACGGACAAGCACAATGGATGATTGCAACCCAAAATCTTAATGGAAAGAAAACCGGAATTGTTGCCATTCCTTCATTTGGCGGAAATACACATTTGCAAAAGGAAAACAGGCAAAAGTTTGTTGATGTTTTTTTTGCCGAAAAAGAAGCGCAAGGTTGGCAGAATATTATTTTTGATTTCCGCGGTAATCAAGGCGGAGATGCCGATGTTATTAAAGAAATTGGCGAAAGAATGTGCGGAAAAGAGCTTTCCTATGCCGATGAGTATGAGGCAATAGATGTTCATCCGATTAATGCCAAACAAGCAGAAATTTTGGCGGCAAAGAGAGAAGTTGCCGGACCTCATCAGCTGCATTATGAGGCAAGCACCAAAGATAAGTTCAACGGCGATGTTTATATTTTGCAAGATAAGTGGTGCGCTTCGGCTTCCGAAGGAGCTATATGGATGCTTTCTCAGTTGCCACATAGTCAAACTATCGGTGAGCAAACTTCCGGTTGTTTTGCAGGTTCAGCTCCGGTCAGACTTCCGTTTGACAATGGTATGTTGAAAATAGGCACTTATTATTGTGCCCGTACAAAAAATGGTCTTTCGATAAAAGAAAAAGAAGGAATACCTGCGGATGTTTCTATATCTTCAGCAGATGCTTTTTTAAAGGCACAGACTCTGATTGAGGAGAGGGCGGATAATAGGAGAACTTTGAGAGCACAGATGTTGAAATTTATGCAAGGTAAAGCAATGTGATTTTGTCTTAAACAGGCTCCCTTGGAAAGCCGCTCTTATCAGACAGTAAAAGCATAAAAAAAATCCCTTCACAAGGAAGGGATCTTTTTTTATGGCTCCGGCTCTAACTTGGTAAATTCGCCAAGCTCATTAACCGCGTGTCGGTCACTTGTTTTGTAGATTTCGCAAAGCAAAGCTCACACTTTGTTTGCTCAATAACAAAACTACGCCTCTTGTGTTATAAAACACCGGAGCATCGGTGTTTTATATCCTCGAGCCTGATATCAAACAGGCTCCCGCGGTCGCCGCTCTTATCAGACAGTAAAAGCATAAAAAAAATCCCTTCACAAGGAAGGGATCTTTTTTTATGGCTCCGGCTCTAACTTGGTAAATTCGCCA
>CALXZK010000019.1 GCA_944393225.1 uncultured Alphaproteobacteria bacterium
TTTGATTTATCTTGCTGTGATGGACAAGGTGTTCAATTTTGGTTTTTGGTGCATCAAGATACTGATTACCTTTACCAGCTCGTTTTTCATTTCGGCACGACGAACAACCATGTCTACCATACCATGCTCTTTCAAATATTCAGCACGTTGGAAACCTTCCGGCAATTTTTCACGAATGGTTTGTTCAATTACGCGAGCGCCGGCAAAACCAATCATACAGCCTTTTTCGGCAATATGAACATCGCCCAACATGGCAAATGAGGCAGAAACGCCACCCGTGGTCGGGTCTGTCAAAATGACAATATACGGCAAGCCTTTTTCTTTGACCATGTTAACCGCAGCCGTGGTTCTTGCCATTTGCATCAAAGAAAGCATACCTTCTTGCATGCGGGCACCACCGGAAGCTGTTACCGTAATCAACGGACAGTTGTTTTTGATAGCTGTTTCAGCAGCTTTGACAATGCCTTCGCCAACAGCCATACCCATGGAACCACCCATGAAAGAAAAGTCCATAACGGCGACAACAGATGTAATACCACCGATTTCACCTTGTGCAACTTTGATAGCATCATCATCACCGGTGTTTTTGCGATATGTTTTCAAACGGTCGGTATATTTTTTGGAATCCTTAAAGTTGAGCGGATCTTCTTTCAACTTCGGTAAGAAAATTTCTTTATATTCACCGTTGTCAAATAACAATTCCAAACGTTTTTTGATGGGCAAACGCAAATGATGGTCGCATTTATGACAAACGAAATTGTTTTTTTCCAACTCTTTGTTGAAAAGCATTTGTCCGCAGTTGGGACATTTGGTCCACAAATTGTCGGCAATCTCTTTTGCCGTGATTTTCTTTACTTTCGGTCTAACAAAGTCTGTAAGCCAGTTCATAGTTGTTACCTTTTTTTATTATGACAATTAGTCTTTCTTGCGCTTAAACCAAGCGGCAATTCTTTGTTTGAGTGAAGGTTTGGGATAGCTTGCTTCTTTTTCTTTAAGCTCGGTAATATCACCTTGCAAACCTTCTACTTCTTTGGTCAATTTTTCTTGTTCTTTGGTCAACTTCTTGTTCTGTTTCTTTTGATGACGCAAAGCACTTCTCAACGGAGAATATGCAAACCACGAATCAAACTTGCCCCAAATGAAGCCAAACAAAACAAAAAAGACTATCGCAACACTCAAAGAAACCGTCACTTCTATCTCAAAAGGCCACAAATCAAACATTGCCAGTTCGTTATTGATAAATGCAAAATACAAAACAACTGCCAATACAATCAATCTGATGAGCGTCTTTATAAATGCCATGACGGTGTCCTTTGCTAATTAATTATTATTGACGATAAACCTTTGTTTGACACTATTTATTTTTGTTTAACAACTCAAACAATTGTTTACCGGTTTTGAAGTGAGGAATGTTGCGTTCTTCAACTTTAACCTGCTCACCGGTGCGTGGGTTTTTGGCTACGCGAGGTGTGCGTTTGCGAACTGAGAATGCACCAAAGCCTCTGAATTCTACTCTATCTCCGGCAGCCAATGAATTGATGATTTTATCAAATACAACAGCAACAATGCGTTCTACATCTTTAACCATCAAATGTGGGTTTTTAGCTGCAATTTTTTCAATTAATTCTGATCTAGTCATTTTACCTCTTATATTTTAATTATACTTAAATTTAATGTTTTTCAATAAACTACCTTTTTTTGTTCCAGAAATCAATATAGGATTTCAAAAAAAATAAAAATCAAAAAAAGAATCTATCCAACGTTTTATTCATTTTGAGCGATTTTATGCTCAATTGCCAAGGTGTGGTCGGCTTCGCCAAGCTCAAAATCTTCAATCTTTTTAATCCTTTTCGAGATTTTGCCCGAAGAAACCTTTATGTCACTGATATCACGCGAGGCCATATCAAAATGTTTGGATAAATTTTCTATTCTGTCATCAAGACGGGTGATATCTTCAACCAAAGTGCCAACTTCGCGTTGTATAATACCGGCTTGCTCTCGCATTGAGGCATCTTTGAGAATCGCGCGAACCGTGTTTAATGTCGCCATCAACGTAGTGGGCGAAACTATCCAAACTTTTGAGCGGTATGATGCCTCAACCACATCGCGGAAATTAGCGTGCAACTCAGCATATATAGCCTCACTCGGCAAAAACATCAAGGCTGATTCAGCCGTTTCACCAACAATGATATATTTTTCGGAAATATCTTTGATGTGTTTTAAAACCGAAGCACGGAAGAATCTTTCCGCCTCAACCTTTTCTCGCTCGTTTTGCGCATTTCTTAAAGCTTGATAGCTCTCCAGCGGAAATTTTGCATCAATAACGATTGTTCCGGGAGGATTGGGCAAGCGTAAAACACAATCGGCACGCTTTTGATTGCTCATCACGACCTGAAACTCATATGCCGAAGGTGGGAGAATCGAGGTTACCAGGTCGTTTAGCTGAATTTCGCCAAAGGCACCTCTGGCTTGTTTGTTACTCAAGACTTCTTGCAAAGAGACAACTTGTTCAGACAAAGAAGAAATTTTTTGTTGTGCGACATCAATTTTAGCCAGACGCTCCCTCAAATCGTGCAAAGTTTGCGTGGTTTTATCGGTAGATTGCTGCAACCCCTCGCCCACACTTTTGGTCACGGCAAGAAGTTTTTCATCCATAATCTTTAAAACCGCTAATTTTTGTTCATTGATGGCATCAGCTATACGATTTTGTTCTTGTCTGTTGAGCTCAGATAATTGGCTCAATCTGCCGGCCAGTTCTGCTTGACCACGAAGCAAAATATCGGTAAACGAATCCATATTTGTCTTTTTGCTCTTTAGAATCATATAGCAAAGATTGCCGATGAGCAGCAAGGCTACACCGGCAATCAAAACAAGCATTATGTCGTTTGACATATTATTCAAGGTTGCGACCCATTTTTAAGAATTTTTCATTACGAATTTTCTTGAGTTCTTCGCCATTTAACGGCATCAACTCTTTCAAATTCTTCAAAATGGCATTACCAACGCTTTCAATAACGGCTTTGGGATCACGATGAGCACCGCCCAAAGGTTCAGGAATAATTTCATCAATGATGCCGAGTTTTTTCAAATCTTGTGCCGTTAATTTCAAAGCCTCGGTTGCTTCTTTAACTTTATCGGCAGAACGCCACAAAATGGAAGCACAACCTTCCGGAGAAATGACGGAATAGATAGCATGTTCCAACATCAAAACCTTGTTTGCCGTAGCAATGGCGATAGCGCCGCCGGAACCACCTTCACCGATAACAACGGATACGACAGGAACTTTAACCTGCAAGCATTTTTGGATTGAAGAGGCAATTGCTTCAGCTTGACCTCTGGCTTCGGCTTCAACTCCGGGGAAAGCGCCTGATGTATCAACAAAGCATATAATCGGCATATTGAATTTGTCTGCCAAGGTCATCAATCTTTGAGCTTTACGATAGCCTTCCGGTTTGGCCATACCGAAATTATATTTCAATCTGGTTTCCAAATCGTGACCTTTTTCTTGTCCTAAAACGACAACCGAAATGTTTTTAAAACGACCGATACCGCCAACCATGGCTTCATCATCGGCAAAAAGTCTGTCACCGCACAACGGGGTGAAATCTTCTATCAAGCCATGAACATAGTCCAAACAATGCGGACGTTCCGGGTGGCGTGCCACTTGAGATTTTTCCCACGGGCTTAAGTTTGAATAGGAGGCTCTGACTTGTCTTTCCAATTTTTGTTGCAAACGGCTCACCTCTTGAGAAATGTCAACATCTTGACCTTCCGCCAAGTGTTTTAATGATTCAATTTTATTTTCGATTTCAACAATATTTTTTTCAAAATCAAGAACTAATGTCGTATTATTGTTCATTCAACTTCTCTTATTTTGTTTTTACCTGAGAAAGGTCATAACACATTTTTTTTTATCTTTCGACTCTTATTTTGCAATATTGTGTAAATTTTCGTTGAAATATCACATAAATATACTACTATATTCGGTAATTATTGGCTGTTTTTAACAATTATGAGGAGAGCAAACGTGCTGGCATTTTCTTTTTTTGCCGCTATTTTTTCCAGTCTTTTGTGGCTGATTTATGCCGTGGCTTATGTTCAAGATAATACGGTTGGGATGAAATTCAGCTCCTTGGGCGTTGTCGATATTTCTATCTATGTTGCTCTCGTGGTCCTTCCTATCTTGGTTTTGTGGATGGTTTTTGGTTATATCAATCAACATATCAACAACCAAAAAACCTCTAAAGCTCTTTACCAACTCTTTTTGCAATTGCGCAAGAACCAAGAATATACCGACTTGGTTGCTCGAATCATGCTCGAATCCGAACAACAAATTAAAGACGGTTTTATCCTTAACCGCATTGATATTCTTATATCTGATATGAATGAACTTATTGCCGAAATTATCAATCGTGCGGCTTTGGCTTCCCGCGAACAAATCGAATCTTTGTGGGGAAGAGTTCGAAACGGCGGAAAATGGGCTCTGGGTAAGGTGATTATCGAAATCAACCAAAATCAGCCGAATTTTCAAATGCGCCTTTATGAAAAATCGCAAAATGATGTTGTTCTCGCCGGCACTATTTTAGAATTTTGCGCACGTTACCAAAATATTTTAGCTCTCCTGAACAAGCATGATAACGAGCGTGTCTTCTTAAACGTGGTTGAAACCGGCGTTTTTGGCAAAGTATTTACTATTTTGGCTCCGCTTGCCGATGAAATCAGAAAATATCGTGAGGCTTCTTTTAACAAAGCAGAAAATAATTTAGATTTTAAGGCTCCCGTTCCCGAAAGAGAAAAGGTCAAAGAAAAAGCACCCGTCTATGCTTCTTCTCCGGTTGTTGCCGAAAAAGCGCCTATCCCTGAGAAAAAACATTCTTCTTTGCTTGGTGGTTTGTCCTCTAAAATCGGTTCTTTCATCAAAAAAGAAAAAGAACCGACACCTGCCCCGTCTGAGCCCAATGTGCGCGATCCGTTCTCTATTGCTTTGGAACGCAGTTTTGGTCCCAACAGTCTTGAAAGAGAAGAACCTTTATTCTCGGAAGAAAATACTCCGGACATTAATCTTTCTGATAATGATGAAGAAAATGCAGCTCCCGAAATTGTTGTTTCTTCTCAACAAGAAAATGAAAACAAACAAGAAATTATCATTAATCATCCGGAAGAAAAAACTCCGCCTTCTTTTGGCATGAATGAAGAAAACAAATTGGATATTCAACCTGAACCTATCAGCATGCCGATTACCAATACGCAAAAAACACTTAATGATTTGCGTAAAGAATGGGAGAATATGAAAAAATCTTCTTTTGAAGAAACTCCAACAGAAAATAAAGAACCGGAAAAAGCTCCTTCTTTTGAAGAGGCTAAAGAAGAAGTATTATCATATCCTTTCGGAGGATGGACCAACGAAAGCAACTACAATAAATAAAGCCGCTTTCCGTATCTGCTTAGCTCTATGCTGCTTGTTTGCGTTTATTGCTCAAGCAAAGGTTAATATTGCCAATCATTTAGCCTTATATGGTCAGGCAAAATATGACGATGATTTTACCGCTTTTGACTATGTGAACCCTAATGCGCCCAAAGGCGGACGTGTGGTAATGCCAGCCTATGGCACGTTTGACAGTTTTAACCCGTTTATTTTCAAAGGTATTGCTTCTGCGGAAACCGTGGCGTTGACTTTAGATACGCTCGGGGTTGTGCCAAGTGATGATTATTCTACCGTTTACCCTCTTATCGCGCAAAAGTTTGAACTTCCGGACGATAACTCATTTGTCGGTTTTATTCTTGACCCTAAAGCCAAGTTTTCTGATGGCTCACCTATTACCGCCGATGATGTTATTTTTTCTTTTAACAGCCTGATTACTAAAGGTGCTCCACTTTATAAAATTTATTATGCCGATGTAGAGCGTGTAGAAAAAGTGAATGACCGCCATGTGCGTTTTTACTTCAAAAAAGGTACGCAAAACAAAGAATTGCCGCTTATTCTTTCACAAATATACATCTTTTCAAAAAAAGATTGGAACGGTAAGGATTTTGCCAAACCTTCCCTCAACCCGCCGCTGGGTAGCGGTCCCTATATTATCAGCAAATTTGAACCGAGCAAATATGTGGTTTTGAAAAGGAATCCGAATTATTGGGCAAAAGACCTTCCTTCTCGCAAAGGATTTTTCAATTTTGACACCATTCGTTACGACTATTATCAAGACACGACCGTTACATTGCAGGCTTTGTTTTCCGGTAATATTGACTTGAGAGAAGAATATATCGCCAAAATTTGGTCAACCGGATATGATAACAATCTGGTCAAAAGCGGCAAAATCATCAAAGCCGAATTGCCGCATAATCGTACCGCCATTTTGCAAAGTTTTGCTTTTAATTTGCGCAAACCGCAATTTCAAAATAAGTTCGTGCGTCAAGCCATAGCACAAGTATTTAACTTTGATTGGGCAAACGAAAAGCTTTTTTATAATCAATATTCTCGCTTGGACAGCTATTTTTCTAATACCGAAATGGCTGCAACCGGAAAACCCAAAGATAAAGAGCTTGCTCTCCTTGCTCCGTTTAAGAAGCAACTTTCACCCGAAGTTTTTGGTAATTTACCTAAGAATCCAAGCTTCAAGACCATTGAAGATAATCGTAAAAATCTTAAAGAAGCCGTACATCTGCTCAAGCTTGGCGGCTATGATTTTGTTGACGGTAAGATGACGGACTTAAAAACCGGTCAGCCGCTTGAATTTGAAATTTTGAGCAACAATGCCAACGGCTCAAGTTTTACGCGTGTGATGCTTCCTTTCTTGAAAAACTTAGAAAAAATCGGAATCAAAGCTACTTTCCGCAATTTGGAAGTTAATATCTTCAAAAATCGTCTGGATAATTTTGACTTTGATATGGCGATTGTTTCTTTTCCGATGAGTCAAATGCCGGGGAATGAGCAAAAAGAAATGTGGGGGTCGCAAGCCGCTGATATTCACGGCAGTTATAATATTGCCGGTGTGAAGAATCCGGTTGTTGATGAACTTCTCAACAAGATTGTACAAGCACACGAAAAAGAAGATTATCTGGCGGCACTCCATGCTTTTGACCGTGTGATGCGGCATGAATATTATCTGATTCCGCAGTGGTACACTTCCTATAATCGCGTGGCTTATAACCAGCGCTTGGATTATCCAAAAAACGACGACAAAGCCGGTTTTCAACCCCATACATGGTGGGTTAAACCTCAAGCAAAGCAAAGGTAAATATTATGAGAAATTATATCATCAAAAGAATCTTGCTTATTCCGCTTACTTTGCTTGGCATTTTGTGCATCAATTTTGTGATTGTGCAATTTGCCCCCGGGGGGCCGATTGAACACACCTTGGCAAAATATCGCGGTATGAATGTGAATGCCACCTCGCAAATATCCGGCACGACACAGATGAATCTCAGCACCAACAATGCTTATCAAGGTGCGCAAGGCGTGCCGGAAGATTTGGTTAATGAACTCAAAAAACAATTCGGGTTTGACCAGCCAGCGCATATTCGTTTTCTCAAAATGCTTAAAGACTATGCTTGTTTTGATTTCGGTAAAAGCTTTTATCAAGACAAAACCGTTGTAGAACTTATTGTTGAACGCATGCCGGTTTCGATTTCTTTAGGCTTATGGTCAACCTTAATCATTTATCTGATTGCCATTCCGCTCGGCATAAAGAAAGCCGTGACAGATGGTTCTTCTTTTGACATTTGGAGCTCTTTTGCGGTTATTCTCGGCTCTGCCATTCCGGTATTTTTGTTTGCCGTCTTTCTCATTGTCTTTCTTGCCGGCGGAACATATCTACAATGGTTTCCTTTGCGCGGGCTGACGTCTGATAACTGGGAGCAACTTTCTCTCTTGGGTAAAATTGCTGACTATTTTTGGCATATCACTCTGCCGGTTTTGGCCATGGTTATCGGCGGTTTTGCCTCACTCACCATGCTGACCAAAAACTCTTTTCTTGATGAAATTAATAAGCAATATGTGCTCACAGCCAAAGCCAAAGGGCTCTCCCAAAATCAAATTCTTTACGGGCATGTTTTTCGTAATGCCATGTTGATTGTGATTGCCGGTTTTCCGTCTCTTCTCATCAAAATGTTGTTCAGCGGTGCGCTTTTAATCGAGGTGATTTTCTCGCTCAACGGCTTAGGACTTTTAGGCTATGAGGCGATTATGACGCGCGATTATCCGGTTATTTTCGGTACGCTTTATATCTTTGCCCTACTCGGACTTGTCTTAAAACTCATCAGCGATATTACTTATTCTCTGGTTGATCCGCGCATCAATTTTAATCGTGTTTAAATTGTGCTTTCAGTTCTTCCAACAGATTATCGCAAGCAGCCGAAATCATTTGGTAAACATTTTCAAAACCATCATGCCCGTAATAAGGATCGGGAATATCCTCACCATAAGCCGGTGCATATTCCAAAAGTTTTTTGACGATTGCATGATTGTAGCGCTCATCTCCGTGCGGGCGTTTCATATCCAAGTTCCAAATATTTTGCGAATCCATTGCCAAAATTAAATCGAACTCAGCAAAATCTTCAGCTCTGACCGGACGAGAACGCAAACTTCTGATATCCAGTCCATGCTGCAAAGCACACTCAACCGAGCGCATATCCGGCGCATCGCCTTGATGATAGCTCGAGGTGGCTGCCGAATCGACATAGATTTTATCCTTCAAACCGGCTTCTTTAACAATTTTTTTCATATAGCCATCTGCCGTTGGCGAACGACAAATATTACCCGTACATACAAAGAGAATCTTATACATCTTTTTCTTATCACAAAAAAAACAGGCAGCTTTTTATTCGGCTGCCTGTTTTGCTTTTTATTATTTACCTAAGCTGCCGTGCGTTTCTTTGGCATATTTGACGTAATATTTATAATATTCATCCAGTTTTTGCTGAACTCTATAATTAATACTACCCTTCGGATATTTTCCGTCTTTGCCTTCTTTTCCGGCAGGAATTCCGGTCAAAATTTCAATACCATCATCCACATGGTCAATGGCATAGATGGTGAACATTCCTTCATCAACCGCAGTTAAGATATCTTCTCTTAACATCAAATCTTTGACATTGGTTCGAGGAATGATAACACCTTGTTTGCCGGTCAAGCCACGGTGTTTGCAAACATCAAAGAAGCCTTCAATCTTCTCATTAACACCACCGATAGGCTGAATCTCACCAAATTGGTTGATGGAACCGGTAACGGCAATACTTTGTTTAATCGGCACTTCGGTCAAAGCAGAAATCAAGCAATAGTATTCGGTTGAAGAAGCACTATCGCCATCTACACCGCCGTAAGATTGCTCAAACACAATGGATGCCGACAAAGACATGGGCTTATATTTAGCAAAGCGGTTTGCAATCAAACTTTGCAAAATGAGCACGCCTTTGGTGTGAATCGGACCAGAGAGCTCAATTTCTCTTTCAATATTCAAGAACTCACCGCGGCCAATACGAACCTGTGTGGTAATGCGTGAGGGTTTACCAAAGCTGTTGCGAGAGAAATTATAAACAACCAGACCATTAATCTGCCCTACTCTTTCTCCTTCAACATCCATCAAAATGGTGCCTTCATCAATTTGTTCCAACATCAATTGTTTGATGCGGTCAGAACGATAAATTTGGGCATCAATGGCTTGTTCAATATGGTTTTTGCCGATTTGATTGGATTTTGATTTTCTTGCCCAATAATCAGCTTCACGCAATAAGTCGCCGATAGAAGAAATATGCGCGGTCAATTTGCGCGAATCTTCTGCCAAGCGAGAAGAATATTCAATCACTTTGGCAACGGCTTGACGATTGAGTGAGCGCAGATGTTTTTTCTTGCTCAAAGAACCAATCAATTTGGCATATTCAATCTCATTTTCATGTGTTCTGTCCATGATGACGCCAAAGTCAGCTTCAACCTTAAAGAAGTCTGAAAAATCGGGATCACGTTCAGAAAGCAATTCATAAAGCTCGGAATCTCCGGTCAAAATGACTTTGACATCCAAGGGAATCGGCTCAGGATCAAGAGAAATGGTGGTGAAACTGGTTTCATCACTCGGAGCTTCAATCTTAATATTTTTAGAAGCGATGGCGCGTTTCAGAGAATCCCAAGCAAAAGGTTGCAACAACAATTTGCGAGCATCAATCAACAAGAAACCGCCGTTGGCTTGGTGCAAAGCACCTGCCTTAATCAAGGTAAAGTCAGTCAACAAAGCACCATATTGTTGAACGCGTTCTACTCTACCAACCAAGTTGCCTTGGGTCGGGTGGTCGAGCAAGATAATCGGGGCACCGGAATCGGGTTCTTGTTTAACAACAACATTGACTTTGAACTTGGCAAACTTATCTTCTTCCTGCTTGTTCATTTTTGAGAAAAGCATGGCTAAAGCATCTTCGCCACCGTTGTTGTTTTCTGCTTCCGGCATAAATTCATCTACATTTTCGACCATGTATTTTTGAATGTTTTTCAAAAATTCGCCGGCTTTGCGGTTGCTTTTATATTTACCTCTTAACTCATCAATCGGTTTTTTGATGGAGTTTTTGATGAACTTTTCTTTGAGTTGTTCGGTTTCTTTGCGTTGTTTTTCTTCCCATTGAGGCAAGTCTTGTGCCGAATCTTCAATTTCGGCCTGCATGGCATTTAAGTCTTCAAGCAAAGACTTTTTCTCTTCTTCCGGCAATTCATCAAAAGCTTCGGGACTCAAAACCTCACCGTTTTTAACCGGAGCAACTACCAAGCCTACCGGCATATGCAACAAAGATACGCTTTTGCCTTTGGCTTTCTTTTGCAAAACTTTGATATATTCTTCTTTCTTTTGCTTATATTTTTCGCGCACAATGCTGATGGCGGCTTTATATTCGTCACTGTCTAAAATGGTAGGAATCGTAGCAGAAAGCTCTTCAATCAAAGAATCAATATCTTTGGCAAAATCAGGTGCACTTCCTGCCGGAAAATTGATGGCAATCGGCTTATGAGGTTCATCAAAATTGTAAACATAAACCCAATCATCCGGTGTGGGGCGGGTTACAGCTTCTTGCTTCAAAACTCTTTTTACCAAACTGGTTTTACCCGTGCCTTCAGGTCCTAAGCAAAATAGGTTATAACCTTTGGATTTGATATTAATGCCGATTTCAACCGCACTTAAAGCTCTGTCTTGTCCCAAAGCAGAAAGGCGTTCTTCCAATTCTGCCGTGGTGTTAAAATCAAAACTCTTCGGATCACAACGTGTGTAAAGTTGGTCTGACGTCAGTTTTGTTATTGCCATGGTAAAAAACCCCTATACATATAAGTTTGCACTTGTTATTATCTGCAATATAAAAAATAAACACTAACATTGCGTAAAGATTGATGAAATATTTTGAATATATTTGCCTGCCGCTTTTTCTTTTTGTGTGCTTTTGGCCGATTGTAAAGTACTATAATCACATTAAAATTTGCCATTTTTATAAACTGATTTTTGCGGCTCTTTATAAAAAACAAAAACAAGAACCCTATGTTTCCAGTTTTTATTTAATGCAGATTGTCAGATTGCTGGTCAAAAAAAGCCAGCACAAAGCTTTGATTACTTTGACTGCCGGAAGAATCGGCATGGCGGAAACTTTTTTGAAAAAGCACGGAAATGCGTTTTTGGCTCTCGTCTTAAAAACCATGCATGTTTCGGCAAAAAATGTTGCCGATTGGGAAATTTTCATAAAAAAGAATCCTGATAACAAAGCCGCCATTGCCGAATTGGCCGTGCTTTATTTTAATGAAAATAATTTTACCAAAACCAAACAATGTTTAGATAACCTGCCAATCTCGGGCAAAAAAAACTATACCCTTGCACGCAGTCTGTTTTTGCAAGCTTATTTTGATGCTAAAGAAGGCGATTTGCTTTCGGCTTCCGTACATGCCAATCAAGCCGCGCAAATTTTTCATAAACTAAAAGCTTTTTATGAAGAAGCTCAAGCTTATATGGCTTCGGGTATCATTTATCGAACCGCTATTATTTCCGATGTGGCGCAAATGATGTTTGATACGGCTTTGAAAATTTTTCAAGCGCTCAACCTTAAAAATGAAGAAGCCAAAATTTTTGGTAACCTCGGTATGCTGATGGCCATTCAAAAGCGCTTTGATGAAGCTTTAGATTATTATGACAAAGCGCTTAACCTTTATGCTGAAAACAAACTACAAGTAAAATCGGCAGAAATATATAATCAGAAAGGACAACTCTGCCTGATGCAAGATAATGCGGCACAAGCCGAAGAAATGGCTTCAAAAGCGCTCAAAATTCATCAAAAAGAAAAAAATCCCGCCGGTATTGCTTTCAGTAAAGAGATTTTAGCCTATTCCGCTTGGGCACAAAAAAACTATGCCGATGTTATTCAACTTACTTTTGAAGCCAAAAATTTGTATCAGCAATTGGAAAACTTTTCTGCCGGATATGAAAATTTGCACCTTATGGCTTTGGCTCTGTATGAGCAAAACAAGCTCGACGAATCTGAAAAAATATTGCGCGAAATCACCTCTAAAGACAGACATTACGAAACCAACTTTCATATTGCCAATGCCTATAATCTTTTGGGGTTGATTTATTTGAAGAAAAAAGAAATTAAACGCGCCAAAGGTTTGTTCCAGCAATCGCTCGATTTGGAGCAAGTTAACAATCGCTTGAGCGGAATTGCCACCGATTATGCCAATATGGGGTTGATTGAGCTCAGTGTCGGACACAAAGAACAAGCGCTTAAAACCTTTCAAACCGCATTAGATTATGCGCAGGCAAACCAAGATGATGAACTGATTGAGATTATTAAAACTCACTTACAAAAGCTTCAATAACCTAATTTGATATGGAAAGTTTGTCCTTTCATAGACACTGATTTTATACCGAAATTATCAAAACCCAAAATATTGATACTCGGCACGAACCAAAAACGGAATGAGCTTTTGCCATCGGTGAAAAGAATGCGGTTTTTAACGCTCAAACCGGTGTCGGTTAAAAATTCTCTGAACAAAATATCCCAGCTCGGAATCCCAAAATCGCCAACGATTACGACCGGACCGTTTTGTGCCATAACAAATTTTTCTAAATTGTGAAACGCTGTTTGATACTCCGCTTCATATTTTTTGGAAAAATCTAAATTGATGAGCATGATAGTTTTATCTTGCTGATTTTCAATTCCGGCAAAGGCGGCGGAAAGGTGCGGACTAAGCTCTAATTTGCCTTGATGCGTGATGGTATATTTGCCATCCGTCGGCAGATAATTTTGCTCTCCTTTGTGATATGAAACTTCTAACTGATTGAAACCTTCCGGCTCATGATTGAAAAACAACAGAGCACTTTTGGCCAAAGAACCATAGTTGCAAAACAGCAACATTATTGCCAAACACATATAAGCCAGATGACGATGAAACAGGGTGTATAAAACCAAGAAGAGATTATAAAGATAAAAATGGAACTGCGCATGACGCAAAGATTTTAAAAAGGATGATGAGCCATCATCTAACCACAATAACAAATATATAATTGCCAATATCACCAAGGAAATCAGCATAAACATATTTTGACGCGCGTGTTTTTTTCTTTGACTAAAGTAACCCATTTTTAATCTATTACAATTATTGTTGGTACATGTCTTATATAACTTTTTGTATCTTAGACACGAAAAAACATTTTGTAAATGGTATAAAATAAAAATATGTTCGAGCAAATAATAACTCTCTTTTGTGCGGAAAGTTTTTTTGCTTCCGCCATTACCAATATTGATGTGCTTGCCGGTGTTGTTGACAAGTATATTGCCGGCATGAGCAATGTTCGAATTGCCTCTTATCTCCTGATGCTTTTGGCTTTTGTCGTTTTCTTGTTTTTGGTGATTGTCATTTATGTAAAATCGATTATCGCCTTTTTGAAGCTGGATAATTCTTCCGCGCAAAAAAACAGCAAAAAGATGATGAAAGAAATTGTTGAGGAAGAACCCGAAGACAATGATGATAATGATGAACTGCAAAGAGAGCTTGAACTTGAAGAACTGCGCAAAAAGCAGATTATGGATCAACAAAAAGAACTCGAACGCCAAGAAAAACGCCGCCAAGATATTTTAAAACAAAAAGAATTGGCAAGGCAAAAAGAAGAAGCCGAAAAAAACAAAAAAGAAAAAGAAGAAAAAGAAGCTGAAGAAACGCATTATTCTCAAAACAAAGAATACGGCATTGATTTAGACTGGAAAAAAGGCAAAAGCTCCGAAAACAACTCTGCCCCGCTGGATATTATGAACGGAGAGGTTTTGCACTATCAGCAAAGCAACAAAACTTTGCCTGAACTCATCGGTCTGATTATTGATATGATTGCCCGTAATGTCGATGACTTGAAAATTGCACAAACCGTCATGTACCGCAACCAAGGACAATCTTCCGAAGATGAGATTATGCAAACCATTATGGAAGTTAAAAACTTTTTGGCTTTGGCTGCCCAAGGAAAATTTAACGATATTCGACGCGGAACCAATCTGCCTGACGATGCCACCGCCATTTTGCATCTTTCCGAAGGAGACGCCACCTATGCCCTCGCCTTGATGGAAAATTTGATGGATGCCAAAATTGAAACAGCTTCGGCAATGTCTAACGGTGCCCGCAAGGACCAAATTTTTCAAGAAACCTCAAATATGGCCTGCACCTTTGGTACCTTGTCCGCCCTGACCGATACACGTTTGGCAACCGGAGCCTTTGAATTGGCTATTGAGCTGCATCCGCAAAATGTTAATGCTTGGAACAGAGCTGCCGATTTGTACAATAAGGCTGGCTCTTATAATCAGGCTATGAAAACATATCAGCATGTTTTGGAAATTGCCGACGAAGAAATCCATGCCGAGCAAGTAGCCAATGCCAATAAAATGCTTTCGCAATTTTACTATGAACAAGGAAACAATCTGCAAGCTGCCAAACTCTATAATGCCAGCAAGCTTTATTATGACTCTTTGGGCATCAACCGCAGACTTGACCGTCAAGAGCTTGAGATTATTGACCTTATTGAACAAAAGCAAAAACAAGATATTCAGCAAACCATTGCTACCATTCTGGCAAACCAAGATTTGCAATATAGCTACGCGTTATAGTTTTTACTTCTTTAAGCAAACATCAGGAGCGCGCAAATATAACGGTTTGGGAAAATCCACCCTTTTTTTCATATATTGCTTATAGCCGCACAAGCCAACATTTTCTATCGGCAAAAAGCTCTCATCTTTAATGCAATGTAAGCTCAAACCTGTAGGGCTCATTAAAAAGCGCTCGACACCATCGCCAATCATCGTTACTTTTTTGTTGCGCAGCTGTGCGATGATGTTTTCTCTTGTATCTGCTGCCGGCTCCGTTAACGCTTTTAAATTCTCATCAAAAATTTGATAGTAAAAATCTTCTCGTTTGGTTTCAATCAGCACAACATTATAAAAACCGATTTCATCCGGTGAAAATGCCAGTGAAACAAGATAGGAATCAAAAGCATTAACCCCGCAAATTTGAATTTTGGGTTTGGCCAAACCGAAAGCTCTTGCCGCAGAGATACTTGAGCGAACACCGGTAAAAGACCCCGGGCCAACGCAAACCGTTATTTCATCCAAGTCATCAAAACTTAAATGATTGTTTTCCATCAAGGTTTTGATTTGCGGAATGAGGACTTCGGCTTGTCCGAAATCCATGGCTTGAGAATAAGAATCTATTACTTTATCATCTTGCAGCAAAGCAATGGAACAAGCTGCCGCGGTGGTATCAAAAGCTAAGTTATACATTGATGTGTTCCTATAATTGTCCACTATTAAAAAAAAACACTTTGTTTAGATGCCTTTTTATATTATAAAAACACTCATCAGGCAATAACTTTAATAAAATAAATATAAAATATGACCAGCGAACTCTTAATTGATATGTATTATGCCGCGCCCGAGTTGTGGTATGCTCTGGCTCTGTTGTTTGCGGTTTTGTTGGTTTTGGTCTTTTATTATTGGTACAATTACCTGAAAATGCAGCAAAAAAACTACTTTCTCAATCGCGATAGAGAAAGATATGCCGAAACGCTTTATGCCTCCAAAGATGGTTATTTTGCTTTTATTTATCCCGATGAAAAAATTGATGATCCGCGCAAAAATATTGTTGAGCATTGTTCTCGTCGCTTGGCCGTGATGATGAATCTGCCCGAAGGTACAAAATCAAGCTTTGATGAAATCTTGAAAAATTTTTATAAAGAAGACTTAAAGCGTTTGCAAAAATATATTGATTTGTTGCGCGAAGACGGGGTTTCTTTTGACGATGAATTTATCATCAAAAACAACAATAAACGCCTACGCCTTTCCGGTGTGCGCATTAACGGAATCGATGGGAATATTTATTGCGACATGATTTGGTTTCGCGATATTAGTTTGGAATCACAAACCATTAATGAGCTCGAATCCGAAAAAAGAAACTGGTTCAAACAAATTATCCAGCTTGAAGATTTGATTAATAATATTCCTTATCCGGTATGGATGCGCGATGACAAACTCAATATTTTTCAAATTAATAAAAAATATATGGAATTTTTTGAAAACAAAAGCCGAGAAGATATTTTGCTCAACCATTTGGAAATCACCAATGTTAATGGTGAGAACATCTCACAAAATTTGGCTTTTTTAGCCCACTCCATCAATAAGACAAAAAAACAAACCGTCAATATTATTAAAAACGGCGAAAGAAAAGTTTATGAAGTGGTGGAATCGCCTTTCCACGTTGAAGACTCTCTTGATAAAATTTATACCGTTGGGGCTTTGATTGATATTACCGAGCTTGATGACTTCAAACGCAATCTTAAAATTCACCAAAATGCGCACCTAGAGATTATGGGTAAACTCGGTACTGCTTTTGCCGTGTTTGACCAAAATCAAAAGTTGGCTTTCTATAACAAAGCCTTTGTTCAACTTTGGAAGCTTGACGATGTTTGGCTGGAACAACAACCAAACTATTCAGCCTTTTTAGATATTTTGCGAGAAAAACGTCTGTTACCGGAAGTTCCTGATTATATTGCTTTCAAAACCGGTGAACAAAAAGACTTTCAAACCATTATTGAAACTAAAGAAGATATGTTGCATTTGCCTAACGAACAAACCATTCGCCGCGTGCGAATCCCTCATCCGATGGGTGGGGTGGTTTTGGCTTATGAAGATGTTTCCGACAAGCTGGCAACAAGACGCGCCTACAACTCTTTACTCTCGGTACAAAAAGAAATTTTAGACAACCTGTTCGACGCGGTCGTCATTTTCGGAAGCGACGGACACCTCAACTTCTTTAACCAAGCTTATCTTAAACTATGGCAAATTAACGACGGTGTGTTGGAACAAGATCCGACATTATCCGAACTTATTGATATGCAACAAAAATTCTTTACCAAAGTTGATGATTGGAAGAGCCTGAAAAATGATATTATTAATCATATCAGTAGTTTTACGACGAAAACATTTATTTTGAACCGTGATGATATTGACCAAGTTGAAGTCATGTCCAAAAATTTGTCTGACGGTTCTATCATGATTACATATAAAAAGTTGTAAAGTCATCGTTTTCACCCCAAAACAACATATAACATATTGAAATAGCGAGATAAAAGCATTTAACTATGCAATTGACAAATCAAAGAGCTTTCGCTACTCTTGAATAAGAAAGAAAATATCTCCATGCAGGAGCATTGCGGAGGGTATAATGACTGATAAAGATACAAATCCGAACATTGAATGGAAAAAGGGAAGTATCGGAGAACAAGAAAAAATTACCAGAAAAACCAATATTAAACAGGCTGTCGAATATGAAGCCAAAAAAGACAGCGTGTTTAAAACAACTCCGCCTAAACCCAATGATTTGCCCGTCGGTTTGAAAAAAATTCAAAAGAAAATCCGCAGTCTTGGTGAAGAAGATGATGATGAAGACAACATGCAAATTGTTGCCGATCCGTTGTTGATGGAGCAAAATAATAATGCTTTGTACAACGCTCTGCATGAAGATGAAAAGAAGATATTGCAACAACAAGAAACCAATAACACCATTCGTCTACAGCTTGAAACCGAAAAAATTGCAGCAGTTAATTTGGCTAACAATATGGCTAAAGAAGCCGGTTTTAAAGGATTGAAAAAAGAAACCATGCGCCAAAGCATGAATGAAAACGCTATCAATCCGCAAAAAACAACTAAGACTTTGCAATCCGAATTTAAGAAAGAATTGAAAACCACTGATAAAAACTGGACCAAACTCAGTGATAAAGAATTGGTCGATTTAATGCAGGGCGTGAACAAAATTAAATCTATCGGCGGAAAAGAGGGCGAAAAAGCATTCAAAGAAATGGATGCCAAAGAAATTGTAGAAATCGGTAAAGAAAAAAATGATGATAAGAAAATTGCCCGAACCATTTGCGAAAAAACCGGTCGAAAAGAAATTAAAAAAGACCAAAAGAGAGCTAAAGCGGCTCAAAACCAAATGCTCAAAGAAAAATATATTAATGCCAAGTTGGCTCAAGACAGAGAACGCAGCTAGCTTATTTTGGCTAAAATGGCTTTATATGCCGCACCTAAAAGTTTGAATTTTTCTTCAGCTTGCTCATCATCCTGATTGACGTCAGGATGATATTTTTTGACCAGTTTTTTATATTGTTTTTTGACCAGCTCAACCGTGAGTTCTTCTTCCGAATCCTGTAATTCCATAATTTTCAGATTACGTCTGTCTTCATCGGAAAAATAAACATCATTCATTGCTGAAAAGTCGCTGGCATATTCTCGAAAAGCATTATATTCATCAGCAAACTCATCACCGAAACTATATTTGACTTTGGCTCCAAACCAGCGAAAACGCATACGCGCACGACGGTTTTCTTCCTCATCGGGAATCTCGGGACCGTCATAATAGTTCCATTTTTGATTATATTCCTGAACATGTTTGAGGCAGAACCAATAATATTCTTTTAAGCGTCTGTCTTTGGGCGCACGATATTCTCCCTTTTCTTTACATCCGGGATGGTCACAAATATGTTCTTTACCCTCATTTTGCGGGGCAAAATATTTTTTGGTTCTTTGTACTCTTTTCATGGTCTTTTCTTTATCTAAAACTTTTAGATTTTAGCGCATTTCAAAAAGGCTGACAAGACTAAAAATAGCGCAAAAGAAGGTAAGCTAACAACAGAAGAATGATGTATAAAGAAGATGATTTTTTGTATCTCTCGTCTTTTTTATAGCGTTTAGAATCCAACAAATATGTCAGCTTCTTTGCCGGTTGGAATTTTATTTCCGGTTTGGATATATAAACCATGCCATGTTTGCTGAGAGTTGACAGCAGTTTTTGTTCGCTCTGTCCTTTTTTCAAAATATGCGGACGCAAAAACGAATCCAAAATTGATAACAAATCAATATCCGGACAATAAGCCTTCAGCAAGGCGAAAGCATAAATAATCTTGCTTTGCCGCAAAGAATGCGCCGGCTTATTTTTTTGCATATATTCGATGGCAAAATTGATGTCGGCAAAATCCAGTTTTTGAATATTTAAAATCGGTAAGAATCCTGTCTTATTATCTGCGGTGCAAAGAACACCTTGCCAAGCCTCAAGCAAAATCTTTTCTACAAAAAACAACTCGGCAAAATGCAAAGCCAAATTTTTTTGTGCTTCTTTTGATAACTTATCGGTCAATATTGCTTTTTGTTTGAAGTTTAGAAATAAGGTTTGTTTTGAAGTGCGAATCCAATCTATTTCATATATTTGATTGTTTTTTTGAACTTCTTCCAGCAAAGAAGCATATAAACGCATATCTTGTTGCGGTGTTTGGGCTTTTTGCCAATTTTCATACAAACCTTGAGCTTTGGCAAAATCTTTAACGCACAATTCTTTGAATAATTTTTGATAAAACAAAACATCATTTTCATCGGCGGCTAAATTTATTTCGACCTGATTTTGATATTCTTTTTTATCCAAACACGGCAGAAAATATAAAGGGAATCCGCACAATGGAGCTGCGGACAAAAGTTCTTGCATCAAACCCAAGAGTGAAGAACTTTGATATTGCCGCAAAAACGAATCTAAATCTGGCTTCCGTGCCGAAAAAAATTGAGCCCCGATTTTGCTATAGCGAAAGGTTTGCAGTTTTGAAAGAGGCGCAGACAATCCATACTGCGATAACTTGGCAGCGAGGATAGTTTTTTTTATAAATTGTAAAAAATCTTTTATCATTTATAATCTTTCAAAAACAATTCTTTTTGAGGTTAAAATGCCCGAATTACCCGAAGTTGAAACCATTAAAACCGCTATAGAAAAAGCTATCGGCAATGCTATAATAGTCAATGTTTCCGTATATAACAAGAATTTGCGCGAAAAAATCCCCGATGATTTAGCCGAAAAAATTGTCGGTGCCAAAATTTGTGCTTATGAGCGCCGTGCCAAATATATTTTAATCCATTTAGACAACGGAATCTGCCTGATTTGGCATTTGGGAATGAGCGGACAAGTCAAAATCAGCAAACAAAAACTTGAAAGAGCCAAACATGACCATGTGGTAATTGAAACCAGCAACGGCTTCATCACTTATCATGATGCCAGACGTTTCGGCATGCTGACTTATTTTAACGAAAAAGAAAATGACGCTCCGAAATTTTTGCAAAATCTGGGTCCCGAGCCTTTTGACAGAAGAATCGACGGCAAATATCTACTGCAAAAATTTCAGTCGAAAAAAACGCCCATTAAAGTTGCTTTATTAGATCAGTCTGTTATTGTGGGAATCGGGAATATTTATGCTTCCGAATCCTTATATGAAGCGAGAATCCTGCCGACGCGAGAGGCAAACAGTTTGTCTTTGGCTGAATGTACGCGCCTTCTGCAAAAAGTGCGCGAGGTTTTGCAAAAAGCCATTGAGGCCGGAGGTTCCACTTTGCGCGATTATCACAAACCGGACGGAAGTTTAGGATATTTTCAAAATATGCATTGTGTTTACAACAAAACAGGTCAGGCTTGTCCTGATTGTCGTTGCAACATAAAAAAGACAGGAGGAATCCAAAAGCTTGTATTGGCAGGTCGCTCTACATTCTTTTGTCCTTCTTTGCAAAAGTAAGATGAGGAAAAAATGAAAAAATTTTTCAGTATTTTGGTTATAAGCGCTCTCATTTCTTTTAATGCCCATGCCGCTTTTATCGAGGGCTTGGAAGATGTTCCTTTGCTCAATGGTTTGCAGCAGGTGCAAAAAGACAACATTTCTTTCGGAAATGAAGAAAGCCGCTTAGTTGAGGCTTATTTTACAAGCAGTAAGATTGGTTTTGCCAAAGTGGAAAAATTTTATATCGAAACACTGCCTCAGCTCGGTTGGATATACCAAGGAAAAAGAGATAATATTTTGTCTTTTGACCGCGATGGCGAAACTTTGGATATTGCCAAAGAATCGACCAAGCCGCTCATTGTCAGAATCACCGTTAAAAGTAAGTTATAGGGTAGGAAATGGAATATCAAAATATTTTAGCCGAAACCAGAGGTCCGGTCGGCATTATTACCTTAAATCGTCCGCGCGCACTTAATGCTGTGTGCGAACAAATGCTTCAAGAACTTTCGCAACAATTGGAACTTTTTTGCAACGATGACGCCATATCTGCCATTGTTTTAAAAGGTAGTGACAAAGCTTTTGCCGCCGGTATTGACATTGCCGAGTTGCAACACAAGGTCGAAACCTTTGGAATCGAAGCCTTGGACAAGACCTATACCTATTTTAAGCAAATTGACAATTGCCCCAAACCCATTATTGCCGCCGTTGCCGGCTATGCTTTGGGAATCGGCTGCGAGTTGGCTCTTTCCTGCGATATTATATTGGTGGCAGACAATGCTCGCTTCGGACAACCGGAAATCAGCCTCGGTGTTATTCCGGGTTTTGGTTCGACTCAGCGACTGACCAAAACAATCGGAAAATCCAAAACCATGGAAATGGTCTTAACCGGACGCGCGCTCAATGCCGAAGAAGCCGTTGCTTGCGGAATCGCCAGCCGAATTGTGGCTCTGCCCGACTTATTTGAAGAAGCCATCAAAACTGCCATGAGAATCTCGGCTCTGCCGCAAAATGCCATTCGCTTGGCCAAAGATGCCATCAAACAAGCCTATAATTCGAATCTGGAAGCAGGAATCGCTTATGAAAATAAGAACTGCAAAATCTGCCTCGGCTCGAACGGATTCAAAGAATCACTACAAAACTTTATAGAAAAACGTAAAAAATAACAATATTTTAGCCTTTATAAGCAAAATAGCTATTGACTAAACAACTGTTTAGAGTTTATAAAGCTTATCAAAAATATATTGTAATAACTTTTTAATACAGGATTAAAGAATATGGCCAATCATAAATCGGCAAAAACCAGAATTAACCGCAACAACAAAAGAGCTGTTATCAACGGCGCTCGTCGTAGCAGAGTTCGCACTTTCGTTAAAAAAGTTGACGCTTTGATTAACGCTAAAGAAAAAGACAAAGCTTTGGAAGCTCTTAAAGTTGCTGAATCTGAATTGATGGTATCTGTTCGCAAAGGTGTTTTCCACCTCAACAAAGTGGCTCGTACCGTTTCTCGTCTTTCTAAAAAAATTAAAGCTCTCTAAGCTTTATTTTTAAGTCAGAATTTTACAAAAACACAAATCGTTAATCTCTTTCGAGAGATGTTTCGGTTTGTGTTTTTTTATGAAAATCAAGAGAATCCCTGCGACTCTATAAAAAAAATCGTGTCAAGAAATATAATTGCAATGTTCTTAAAATGTTCTGTTGTAATTATTTTTTTTGCCATTAATATCCAAATTGCTTTCGGGAACAATGAAGGCGCAAAACAAAAGAGAATCCAAACTTATATGTTTTGCCCGTTGTGAAAAAAAGTAATTATTAAGATAGTCATTAAAATTGATATAAGAAAAATTCTGAATCTTATTTTAGAACATAAGGGAATATGTTTTAAGATAATGATAGGAAAAGGAGTAATAAAGAAGACTCCAATGCAAAACAGGGAATTGCAAGTACTGAAATTCAGAATACATATATATCAAAGAAACTATTTTAGAGAAATTGAGTTGTTAACTAAAAAAATGGGGAGATAAAATGGCTGAAGAAGCAATAATCAATAACAATTCTGTTCAAGATCAATGGGGACAGATTTGCAGCCAATTGAAAACCGAAGTCGGCGAAACAGCTTTCGACAGTTGGTTAAAGCCTTTGACTTTAGGTTCTTTTAATGACGGTGTTATGAATATTTGTGTTCCGACCCGCTTTATGAGAAACTGGGTAATTACCCATTACAGTGAACGAATCCACAAAATTTGGGAAAAGAAAAATCCTGACATTAAAAGCGTGAACTTTGTTGTTCAAGCTGTTAACGACGACAGCAAAGGTTTGTATAGCCCGACTTGCCGTTCTTTGCTCAAGAAAATTACATCGACTCCGGCTCCTACCAACATTTATCAATCAGGAGCATCTTCAATAATTACAAATACAACGGAAACTTTTTCAAACAATGATCCTTTGTCCGTTCCGTTGAACCCGCAATATACTTTTGACAACTTTGTTGTCGGCAAAACTAATGAATTTGCTTATGCCGCTGCTCGCAAAGTTGCCGAATCCAGAAACGTTTCTTTCAACCCGTTGTTCTTGTACTCCGGCGTTGGTTTGGGTAAAACCCACTTGATGCACGCTATTGCTTGGCACATCAAACAACAAGACCCGACCAGAAATATTGTTTATTTGTCTGCTGAAAAATTCATGTACAAATTTGTTCGTGCTTTGCGCTACAAAGACACAACAGCTTTCAAAGAACAATTCCGCTCCGTAGATGTTTTGATGGTTGATGACGTTCAATTTATGGGTGGCAAAGACACCACTCAAGAAGAGTTTTTCTATACCTTTAACTCTTTGATTGAAGAAGGCAGACAAATCATTATCTCTGCCGATAAATCTCCGGCAGACTTGGAAGGAATCGAAGCCAGATTGAAATCTCGTTTGGGTTGCGGTTTGATTGCCGATATTCACCCGACAGACTTTGATTTGCGTATGGGTATTTTGCAAAACAAAGCTAAACAACTCGGTGTTGAAGTTCCGACAAAAGTTTGCGAATTTTTGGCTCAAAAAATTACTTCAAACATCAGAGAATTGGAAGGTGCTTTGCGTCGCGTGATTGCTCACTCTCAACTCTTGAGCGACAAAGAAATTACTTTGGATATGACTCAAGATGTTTTGAAAGATATGCTCCGCTCTTATGACAGACGCACCACTATTGATGAAATTCAAAAGAAAGTTGCAGAACACTTCAACATCTCGGTTAAAGAAATGCAATCTTCTCGCAGAGCTCGTACTGTTGCTCGTCCGCGTCAAATTGCCATGTATTTGGCTAAACAACTCACTTCTCGTTCTCTCCCTGAGATCGGACGCAAATTTGACCGCGACCACACAACCGTTATGCACGCCGTTCGCAAGGTTGAAGAACTTATCTTGGAAGATAAGAGTTTGGCTGAGGACGTTGATGCATTGAGAAGAGTTCTCGAAGCTTAGTTTATCTTAAATTACCCCGAAAAAGAAAAAAGCACCTCCTTGTTGATCTTGGAGGTGTTTTTTTGTGAAAAAGTTGTTGACGAATCGTTGTTTTCTCTTCTGGTTTGAGCGTTTTGTGCTACTATTTCGATAATATTTTTTAGATCTAAAAACAGGTGAATTGAAAATGAAGTTTACTATTGAACGCGCTAACCTTTTGAAAACTCTGAGCCATGTTCAGAGCATTGTAGAAAAAAGAAACACCATTCCGGTCTTGTCTAACGTGCGAATCGAAGCTTTAGAAGACGGTATCAGCTTCAAAGCAACCGATATGGATACGGAAATTACCGAAATCGTTGATGCAAAAACCATTGAAACCGGCGCTACAACCGCTCCGGCTCACATGCTTTATGACATTGTCAGAAAACTTTCCGACGGCTCTGAAGTTGAAATCACTTTCCCTGACGAAAAAGGACAATTGACTATTGCATCCGCTCGTTCCAAGTTCTCTCTTTCTACCATCGGTGTAGAAGATTTTCCGGTTATTTCCGGCGACAAATTGCCTATTAACTTTACCATGGACAAAGAAGAACTCAAAGACGTGATTGACCGCACCAAATTTGCCGTTTCTACCGAAGAAACTCGCTACTATCTCAATGGTGTTTACATGCACGCCAAAAATGAAGGCGAAGCTAAGGTTTTGCGTGTTGTTGCAACAGATGGTCACCGCTTGGCTTGTGTTGAAACTCCGTTGCCGCAAGGTGCTGAAAACCTTGCCGGTGTTATTGTTCCGAGAAAGACCATTACCGAAATCAGAAAACTCTTGGATGACAACAACGCTGACCACATTATGGTTTCTATGTCTGACAACAAAGTTCGCTTTGCTTTTGAAGACATTACTTTGACATCTAAACTCATTGACGGAACATATCCTGACTATGAACGCGTTATTCCGACCGATAATGACAAAAACCTGGAACTTTCGGTTAAAGATTTGGCTTCTGCCGTTGACCGTGTTTCCGTTGTGGCGGAAAGAACTCGCGCCATTAAGATGATTACCGCACCTTCTAAAGTTACCATCACAACTTCCAGCCCGGATTTGGGCTCGGCTCAAGAAGAATTGGAAGCAAAATATGAAGGCGAATCGGTCGAAATCGGCTATAACTTCCGTTATTTGTTGGATATTTTGGCTGAAGTTAAAGGTGAAGCTGTACGCATTTCTTTTGCCGATGCTTCTTCACCTTCCGTTATTCATGATACGACAGATTCCAGCGCCATCTATGTTTTGATGCCGATGCGCGTCTAATATTCAGAGGCAAAATGGATAATCTGGCCTTAAATATTCAGGTTGATAATTCTATAAAGTCAGGCGTTACGCGCCTGACTTTAACTGACTATAGAAACTATCCGTTTTTGCGTCTTAATACCGAACTTTGCCCGATTATTATTACCGGAGAAAACGGCACCGGCAAAACCAACATTTTGGAAGCCGTTTCTTTTCTTACCCCCGGACGTGGTTTGCGCAGGGCACGATTGGCAGACATCAGACGAATCCGTCCGGCATTGGTCACGGATGAATATGCACCGACCGAAATTAACAATACTTCTTGGGCTGTTTCTTCTACAGTGATAAAAGGTGACGAATCCTATGAAATCGGCACTGCTGTTGAAAAAAGCAGCAAAGAAAGTGATGATGAATTGCGTTCTTTTGAGCGACGAATCGTTAAAATCGACGGTAACAAAATCTCTTCACAAGCCGAGCTCGGGAAATATATTTCTGCCGTTTGGCTCACACCGCAAATGGACAGACTTTTCCGTGGCGGCTCACAACCCAGACGCAGTTTTCTTGACCGCTTGGTTTATGCTTTTGATATGGAACATGCTAAACGCACGGCTAATTTTGAACACTTATACAAAGAGTGGTATCAGCTTTTGAAAAGCGGTTCCAAAGACAATCACTGGCTGACACCTTTGGAAGAAAACATGGCCTCGCTCGGTGTGGCAATTGCCGCAGCCAGACGCGAACAAACCGCAAAGCTAAACACTTTTATTGAGCATGAACCGGATGATATTTTCCCAAGCGTGCGCTTGGAACTTGACGGCATAATCGAAAAAATGCTTGATAAAATGCCGGCCGTGGATGTGGAAGATTTTTACAAAAATAAGCTTAAATCTCAACGCCAAAATATTTTGTATAATGACTCGATTGACGGCGTTAACCGCACCGACTTTAAGGTCTATTATCGCAAAAAGCATATGCCGGCAGAACTTTGTTCCACCGGCGAGCAAAAATCGCTTCTCATCAGCATTATTTTAGCACAAACAAAATCGCAAACTTTACACCAAGGTTTTGCCCCGGTTATGCTCCTTGATGAAGTGGTAGCGCATTTGGACGATGTGAAACGTGAGGCTCTGCTTGAAAAAATTAAAGATTTGAAAGTTCAGGCTTGGATTACATCAACGAATCCGGAATTGTTTATGAGTTTGAAGCAAGACGCCCTCTTTTTTGAAGTGGCAAACAATAAAATTACACAGAAAGATTATTAATCTCTTTTAAGTGTTAACTCAAAATTGACACTCTTATCATATTGTACTATCATCTTTAGCAATAAAATAAAACATTAAGGTCAAAATCCATGGAAACACAATATTACACCCTGATTGAAAAACAAGATTTCTACGAAATTATTGAAAATAAATACGGCGAACTCGCTATTTTTATTGATGCTCGCGAAGGAGCTCCGGTTAATCCCGTTTTGCAATTTGACGGCAAAAAAACCGCTCTCTTGAAAAGAGATGAACATTTGGCCGTTAAACTCGATGATATTGATGAAGAAACCAAAGGTCCTTTGGCTGAAGCCGAGTTCTTGCTGATTGTGGAATTGCAGGGTAAAATGGTTGAACGCACATATGCCGTTCCGGTTGAAAATGTGGAAGAGATTGTTTTGGAAGGCAAACAAACACGCGCCGATGAATATGTTAAAGCTAAAACCAAAGAAGAAGTTTTGGCAAAATTCGGTGCTATTAAATGCTGGTCAAACGGCCCTAAAAAATAAAAATTTGAAGGAAGAACACGATGATTGGTTTGGTTTTAGTTACACACGGAAACTTGGCTTTGGAATTTATTTCTGCCATGCAACACGTGGTTGGCAAGCAAGAAAATGTTGAAGCTGTTTGCATTGGTCCTGAAGATGATATGGAAATGCGCCGCGCCGAAATTTTGGATAAAGTCAGCAAAGTTGACAGCGGCAGCGGGGTTGTGGTTTTGACCGATATGTTTGGCGGCACTCCTTCTAACTTGGCAATCTCAATCATGGACAGAGCCAATGTTGAGATTTTGGCCGGAATGAACTTGCCGATGCTGATTAAAATTGCTTCTTTACGCAAAGATAAAACCATGAAAGAAACAGTTGAAGGCGCTCAAGAAGCCGGCAAAAAATATATTAATATTGCTTCACAATTGTTGGGAATGTAGCCATGTCTGATGATGTTTTTTCCGCTGAACTCACAATTCAAAACAAAAAAGGCTTACATGCCCGCGCTGCCGCTGCTTTTGTAAAAACAATCGCTCCTTTTGATTGCGAAGTAGAAGTTGAAAGAATCGGTCAAACCGTCAGCGGTTGCTCCATCATGGGTTTGATGATGCTTGCTGCCTCCAAAGGCACCACCATCAAAGTTAACTGCTCCGGCGCTCAAGCTCAAGAAGCTTTGCAAGCGATTACCGATTTGGTTAACAACAAATTTGGCGAAGAATAATCCGTTGCAACAATGAAAAAAGACAAAGCGCCACGCAACAAAACTATTGAACTAACAAAAGCCGAAATCAATGAATATGGCAAAAGAGCCATTAAGATTTCGGCTCGTGTTTCTTTGGACTTTGTTCTCAACAAAACCTTACATCAAGATACTTTTAAGGCGCTTGATCTTTTGCCCGAAGATTCAATTGATTTGATTATCGTTGATCCGCCTTACAATCTGACCAAAAGTTTTTCCGGCACCACATTCAAAGAAATGGGGTTGGAAGAATATAAAAAATGGCTGGATAAATGGCTCAAAAAGACAGCTCGTCTGCTCAAAGAAAACGGCTCTATTTACATTTGCTCGGATTGGAAAACTTCAATTGCTATTCCGGAAGTTGCTGGAAAATATTTTCTTTTGCAAAACCGCATTTCTTGGGAGAGAGAAAAAGGCAGAGGCGCTCAAAACAACTGGAAAAACTGCCTTGAAGATATTTGGTTTTTTACCAAAAGCAAAGATTATACCTTCAACTTAAATGCAGTAAAAGTTCAACGTCCGGTGATTGCACCTTATCGCGACAAAAACGGCAAGCCCAAAGACTGGGTTGATGACGGCACAAGTAAAACCCGCTTGACCCACCCATCCAACATTTGGACGGATATTTCCATTCCATTCTGGTCGATGCCGGAAAATACCAATCATCCCACCCAAAAACCAGAAAAGCTGATTGCCAAACTCATCTTGGCTTCCAGTAACGTTGGCGATGTTATTCTTGACCCGTTTGTCGGCTCCGGCACAACATCGGTGGTTGCAAAAAAACTTAATCGAAACTATATTGGAATCGAGCGCGAAAAAGAATATGCCGCCCTCACCGAAAAACGCTTGGAAATGGCTGAAACCAACAAAGAAATTCAAGGTTTTGAAAACGGCATTTTCAAAGCGCGCAACGCTTAAAATTAAAAAGGTTTTGACAATATGAAAAAATTTTTGACTTTGCTTTTGTTCTTGAGTTTATCTGCTTTCAATGTTCAGGCAGCACAACCCAGCGCTGAACAAATTGCCCAAATTGAGTCTTATCTCAATAATCTGAAAACTTTAGAAGCCGAATTTGTACAAACGGCGAGCAACGGTTCTACCGCCGAGGGCAAAATTTATATTGCCAAACCCAACAAAATCCGCATGGAATATGGCGCTCCGGTTGATGTTGACATCATCGGCAACGGCGAGTTTATTGTTTATAATGACAAAGAGCTCGACCAAGTGACCCATATTGATTATGACGATATTCCGGCAACGCTGATTTTGGCAAATGACATCAAAATTGACGGACACAACCTCAAGGTTATCGACTTTTATGAAGACCGCGGCACGATTATGCTGACGGTTGAATATCCGCAAAAGAAAGATATTAACCCCATCACGCTTATTTTTAACAAAGACCCGTTTGAGCTCAAACAATGGAAAGTGACCGACCCGCAATCTGTGGAGGTGACGGTTTCACTCTACGGCGCACAAAAAGATGTTGATTTGGACAGCAAATTGTTCCAATTCCGCAAAGACAAAAAGAATCCGCTTAACTATAAGAAAAGATAAAA
>CALXZK010000020.1 GCA_944393225.1 uncultured Alphaproteobacteria bacterium
TCCTCGTATAATCCATTTTTCGGGTGCCTTGAAGAACTTTTTGAAAATTCTATCTTCCTCATATAACGCCTTTTTATGGTGCCTTGTGGCGCTTACTTTTCCGTCTTTTTGGGGTGCCTTGTGGAAATTACGTTTATATTGAATTAAAAAAGGGAGTGTTTGCGCACTCCCTTTTTTATTATTTTATATCCTTTTATTCTGCACCTATGATATTTTCTAATCTTCTTAAAGGACTCGAGCTTAGTAACAATGGACTCGTCAAAGTTGTCAAACATAAATTTTGACTCTTATTTTTCTTGAGGAAAACTTTGGGGATAACGTAGACTCTGTTTGCGAATCAAAAAAAGTTAAGGAATCATTAACACAAAATAAAATTTATGTTTTGAGGTTTTTGATATGTTAGATTTTGATAGTGAAATGCAAACAAGAGTTACTGATGATATCGCCGTTTCGGCTTGTCCGGTATTGGTGGAAGAATCGGCTCAGGGTAATTTGTGGGGATACTATCTCTGCATTGAGAATAATTCAAAACATAAGATTCAAGTGCTCGGTAAAAATTGGAATATCAGCGATGATAAAGGTCATTTATATTGCGATGATTCCATGGGCTTCAAGGGAGAAATTCCTGAGCTCGAACCAGGTGAGTATTTTGAATTTACGTCAACAGCTCCGATAGACTCTCATAATGCAGTTTTTTATGGAAGTTGTAAAATCGTTGATGAAAAACGGCAAGTTACCAAAGACATTTTAATCCCGACTTTGTCTTTGGCTACATCTCATCAACGCAAAAACGCCGTTTTGAACTAAAAAAAATCCCCAAACGAATTCGTTGCGGGGACTTTTTTTTATTCTTTAGCTTATTGGTTATTCAAAACTTTCAATATGCTCGTTGTTTTCAATATAAGCATTTAAGTATCTATGAATGTTTTGATCCATTTTAGCATTAAATTCATTGAACAATTTGGTGACCATAGAGTTCCAATATTGCTCTTTTTCAGCAATGTCCGTATCGGCCGGAATAATCAATTCGCGCCATGCAATAACCTCAGTTTCGGCTTTGGACAAGCTTTGGGTATCGGTAATGCGAATGACAACATCTAAGTTGGCGCGATATTTGATGCGGTCTTTGGTGAACATTTCTTTTGCTTTTTCAACTTCTTCGGTGACGCTGGCATCTTTGATAACAACAGTGGCAATTTTATCACTGCTGAAGTCAACAGCTTTTAAGCGATCACGAGCCCAAACTTTGGCTGTTTTTTCAATTGAAATCGGGAACAAATGTTCAACATTCGGACGAGTGAATGACGGTGTGAACTCAGAATTGATGTCGATTTGTTTTACTTTCAAATCAATCGGTTCTAAGTTGGTAAAACGCGGCATGCGATAGTTATCCGGTTCTTCTTCGGTTGTTTTGAACAAAGCACAAGAAGAAACAAGAGATACAATCAAGACAAGCGGCAAAATTCTTTTTAACATTTTCATTTTCTTAATCCATAAAATTGATATTTCTGTCTTTACAATATGATTTATAAATTAAAATGTGGTTAACGCTTATTGCGCAAGAATTTCTCCCTTGTCAAAAACATATTTTTCGCCGCAGAAATGACATTCGGCTTCAATTTTCCCATTTTCTGCTAAATGTTCAATCTCTTCTTTGTCAAAAGAGCGTAAGGTTTTGAGCAATTTTTCACGACTGCAACGACAACCGAATTTATAGTCCAAGCTCTTGGTGATGACCAGATTGTTGTCATGATACAAGCGATGCAAAATTTCTTCGGCACTTAGGTCGGCATTGAAAATTTCATCAGCGGTTAAAGAATGTAAAAAGATTTGGGCTTGGTTCCAAGCATCTTGGGCAGCATCTTCATCCAAAAATTCTTTACCGCCTTTGCTCGGCATTTTTTGAATCATGATGCCGGCTGCGCTCCAGCTCTTTGATTCTCCGTGCGGCGGAAGAACAAACAATTGTAAAGCAGTGTCAATTTGTTCTGATTGTTTGAAATATCTCAAAGCACATTCGGTTAAGTTTTTGCCTTGTAAGTCAACAACACCTTGGTAAAGTTGAGTGTTGGCGCCTTGGTCAACCGTGAAAGCTAAATGACCTTCTCCCATCAGGTGCGGAGCAGGTTCAATTTCGCCGCTCATTTTTCTTAAAGCTTGCGATTTTTGTAAGTGTTCTTCATCAAACTTGGCGCAGGCACGCATGGTTCCGTCAGATTTTACATCGACAGCGACCATGGAAATCGGACCGTTACTTTCGGTTTGCAAAGTGAACAGTCCTTCATATTTGATAGAACTTGCTAAAATGGCAGCAAGAGCAGAGCTTTCGGCAATGACGGCTGAAACCGGCAAAGGATACTCATGTTTTTGCAAAATGGTGTCTATCACTTTGTTTAATCTAACCAAACGACCGCGAAAGGCGCCGTTTTCAATGTGGAACGAGGTGCAAGAATCAAAGTTGTTCAAAATTTTTCCCCTTATTTAGTGAATTTTTAGATTTATGTTGTCTAATATGTAGTGATTTTTTGAGGAGTTTGCAAGTTGTTTGATGAACCGGAAAAAACATTAAAGAAAAAAGTTTTGAAAAAAATTACACAGCAACGCTTGAAGAATATTGCGCTCTATTATCTCAAACGCTATGAAACTTCGGTTGCCAATTTGCGCCAAGTTTTGCAAAAGCGCGTGAATGACTATGCTTACCAAAATAAAGAATTTGATAAACATCAAGCCTATGCTTGGATTGAAGAGATTATAGCCGATTTTAGCCGCTTTAATTATGTGAATGATGAGCGCTTTGCCGAGCTCAAAATCAAAGACTATCAAGCAATGGGAAAATCCGTTCGCTATATTAAAAATAAGCTCAGAGAGAAGGGCGTTGCCGAAGATACGGTTAACCAGCTGCTCGATGAGCAAGAATATGATGAATTGGAAGCAGCTCTCAAATTTGCCAAGAAAAAACGAATCGGACGTTTTCGTGCTGCCGATAAACAGGTCGAGTATAAGCAAAAAGATATGGCAGCATTGGCTCGCGCCGGTTTTTCTTATGATATTGTTTGCGAAGTTTGCCAAGCAGAAGCTGATTTTTAATATTCAACCTTGCTTAAATATAAGCCGCAAGCCGGTGCGTTGGGACCGGATTTTCTTCTGTCTTTGGCTTCCAAAATGGTTTTGACATCTTCCGGCTTAATTTGGTGATTGCCAACCATTTTTAAGGTGCCGACCATGTTTCTGACTTGATGATGCAAAAAAGATTTTGCCTCAACAATAAAATCAATTTCTTCGCCGTTTTGAATGATGTCCAATTTATCCAGCGTTTTTATCGGCGATTTTGCCTGACAAGCTGCCGCACGAAAAGAAGTGAAATCATGTTGACCAAGCAAATATTTGGCGCCTTCGCGCATTTTTTCGACATCTAAAGGATATGGTACCCACCAAACACGATTTTTTTGCAGAGCAGGGAAGGAACGGCGGTTCAAAATTTTATAAATATAGCCTCGACCTTTGGCTGAAAAACGAGCATTAAAATCGTCCGATACTTTTTCAACTTTCAAGACACTCATGGCAATATCTTGACTGCGAAGATGATGATTTAAGCCTTGCAACATTCTAAACTCATCAATATCTCTATCCAGATCAAAATGCGCAACCTGACACAAAGCATGTACGCCGGCGTCTGTCCTGCCTGCACATTGAACGGTAATTTGCGGCTCTTTACCATAAATGGTAAAAGGATTATAGACGTTGCCTTTTTCATCGGCCGAAACCTTTTCAACACCGGTGAAGCAAGCAATTGCCGTTTCCAGATATTCTTGAGCGCTAGGACCGTCTAGTTGCCTTTGCCAACCGAGCAGGTTTGTTCCGTCATATTCTAATGTTAGTTTGTAACGCATAATGTATTTTTACCAAAAAAGGGGATAAAACTTATCCCCCTTTTTATTATAAAACTTTGCTTTTGGCAATTGTTTATTAAGCAGCAGCTGAAACAATATTTTGTTTCTCTTCTTCTTGCCACAAGCCCAATTTCTTTTGAACAGCCCAGATAACACGCAAAGCATCTAATGCATTTTGACCGGTGATACGCGGTGTTTCTTTGCCGTTGACGCAGTTGATGAAGTGAGTTAATTCTGCGGTCAAAGGTTGATTGGTCGGAATGAACAATTGTTCAACACTGCCTTTCAGACCATAGTTCATCCAATCAGGAATGCTTTCTTGGTTAACATAAGGCATACGACCTTGAGAATGAACGTTGATGCTTTGGTTGATGAAGTCCATATCAATGTAGTTGGTGTCGGTTGTAACGGTTAAGGTACGAACGCGAGCTTGTGTGATACGGCTTGCTGTGATATTGGCGGTTACACCGTTTTCAAATGTTAATAAAGCGGTGATGTAATCTTTGCCTTCCGGATGATCCGGTGTGGTAACGGCAGCGGCTTGAATGCTTTTAATCGGAGATTGTACCAAAGACAAAATGATTTCGGCATCGTGAATCATCAAGTCCATAGAAACATCTACGTCAGTAATACGACCGCTGGCAGCAGACATACGTTGTGCGGTTAAAGAACGAATCTTTGTTGTGTCATGCAAAATTTTGTGCATTTGTTCAACAGCCGGATTGAATTGTTCAATGTGACCGACAAGCAAGGTAACATTGTTTTTGGCTGCGGCATCAATCAAGCGTTTGCAACCTTCTTCGGTGGTAGCAAGCGGTTTTTCCATCATGCAGTGAATGCCGCGGTTTAAGAAAAATTCACCAACATCAGCGTGAGTAACAGAAGTGGTAACAACGCTGACGGCGTCAACACTAGCGGCAACTTCTTCTAAAGATGAAAATGCTTTGATGCCAAACATCTCAGCTGCTTTTTCTCTGGCTTCGAGGAAAATATCATATACACCGACCAGTTCTACACCTTGAAGATTTTTATATGTTTTAAGATGGTTTCTGCCCATCATACCGGCGCCAATGACGGCGACTTTAACTGTGTTTGTCATGATTTTTTATTCCTTAAATTTAAGTTTGCTGATTTATTTAGTTTACTATTAGCAAAAGTTTTGATAAAAATCTTTTAAATTCTTGTTACATATTGTTACATGTTTGTTACACTGAAAGCACGTGCCATGAAAAACATTATTTCTTTGTCTGTTGTTCCTTTTCTGCTTGCCGGTTTGCTTGCTTCTTGTTCTTCTCCGGCACCCAAAACAGAAGAAAAACCCAAATTGATTGTTGAACAACCCGAAGTTTTGGATGTTGAACCGGTTAAAGGGCGTTTGAACGTATATACCTCTATGGCTCGCGCAACAAAATATAATGTTTCTTCC
The DNA here is from genome assembly GCA_944393225.1 of uncultured Alphaproteobacteria bacterium. Lineage (GTDB taxonomy): Bacteria > Pseudomonadota > Alphaproteobacteria > RF32 > CAG-239 > CAJLXD01. The sequence goes on from CALXZK010000020.1 coordinate 5,317, forward strand.
GCAAATAAAAATCTTTATAAACTTGCGGTTACAGATACCACAGGAAAAAGTGCAGACCAGTTTTTTGCTTCATTGAGAGATGTGAAGAACAATGCTCAGCCGACCTTTTACGATGCTTCTCGCGATTTGGATTTAGCCATTGTATATGCGGCTTCTCATTTAACAACCAATGTTCGCTATATACAGTCTTATATTTATCAAAAGGCAGCTCAACAATTGGCTTTGGCAACCATCAGAGCGCATCAAGATACACTTTTTGCGCAACGCAAAATTAAAGAACTTGATAGACGAATCGCCACACAAGAAAAAAGCGTGAAGAATCTTGATGCCAAATTGGCTAAAAAAGGGAGCTTGTCCGAGGCTGATTTGGAATATAAAAAAACATTAGAAGTTTCCATCCATAAAATGCAAGAAATGAAAGTCTTTTTGATGGCTTTAGTTAAAGATTTTGCAACTTTGACCAAAGCCGAAAGTCAAGATTTGCATTTGCAAGGCAAAAACTTTTATGAATTGCAAGATTTTGATAAAAGGAATCAGCTGGAAACTTTTCAAAATACAGCCGTAGATAACAGAATCGAGTTTGATTTGGCTCGTAAGTCTATTTACGGATTTAATCCTCGCAACGTACTGCAAGAGGCAAAAGCTTCTTATCCGGAAACCATGCGTTTGGATATTAACGGTGTGGATGAAAATACACAACGCTATAAACAAAGTTTGGTTAATACGGCGCAAAAACTTTCCAAAGCTTTGGTTGAGGAAGTTAATGCATATTTATCTGAACAAGATTTAGAATTAAAATCGGCTGCATTACGTCAAGCTTTTGAACAATTGGGTGCTGCCATCATGGTACAAATTGAACTTGATTATATGATGGTGCGTACGGCTGATTTTGATTATGTGGCAGCGGCTAATAAAGCGGCATCTTTGCGTGATGAAATTCGTAAACAAGAACGTCAAAAAAATATTTCGGGAGAAGCTTTGAATGCTTTAATTAATAAACGCTTGGAGCTTGATGATGCCGAATGGATGCAAACACAAATTTCTTCGGAAAGAGCCATGGCTTTGCGTGCATTATATTTTCATGCCGGATTATCTCCTTTTTCCCAAAGTTTGTTGAAAGAGAAAATCGTACCGATTGAAACCGCTCTTAAAAAAGCATTTAATCAAGATATGATTGAGATGCTTGCTAAAGCCGAAAATCATGCCAAGGTCTTGAAAACCACCGGAAATACTTGGGCAAAAGAAGATAATTGGCTCGAGATTTTGATAGACCACAGCGGTAAAAAAGAAGAAAAGCCAATAACTTTGCCGTTGAAACCTTTGGGTGATTTTGATCCTTATGTGGGGGCAGAATATAATAAACTTCCGGTTATGCAACTCGGAGCTTATCGCCAAAAAGAAAATGCCAATATTGAATGGCAAATGCTTAGAGAAATTTATCCTGAATTTGCTTTGGTTAAACCGAAAATCGAAAGCTCTATGCAAGGCGGAAAAATGATGTATCGATTGATACTTAAGTCTAAAAACGGCGGTTGGCTTGATATTTGCAATAAATTGCGTGCTGATAAGGTAGAATGTATTTTACGCTCTAAATAATGTTAAAATTGTTGTAAATATTGCGAAAATATTTTATTATTACCTAGATTGTCTGGTTGCAGAAAGTGTTTGAGGTATGTCTGAGTTCAAGAATAAATTTTTTATCCCGCCGCGTAAAGATAGGCAAAGTGATGAAAATGTGTTCGATTTTTCATCATCCAGACAAGCATACCCACCGAAAAAAGTGAATGATACGGCTTTGACTTATTCTTGGCGAGCCGTTTCTAATCAAGAAAATTTTCCTCAAGATGAAGTGAAAGAAGAGCCTAAAGCAAAACCTCAAGCTCAAGAGCCTAAACCTTCGGCTACTAAAAAAGCTCCCGTTGCTCATCCGCAAAAAAGTGAGGGACTGCGTCCTTCTCAAATTTCTATGGCAGAAATTGCCGTCGATCAAAAAATGTTCAAAATTCCGGAAGGAATTAAGAGCGGTTTAGGTAAAGAATATGCCGGACAAGTTTTGGCAGAACAAAATTTTGCTAAAACAGATTTAACAAATGCCAATTTTTCGGCAGCCGATTTGACCGGTGCTGATTTTTCCGGTGCTATTTTGCGCGGAGCTGATTTAAGCGGCGCCAATATGACGGATGTTAATTTATCTCAAGCTGATTTGACCGGTGCTATTCTTGCTGGTGCTAATTTAACGCGAGCTAATTTTACCGGCGCCAAACTTAACGGTGTGACTTTAACCGAAGCCAATTTGGAAGAAGCAATTTTGCTCGGTATCGAGATTGATGAACTTGGTATTGAAGAGTTGCAGGCTTTGATCGAATATATGGCAATTTATTTTCCGCATAAGCTCAATTTGACCAAACTCAACTTAACTTTGTTGGATTTGACCAAAATCGATTTAACCAAAGTTAGTTTGCGCGGTGTGGATTTTACCGGATGTTCTATGCGCGGGGTTAAAATTTGGGAATTGGACTTGAGTGAATGTATTATTTCTCCGGCACAGATTGCCGAAGCTCTCGGACATCCCCCGTCACCGCAAGAATTGGCAAAACTTCTTGCACCTAAAAAGAAAGACAAAAAGAAAAGTAACGGTATTGATTTGCACGACTTGTTTTATGATAACGGCAAAGAGTTTGGTGTATGGGATGTGACCAAAGAAAAAGGTTTGGATATCGGAAAATTGGTCGAATCGGGAATGAAGCTGTTCAGAAAGTCTGCCGGTAAACCCAAACCACCTTTGGAAGGGGAAGAAATTGTTGCTCAAATTAAAGAAGAAAAATTACGCCAAGATGAAACAAAGGCTCGTAATGAAGAATTGAAAGAGCGTATCATGCAGCGCAAGGAAGAAGAGCGCAAAAAGCTTGCTGCCAAGAAATATGAGTTTCAAAATGAGGTTAGTAAAGAGCAAGAACATGAGCAACAAAAAGTTGTTGAGAATAGTCCGGAAAAACAAAAGAAAAGTGTTGATATCGAACGCTTTATGAACCGTGACAGAGGTCGTGAATAGGAGAGGTTGCGGCATTGGATAATATGCAAAATAATAATTGGAAAGTATCACTGAAAGTTGCCACGAAAAAGCTTTTGGTGATATTTTTTGTTGTTTTGGGATTTTTCTTGCTTGCGGCTTTTTTGATAGCTTTATTACGTCTGGCTCAAAAAGGTTTCAGCTTGCAAGTTTTTCATGAAGCTCTTTCTTTTGCCCATAAGGTTATTTTTAATCCTTTATACTTATTTGAAGTTTATGCTCATTGGGGTGAAGGTTTTTGGCACTCTTGGCAAAAAGATAAATTATCCGATGCACAGTTTATTCCGCTGATATTGCCGGTAATTTTGATGCTGTTTTTGGTAAGGAAAGGTGCCCCTCTTTATAAAAAGTGCCGAGAAAAAATGAAACCGATTAATTTTTCTTCCGAGCAAAAATTGGTCGAAAAAGGTTTGACTTCCGGTGAATATTCCGTTTTGGGATTTGCTGATGGTGAACTCCTGCAAATGCCAGAAAATCAGTCTTTGTTAGCTCTTGGTAATGTCAGCGGCGGTAAAACTTCTGCCGTTTGTATTCCGACTATCTTGAAAGCTGATGATAGTTGTGTCTTTGCTGTCAGCTCACAAAATGAATTGGCAGAATATACCAGCGGGCATCGTGCTACTTTGGGTCCTGTTTTTTATTTTAATTGGGGCTTGTCCGATGCACCGTTAAAGAATGAATATTATCCGCGCTGGAATCCTTTGTCGATTAAAGAAATGCCGGCTAAAGGCGAGGCTCGGGATAATTATTTGAAAGGGTTATCCAAGTATTTTATTTTGCACAACGTCAAAACGGAAATGCTTAATGATGATTATTGGCCCTTGTTGGCGGGACGTGCCTTATTTGGTTTATTGAGCTTTTTTGTGGCTAAAATTGAACGTGCTGCCGCCAATGATTATTTTTTGGGGATGTTGCTAGAACGAGGTAAGTTAAGCAGTGACGACAGACGTTTATTGCTTAGCTATTATGTGATTATGAACCAAGAATATGCCACTCCAGCGATTGAAAATTTGCAACAAGGAACTTTGAGCAAAGATAATTATTTACCGATTGGCAGCTGGGAAGGTGTTCCTCAAGCATGGCAGGGTAAGGAATTGTGTCTGTCGATGTTTGCCGATTGGCTTTTACAATGTTTCTTATTGGTAAAAGCTCAAGAAAAAGGCGCTGTTGATGCGTGGAAAATTGTTTTGGAATATTGTTTACAGGAAGCCGAGTTCTTTGGTTATGATGACAATGTAACCGAGATATTACAGCAGCTTTTCTATCTTTCTCGCAAGCAAAGAAGCGTTATCTTTCCGATGTTGTTTAATCCCTTGAGTGTTTTCCGCAATTCGGCAGTCAGAGAAAGAACATCGACCAGTGATTTTACAATGTCACAATTAAGAACAACTTATGCGGAAAAGGTACAAACGGTTTATTGTGTTTCAGGCGATAAAAATGTTAATTTTATCAATAAATTGTTTGTTGATATGGCATTGCATCATGCTATCACGCATCCTTTGCAAGAAGAGGAAAGACCGCTTTTGTGGTTGTTTGATAATTTGGAGCAACAACCTGAATATAAGGCATTAACAAAGGCTTTGAATGAGGCTGAAAAACAAAATATGGCTTTTGTATTGACGGCAGAATCTTTAGCAAATTTGCAATTGAAATATTCTGAAAACGCTATGGAAAGCCTTATCAATAAAACTCAGTATAAAATTTTGTTATCTGAAAGTTTATCTGCGGTTGCGTCTGAATTGCAGAAGATGGCAAATGGAGGCGTTGTGGCTTCAACACCAAAAACAGCATCTCAAATGTCTATTGCCAACGCAACTTATTATCGAAAGGTTGCCAAGCATTTATCTTCCATTAAAAAGCCTTTGTTGGAGCAAGGCGATGAGATTTTGTTGGTACCGTCATTTTATCGTATGCCATTTAAAATTCGTTCAGCTTATTTCTTGGCATTTGATAATTTGAAGCGCAAAGCAACTTTGGATACAGCTTATTTTGTTGATGAAAATTTGCTGCGTCAGCGTAATGTTCAAGATATGGAAACTCCCGAGTTACTCGATGTTTTGCAAAATTCGGGATGCAAATTGGAAAATGTTGAAGATATTGATATTTATTTGGAAGATAAATATGAAGAGGCGGTAGAGACCATAGAACAAGTCGGAGATAAAGAAAGCGTGCTCGCTGATGATATTTCTACACGTTGGCAAAACAGCAAGGAAATCGCGGATACAGATAATAAAGATTGGTGGTTGAGCGAAGATGCTTTTGACTTTTCCGATGTTAAAGAAAACGCCAATCCTTTTCAGAAAAAATAAAAAAAGTTCTATTTTTGTTCTTAAATTTTAAAAAGGACTGTTATTTTAAAGCAAAGTTTGCTAAGGTGTGCTTATTCTAATAACGAATCGGTAAAAAAATGGAAGAAACTTTATTTTCAACAACTATCAAACGTCCGCTGGCAGACAGATTGCGTCCGCAGTCTTTGTCAGAAGTGGTGGGGCAAGACCATTTGGTCGGTGAGAATGCCCCGCTTGGTCGTATGATAAAGTCGGGAAAAATTACTTCCTTTATTTTGTGGGGACCTCCGGGGTGCGGCAAAACAACAATCGCGCGTTTGATTGCCGAACATACAAATTTGTATTTTGAACAGATTTCTGCCGTTTTTTCCGGTGTTGCCGATTTGAAGCGCGTGTTTCAATATGCGCAAGAAAGAAGAGCAACACAGGGCAAAGGTACGTTGCTTTTTGTCGATGAAATTCATCGTTTTAACAAATCGCAACAAGATGGCTTTTTACCATATGTGGAAGATGGTACGGTAATTTTGGTCGGTGCTACAACCGAAAACCCGTCTTTTGAACTTAATGCCGCTTTGCTTTCTCGTTGTCAGGTCTTTGTGCTGAACCGCTTAACCTCAGATGACTTTGAAGTGCTTTTAACCCGAGCCGAAAAAGAAATGGGTAAAAAGCTGCCTGTAGATGAAGAAGCACGCCAGTTTATGAAAGATACGGCAGATGGTGACGGACGCTATATCCTTAATTTAGCCGAATCGGTTTGGTCATATGCAAAACCTGAGGAGATTTTTGATAAAGAATCGATTATGCGGATTATCCGTTCGCGTGCGCCGATTTATGATAAAGGTCGTGACGGGCATTATAATCTGATTTCTGCCGTACATAAATCTTTGCGTGGTTCTGATGTGGATGCCGGCTTGTATTGGGTGGCACGTATGCTTGAAGCAGGTGAAGACCCGAAATATATTTTTCGTCGTTTGACACGCTTTGCCGTTGAAGATGTTTCTTTGGCTGACCCTAATGCCGTGACACAAGCTATTTCTTGTTGGCAAACTTATGAGCGTTTGGGCTCGCCGGAAGGAGATTTAGCGCTTTATCAACTCACGGCATATTTGGCAACGGCACCCAAGTCGGCTTCTTTGTATAAATCAACTTATGCCGCGCGCGATTTGGCTAGAAGAACAGGTTCGCTCATGCCGCCGAAAAATATTTTGAATGCCCCGACCAAACTTATGCGCGATTTAGGTTATCATGAAGGATATGAATACGATCCTGATTGCGAAGATGGTTTTTCCGGAGCTAATTATTTTCCGGATGGTGTGCGTCATACCAAACTTTATTTTCCGGTTGACCGCGGTTTTGAAAGAGAAATTAAGAAAAGAGTGGAATATTTTGAGCGTTTGCGCGCTGAAAAACAACGTACCAAAGCGCAACAACAAAATCAAAATAAGGACAGTGAAAAATGACAACTTTTTTGAGTGTGTTTTTAGGGGGCGGATTGGGTTCTATTCTCCGTCATTTGGTTTGCTCTAAAATCGGTAATCATTGGGCGGTGATGAGTGTGAACTTGATGGGCGCCATGCTGATTGGTATTGCCTTTGAATATTTTGCCAACAAAGCAGGATTGCGTCCGGAAGTGAGAGCTTTTGTTATTACCGGTATGCTCGGTGGTTTTACCACTTTTTCAATCTATATGCTTGATTTTGGTAACTTGATGACCAATGCCAAAATGATGGAAGGATTTTTGTATCTCTTGGGTTCTCTTGTTTTGGGAATCGGATTTTTGTTTATCGGAATTAAAATCGGCAAGCTTTGTTTTTAGGTTGATTTTTTTTATTATCTGTGATAGTTTGCACCTAAATAAAAATTATTAATCTTAAAAATTTGTGTTTATGAGCAATGTAAAAAAGTTTGCCCAAAGTCTGCTCGGTTCAAAAACTTCTGAGACGCAAAATTTGATGAAAGTGCTGAAAGAAGAATATGGTATTGAAGTCGGAGCCCCAGAAGTTTCCGTTTTGAAAAAAAACAAAGCTCCGCTTTCTCGTCAACAACGTCGTAAACGTGAGCGAGAAGCTAAAAAAAGAGAAGCTAAAAAAAGACAAAAACGCGGATGAAAATTCGCGTTTTTTTTGTTTTAAATTCGCTTGTTTTTTTATCTCCCTTCCGCTACACTTTGATAAGTTTTTAAGAAAGGGAATCTGATGTCCGGTGTAGAGATTAAAAAAGTTAAAGATGTTGATGACGGTATGCGTTTGAACCGTTGGTTTTTGAAGTATTATCCGGGGCTTTCGCTCGGCCGTTTTCAAAAGCTTCTGCGTACCAAGCAAATTAAAGTGGATGGTAAAAAAGCTGAAGCTTCACTTAAACTTGTTGCCGGACAAGAAATCAGAGTGCCGCCTTTGGATAATGAAGCCAATGCAACACAAGAGCGCAAAGGTATATCCGCTAAAGATGCCGCTTATATTCAATCGATGGTCATTTATAAAGATGACAATATCATTGCTTTGAACAAGCCTTCGGGTTTGGCAGTGCAAGGCGGAACCAACACCACGCGCCACGTGGACGGTATGCTTGAAGCTTTGTGTTTTGGACAGGAAGAGAAACCCAAACTCGTGCATCGTATTGATAAAGATACCAGCGGAATTTTGATTTTGGCACGTAATCGCAAATCTGCCGATATGCTGACAAAAGCTTTCCGTGAGCATAATTTGCAAAAGACATATTTGACCTTGGTTGCCGGCTGTCCCAAACAGCAGAACGGTGAAATTAAAGTAGCTTTAGAAAAAGTGGGCGAAAAATCAATCATCTCCAAAGACGGAAAACCGGCTTTGACTGAGTTTGAAGTTTTGGATAATGCCGGTGCTAAGTTTGCTTTGGTGGCTGCGGCACCACTCACCGGACGCACACACCAAATTCGTGCGCATATGGAATATATCGGTTGTCCGATTGTCGGTGATGACAAATATTTTGGTCAGACAAGACAGAAATTTGCCAATATCAGTGATAAATTACACCTTCATGCCTACAAAATTGATTTATCAGATTTATATCAAAAGAAGATGATTATAACTGCACCTCTGCCAGACTATTTTAAGGCAGATTTAGAAGCGCTCGGTTTAAGTTTTAGGGAGTTTTAAGATGAAAAAATTGTTTAAAATTCTTTTTAGCACAATCTTTATTTTGTTTGCCGTTTTGGTTGTCGGCGTGTTTGTGTTTATCAAAACTTTTGATTTGAATAGCTATAAATCTTATGCCGAAAAAATGGTGCAAGAGCAGCTCGGGCGCAAACTCTCTTTGAACGGGAAAGCTTATTTGGGAATTTCTCTTGTTCCGACGATTGTTTTGGAAGATGTGGAATTTGCTAACCCGTCTTGGGCTAAAAATCCGCAAATGGTAAAGGTGAAAAAACTTGATTTGAAATTTGCCATTTTGCCGTTGCTTAATAAGCAAATTGTGATTGATAAGGTAATTTTGGAAGAACCGCAAATCAATTTGGAAGTGGCAAAAAACGGTGATGCCAGTTGGGATTTTCCGGCATTGAATGCACCTCAGCCTCAACCAGTTAAAAAAGCCGAAAACGGTTGGCTGATTTCGGTTGCCAATGCGACAGAAACAGTGGCTCTAGCTGAAACTTCCGCTCCAGATGCCATGCTCACAAGCATTGTTGCTAAAATGGTGCAGATTGAAAACGGAACACTTGTTTATGATGATGCACAAAGCGGAAGCAAAACCGAGGTGGTTATCAATCATCTGGATTTATCTATTCCAACCCCCGATGATTTGATTACTCTTAACGTGGATGCCGTCTATAACGGAGAGCAGATTATTGCCAATGGTACCATCGGCTCAATTACCGAGGCGCTGGCGGATAAAGTTTATCCGATTAATTTGCAGGTCAAAGCATATGGAATGGCTGTCAAAGCCAATGGTAATTTGAACAATATGCTTTCAAAATTGACCTATAACCTCAATTTGCAACTTGTAAATCCGCAAGGAAATTTCGGTGCGCCAGAGATTGTTTTTGATGGTTTGGTTAATGGCGGTTTGGATAATGTGAAAACCAAAATCAGTCAGCTTTCGGTTGCCGGAAACGTGATGAGCGGTGAGGTGGATGCCGATATTTCACAAAAAGTTCCTTATATCAGAGCCAACTTGCAAAGCGACCAAATTGATGTACAGAAGTTTATGCCGCAACAACAAGCTTTGGTTTTGCCAAGTTTGAATCTTATTTCTTCGGCTAATGCTGCAAATTATATTCCGGCAGAGCCTATTCCGTATGATGTTTTGAAAACGGTTAATGCCGTGTTTGATTTGTCGGTTGGAAATTTGATTATAGACAGTGCTTTCTCAATGCAAAATGTGGTCGTAAAGGGCGCATTGAAAAACGGTGTATTGGCGATCAATCCTCTTAATCTGACATTTAGTGGCGGACAAATTATGTCTGAACTTAATGTTGATGCCAATGCCAAAAGTTTGAGCCTGAAAGCAAACAGTAAAAATTTGAAATTGCAAAATTTGCATAAAGAATTTCAAGTCATTAACAGTACTGACTTCGGTATCAAAAGCGGTGGTGATACGACAGTTTATATTGATTTGAAAAGCTCGGGTAATACCTACCGCCAAGTGTTTGAAGGCTTGAAAGGTCAGACCGCAATTATCCTTGATAAATCGGTTATTCAAACCGGTAATTTGAGCTTTTTTACCGGAAATTTCTTGGCCCAAGTTTTGGATGCTTTGCACCTTAAACAAAAGACTATGGATATGGATGTGCGTTGTGCCGTTATTCGTACCGATTTTGCTAACGGACGCGCTACTTTCCCGCAAGGTATTGCCATGAATGCGGCACAAATGAGCTTGGTGAGCGATGGTTATGTTAATTTGGTTAATGATAAAATCAGTTTCACTTTGCAGCCATTCTCAGGAAAAGTTGTTGATACGAATATTGCGCAAGCCTTGTCATCATTCCTGCGTATCAGCGGAACGGTAGAAAATCCGACCATTCGCTTGGATGATAAGGAAGCTTTGCGTGCTGTCATCGGTGTGGTGGCAACCGGAGGAACGGCTTATCTGGGTGAGAAATTGATTATTAATCCGGATGGTTCTCCTTGCTATACCGCTTTGCAAGGAACTCCGTTTGCAACAATGTTCCCTAAACCGACCGGTGTGGGAGCAACGACGAGAGATGTCTACAAAGGTACGGAAAAAGAAATTAAAAAAGGCGTGAAAGATTTGAAAAATACTGCCAAAGATATGTGGAATATGTTTAAAAACGGAGGATTTTAATTATGGTGGGAGAAGAACTTAAAGCAGCCTTAAAAGATGCCTCACTCAACAAACAAGAAATTATTGATAAAATGTGTGAGTTTGCTCAAACGGATGTATTGTTATTTTGGAATGATAATCCTGAATTGGCGGCAAGACAAAATGAGTTTTGGTTTCCGGTTTTGCGCTGGATAGGACAAGAACTTAACATTCAGCTCAAGACCTCTACTTCCATCGATGTTCCCGACCAAGAAGAAAAATTCGGCGTGGCACTCAAACGCTATTTGGAAAAGTTTTCCGATAAAGAATTGATAGCTTTTTATAAGGCTGCATTGGATATGCGTTCGGTTATGCTTGCTGCCGCTTTGGTGAAAGGTAAAATAGATGCCGAGCAGGCTTTTCAGGCAGCATATTTGGAAGAACTTTGGCAAGCTGAAAAATGGGGTAAGGTTGAAGATGCCGAAAAAAGCCGAGAAAGAGCCAAAGCAGATTTGATTGAAATTGAAAAGTTTTTGAAAACAGATGCGGCATGATTAAAGAAGTTCTTATCAAAATAAAAGGTCGTGTTCAGGGCGTGGGTTTTCGCTATTGGGCAATTAATACCGCCAAAGAAATAGGTGGAATATCCGGCTGGGTGCATAATGAAGCTGACGGCTCGGTTGAGATTTCCATGCGCGGTGAAGAAGAAAAAATTGATGCTATGATTATTGCTTGTCAGAACGGCTCACCTTTTTCTCGCGTGGATAAGGTGGAGTTTGTGGTTGGGCGAATCAGCAGTTTTTTACCGCCAATAGAAGATGGCGTTTTCAAACGCGTATAAAAAAAGAGGTGCGGATTTTGTTTTCCGTACCTCTTTTTCTTTTAGGTTAGGCTTACTACATTAATGCAATTAAGTCTAATCTTTTTTCATAGAAAAGCTCCTGGAAGCTTTCTTCATTCATGATAGCCGACTTTGTGAAAATGATGACTTTCATCAAGTCAGCAATTTCTTCCGCATGGTCCAACATGACGTCGTGTTCTAAATTTTTTTCTAACCAGTTGACTACTCGAGCGTAAATCTTCTGGCTTGCGAGTTTGGTCGTTTTTTTCTTAAAACGAATATTTAATTCGTTTTGGTAAAAAAACTTCAGAGCTTTGTTGCTATTATACTTTTTAACCGCATATTGGAGGTAGGCGAACGCGGTGTTATCCAACTGTTCTTGTATCTCCTGATTTTGCGTTAGCGCTAATACTGCAGTTGTCAAAGCTTTGGGTTTTAGCTCCGGTGCCAAAATGTATTGGCACAAAAATTCGTTTTCCAGAAGTGTAAACCACACATCAGCCGTAGCTTCATCTTCATTTTCAGCGAAGATTTTTTTAACCTCGGTAGGAATTGAAAATGAGCCAACCAACATTTTCATACATTTGCGAACGATAGGATATTCTTGAGTTTTCATGGTATTCATTTTTTGAGATTAGACTTATTTGTGTTTGAAGAAGGAACAATGTTACCGGGACGCCAATGGTTGACAACTTCCCAGCGTTTGCCAAATTTTTTAAAGGCCAACATTTCACTGACACCTGTTTCTTCGGCACTAATTTCAATTCTAACACCAATTTTTTCGAATTCCATGCATTCGCACAGTTTTTCTAAATTATCATCGACAATTTGGTAGGCAAAGCGGCCTATTTTGTATAAATTGTCGTGGATATGTTGGAATGATGATCCAATCACAGCGCTCACCCCATTATCTTTCAGAATGAAAACATAGTTGTTTTTTATCTCCGGTACTGCAGTGTGATAATATGCGAATAAGTTACCTTTGCACAGCAATTCGGTTTTAATTTCAACAGCTAGATCTTTGTCTTTGATATACTTGAAAAAACGACTACCAATGATAATGTAGCAAATGTTATCATTGACATAATTACGTACATAAGTGTACGGAATTGTTGCTTCTTCTTTGGTTTGAGCGTTGAAAAGTTTTTCACCAACAACAAAGAAAAATTTGTTTTCAAAACGAATGAGTTTTTTTTCTTCCATAGCTTCAAAATAATAAAAAATTAAACAATAAAAATAAAAAAATACAAAATGTTCGGGTAGATTAGTCTTATGGACAAAATTTGTCAATAATTTAAATAAAAAAAAGAGCTCAAAGATGAGCCCTTTTCTGATTTTTGTATTGAAATACAATTATTTATTGTTGCAGAGAATATCAAATTCTGCTTTTTTATGATTAAGCATTGTTGCATTTTCGCCCTGAATTGGCGCAAATTTACGAGCAATTACATATTGCGGCAAAAGTTTTTTGATTTCTGCAATCGGTCGATTCCAACTGTTTGGTTTAATTCTTATCTTTTTCTCTTGTCCGGCAGAAACTTTCGGGGTGATTTCTCCTGTGACGGCATCTTCAAACTCTTCTAACTTTAATTTGATATTTTCTAATGAGTTGGGTATCAAGAACTCAATCTCTTCACCGGAGTTGATATAATTTCTGATTTCAAAAATGGCGTCATCACCTTGCCATTCAACAATAGAACCGGCAAAGAGCCAATCACCCAAGGTGCGTGTATATTCATAATTTTGGCTGATGTTGGTTAGTTTGCCATCATGGAAGCCTAAGCAATAGCCGCGGTTTTGCAAGGTATATAAATCCGGCATATATTTGTTGTAATCCCAAGTGTCGGGTGCGGCATACCAATCATCAATGGCTTGACGATAGGTGCGGGCGACAATGGCAGCATAATATTCGGTTTTGTTTCTACCTTCAACTTTGAGTGAATCCATGCCGATGCTTAATAAATCCGGCAATCTGGGCATGAGGCACATATCTTTGGAATTGAGCATATAGCCGCCATGTTCATCTTCCATCACCTCAAAATATTCTCCGGGGCGGAATTCTTCTTCCAACAAAAATTCAAAGCTGTCTTTATTGTGTTCGTCAATTACCAGCTCTTTGATGGTACCGTCTTTCAAACGCAAATGCAATTTATAGTGCCAACGGCAGCAGTGTGCGCATTTACCTTGGTTGGCAGAACGGTCGGCTAAATAGTTGGAGATTAAGCACCGTCCGGAATAAGACATGCACATAGCACCGTGCATGAAGCATTCAAGCAAAATGTCAGGGCATTTGGCTCGGATTTCTTTCATTTCATCAAAAGTGACTTCTCTACCTAAAACGCAGAGTTTGGCGCCTTGATTTTGCCAAAACTTAACGGCTTGCCAAGAGCAAATGTTGGCTTGGGTGGATACAAATAAATTAAGCTCGGGCGCGTTGTCTTTTACATATTGAAAAACGCCGGGGTCGGCAATCAAAACACCATCAGGCTGAAGGTGTCTTAAGGTTTCAACAAAAGTCGGCAGTTTTTCAACATCGCGATTGTGCATGAACAAATTCAAGGTAAGATAGATTTTTTTGCCGTGTGCATGAACAAACTCAATGCCTTCTTTTAGTTCTTCCATGGTGAATTTGGATTGTGCGCGCAGGCACATATCCGGCGTGCCGGCATAAACGGCATCGGCTCCGTATAAAATGGCGGTTTTTAATTTGACCAGTGAACCGGCCGGCAAAAGTAATTCTGCTTTATCTAACATCTTTATTTGTCCTTAACGGTAATATTTTTTGTGTAAACATCCAATCTGCCCAAAGGGGTATCTTCTACCAAAATATGGGCGATAAACGGCATTTTGCTTTCTTTGTCTTCCATAATCCAAAAATAAACCGGATGTTGAGAGGTGAGCTCCCACATCAAATCATCGTCTTTTGAATTGAGTTTGTCAATATACATAGAGCACTTGGCGGCAGGACCTTCAAAAGAAGAATATTCATTTTTGGTTAGAGTGTCTTGTCCTTCGTCTTTGAAGATGACATCAAAGCGACGTTTGCCGTCAAAAACTTCCATGCGCGAATCGCAAAATTTGAACTCATTGTATTGTTTGGCGAGTTTGGCAAAAACAGTTTGTAAATCCGTTGTGTCTTTGTTGTCAACATCGGGTGTTATTTCAACTCTTTTGCTTTCATCGTTTTTGGAGCTTAAGCGGTATATCGGCTCGCCTTTGTCATTGTAAACCAACTCTTTGGTTCGTTTGGTAAAACGAGATTGCGATTGGTATTTATAACTGGTGGTTTCAAAGTCTTGTTGTTTGATTTTACCCGTGGTTGAGTAAACCGCTTTGAATGGATATAAGGTATCAAACACGCCGGCAGTTTTGACTTCGGAGCGAATGGCATAATTTTTAGGCGTCAATTCATAAGTAAATTTGGTGGAACTAGCATTAAAGACACCTAAAATGGCGGTGAAGTCATGTTCAACCAAAGCTGCGTTGGCATTAGATAGGGGAAGTAAAAGTGAAAATAATAAATAAAATTTTTTCATTTTTTTCCTTATTTTTTAATAAATATTCAAAACTTTGCGAGGTATATTATCATAAAAATTCATTCTATAAAGGAAAATAATAAAAATGCAGAAAAAAGTTTTGGTCGTAATGGGCGGCTTTTCCTCAGAACGGGAAGTTAGTTTAGTAAGCGGTAAAGGTGTTTGTGATGCCTTAACCCAGAAGGGATATAATGTTATTCCTTTTACTCTGAATGATGTTTATGAATTTATTGAGGTTTTGAAAAAAGAAAAACCTGATGCCGTGTTTAACGCTCTGCACGGAAATTGGGGCGAAGACGGAGAAATTCAAGCATTGTTGGATTTGTTGCAAATTCCATATACTCACTCGGGAATGAAAGCCTCCGTTCTGGGAATGGATAAAGCTCTGACCAAACTTGTGTGCGAGCGCTATGGAATTAAGGTTGCCAAAGGTGAAGAAAAAACTTTCGGCGAATATAAAAAATTCGGTACTCAGATTAAAATTCCTTATGTGGTTAAACCGGCCAGCGATGGTTCCAGTGTCGGCGTCTTTATTGTTAAAAATGAAGAAGATGCCAAGAAGGTTTTTTATGAAGATGATGCTAAAGAGATTATTATCGAAGAATTTATTGATGGGCATGAATTGACTTGTGCCGTGTTGAACGGCAAAGCATTGGCTGTGACAGAAATGCAAGCCAAATGCTCTTTTTATGATTATACGGCAAAATATACCGATGGTATGACAATGCATGTTTTGCCGGCTCCCATTCCTGAAAATGTGACAAAAACTTGTATGGCTTATGCCGAAAAATTGCACCAAAAACTCGGCTGCAAAATGCTTTCACGCTGCGATTTTCGTTATAATGAACAAGACGGCGTGGTCTTACTTGAAATTAATACGGCTCCGGGAATGACCCCGTTGTCATTGGTGCCGGAACAAGCTAAATATTGCGGAATCAGTTATGCTGATTTATGTGCGCAATTGATAGAACACGCAGAATGTCGTCATCTGGAATGGGGAGAACAGAATGGTTCAAGAAAATAGGGTTATGGTTGTTGCCGGACCGACGGCTTCCGGAAAATCTGCTTTGGCAATTGAAATAGCTTCACTCTTTGACGGCGAGATTATTAATGCCGATTCAATGCAAGTTTATAAAGATATGCCGATTATTACCGCTTGTCCGACGGAAGAAGATATGCGCAAAGTGCCGCATCATCTCTATCAGATTTATGATCCGTCTTATAACGGTACCGTTGTGGAATGGTTGGATAAGGCCGTAGAAAAAATTCACGAATGTTGGGCAAGAAACAAACTTCCGGTCGTGGTCGGAGGAACCGGCATGTATATTTGTAATTTGATGTACGGTACAACGACTGTTCCTGAAAATACTCAAGAAACCAGAGAAAATTTGCGCGCTTTGTGCAAACAAATCGGTTTAAGAAATGTTTATGATAAGCTTGCCGAAGTGGATCCGAAAACCGCTGCACGCATTCATCACGGAGATACTTCTCGCGTTTTGAGAGCCTATGGAATATATATGCAAACAGGTGTTCCTCTTTCCGAATGGCAGGCTCGTCCCATGCTTAAAAAACTTCCCGAAGGAAATTTTTGTTCTATTAAGTTATCTCCAGAGAGAGAAGAACTTGATGCGCGCTGTTTTGCTCGTTTTGACCAAATGATGCAACAAGGTGCTTTGGCTGAAGTTGTGAAATTGGCAGAACGAAATTTGCCGGATACTTTACCCGCAATGAAAGCGCTGGGGGTTCCGGAGTTGATGATGTTTATTCGCGGAGAATGTTCTTTGGAAGAAGCTGTTGAATTAGGAAAATTGCACACCAGACAATATGCCAAACGTCAGAGGACTTGGTTTATGAATAAACTTCGTAGCGATATTTTCATTAAAGAATGTTATCGCGGACAAAAAAATTTAATAAATGATGTTAAAAAAATATTATAATTGTTGCACTTGCTTGCATATGGTTATAAAAATAAGCTAATAAATTTAAATTTTATCGACGAGAGAGGTTATTTATGTTTGCAAATGTAATGGGCTGGCTGTCTGCTGATATGGCCATTGACCTCGGTACCGCAAATACTTTGGTGTATGTCAAAGGAAAAGGTATCGTCCTCAATGAACCTTCCGTAGTGGCTATTGAAGAATATCGCGGCAAAAAACAAGTTTTGGCCGTCGGTAATGAAGCAAAACAAATGTTGGGTAGAACGCCTGGTAATATTCATGCTATTCGTCCTTTGCGTGACGGCGTGATTGCCGATTTTGAAATTGCCGAAGAAATGATTAAATATTTCATTCGTAAAGTTCATAATCGTCGCACATTCGTTTCTCCTCTGGTCGTTGTTTGCGTGCCGTCCGGTTCTACTGCCGTTGAACGTCGTGCTATTCAAGAATCAGCCGAAGCCGCAGGTGCTCGTAAGGTTTGGCTGATTGAAGAACCTATGGCTGCTGCTATCGGTGCCGATTTGCCGGTTACAGAACCAACCGGAAGCATGGTCGTTGATATTGGTGGTGGTACCACCGAAGTTGCCGTTTTGTCTTTGGGCGGTATTGTTTATGCCCGCTCTGTTCGCGTCGGCGGTGATAAAATGGATAGCGCCATTATTTCTTATATTCGTCGTAACCATAACTTACTTGTTGGTGAAAGCAGTGCCGAAAAAATTAAAAAAGAAATCGGTTCAGCTTGCGCTCCGGAAAACGGCGAAGGTCGCACTATCGAAATTAAAGGTCGCGATTTGATGAATGGCGTACCAAAAGAGATTGTTATTACCGAACGTCAAGTCGCCGAAAGCTTGAACGAGCCGGTTGCTCAAATTGTTGAAGCTGTTAAAGTTGCTTTGGAACACACCGCTCCTGAGTTGGCTGCCGATATTGTTGACAAAGGTATTGTTTTGACCGGTGGTGGTGCTTTGCTTACTAACTTGGATCAAGTATTGCGCAACGCAACCGGACTTCCGGTTTCTATCGCCGAAGAACCTTTGGCTTGCGTTGTTAAAGGTACCGGAAAATCTTTGGATAACATTGATAAGTTCAAGTCCGTCTTGTCTTCAATGTATTAATCCTTAAAAAATAAGGTTCGTTCTTGATTTTGCCAAAATCAATAAGGCAAAAACGGAGCGAACCTTTTTATATTAAAAAAAATTTTTACGTGAGTGCTTAATGAAACGTCGCAGAAGCTTATTTATTCATCTGAGTTATATTCGCATTTTGGCAAAAAAATTTGCAATTGTGATTTTGTTTCTGACGGCTTTCGCTTTGATGCTTTTGAATAAGACAGAAAGCGTTATCTTGGAAAAAACTTCTTCTTTGGCAACAGATATGGTTAGCCCGGTTGTCGATATGTTGGTGGTTCCGGCAAGAATGGTTGCCGGTGTGTATGATTATTTCGGCGAGATAAAAGAAGTTTATAAAGATAACCAAGATTTACGCGAAGAAAACAAAAAACTTCTTAACCTTTATGATAAGATGAAGGTCTTGGAAGTGGAAAATAAATTATTATCAAACTTGTTGAACTATGTTGCTCCGCCGGAAGCAAAATATGTGACCGCTCGTATTATTGCCGAAGAAGGTGATGCTTTTTCTCACTCGGTTATTGCTTATACCGGAGATTCTGACAAAGTTAAAAAAGGTCAGGTCGTTTTAAGCGACAGAGGTGTGGTCGGTCGTGTCGATAAAGTGGGCAATATGTATTCAAAAATTTTGCTCATTACCGATATTAACTCTCGTATTCCCGTTATGGTTGAAAAAAACAGAGTCAGAGGAATCTTGGCCGGTGATAATACATCTATTCCGCAAATGGTATTTATTCCGCTTGATGCCGACCTTAGTGTCGGGGACAGAATCATAACCTCGGGTGTGGCAGGCGTTTTCCCTTCCGGTTTACCTATCGGTCAAATTTCTTCTATCGAAAAAAATAAAGTGACAATCAAACCGTATAGCAATTTGAACAGTTTGGAATATGTTCGTATTGTTGATTATGGGTTGGAAGGGCTGATTAATAATGAGTAGACGTCTGCAATCCATCAACGACAGAACTGTTTTGCAAGATGAAATGGCTGAAAATGTCAAAAGCTATTTTCAGCGTTTGTCGCCGATGTTTTTTTCTTTGCTGATGATTTTGATGTCTTATGTGCCGCTCAATTTTGTTTTGTCTTCCAATATTCGTCCTGCTGTGGGCTTGGTTTGTGTGTACTATTGGATTATTCACCGTCCCGATATTTTTAATTTGTTCTCGGTTTTTGTGTTGGGTTTGATTGAAGATATTTTGAGCTCGGCTCCCATGGGAACAAATATTTTTTCTTTGTTGGTTTTATATCTTTTGTTGCTCAATTTGGGACGCTTTTTTAACGGCAAGCCTTTTATCGTTACTTGGTATGGCTTTGCTATTTTGTCTTTATTAACACTCTTTTGTAAATGGCTGGTCGTTTCCATTTATTATGGGCAATTTTTGCCAATGGTACAAGTGTTGTTCAGCTATTGTTTTTCTGTGGCGGCATATCCGATTTTGTCTTTGGTGAACGCTTTTGTGCAGAATTATTTAATTCAGGACGAGGCGTAATATGAATCGCGATAATGATAAAGGAAAAGTGCTTATAAATCGTTCGCTGATTGTTGGCTTGGGTAAGTTCTTTTTGCTCATGTGCATTATCGTGCGCCTTTATTATTTGCAAGTTTATCAAGCTGACAAATATAAAACTTTGGCTGATGAAAACAGAATTTCAACCCGATTGTTGGTGCCGCCACGCGGTCTGATTTATGACCGTAACGGGGTGGTTATTGCAACCAATCGTCAAAATTTTCAAGCTTTGATTGTTGCCGAGCAAACGCCTAATTTGCAAGGAACATTAGATGCGTTTAAAAAAATTATGCCCCTTAGTGAAGCTGAAGAACAACGCATTAAAAAAGATTTGAAATCTAACAAAAGCTTTGTGCCGATTAAGATTAAAGATAATCTTTCTTGGGAAGATGTTTCTAAAATTCAGCTCAATGCACCTGATTTACCCGGAATTATTATTGATGAAGGTTTATCACGTTATTATCCTTATGGCGAAAAAATGGCTCATGTTTTGGGATATGTGGCTGCCGTTTCGGAAAAAGACGTTAAAGATGACCCGCTTTTGGAAGTCCCCGGATTTAAAATCGGAAAATCGGGTATTGAAAAATTGTTTGAGAAAAAATTGCGCGGAAAAGGAGGTAACCTTAAATCTGAGGTAAATGCCTATGGTCGCGTTATGAAAGAAATTGAAAAAAATGAAGGTATTCCGGGTGAGCGCGTGGATTTGACCTTAGATGCACGCTTGCAGGAAAAAGCTTATGATTTGTTTATGGAAAAAGAACATAGCGGCGCTGCAATTTTACTTGATGTTAGAACCGGTGAAATTTTGGCATTTGTTTCTGCACCTTCGTTTGACCCGAATGTCTTCTCACAGGGAATTAGTAATGCCCAATGGAAAGAACTTATTTCCAATGAAAAAAATCCGTTAAGCAATAAGGCTATTTCCGGACAATATTCTCCCGGTTCAACCTTCAAAATCATTACCGCATTGGCTGCTTTGGAAGCTGGTGCAATTAAACCGGATACGCGCTTTTTCTGTGCCGCAAAAATGACCTTGGGTACACATGCTTTCCACTGCTGGAAACGTATCGGACATGGTTATTTGAATGTGATTGAAGCATTAAAAAATTCTTGCGATATTTTCTTTTATGAAACGGCTTTGCGTTTGGGAATTGAAAAATTAGCAGATATGGCTCGCCGTTTTGGCTTGGGTAGCAAAATCAATGTCGGATTGGAATATGAAAAATCCGGTCTTATTCCTGATAAAGCATGGAAATTGAGACGTTTCGGAGAACCTTGGCAGCAAGGCGAAAGCCTTATTTCCGGTATTGGACAAGGTTATATTTTGACAACACCTTTGCAACTTGCAACCATGGTGGCTCGCGTGGCTAACGGTGGCTACGAAGTTAAACCGACTTTTACCAAACTGACAAATTATGAAAAAGATCATATCAAACGTATCAATGTTAATCCGAACTATATTGATATGGTTAAAGAAGGTATGTACGAAGTGGTGAATATTCCCGGAGCAACAGCTTATGGTTCGCGCTTTGATTATCATGGTATTAAAATGGCGGGAAAAACAGGTTCAACCCAAGTGCGTCGTATTACCATGAAAGAGCGCCAAACACGTATTTTGAAACAAGAAGAATTGCCTTGGAAATATCGTGACCATGGTGTGTTTGTCGGCTATGCTCCTGCCGATAATCCGAAATATGCGGTTGCCGTTTTGGTTGAACATGGTGGCGGTGGTTCTAAAGCAGCAGCTCCGATTGCCAGCAAAATTTTGTTGGAAGCCGTAAAACTTGATACCAGTTTGCATGGTATTGAGCCTGAAAAAATTATGACTCCGCTCAATTTGAAACAAGACGTTGTGCCTTCAGAGTAAGAGGTTTGTCCATGTATAAGTTTTATGAAACAACCATCAAAAATCAGTCAATGACCTTAACCGAGAAGTTCTTTAACTTGAACTTTATGTATATGTTGCTGATTTCGATGATGGCAGCAACCGGTGTGGTTATGCTTTATTCTGCCGCCAATGGAAGCTGGAGCCCGTGGGCTTTGAATCATCTTATTCGTTTTGCCTTTGGCTTTTGCATTATGATTGCTTTGGCAATGTTGGATATTCGTATTTTTATGCGTTATGCCTATTTATTTTATTTTGCTTCTCTGTTCTTGTTGATAGTGGTGGAAGTTGAAGGGCATATCGGTATGGGTGCGCAACGCTGGATTAATCTGGGCGTTATTAAAATTCAGCCATCAGAATTGATGAAAATTGCTCTCGTTCTTGCTTTGGCGCGTTATTTCCATACATCTTCTTTGCAGGCAATTGAAAGTATTCGCGGTATCATTCCGCCGGCATTAATGACGCTATTTCCTGCGTTTTTAGTGATGATACAACCTGACTTGGGAACGGCTTTGATGCTTTTGTTTACGGCAGGAATGATTTTCTTTGTTGTGGGAGTTCAGCTTTGGAAATTTGCTGCGGTTATTTTAGCCGGAATTTTAGCAATGCCGATTGCATGGCATTTCTTGCATGATTATCAAAAAAATCGAATTTTGACGTTTCTTGATCCGGAAAGAGATCCGCTTGGCGCCGGTTATCATATTATTCAGTCTAAAATTGCTTTGGGATCCGGCGGTGTGTTCGGTAAAGGCTTTTTGAAAGGAACACAAAGCCACTTGAACTTTTTGCCGGAAAAACATACTGACTTTATTTTTACCATGCTCTCAGAAGAGTTTGGTATGGTTGGTGCTGTTTTTGTTGTGTTGGTAAACTTTTTGATTATTGCTTATACCTATTCTTTTGCGATGAAGAGCAATAGCTATTTCGGCAAATTGGTTGCTATCGGTTTGGCTTGTAACTATTTTCTTTACATCTTTATCAATATATCTATGGTATTGGGTATGTTGCCAGTTGTGGGTATTCCGTTGCCGTTGATTTCTTATGGTGGTACGGTTATGCTTTCCGTCATGTCTTCTTTTGGTATTATCCTTTGTGTATATATCAATAAAAATGTGGCTTTAGGAAAAGATTAAATCGTGTATAATGGGTGATTAGTGCGTTGCCATCGGGTAAAAAGTTTCCTCACGTACGTCTATGTACGCTGCGGTACTTTTTCCCTCGGCGCCTACTACTCACCACATCCTCCACAATTTATTTAAATCATGTATAATGGGTGATTAGTGCGTTGCCATCGGGTAATGAATTTCCTCATGTACGTCTATGTACGCTGCGGTACTTTTTCCCTCGGTGCCTACTATTCACCACATTCTCCATAATTTATTTAAATCGTATATAATGGGTGATTAGGGCGTTGCCATCGGGTAAAAAGTTTCCTCACGTACGTCTATGTATGCTGCGGTACTTTTTCCCTCGGTGCCTACTACTCACCACATTCTCCACAATTTATTTAAATCATGTATAATGGGTGATTAGTGCGTTACCATCGGGTAAAAAGTTTCCTCACGTACGTCTATGTACGCTGCGGTACTTTTTCCCTCGGCGCCTACTACTCACCACATCCTCCACAATTTATTTAAATCATGTATAATGGGTGATTAGTGCGTTGCCATCGGGTAATGAATTTCCTCATGTATGTC
>CALXZK010000021.1 GCA_944393225.1 uncultured Alphaproteobacteria bacterium
GTTTTACCGTGGTCAACGTGGCCAATGGTACCAATGTTGCAGTGAGGCTTTGTGCGCTCAAATTTCTCTTTTGCCATTTAGATTTCTCCAAATAAAAAAATTAAAATAAAAAAAATAAAATTAATCAAAATTTTGTTTTTAGAGGAGCAGGTAGAGTGATTTTGGAAGCGAAAAAAATTTTAGTGTACATTGAAGTACATGAATTTTTTGAGTCTGAACAAAATCGCTCTAGATGCCTCTTTTACATTTCAATTTTGTTTTTGGCGAGGAAGATAGAGTGATTATCAAAGTGAGAAAAATTTTAGTGTACAAGAAGTACATGAATTTTTCGAACCTGCAGATAATCGCTCTAGGTTCCCGCCAAAAACGAAATTTTACTATGCGTTTTTGGCCTTTACTTTATCAGCAATATCCTTCGGCACTTCAGCATAGTGATCAAACACCATGGTGAATTGTGCACGACCTTGAGACAAAGAACGCAATGTGTTAACGTAACCGAACATGTTAGCGAGCGGTACTTGAGCATCGATAACGCGAGCATTAGCGCGTTGATCCATACCGTTAACCATACCACGACGAGAGTTCAAGTCACCGATGATATCACCCATATATTCTTCCGGAGTAACGACTTCAACTTTCATTACCGGTTCGAGAAGTTTCGGGTTAGCTTGACGCATACCTTCACGGAAGGCAGCACGAGCAGCAATTTCAAAACACATAACGTTAGAGTCAACTTCGTGATATGCACCATCATACAAGGTACATTTTACGCCGCTGACCGGATATCCGGCAATAACACCGGCATCCATAGCCGAACGCAAACCTTTTTCAACACCCGGGATGTATTCTTTTGGTACGTTACCGCCGACAACAGTGTTTTCAAATTCAAAACCATTGTAACCTTCAATCGGTTCAAATTTGATTTTAACTTTAGCGAACTGACCGGCACCACCAGATTGTTTCTTGTGGGTGTATTCGATATCGCAAGGTTTGGTAAATGTTTCACGATAAGCAACTTGCGGCTCACCGACATTGCATTCAACTTTGAATTCACGTTTCAAACGATCAACGATAATTTCGAGGTGCAATTCACCCATACCTTTGATGATGGTTTGACCGGAATCCGGATCTGAAGAAACTTTGAAAGACGGGTCTTCCATAGCCAAACGAGACAAAGCCAAGCCCATTTTTTCAACGTCGGCTTTAGTCTTCGGCTCAACGGCCAATTCAATAACCGGATCAGGGAATTCCATGTTTTCCAAAACAATAGGTTTGCTTTGATCGCACAAGGTATCACCTGTAGTGGTATCTTTCAAACCAGCCAAAGCGATAATATCGCCGGCATGAGCTTCTTTCAAATCTTCACGTTTGTTGGCGTGCATCAACAACATACGACCGATACGTTCTTTTTTGTCTTTAACAGAGTTATAAACATAAGAACCGGCAGTCATAGTACCTGAATAAATACGGGTAAATGTCAAAGAACCAACGAACGGGTCGTTCATGATCTTGAATGCCAAAGCAGCCAGAGGTTGATCATCAGCAGGATGTCTAACTTCTTCGATATCTGTACCGGGTTTAACACCTTTAATTGACGGAATATCGAGAGGAGAAGGCAAGTAGTCGATAACGGCATCCAACAAAGGTTGAACACCTTTGTTTTTGAATGCGGTACCGCAAAGAACAGGAACGAAATCTTGAGCCAATGTACCTTTACGGATGCATTTTTTCAAAGTTTCGATAGAGATTTCTTTACCTTCAAGATAATCTTCCATTGCTTGTTCATCTTGTTCAACTGCAGTTTCAACCAAAGCGTGATGATATTCTTCAGCTTTGTCTTTCAAGTCAGCCGGAATTTCTCTTTCTTCAATCGGAGAATCTGCAGTATCACCTGTGTAAACAATAGCTTTCATACGCAACAAATCGACAACGCCTGTGAAGTCAGCTTCAGCACCGATTGGCAATTGCAAAGCCAACGGGCGAGCGCCCAAGCGGTCAACAATCATATCCAAGCAACGATAGAAGTTGGCACCGATACGGTCCATTTTGTTGCAGAAGCAAATACGAGGTACACCATATTTATCAGCTTGACGCCATACGGTTTCGGATTGAGGTTCAACACCGGCAACGGAGTCGAACACGGTGATGGCACCGTCCAAAACGCGCAAAGAACGTTCAACTTCAACGGTGAAGTCCACGTGGCCCGGAGTATCAATGATATTTACTCTGTGGCCTTTCCAGAAGCAAGTTGTAGCAGCAGAGGTAATGGTAATACCGCGCTCTTGTTCTTGCTCCATCCAGTCCATGGTTGCAGCACCGTCATGAACCTCACCGATTTTGTGAGATTGACCGGTATAATATAGGATACGCTCGGTTGTTGTGGTTTTACCGGCATCAATGTGTGCCATGATACCGATGTTTCTGTACAATTCAAGTTTATGAGTACGAGGCATATTTTTTTCCCTATATTAAAGTTAGAACTAGAATTTGTAGTGAGAGAAAGCCTTATTAGCTTCAGCCATTCTGTGGGTATCTTCACGTTTCTTAACGGCAGAACCTTTATTAGCTGCAGCATCTAACAATTCGTTAGCGAGTCTTTCTGTCATTGTTGTTTCGGAGCGTTTCAATGCAGCTTCTTTAATCCAACGGATAGCCAAAGCTTGACGACGGTCAGCTCTAACTTCGCAAGGAACTTGGTAAGTAGCACCACCAACGCGGCGAGATCTAACTTCAACAACAGGTTTAACATTTTCAAGAGCGTCGAAGAAAACTTTCAAAGCTTCTTGTTTGGTTTTTTGAGCCAAGATATCAAAAGCTGAGTAAACGATTTTTTCAGCAACAGCTTTTTTACCATGCTCCATAATGTTATTAATAAATTTGGTTACAACCTTATCACCATATTTGGCATCAGGTAAAATAACTCTTTTTACAGCGCTATGACGACGTGACATTATCTATTCTCCTATTTAGGTCTCTTTGCGCCGTACAAAGAACGACGTTGACGACGTTTAGCAATACCTTGAGTATCCAAAGTACCGCGGATGATATGATAACGAACACCAGGCAAGTCTTTAACGCGTCCGCCCTTAATCAGCACCACTGAGTGTTCTTGCAAGTTATGACCTTCACCAGGGATATAGCTGATTACTTCAAAGCCGTTTGTTAAACGTACGCGAGCCACTTTACGCAAAGCGGAGTTCGGTTTTTTCGGGGTAGTAGTGTAAACCCTTGTACAAACACCGCGTTTTTGTGGGCAAGCTTTCAAAGCCGGAACTTTGTTTCTCTTGACTTTTGGTGTTCGTGATTTACGAATTAACTGATTAATTGTAGGCATCACAATTTCCTTAAGTGTTATTAAAATTAAAACAATTCGCTCAATTTTCAAACAAGTAAAAGGACACACCCGTGCCCTCCCTCTAAACTGAGTCTCGGCATAGTAGATTCAGATAACAAAATAGTCAACCCCTAAAATGCAAATTTTTATCATTTTGAGTCTATTTTTTACATATAAGGACTCGCTGGATTGATATAGCGCTGCATTCAAAATCAGACTCAGATTCGCATTAAAGCTTTTATTTACGATTTATTAATCATTTTCGTTGAGTCTATTTTGAGTCTATAATTTTAGATAAAGAGTGAAAAAAAACTTGCCTTTAGCAAAATAAAATAATACTCTCTGCCTAAAAATAAAATATTATGGGGGAATGTAATGAACACAGAAAATCCGGATATCATTTCTGCAAAAAGAACAATTGATAAAGAAATTGAAGCCTTGCGCATGATGGAAGACGAATTAAGCGAGAATCTAACCCAAGCGCTTGATTTAATGCAAAAAATCAAAGGTCGTGTTATTGTTACGGGAATGGGAAAATCCGGACATGTCGGCTCTAAAATTGCCGCAACATTAGCCTCCACCGGAACACCTTCTTTCTTTGTTCACCCCGGAGAAGCCAGCCATGGCGATTTGGGCATGCTCACAAATGATGACTGTGTCATTGCCATTTCAAACAGTGGCGAAACCAAAGAACTTTCCGACATCATTCTATACTGCAAAAGATATGGAATTCCTCTTATTGCCATGACCAAAAATGTCAACAGCACCTTGGGTCAAGCCGGAGATATTTTGCTTAAACTCCCCGATGACGGTGAAGCTTGCCCGTTAGGTTTGGCTCCGACCTCATCTACAACTGCAACCATGGTTTTGGGAGATATTTTAGCCGTTCGCCTGCTTGAAAGAAAAGGTTTTACCAAAACCGATTTCAAACAACGTCACCCCGGTGGCAAACTTGGTTCTTTCTTGAAAAAAGTTGCTGATTTGATGCATAAAGGTGACGAAATGCCTCTGGTTCACGAAGATACCCCGATGCAAGATGCTTTACTTGTAATGACTTCGAAAATGCTGGGTTGCGTTGGCGTGATTGATAAAGAAGGAAACTTGGTCGGCATCTTTACCGATGGCGATTTACGCCGTTGCTTAGGTCCAGATATTTTAACCAAAACGGCTCAAGACGTAATGACCAGAAATCCCAAAACCATTTCAGCCGATGTTTTAGCCGTAGAAGCTTTAAACACAATGAACACAACCGGCAAAGGAATCACCCAACTCTTTGTTTTACAAGAAGGAAAGCCTATCGGCATTATTCACATGCATGATTGCTTGCGCGCCGGAGTAATGTAATCTTGGTTAACGTAAAAGAAATAGATTCTCTCTTTGATGAAGAATCTCGAAAAAACAAAAAGCCGACGATATTAAATCCCGTCAGCAAGCACACCAGACGTGTGCAAATGGCAAAGCTCATTTTGCCGAGTTTTGCTGCTGTTTTGGTTGCCATGCTGCTAATTTTTCCGTCTCTGCAAAATAACGGAAAAGATATTTTTTTAGATGTAACTCTCCCCAAAAAAGGTGAGCTGGAAAAACTCCATGTCGAAAAAACGGTCTTAAACATTACCGATAAGAAAAATCGCGTTAATAATTTTACCGCCGATAATATTGATGAAACCCAACCCGGTTCAAAGCTCATCAAGCTTACAAATCCCGATGGAATGCTTCCCTCCTCGGATATTGATTGGATTAATGTCAAATCTCCCACCGGATTTTATAATCAAAATGCCAATACATTAACGCTGACCGATAATGTCGAAATTTACTACTCGCAAGGCATGACGGTTAATGTTCCCGATATTTTATATGACTTCAAAACAAACATTGCCAAAAGCGACCATCCGGTCAAAGCCCAAGGCGAAGCCGGAGATTTAACTTCAGAAGCTTTTGAAATGAATACCGAAACCGGAGTTGTCATATTCAAAGGCAAAACTTTCATCAAACTAAGAGAAGATTCATTAAAAGGAATGAAATAAGATGCGCACTTTTGCTTATATCGCTTTAGCACTATCTTGTTGGGCAACATCCGCTCAAGCTCAGTACATCACTTTAAATGCCGATAAAGAAGTTACTTGGGACTCTCAAGCTCAAAAAATGACTGCCGTCGGAAATGCGGTTGCCACCAAAGGAGATATGTCTGTTAAAGCGGCTCTCATGGAAGCCTATTATGCTAAGAACGACACCACCGGCAAAAACACCATTACCGAAGTTCATGCCGTTGACAATGTTGTCATGACCTCCCCACAAGCAAATGCGTATGGTGACACGCTGGATTACGATGTTGTCAAAGATGAGGTTATCTTAAAAGGACAACCGGCAAAACTCAAAACCGAAAAAGAAGTTATCACCGCCAAGGACCGCATTACCTATT
This sequence comes from uncultured Alphaproteobacteria bacterium, assembly GCA_944393225.1. Taxonomy (GTDB): domain Bacteria; phylum Pseudomonadota; class Alphaproteobacteria; order RF32; family CAG-239; genus CAJLXD01. The sequence continues at coordinate 5,754 of CALXZK010000021.1, forward strand.
ACCCAACGGCACAAAAAGCCATTGCCTTAGGAGATGTACGCGCCACAGATAAAGATAACAATAAAATCTTTTCAGAAAAGATGATTGCCTTTTTCAAAAAAGATGCAAATGACAAGATGACCATGGACAAAGTTGAAATCTATGATAATGTCAAAATTGTAACTAAAGATGCCACCGTCACGGCTGACAAAGGGTTATACTTGCCCAAAATTGCCGTTATCAAATTGTTTGACAATGTGTTGATTGATCAACAAGGCAACAAACTCAAAGGCGACTTTGCCGAAACCAACTTAAACACAGGAAAAAGCCGCATCATAGCAGGAAAAACATCAAAAGGTCGTGTATCCGGCATTTTCAAAGAAAAGAAAAAAAGATAAATAAAGGAAAGCATTATGACAATAACATCATCTGCACCGGTTTCTAAATTAGAAGTTTTCAACATTGGTAAAAAATATAAAAACCGCCCTGTTTTGCGTAATGTTTCCTTAAACATCAAACGCGGAGAGGCTGTGGGTTTGTTAGGTCCGAACGGAGCCGGAAAAACCACCTGTTTCTATTGCGTAACCGGTTTGATTACGCCTGATTACGGTGACGTTCATATTGACGGTCAAGATATTACAAATTTGCCGATGTATCGCCGCGCCCGCATGGGTATTGGTTATCTGCCGCAAGAAGCTTCCATTTTCCGTTCCTTAAGCGTGGAAGACAACATCAAATCCATTTTGGAAATTGTTATTGATGACGAAAGCCAGCGCGAAAATATGTTGGAAGAATTGTTATCCGAATTTTCAATTGCCCATTTAAGAAAATCACCGGCAATTGCTTTGTCCGGCGGTGAAAGACGCCGTCTGGAAATTGCCCGTGCCTTGGCCAGCCAACCGCATTTCATTTTATTGGATGAACCGCTTGCCGGTATTGACCCGATTGCCGTTGGAGAAATCAGAAACTTGGTTTCTCAACTAAAGCACCGCGGTTTGGGCGTTTTGATTACCGACCACAACGTGCGTGAAACTTTGGATATTACTGACCGCGCCTACATTTTGCATGGCGGCACCGTTTTGATGGAAGGTACGCCGGATGAAATTGTCAATAACGCGGAAGTAAGAAAAGTTTACCTCGGCGATAACTTTTCCATGTAACAAGCGGAGGGTTAATCAGTGGCGATTACACCCAAGCTGGAGCTAAAGCAATCCCAATCGCTATTGATGACGCCTCAATTGCGTCAAGCTATCAACTTATTGCAATTATCCAATTTAGAATTAAGCGAGTTGATAGAAGAAGAATTAATAGCCAATCCGCTTTTGCAAAAAGAAGATGCCTCAACCGGCGACAATGCCGAACTGCCACAAACAATTGATGACTATGACAGAGAAGAATCCACCTCTATTAGCGAAGAAGATTTCACTCCCGATTTTGATATTTCTGACCGTTTTGATGATTACGGTTCCGATAATGAAGGATATAATGGTTTGGATAATGATTATGACTGGAACATTACCAATCATAATAAGGGAAACAATGAAGATAAAGGCTTTGACTTTTTTGAAAAAAGACTAGCCGAAAAGCCATCTTTATATGAGCTTCTCAATCGCCAAATCGGTTTAACATTTCAAAATCCAAAAAATAAATTTATTGCCGTCAGACTATGTGAATATTTGGATGGTGCCGGCTACTTCCGCGGTGATACTGCTCAAATTTCCGAGCAGCTGAAAGTATCCAAGCAACAGGTTGAAAAAGTTTTAAACGCCTTAAAACAATTTGAACCAAGCGGCATTTTTGCGCAAGATTTGGCAGAATGTCTGAAACTTCAAATCAAAGAACAAGACCTTAAAGACGAGCGTATTTTAATATTATTGGAGCATCTTCCGTTACTAGCTGAAAGGCGTTTCAAAGAGCTCAAAAAACTTTGCAATTGTGATGATGAAGAATTAACTGCATTCATTTCACAAATCAAAAGACTCAACCCCAAACCGGTCGCGGATTACGAAGCCCAGACGGCTGTAAACATTATCCCCGATGTTTTTGTTAAGCGCGATAAATACGGCATTTATCATGTTGAACTAAACAGTGCCTCATTACCGCGTTTACTTATCAATCAGCATTATTACAGCGAAATTAAAACCGCGGACAAAAGCACCAAAAGGTATCTTAAAGAAAATTTAAGTTCAGCCAATTTCTTAATCAAATCATTACATCAACGCGCCGTAAATATCTTAAAAGTCAGTGAAGAAATCGTCCAATATCAATACGACTTTTTTGAAAAAGGCATTGAGCACATCAAGCCCATGACCCTAAGAGATGTGGCAGAAAAAACAGAAATGCACGAAAGCACCGTAAGCCGCATTTCAAACGGCAAATATATGCACACGCCCCTTGGCATTTTTGAGTTGAAATACTTTTTCTCGACCGCTGCGGGAAGTTATGTCGGAGATGATCAAACCTCTGTTTTGAGCATCAAACACAAACTCAAAAAATGGATAGAAGAAGAAACACCGGAACACATTCTTTCTGACGAAGAACTATCCGAGCTTTTTGCCCGAGAAGGATTAAAAGTAGCGCGCCGAACGGTTGCCAAATATCGCGAAGCAATTGGAATCGGCTCTTCGGCACAAAGAAAAAGAGAAAAACGCAACCGCTGATAAAAGCCGATGAAATAAGTTTTTATTGACTTTTATCAATATTGGGGTTAAGTACAAACTTACATTTGCTATTCTGCCGAAAAATAGCTATATTAGATAGGTAGATTGTTTTTTAATATATTTTGTAAGGATACAGATTATGAAAATCGAAATAACAGGAAAACAAGTTGACATTGGCGACAAGCTTCATAAGCATGTTGAAGAAGGCGTAATGAACTCAGTCAACAAATATTTCAACGCTCCCATCAGCGCAACCGTTGCTTTTTCAAAAGAAGGTGAAGAGTTCAAAGCTGAAGTAACCGTTCATCCTGCTAAAAATATTGTCTTGAAAGGTTCTAGCGAAAGCTGCGCCGATCCTTACTCTGCATTTGATTCTGCAAACCAACATATTGCTACTCGTTTGCGTCGTCACAAAAACAAATTGAACGACCACAAAGGCAAAGCTGGCTTAGATGAAGCAGAAATTGCTAACCAAGCTATCTTCCCGTTGATTGAAAACGAAGAAGAAATGGACATCAACGAAGATGCTCCGATTACCATTGCCGAAACCGAAGCTAACATTCCGGTTTGCACCGTAAGCGAAGCTGTTATGCGTATGGACTTGGCTGATGAATGCGCCATCATGTTCAAAAACAGCGCCAATGGTCATATCAGCATGGTATATCGTCGTAAAGACGGCAATATCGGCTGGGTAGAGCCTAAAGCCTAATCTCGTTTTAACAAAAAAAGGCACTAAAGATGAAACTTTCAGAAATAATGTCTGAGAAATGTATTTTTATGGGCTTAAAATCCAACAGCAAAAGACAACTTTTGCAGGATTTATCAAACAAAGCCGCAGAAATTACCGGTTTGAATGAACGTACAATTTTTGATACGATTCTCGAAAGAGAAAACCTCGGTTCAACCGGTTTTGGAGAAGGCACTGCTTTGCCTCATGGTCGCTTTGAAGGCTTGGACAGAGTTTATGGCTTTTTTGCAAAGCTCAACTCTCCGGTTGATTTTGAAGCCATTGACGGTAAACCGGTAGATTTGGTTTTCATGCTTCTTTCTCCGGAAGGAAATGGTGCTGACCATTTAACAGCTTTGGCTCAGGCATCCAGATTTCTCAAAGATGAATCTACACGTAATAAAATTCGTCAGATTTCTTCAACTCAAGAAATCTACGCCCTTTTGAATAATAACGAGTAGAATGAAATAAAGATAAAAAAAATACCTTCAAAAATTGAAGGTATTTTTTTTATTGAACTAATTGCGGCTTCAAATCATTTTGTTTAGCTACAATAAAAGCAAATTCCCGATCATCGGTCACGGCAATTTTTTCACCGTCAGCCGCATAAATAGACCACATTTCTTTTCCGTTTTCAATTGCCGGCTTGATGAACGCAACATTCTCATCATTCCAAAAGCCCATCTCGCTCAAGACGCGCTCATCAACATTTTCAACAATTTTCTTCATACTCGCCTCTTCTATCCTTTTTACATCGCATCATAGCCATATTTTATTAAATTTTAACTAAAATTTGCTTTATATAAATAAAAAAAAAGGAGTTCAAGATGTTTGTCAGTCTTAATAAAAAGTTCATCTATACGGTTATTAGCTTTTTCATCATCACGGCACTTATTTTTTTATATTCATTTTACTTAACCTATGGTTTGCGTTTTCAAGATGAGCTAAAATCAACCATTTCCAGAAACAGACAATACATCAATTTGCTCTACGAAAATAACTTGATGAAAAAAGAATTTGTCAAACTCTCTCGCACCTATCCTGAACTAAAATTATCACAAGAGTTTTTCACTCAAGAATCTTCCGCAGTTGAAAACACCATTTCTCGCGAAAAAAGAAGAATAATGCAGCTGCAAAAAAGCTACGATGACCGCTACGCGTCCATCTATGAAGGAATCAAAATCATTGCCGCCAGCTCCATTTTGATTATTTTATCCCTACTTTTGCTTTGGTTCTTGCTCAAACGTTGGGTCATTACCCCCTTAAAAATTTTAGCAGACGTAAGTAAAAAAGTGGCAGAAGGTAACCTTTCCCAAAGAGCCATTCCTTATAAACAGCGCTATTTTTTGGATGAAACGGATTTTCTGACCGATACCTTCAATAATATGTTGGATAAATTGGAACAAAGCATCTCCGAAATTCAAACTACCGAAAACTTCTTGCAAAAAATTATTGATGGTATTCCGGATGGTTTGCGTGTTATTGACCAAGATCACAACATTATTATTGCCAATAAAGCTTATTACAAACAAGTCGGGACACAAGATAAAAATCTTAAGTGCTATGAAGCCACTCAGCACCGAAACTCACCCTGCAACACAAAAATCGGTGCATGTCCGCTAAACGAAATCTGCTATAAAAAGAAAAAACAAATCCACGTTATACAACAATTCGTACATGACCCCAATAAACATCTGTATATTCACGCTGCGCCGTTAAAAATCGGAAAGAAATTGCTCCTCATTGAAATCATTCGAGACTTGAGCGATGACATTAAATTCTCACATCAGCAAAAGCTTTCATCTTTGGGCTTTATGGCAACATCCGTAGCTCACGAGATGAAAAACCACTTAGGGGCCGTTCGCATCATTCTGGAAAGAATATTAGAGAGTAAAGACATTTCACAATCAGAACAAAACAAATTATTGCAATTGATTTTGCAACAAGTTATAGAAAGTTCTGCTGTTCCGGAAAGATTATTAAAACTCTCACGTCTCTCAACAAACGATACTCAAGAAATCAATTGCTATGACAACATCAAAGATATTATATCGCTTATGGATTATGAGGCAAAAACGCATGGCATCAGCATCAAAATTGAAGGCGACAAAGACATCACTATCATCGGCAATGAAAATGACTTCAAAATGGTTTTAATCAATTTAATTCTCAATGCCATTAAGGCCGGAAAAAACGATGGAGAAATCGTCATTTCTTTAAACAAGAATAAAAAATATAACTTCATTAAGATAAAAGATGATGGCTGCGGTATAGCTGAAGACATTTTACCTCACATTTTTGACCCGTTCTATTCAGACGGAAAAGAAGGCTCAATCGGCGGAACCGGATTAGGTTTGGCCATTGTAAAATCCATTATGGATAAGATGAAAAGTAAGATTACGGTTGAAAGCGAAATCGGTGTCGGAACGTGTTTTAGCTTACAATTTCCCGCGATTAATAAAAAATAACGTTGCAAAAATAAAAATATAGGGATATATAAGAAGCAATAATCATAAAAAATCAATAAAGGATTTCATATATGAGTAAAGAAGAACTCTTGGAACTGACCGGTGAAGTAATTGAAAAACTTCCCAATGCCATGTTCCGTGTAAAATTGGAAAACGGCGTTGAAATTCTGGCTCACACTGCCGGAAAAATGCGCAAGTTCCGCATTCGTGTTATGGTCGGAGATAAGGTCGATATTGAAATGACACCTTATGACTTGACCAAAGGACGTATTACATTTCGTCATAAAGACTAAAAAAATCCCCCGAATGAAAAATTTCACTCGGGGGATTTTTTTATCTTAAAACTAAAGATACTTAATCAAAGCAAAACTGCCGATAAGCAAAACAAAAAACAATACGGCAAGCATACCTAAGTTTTTCTCAATGAAAATCTTCATCGGCTCACCATATTTTTTCAAGAGCCAAGCTACCAAGAAAAAGCGCCCGCCGCGAGCCAATACGGAAGCAATTGTAAAGACAATCAAATCCAAGTGAACAACACCGCTGGCAATGGTAATAACCTTGTAAGGAAACGGAGTGAAGCCGGCACCAAACACAATCCATGCGCCCCATTCATGATAATAACCGCTAAAGACATCAAATTCATGTCCATAGCCATAGAAGTTCAAAAGAGGCATAGCAACCGTATCAAAAAGAAAAACACCGATAGCATAGCCAAAATAACCGCCTAGAACGCTGGCACAAGTTGTCACGCCGGCAATCTTCCAAGCTTTTTGCGGAGTAGCTAATACCATCGGAATAAGCATCACATCAGGCGGAATGGGGAAGAAAGAACTTTCAATAAAAGATACCGCAAACAAAAAATACAATGCTGTCGGGCGAGATGCCAAATCCAGCATATAATCATAACATTTTTGCACACATCCGCGACTAAAACCCAAAAAACGAGAAACAAGAACCATATTTTTTCCTTTTCTTAAAATTTAAGATGATTTTGTTTTACAAAAGCATCAAATGTATTTTCCAAAAGCATAGCAATGGTCATCGGACCAACCCCACCCGGAACCGGCGTAATATAAGCGGCTTTTTGTCGCACATTTTCAAAATCGACATCACCGCAAATTTTGCCATCTATTCGATTAATGCCCACATCAACCACAAAAGCGCCTTCTTTTATCCAATCAGCTTTAACGATTTGAGGCTTTCCGCAAGCGGCAATAACAATATCTGCCTGCCGCACAATTTCTTCAATATGTTGTGTTTTGGAATGAACAACAGTTACGGTACAACTCCGATTAAGCAAAAGATTGGCTATTGGTTTTCCGACAATATTTGATCTACCGATAACGACCGCGTTTTTTCCCGTCAAATCAGAATAAGTTTGCTCCAACATATACAAAATCCCCTTAGGTGTTGCCGGAACAAAGGCCTGTGGAGAATTTGCCTGCAACAAACCGACATTATACGGATTAAAGCCATCAACGTCTTTATCCGGATCAATATGGGTCAAAACATGTAAAGCATTCATATGAGGCGGTAATGGTAATTGTACCAAAATACCATGAACACGCTCATCATTATTAAGTTGTGAAATAAGTTCCAACAACTCTTTTTCGCTGGCAGAATCTTCCAAGTGATAAATATGACAATCCATTCCGATTGCTTGTGCTGCCTTTTGCTTATTTCTGTCATAAATAAGGCTCGCCTCATCATTACCAACCAAAATAACCGCCAAGTTTGGCTTTACCTGATGAGCTGCCACTTTTTCGGCAATTTCTGCTCTAATCTTGAATGCTAAAGCTTTTCCGTCAATAATTTGCGCTTCAGACATCTTTACTCCTTTTGCATCCATTCATTCAAGGATTTAAGAACATGTTCCGATTTATCATGAATCAAAATCTTTTTATATCTATCGGTTTCTCCGAAAACGATTTCAATTTGGCTTTTGGAAAGTTTAAGTTTTTTTGCCAACAAGCTTTGTAGTTCGGCATTAGCCTTACCTTTTTCGGGAACACTAACGACATTGATTTTCAAGAAATCATGACCATCGGCATCGGTAAAAATTCCCTTTATTAAACAAGAAGAAGTGTTAGGGGTTAACCTAACTCTTAAAATCACTCCTTGTTCAATCTCATCATAAAACACAGTTTTTTCTTCTTAAAAATTAAGAAAGCAAGAACTGAGATAAAACAAAAATCAAACGGCTGACAAACAGCAACAAAAGCAACAAAACAAACGGAGCAAAGTCAAATCCGTTAAAAACGACAGCCGGAAACTTCTCTTTAATTTTATCATAAACCGGATGAGTAGCCTTTTCCAAGAGCTCCATTGTTTTTTGAGAATATTTGTTAGATGTTTCCAAAATTTTGAAATGGATTAACCAATGCAAAATAATCTCAATAATCACAATCTTGAAATACAAGCTTACAATTAAACCGATAATATACAAAAAAGGTTCAAATAAAGCACCCATAATTAATACTCCTTAAGCCACACTATTTCCCCCGCGGGTACGAAGGGCAATATATCTGTTCATATCGAACGATTGAATATTTTCTCTGTTAATAGATTTTGGAGCAAATGAATTTGTTTGTCTACCTCTAAGTTCATTTATCCTCTTAATAACATCAGCTTTAGACTGAGTTTCAATATTTCGCTGCAAAATCTCTTCACTCATACTATAATCAGGTACAAAAGATTTAACACCGAGTTTATACAAGATTTTCTCAGGAACTTCTTTGTCGCGACGTCTATATTCGAGTACAGCACCGCAAACATTGCGTCTGATTTGCTCTTCCTCGGTAAAGTGACCATGATTTTGTGATGTATTGGCAACTTTAACCAAATTCATCATTTCCACATGTTTGGCATAAGAATTTGCCAAAGAATTATCAGGTCTGATACGGTTTAAGAAACGCAAATCCTCGGCACGACGTGCTAAATAATCCTGATAACGTTGCTTGCGAAGTTGGTTTGCTTTATCCAACTCCTCGGCAGCGGCCATAGCAATCAAAGTTTGAGCTATCATCAAGCTGGCTTTATATTCAATATCGGAATAAAGAGAAGCTTTGCGCTCTTGCTCTTCAATCATACGCTGATATTCCATAGCAATGCGTTTTTCTTCTTCTTTTGCTCTGCGGTCAGCTTCAGCTTCTTCTTTGCTTTTTGTTGCAGCCAAAATAGCACTGCGAAGTTGTTGCAATCTGGCCAACTTCATTTGCAAAAACTCTAAGCGTTCTTGAGCTTTTGGCGATTTAGAAGCCGCATACAACGCCATATAAACGCGCATTTCGCTTTCACGCGAGGTTAAATGTTCAAGAAAACCTTCTCTTCTATCGATATCCGCATCGGTAATATTACCGTCATTCATATCACGAATAATATCGTGAGTATCTTCCATCCAGTTAAAATACTCATTTTGCGGAGCAACTTCATTTTCAATAGTTTGCAAAGAGTCGGCAACAATGAAAGCAAAATCCTCTATATTTTTATCAAGCGGTAAGTTTTCCCCATCAATAACACGGGACAAAACTTCTTTGGCTTTTTCTTTTTCAGGGCCTTGCAAATCGGGACGAGCGCGCTCAATCCCTTTTTCAATGACACTTTGTTTTTTCTTTTCTTTTTCCGAAAGTTCTTTTTTCTTTTTATCTTCGGAAGAAGAAATACCTCTCAATTCGTTAATATCAACCATAAGATTTCCTTTGATTAAGCTTCTTCAAAAATAAGTTTAGCCTCTTCAAGCCAAATCACTCTGTCAATAACCCATTGGCTGATTTGTTCAATCTTTTCGAGTTCAACACCCATAGCTTGACCGACACGTCCGATAAGCAAAACCTCAGCATCACTCAATTCATTATCGGCATGAGCCAAAATGCACATTTCCTTAATAAGTTCCAAAGCGGCACGACGATTATCAATAACCTTAACGGAATCGACCACATCATCAACATTACTTACTTGCAAAATTTCTTGCACTCTGCTTTCAGGCACGCCGTAAATAACGGCAACATCTTTAATAAACTCAATTTCTTCTTTATCAAGTTTACCATCGGCATTAGCCAAAGAAGCCAAAGCTTTCATAAAAGCGATTCTTTGGTTGTCATTAAGTTTTGATAAGATGTTCATATTCATCTCCATTCCTAAATTACTCATTATAAAACTCCTCACTAATATTATTTTATGATAGCTTGAAAAAAATTAAAATTTCAATAAAAAAGAACACTTAAAAAAAACAAGCCCAAAAAAAGCTCATTTTCTCTCAGAAAACATTTGAAATTATAAGGAGAATAGCCTAAACTATGAGTTTAAAGAGATATTGAAGATTATTAGGAAGCAAACGTGAATAAAAAACGCTACTACATCAAAACTTTCGGCTGCCAAATGAATGTTTATGATTCAGAACGCATTGCCGCCATCCTTGAAACTTTAGGCTTTGCTGCTGCCAATACGCCTAAATCTGCCGATTTGATAATTTTTAACACTTGCCATATCAGAGAAAAAGCTGCCGAAAAAGTTTTTTCTGATTTAGGTCGTGCTTACGCCATCAAACAAGAGCGCGCCGAAGAAGGAAAAGATACCATCATCGGAGTTATGGGTTGTGTTGTTCAAGCCGAAGATGAACAAATTGCCAAACGTGCTCCGTTTGTTGACTTTGCCACCGGTCCCTTGACCTACCATCGCTTGCCTGAAATTTTGGCAAAAATCGGTCGCAAAAAAGGCACCACGGTTATTGATACCGAGTTTCCGGTTGAATCAAAATTTGACTTTTTGCCGGAAAATCACTCCACCGGCGGATGCTCCTATATTGCCATTCAAGAAGGATGCAACAACTTCTGCACCTACTGCGTAGTACCCTATACCCGCGGTGTGGAATGTTCTCGTCCGGTTGAAGATGTTTTGCAAGAGGCCAAACGCTTAGTTTCCGAAGGCACGTTAGAAATCAACTTGCTCGGTCAAAATGTAAACTCCTATCATGGTGAAGATAAAAACGGTAAAGAACGCAATCTGGCATATTTGCTGAGAGAAATTGCTAAGATAGACGGCTTGCAACGCATTCGTTATACCACCTCATATCCGGCCGATGTTGATGATGATTTGGTCGCTTGCCACCATGACTTAAAACAGTTGATGCCTTATCTTCATTTACCGATTCAATCAGGTTCGGATAAAATCTTAAAAGCCATGAACAGAAGACACAACTCGGCAGACTATTTGCGTGTGGTTGAAAAGCTGCAAAAAGCCAATCCCGATTTGCGTATGTCTTCAGACTTTATCGTTGGCTTCCCCGGCGAAGATGATGCCGATTTTCAAGCCACATTGGATATTGTCAACCAAGTCAAATTCATTCAAGCCTTTTCATTCAAATACAGTCGCCGCGCCGGAACTCCTGCCGCAGTGATGAAAAATCAGGTTGAAGAAAAGGTCAAAAAAGAACGTTTGGACATTTTGCAAGATTTGCTCTTTTCTTACCAGCGCAAATTCAATGAAGCAAGCGTGGGTAAAGTTATGCCGGTTTTGTTTGACATGAAAGGCAGACACGCCGGACAACTCATCGGTCGCACACCGTATATGCAAAACTTGCACGCCGAACTCGATAAAGAATTTTTAAATAAAATCGTAAACGTAAAAGTAACGGAAGCCACAACCAATTCATTAAGTGGCATAAAGGAGGGTTAAACCATGGCAGAAATCAGCTTTGAACTTTTTAACAATGTTCTGGTGCAACAACTTGTCGGACCGCAAGATGACAATCTGCGTTTGATAGAAAAAATGACCGGAACCGAAATTTCTTCTTTTGGCAATCAGATAAACATTAAAGGAAATCAAGACGCCATCACTTTAGCCAAAAGTGCCATTGACACCCTTTATAACAAGGTCAGCCGCGGCATTGAAATCGGCGAAGAAGAAGTAAAAGCAGCGGTTAGAATGAGCGGTGGTAATGTAAGCGACGGTGCTTCGGAACAAAACTTAAGCGACATTGTCTTAAAAACCAAAAAGCGCCATATTTATCCGAGAACCGCAACCCAAGCTCAATACATTCAGGAGATGATGAAAAATGAGCTCGTATTCGGCTTAGGACCTGCCGGTACCGGTAAAACTTATTTGGCTGTAGCTCTTGCCGTTTCCATGATGTTGGAAGGCAAAATTGACAAGATTATTCTTTCTCGTCCGGCAGTTGAAGCCGGAGAAAACTTAGGTTTCCTCCCCGGTGATTTGAAAGAAAAAGTCGATCCGTACTTGCGTCCTTTGTATGATGCTTTGTATGAGATGTTGCCGGCTGAACAAGTCGATAAAAAAATTGCCATCGGTGAAATTGAAGTTGCACCTTTAGCCTTCATGCGTGGTCGTACATTGACCAACGCCTTTGTCATTTTGGATGAAGCTCAAAATACCACCCCGATGCAAATGAAAATGTTCTTAACCCGTATGGGCGAAAACTCTCGTATGGTTGTTAACGGCGACTTAAGTCAGGTAGACTTGCCGAAAGGAACCATCTCCGGTCTGCGCGATGCGTTGGATATTTTGAAAAACACCCAAGGCATTAGCTCGGTGCGCTTCACCGCCACCGATGTGGTAAGACATGGTCTTGTTGCCAAAATTGTTAAAGCCTACGAGGAAAGGAGCCAAAAGACCTATGGCGAAGAATAATTTTGAGCTCAATATTGATGTTGAAGAAGAGGGCTGGATAAAAGCCCTCCCTTCTTTGCAAGAACTTTCGGAACAAATCTTTGATGCCGTTTTGACCTATGTTAAGGCTCATGAAGATATTGACTTTTTGCAAATGAACAAACCCATTTGCGTTAACTTGGCATTGAGTAATGATGAAAACATTCATGCGTTGAATGCCGAGTTTCGCCATATGGACAAACCCACCAATGTTCTCTCTTTTGCCAATATAGATGACGAGAGCTTTGAGGAAGAAATTAAAATTGCACCGCAAATTGAATTGGGCGATATTATGATTGCATTGGAAACAATGCAGCGTGAAGCAGAAGAAAAGCAAATCAGCCTGCATGACCATTATTGCCACTTATTCATTCACGGTTTGTTGCATCTTTTGGGCTTTGACCATATTGAAGATGATGAAGCCGAATATATGGAAAGTTTTGAAATTGCCATTTTGGCACAAATGAATATCGACAATCCATATAAGGAAGACTAAAAAGTGCAATTTATCTCTTCGGCAATAAAATACATTCAGCAAAAAATTTTATCTCACAAAAAAATTTCTTGCTTTGTTTTAGGCATGCTCTCGGCACGCGCCTTGCCTCCTTTTTATGCCTTTCCGGTTTTGTTTCTGACATTGTCGGCTTTTCTGCTGATTTTAAATACGTCAGAAAACAAAAAACAAAGCTTTGCTTTTGGCTATTGGTTCGGCTTTGGTTATTTTGCCTGCAACATGGCTTGGATAGGCAACGCCGTACTGATAGAGGCCGAAAAGTTAGGTTGGCTCTTCCCCATTATATTACTGGCAGCCGGTGGATTTTTTGGTCTGTTTATTGCCCTCCCCGCTCTCTTGAGCAATTTGCTTAAATCATTTTATGCACGTTGGCTTTCCTTTGCCTCTTGGTGGGTCATTTTTGAGTGGATAAGAAGTTTTATTTTAACCGGTTTCCCATGGAATTTATTAGGCTCGGTTTTAGCTTTCGACCTCACCTTATTGCAAGCTGCTGCCGTTGTCGGAACCTATGGCTTATCCCTAGCCGTATTGCTGGTATGTTCCGCTCCGGCTCTCACCATCTTCTACAAAAACAAAACCGCTGTTCTAACAGCTGCATTGGCTGTTTCGTTTATCACCGGCTCTCTGATAGGTTATGGCAAATATCATCTTGCCCAAATGGATATGGCTCAATCAGACACCAAAATTCGTTTGGTACAACCGGCTATTCCGCAAAAAATGAAATGGAATCGCCAAAAGCTGGAACAAAATTTAGAGCAATATATCAATATGTCCAAACAAGCCGGTCTTGAAGACATAGACTTTGTCATTTGGGGCGAAACCGCCACTCCTTTTGCTCTTGACTTTGAACCGCAATATATGGAAAAAGTTCGCACAGCCATTCCGACCAAAGGGCATCTGATTACCGGCTTGGTTCGTTTTGAATATAAGGATGGCGATTTTCATCCGCTCAATTCTTCTTTTATAATTGATAAAAATGGCAATATTGCTAACTATTATGACAAAAGCCATCTGGTACCGTTTGGAGAATATATCCCATTACGTCGTTTTTTACCCGATTGGATAACACCTGTTACCAACACGATCACCGATTTTTTGGCTGGCTCAGGTCCAAGATCTATAAAAATAGAAGATAAACCAAGCTTTGGCATCTCAATTTGTTATGAAATAATTTTTCCGCATCAAATTATCAATCCCAAAGACAAACCCGAGTGGTTAATCAATCTGACCAATGATGGTTGGTATGGTATTTCGCAAGGACCTTATCAACATTTAGTCACAACACAATTGCGTGCCATTGAAGAAGGAAGAACCATCGTTAGAGCCGCCAATACCGGTATCAGCGCAGTCATAAACCCTTATGGCAGAATCTTGACCCAAATTCCTTTAAATAAGAGCGATATTTTTGATATAAATTTACCGCAGCAACTGTTTATAAACACAATTTACGGACAAAAAGGCAACTTTTTACCAATTATATTATGCTTATTGAATATATCTATTGCATTTGCAATTAAAAATAAACAGCACTAAATGTTTGAAATTTATGATATAAGTCGTTATATTAGAATATAAATAAATTAACAATATAATATATTATATAAAATATCTGTTGACGTAATAGCCTAAAAATCATATTTATATAATATGCAATAATAAAAGGATAAGAACACATGACTGCAGAATTAGTAAAAAGATCAAGTCGGGGACGCACCCCGCAAGGAGAACCGAATCCGATTGACGTACATGTTGGCAATCGTATTCGTTTAAGACGTACCCTTTTGGGCTTAAGCCAAGAGAAGTTAGCCTCAATGTTAGGCTTGACTTTTCAACAAGTGCAAAAATATGAAAGAGGAATGAACCGCGTTGGCGCTAGCCGTTTGTGGGATATTGGTAAAGTATTGGAAGTTCCAATCGGTTTCTTCTATGAAGATATGGACAAAGAAGTTGCAAATCAAAGTCCGCGTATGTTTAGCATTCCTGACAGCCACCCCATGGAGTTGGCAGAAGAAGATGAGAATGTTGATTTGGATCCGATGCACCGTCAGGAAACAATTGAGCTCGTTAAAGCTTATTATAAAATTCCTAACCGCAAAGCGGCTAAACATATGTTTGACTTAATCATCGCTATGTCAAAAACCACATATAATAATGATAGTGATGACGAAAAATAGTCTTTAGAAAAACTAATAAAAAAAGCTGGTTTTTACCAGCTTTTTTTATTATGATACTTCCAAAGTTCATTATCAAACAAAGAGAAAGATTATGCCTTTAAACGAAAAAACAGTTTTAAAACAAGGAAACATTAATATAGAAATTGAAACGCACAATAGCTCGTTTACCCCTTATAACGGCTTTGACAAACCAAAATTTTATGGACGCCGCAAAGGCAGAACCATTCGCAAAGCCAAATCTACCTTGTTGGAAGCATTTTTACCTGAAATCAAAATCACAGACCAAAGTGTTTTTGATAAAGAAAAACTCTTTGGTAAACCGGTTGAAAAAGTAGCTCTTGAAATCGGTTTCGGAGATGGACAACATCTGGCCGGACAAGCCAAAAACAATCCCGATACAGGTTTTATCGGGGCTGAAGTTTTTCAAAACGGTGTAGCCAATTTATTAACCTTGATAACAGGTATTAAAGAAGGCAGCCACCTGCCCGAAAAAATTAACTTAGAAGAAGGTCGTGTTGACAATATCCGCGTGTTTGACGATGATATTCGTCTTTTGTTCGCAAAAATTCCGGACAATTTCTTGGATAAAGTTTTTATCCTATTTCCCGATCCATGGCCCAAGAAGCGCCATGCACATCGCCGCTTTGTCAACCCAGACAATTTAAAAGAAATTGCACGTATCATGAAAAAAGGCGGCATCTTACGTATTGCCACCGACCACAAAATTTATAAAGGTTGGGCATTAAGACAAGTTAAAGAAAACGGCAATTTTGTTTGGACCGCCAAATGTGGAAATGACTGGAAAAAAGAACCTGCAGATTGGGTTCAAACCAAATATCAACTCAAAGCTCTGCGTGAAGGTCGTCGTCCCGTATTTCTTGATTTTGCAAAAATTTAAAAAAGCAAAGGACACTTTTATAAAGTGTCCTTTTTTTTTACTACTCAGAAATTTCTGTTGACCCACGCTCTCAACACATTCCAGCGTTTTTCGCGCAAGGAAGAATTGAAAGCCTCTTGCTCATTAGATGCGAACCAACTTTTTTCAGCTGCGTTCTGACATTCCAAATCAATATCTTCACGAATTGTCGGAGGGAAAGAGGTTCTATATTTGTTAATTAATAACTTTAATGCCTCTACTTCCAAGTCCAACGCATCAGCATCTTTTTTCAATACACCAAAGCGTTGCTGGCACTGTTTTAATTTACGCCATAAAAAATAAGTATAAATACCAACGACCAACAATAACACCACAAGCAAAAAAATGATAACACAGAAATCAAAAGCATCCATACATAAAAATATTAAATTAAACAATAATCAATAAACTTTTTTTACTATATAAACAAAGATTGTCTTGTCAATATCGAAAATTAGACAAAAAAAATCATTTACGAACAACAAAAAATGGTGTATGATACATTCCATATAAACAACAAGAAGGAAATTTTATTATGGCAAAAAAAACTTTAACCTTGGAAGATCGCGTTAATAACGAATTTGACGAAATGGCTGTATCTGTTGCCTATGGCAAAAATGAAGGCGAAAAACTCAAAGCCATTCGCACCTTCAATACTTTCATTGATAACAATGTTTCTGCCGAAGACAAAGACAAGGTAAAAGCTTTGGTCGAAGCAAGATTAAAAGACAATGATTTCATCTATGGCAGTGAATTTATCGATTTAACCCCAATCAAAGAATACGCTGATCGTTTGTTTGAAGAACGTAAGGTAGAAAAAGAATTTGAATCTCATTCTTCCGAAATGCCTGTAAAAGAAGAAAACAAAAAACAAACGCCGACTTTAACCTTGGAAGATCGCGTTAATAACGAATTTGACGAAATGGCTGTATCTGTTGCCTATGGCAAAAATGAAGGCGAAAAACTCAAAGCCATTCGCACCTTCAATACTTTCATTGATAACAATGTTTCTGCCGAAGACAAAGACAAGGTAAAAGCTTTGGTCGAAGCAAGATTAAAAGACAATGATTTCATCTATGGCAGTGAATTTATCGATTTAACCCCAATCAAAGAATATGCTGATCGTTTGTTTGAAGAACGTAAGGTTGAAAAAGAATTTGAATCTCATTCTTCCGAAGACACTAAACCGGCAAAAGCTAAACAATCAAAGAAAAAAGAAGCTCCTGAAAATCTTGCCGATGTGGTTAATGCCGTTAAAGATAATGCCAATAACACTCTTGGTGGAATTTTAGGCGGATTGGCTGAAAATGCCGCTAAAAGAGAAGAAAGTAAAATGCCTCGCCCCAATCCGGATCAAGAAGCAGAAAAAGCGCTGCATCAAGCCCTTTTGGATGGCATTGCCAATGAAGAAATTAAAAACATTAAAGGCTATAGTAATGATGATTTGAAAAAAATCTTGGAATATCACGACAAATTACTTTATGCCAATGATGGTAACGGTACAGCTTTTGAAAGCTTGTATGATAACAGTATTGCCGATTTGAAAAAATTTGCCGAAGGCAAAGTTTCAATCGATAACGACAGTTACGAAACTATGATGCAGTTCATCAAAACTTTCGGTACAAACTCAAAAGGACAATTGTTGCCGGAAGGTAAAGCCGCTTATGATAAATTGATGAGCTTGATGGCAGAACAACAAAAACAAAAAATTCTTGCCAACAAAAAAGAATATCAAGAACACGCTAATCTTGTTAAAAATACAAAAGACAATGCAAATAACGCATTAGCTGGAATTTTGGGTGGATTGGCTGCCAATGCCGCAAAAAGAGAAAAAGCTAATCTTGTTAAAAATGTAAAAGACAATGCAAATAACACATTAGCTGGAATTTTGGGTGGATTGGCTGCCAATGCCGCAAAAAGAGAAAAAGCAGCCGCACAAAAGTCTGCTCCGGCTCCCCAAATGACAAAAGAAGAAGCTCCGGCAGAATTTGTTATTGGTGATGAAGATGCTAATAATACATCAAAAATAATGACTCCGGAAAAGCATTATCAAGAACCGAAAAAACCGGAAAATAAAACACATACACCAATAACACCTATTCCGCCTTCAACAGAGCGCATTCCGTTCCAACCGGAAAACACAACCAATGAAGCGCCCAAACCTCAACCGGAAGAAAAGAAAAAAGGTTTCTGGGGCAAATTAAAAGATAAAATAAAAGAAAAATGGAAATGGTTAGCCGCAGCCGCTGCCGCCTCAGCATTGCTTTTGTTAAAGACATGTTCCGGTGGCGATAAAGCTGTTGCTCCGACAACTCCGGAGAAAGACAAATATGTACCGGAAAAAACCGTTGTTATTCCTAATGACAGTATCGAAAAAACAACTCCTACCGATACTTTGCAATTAACCACTCAGGATATGAGCAATGGTTTCTATCTGGAGCGCTCCGCCGGCTTTAAAGGTGAGCAAGAAGGTTTGAACTTCCAAGATGCCGAAAAAGCTAACAAACAAGACCTTTTAACAATCAAACGTTTGATTGCACAAAAGAGCTTAGACATTAACAAGTTCAAACGTCACGCAACTTCACAAAATAAAGAACCGGTTACCGTAGCTGAAATTGCTTATAAGATGCGTATTGTTATGCAAAACTTCCCCGGCACCAAAATTTCCAAGAGCATGGAAAACATTTTTGCCGGCAATGTTAGCAAGCGTGATCAAAATAACCTTTACGGTGCCTTTACTCATATCAATGATTACGGACAATTAATTGACCGTAGCGGAAAACCGGTAAAGACTATTGATATGGAAAAAGAAATCAGTACCGAACGCCTTGGAAAAGGTAGCAAAGAATACGGAACCGAAGGTGCTGACAATAACTTTATTCAGGTTTTGAAAAACCATAAAAACGACCTGGTAAAATAAAAACTCAAAACAAAAAAATATCACCGAGAAATCGGTGATATTTTTTTATTACCTTTATTTTATTGTGAAACAATAGTCGGCTGAATGTTAGGCTCTGTTACGGTAGAAACATCATCAATCGGATAAGCTTGAACATCAATAATATCATTTCCCGATTGATAAAGTTCATTTTCAATACGTGTACTCGGTTGTGGCAAAGCAAGCTCTCCGGGTTGCAAAATACCTTGTTCACTTGTCTGAGAAATAGGTTTGATTTGAGGTTCTGCCGGAGCCGAAACCGGTTGTGCATTTTGAGAAGGAACCGGTTCGACACTAACCGCTGATTGAGATTGGCTTTGCGATGTGCTTTCCGTATCAAGCGGATTTCCCAAAGGATTTTGAGCATCGGCGGCTTGTTCCACCAAATCTGTATTAACTCCGCCACTGGCATTAGCAGCCGCACCAAAAACTTCTGTCGGAGTTGAATTTATTTGCATATCTTCTTGTACGGTCACCGTATCCGTTATATCTTGCGCCCAAACGTTTGAGCTCAGCAAAACCAAAGCTGATGTACATAATAAAAATTTTTTCATTTTTCCTCCTTAATCAAGTTGTTCTTATATAGAAGATAATCTTGATTTAAGTGTATTCAAGTAAAAATTTTTATATAGATATCCCCCAGTAAACTGGGGGTTCTATAACAGCTACAAACCTTACGGTTTGACCACGCTCGTTGGCGTGGAGCGGTGTTGTTCCAACACCTCGGCATTCAGCCCCGAGTAAACTCGGGGTTTTCTGTAAGGCAACTAATAAAAAAAAGCCCTTAATAAAGGGCTTTAAGAGTGTTAAAACTTGGGCGCGATAACACTAAGTCGCACATTTCCCGCCGAGCTACAATTTGTTTTGCCAAAACCCATGAAAGAGCATAAAAAACAGCTTTTTCACAATCAGAATAGAAATTGTTTTGCAAAGCTTTATCTCTAAACAAAACATATCGTTCATGAGTCCAGCGTACAACATCTTTCAGTTCTTTAAAGTCACCAAAAGGATTGTCATGCAAATTTCCGCTCATACAGCTATGTAACAAGGAGCAAACATGTTTCACTTTTTTCTTAGCAAAAACATTCATATTCCAAGTCTCATCAAACTGTTTCAATTGCTTAAGTTCTTGTCTATGGACATAACTTAACAGCAAACTTTTCCAAAATAATTTTCTTTTCATAACAATACAATTTATAATTAATGATTTATCAATAGTATAAATAAAAAAAGTCATGGTGCAAGAAAAAAAGCCTCTTGATTTCTCAGGAGGCTTTTCATTTAGCTTAAATCAAGCTTATTCGGCAGGTTTTTCTTCTGCATCTTGATGTTCAAGCTGTTGAGCTTGAGCTGCTTCTTCCTTCAAGGCTTGAATTTCCTTGTCGTTTTGAGCAGCAACTTTCTTCAAAGAGCGGAGAACGGTACCGGTACCGGCCGGGATCAAACGACCGACGATAACGTTTTCTTTCAAACCGGTCAACTTATCGACCTTGCCTTCAACAGCGGCTTCGGTCAAGACACGAGTTGTCTCTTGGAATGATGCAGCAGAAATAAATGATTTTGTCTGCAAAGAAGCTTTGGTAATACCAAGCAAAACAGGATCGGCAGTTGCCGG
>CALXZK010000022.1 GCA_944393225.1 uncultured Alphaproteobacteria bacterium
GGACGAACGTCAGCACCAACAATATTCAAAACCACATTGGTTGTTCCGGCAACATCACCATCAATACGGAGCAAGTCGGAAGTATTAGCGGTCGGGTTAACATCAATTGTCATTTGTGCTTTATTATATGCGGTATAGTTACCATGGATTGTTGTAATATCATCGGCATCATCGCCGGCATGACTAAAGGTCATAGAGCCATCATTGCTGACTGAACCGGTAATCGTGTAATTACTTGGTGAATGTCCGGCTAAGTCCAATTCTGAGCCGTCTTCAATAATGAGTTTTTTGTTCGGACCGGTTAAGGTGATGTCACCTTCAAGTTTAACATTGGCATTGTCTTTGAAAGTTAACATATCCCAACCTTCAACCGCTTGGGCGCCGTCACCGATGGCATAATCACCGGCAGTTAAGTGCAAACGTTTGCCATCTGTGGTGTTGATAAGTGAACTTTCTGTCATCGCACCATTCAAACCACCGACAAGCGTTAAAGAACCTTTGTCTGTCACTTCATCTTTGAAGATTTTGCTATAATCATAACTTCCGCCCATTTCCGCATCGGCATGAATGATAATGTTACCGGTCAAAACCGCACCGCTATCAATATCCAAAATGGCGCCACCATTCGCCAGCATATTGTTCAAACGCGCCTCGGCTTCAGCTGAGAGTTTACCTCCGCTGTTTACCGTTGTATCTTGCGCATAACCACCGGCAGCAACATTCAAAACACCGCCTTCATTAACTTCGGTACGGTTAATTTCTGCTTTATCGGCAACATTCAACGCACCACCAGAATTAATGATACTGTCTTCCGCTTTAGCTCCGGCATTGATATTCAACACGCCGCCATCATGCGTTACGGTACGATAAATCGTTCCCGCACCCTCATTCACATCAACATTGGTACCGGAAATATCAATCTTAGCCACTTTCTCAATCGCATTATTGAAAACAACTTTACTACTGCTATCACCCGTAATTGTCATTGTTGAAAGCAAATTAGTAAATGAATCAGATTCTGTCCAGCTTGTGGTTACAATAACGGCATAATTTCCATCACTTTGTTTGATATATTGCGTAACAATCTTTTTGCCATCTTTTTCTTGAGTATAGCTGTAATTCTCACCATCTTGCACAATATCAATATTTTGCTTTTTCATTTCTTCGATTTGTGCTTGAACTTCTTCTGAACTAATACCACCTTGTTGTTCCATTGGTACGGCAAAACCATTTTCTGTTTTGCTGATATGGATTGATTCAGCACCCATTTCTACAATATAGCCGCCATTACCATCATCTTTTACGATAGCCCCACCATCTTCAGCATCTTGTAATAAGGCATCTATTTGTTCTTGTGAAAAAACAGCGCTCATAATCATATTATAAGTACCATCGGCTTGTTTTATCAATTCCATTATAACCGGCATTCCATCTTGTTTACCGCTGACGATATAATTTTCACCATCTTGTTTAATGTCATAATTTTTATCTTTAATTTGCTGGATTTGCTGTTGTGCTTCTTCTTCTGAAATTTGCGTTTCTTTTTTCTCTACTCTTTCTCCTGAATATTTATAAACAGAGCCAATTTTTTTATAATGTTTGGTTACACCATATTGCTCAATAAAATATCCACCTTCACCATCTTCAGTAATGGTAGCTCCATAAAATTTCTGAGCTAAAATTTCTTCAATACTTTTAGTGTAAGCAGAAATTTTATCATCAAATTGAATTAAGCCATTGTTTGAAGCATTAAGAGAAAGCTTATTTCCTGATGTTCCTGCCAAATATATGGCCGAAGATTCTTCCTCTCCATTAGCCCATTTAATTTTGTTACCGGAAAAGATAGATTGTCCATTATCAGCTTTAATTACTAAATCGCTTTCAGAATAAATCGCTCCACCTAAAGTTTTTTGCCCAGCTTCACTCTCTTTTTCTGCGCCAGTTTCAACAAAGTTATCATAAAAGCTACTGTTGATAAGTGTCATATGACCTCTATTATAAATCGCCCCGCCCTCTGCGTAAGAAGTGTTGGATTGAGCATAGTTGCCAGAAAATTCCCCGCTGATACTTTCGATATCACTACCCTCATTATAAATTGCGCCACCTTGCGCATAAGAAGAAGCTAAAGCATAGTTATCAGAAAATTCACCAACAATATTACCGATTTTTGCTCGATTAGAAGCTACAAAATTATTAAAAATAGCGCCACCTTGTGCAATATTTGAATCAGATTTAGCGTAATTGTTTGTGAAAGTTGCACTAATGTCTCCGATATTAGCTGATCCATTAAAAATTGCGCCACCGTGAACGGAACCAGAACTCTGTACATGGTTATTTAAAAACTCACCTTTAATATTACCAATAGTACCTTTAGTATTATAAATACCCCCACCATAGGCAGAAGATGAAGCTGCTTGAGCATTGTTACCAGAAAAAATACCGGTAATATTTCCAATAGTGCCCTCATTAAAAATGACTCCCCCTCGAACATCGCCGGAAGCACCTCTAACATAGTTATTGGTAAAATCGACGGTCATATCACCAATACTACCCTTATATCCTCCTCCAAGAATATAAATTGTACCCGTAGCATAGTGTTTTTCATTCCCAAAGCCTTCTATCTCGGTATTTTGAATAATTAAATCGGTTTCCGTTATAAAATAAATAAAAGGAGCATAGGATGTAGAATTTTCTTGACCAATAATTTTATGACCGCCGCCATCGATGATGATACCGGAGCCACCAACAGAGTAAATTGCGTTATTTTTATCAGCTTGAATATCTCCGGTAAGCACAATAACTTTACCTGCATTTTGGGAATCTTCAACCGCTGCCTTGAGCTCACCCCAAGACCCGACTTCAACTTTTTGCATTTGTGAAATGTCAACATCAGCCCATGCCGGAGCGGAGCCCAGCATCAAGCTGAAAATAAAAGAACAAAAACCAAATTTAAGTTTCATCATCGCGCGCGCTCCTTTTTCTAAGGAAACAACATATAATAGAGTATATCACTTTTTATCACCTTAAACAAGTTTATATCGCACTTGCCTTAACAAAAAGTGAATCGATTCAATTATTTACGGAAACTTTACAAACGCAAAAAAAACACCGCTCTTCTTAGAACGGTGTTTTGAATATTGGATTTTTTGATGATTATTGTTTTGTTAAAATATCCAACAATGCTTTTTGAGCCTCAGCCGGAGCAATATTTTTGAAGACGGCATATTCATTAGCGAGCCTATCCAACGCTTGCTCATAAATTTGTCGTTCACTGTAAGATTGCTCTGCCAAATTTTCATTACGATGTAAATCTCTGATAACTTCGGCAATAGCAACCGGAGAGCCGGAATTGATTTTATTTTCATATTCCTGAGCTCGGCGAGACCACATAATTTTTTTAACTTTTGCTTTTCCTTTCAAGGTTGTCAAAGCATCTTCCATAACAGAAGCATCAGAAATCTGACGCAAACCTGTGGTTTCAGCTTTGGCCATCGGAATACGCAAAGTCATTTTATCTTTATCAAAATTAACAACAATCAGCTCTAATTCTGAACCGGCAATTTTTTGCTTGGTAATATCAGAAACTTTACCGACGCCATGTGCCGGATAAACAACATAGTCACCGGAAGAAAAAGCCAATTTATATGGAGTTTTTTTATTCATTTGTTTGTCCCGTTTTATATTTATGAAGTTTTATTATACAAATGTTTTATTAAAAACAGACATAACATACCACAAAATTGACCTCAAATCTAGTCAAAAAAACACATTTTGTCAAAAAAAATAAAAAAAAGTGAAACGCATCGCGTTCCACTTTTCTTAATCAAAGGAAACATCAAGCAAATTCAAAAGCTTGTGTCTCATTTACAACATGAGTAATTTTCCCTTCAGCATTTTGCGACAACCGCAATACATCGCCTTTTTTGCATTTTTGCAAAAAATTTTCCAATCGTCCCTTTTGCGATTTATCCGCTTCAATGTGATACATTGATTTTTCAGCATTGAGAACACACAATTGCAACATTTCTTTTTGCTCTGATGGACAAATACTACCATGCACAAACTTTGCTGCAATTTTCTTTTCTGCCGTTTCTTTCATCGTCATTCCTAAGAAAGGATGATCTTTGGCTGAAATGTTTTTTCCCAAACCTAAAAAACAAATATCTGTAAGACGACCGTCAGTCAGAGTTAGTTTTACTTTATCCCCGACTCGAACCATGTGAAACAAACTAGCAATTTTCTCATGCGGCTCATTACTATCGGTCGTTACGATAAAACCTTTCGGCTCATAATTACAAAGGAAATTTACTTCAGCAGAAGAAACCGTAAAAAAGCAATAAATCACTCTACCTTCAAGCACTGTTGTTTTCATAACATCAATGATTAAAATTAAACAAAAAAATTAAAATCACAAATCAAGAGCGCGTCTAACCGCCGCTTTAACATGCAATTCGGTTGAATCCAATGCAGGAATGCAATAATCTTGCTTCAACAAAGAAAACTCTGTACAAGCCATAATAACAGCATCTACATCATCTTTTTCAGCAATGCCGGCAACAATATTTTGCACCAACTCATCACATTCGGCACTGTCATCACCACGACACAATTTGTCATAAATCATACTGTTCAGCTGTTGTTGTTCAGCTTCAGCCGGCACCACAACCTCAATACCTTTATCTTGCAGATATTTTTTGAAAAAATCTTCTTTCATTGTGTCTTGACTACCAAGCAACAACATCTTGCGATAATCTTTCTCCTGAACAGCCTCAGCAACAACCGCACGAATATCCAAAATATCCCGATCCAAAATTTGCTTCAGACCATCAACCACACAATGCATTGTATTGCTTGCCACCAAGATAAAATCAGCAGAAGCCATATCCATACAAGCACGGTTGAAAATACGTAATGCCGCATGAAAATCATTTTTCTCATGAGCCTTGCGAATATCTGCCATATTGACACTGGATAAAATCAGCCGTGGATAATTTAAGCCGCCTGTAATGTCATTAAACTCTATCGCCATACGCGAATAATAAACAGCAGTGGACATCGGGGAAATACCTCCGATAATTCCGATTGTTTTTTTCTGATCCATTACTCAAAATTTTTAATAAAACATAATATTAAATATACTAATAAAATTCATAGATTATGGCATACCACATACTGTAAGTTTGTCAACCGCTAAAATTGGGCACAAAAAAACCCTGCTTAAAATCAAGCAGGGTCTTTTTACAATCTAAACAAAAACTATTTGTTAGCTTCGTTAGCAGCTTTTTCAGCTTCAGCAGCTGCAGCTTTTTCAGCAGCAACGCGAGCCAAATCTTTAGCACCTTTAGCGTTTACATCGCGATCAACCAATTCGATGATAGCCATCGGAGCGCAGTCACCATAACGGAAACCAGCTTTCAAAACGCGAGTATAACCGCCGTTACGTTCTTTGTAACGTTCAGCCAAAGTAGAGAAAAGCTTAGAAACTGTTTCATTGTTGCGCAAGAAAGACATAGCTTGACGACGGTTGTTCAATTGACCTTTTTTAGCCAAGGTAATCATTTTGTCGGCAAAAGTTCTCAATTCTTTAGCGCGTGTAACGGTGATAGTAATTTGTTCATGGGTCAACAAAGCATTGGTCAAGTTAGAGAACAAAGCTTTACGAGCGTTGGTGTCCATATTAAATTTTCTGTGAGCCATTCCATGTCTCATGACATATTTCCTTTCATTTTCTCTATGCTTTGCAGGGCAAAGCGGATAAAAACCAAGTTGGCACTACTCTTCATAAATGCCAAACAAAAAAGCAGAGTCGTCCCTGCCTAAATGTGGCTTGAATATATAGTAAATAAATAAAAAAGCAAGCTTTTTTTTGTTGCCAAAAGAAAAAGAGTTGCTTTTTTAAGGCAACTCTTCTGTTTTCTAAAAACGATCAATAAACCGCAGGGTATCTGTATAATTCAAAAGCCACACTGCAACAAAAACAACAATGGCAAATGCAAAACATAAATCCTGTAAAATTTCGGGCGCCATATCAACACACAAAGGCACAATAAAATACAAACTCACGGCACAAAGAATTGCCCAAAAAGAGGCCCAAACAATGTTAATGACATGTCCCAAAATCGTTCTTAAAAATCTTTTCTTTTCCATACACAAAAATTTAAATAACTAATATAAAAAAATGAGCGCATATTATATCTGGGCAAGTTATAAATCAAGATGAAATTTAAAATAAAAAAACTCCCGATTTTTCAGGAGTCTTTTTAATTTTTTCTAGATTAGAAATGTTCATCAACTCTCTTGATGAGCTCTTCAATATTCTCTGGCGGCCAACCCGGAGTATCCATACCGAGATGGATTCCCATTTTAGCCAAAACTTCTTTGATTTCGTTCAAAGATTTACGACCAAAGTTTGGAGTTCTGAGCATTTCTGCTTCGGTTTTTTGAACCAAATCACCAATATAAACGATGTTATCGTTCTTGAGGCAGTTTGCAGAACGAACAGAAAGTTCGAGTTCTTCAACCTTCTTGAGCAAGTTACGGTTGAACGGCAACTCTTCTTTCTCAGCTTCAACTTCAGCTTCAGGTTCATCAAAGTTAATGAACGGCTTCAATTGATCTTGCAAAATACGAGCTGCGAAAGCAACTGCATCTTCAGGAGTAACAACACCATTGGTTTCAACAACCATGGTCAATTTATCATAGTCGGTGATTTGACCAACACGAGTATTCTCAACTTTGTAAGAAACTTTCTTAACCGGAGAATAGATAGCATCAACCGGAATCAAACCGATCGGAGCATCAGCGGCTTTGTTTTGGAAAGCCGGGACATAACCCTTACCTGTATTAACAGTCAATTCCATTGCAATTTTGGCACCGGCATCTAAGTTGCAGATGACGTGTTCCGGATTTTTGATTTCAACATCATGACCAGTTTCAATCATAGCAGCGGTAACCTCGCAAGGACCTTCTGCTTTAAGAGTCATAGTTTTCGGACCTTCGCCGTGAACAGCGATAGCCAAACCTTTGATGTTCAAAACAATGTCGGTAACATCTTCTCTAACACCGGGCACAACAGAGAATTCATGAAGAACGCCGTTGATTTTTATAGCGGTAACAGCACCGCCTTGCAAAGAAGAAAGTAAAACTCTTCTGAGTGCATTACCCAAAGTCAGACCGAAGCCGCGCTCTAAGGGTTCAACCACTATTTTGGCTTTATTGCCGCCATCAAACGGTGTAACTTCCAAATTAGTCGGTTTAATAAGTTCTTGCCAATTTTTTTGAATCACTGGGATGTCCTCTTTAATTACTGCATATGCAAAGTTTATAAAACCAAAGAAGGCGAGGCTAAAAAGCCTCACTTCTTCAAACGCTTAAAAAATTATACGCGACGACGTTTTCTCAAGCGGCAGCCATTGTGAGGAATAGGAGTAACATCACGGATAGATGTGATGGTAAAACCTATAACCTGCAAAGCTCTAATCGCAGATTCGCGTCCTGAACCCGGACCTTTAACTTCGACTTCCAAAGTTTTCATACCATGTTCTTGAGCTTTTTTGCCTGCATCTTCAGCAGCAACCTGAGCAGCATAAGGAGTAGATTTACGAGAACCTTTGAAACCTTGTGCACCAGCGGTTGCCCAAGAAACAGTATTACCTTGAGCGTCGGTTATTGTTATTCTTGTATTGTTGAAAGTAGAATTTACGTGAGCAACGCCCGCTGTAATATTCTTCTTTTCTTTTCTTTTCACACGTTGTGTTACTGCTTTTGCCATTTAACAATCACCTTTTCAAACTATTTCTTTTTATTCGCAACGGTTTTGCGTTTACCTTTACGGGTACGAGCATTTTGTTTAGTGCTTTGTCCGCGAACAGGCAAGCCTTTACGATGTCTCAAACCTCTGTAGCAACCTAAATCCATCAATCTTTTGATGTTTACGCCGATTTCACGACGGAGTTCACCTTCAACGACGAGGTCGTTATCAATGACTTCACGGATTTTAGCAACTTCATCTTCGCTCAATTGATGAACGCGACGATCTGCAGGGATTCCGGTTTTTGCACAAATGTCTTGGGCAGTTTTGCGACCAATACCATAGATATAAGTCAAAGCGACTTCAACTCTCTTGGCAGTTGGAATATTTACACCAGCTATACGAGCCAAATTAACTCTCCATTTTCTATATTATTAACAAATTTAAAAAGTTGATCACCACTTTTCAAAATTAAGCCGGATTATAGGCTATTATTTATTAGTGTCAACTCCCCTTAATAATTTTTTTGAAAAAAAATGCAATTTTTTTCAATTTTTTTACAAAATTTTAAATCAATTACCAAATTCCATGCTTCAAGAAGTCCTTACAAACTGAAATATCACAATTATTTTGTAAGGACTCGAAGCTAGTATTTAAGCCTTGGCTGCGATTCCTAAAATGGCATCGATTTTCTTAGCCACAGCCTCAATTGTTCCGGTTCCGTCAACGGTTCTGAGCAAACCTTCTTTTTCAAAATATGGAATAGTCGGATATGTCAGAGCACGATAGTTAACCAATCGATTCTGTACTGTTTCACGGTTATCATCGATTCTGCGATAAAAGTCCGTACCGCCGCAATTATCACAAACGCCGTAAACTTTCGGTTTTTGGAATTTATCATGATAACCTTGACCGCAAGTCATGCAAGCATAACGACCTAAAATACGTTCCATAATGATTTCATCGGGAACTTGAATTTCAATTACGGCATCAAGCTTGATTTCTTTTTTGGCGAACATATCATCCAAAACTTCAGCTTGCGGCAATGTTCTCGGAAAACCATCTAAAATGAAACCATTTTTGCAGTCATCTTCGTCGATACGAGCGGAAAGCATTTTAATAATCATTTCATCGGGAACCAAATTTCCGCCATCAATCAAAGCTTTGATTTCCAAGCCGAGCGGTGTTCCTTTGGCACCTTCGGCACGCAACATTTCACCGGTTGAAAGGTGCGGGATGGCAACTCTTTCCTTCAGCAATCTGGCTTGTGTGCCTTTACCGCAGCCGGGGGCTCCGGTAAAGACCACGTGTAAACCTAATCCGTCCTTATTCATTATCTTCTCTTTCCTTTTCCGGCGAGAGATGCTTTACGAATTAAGGATTCGTATTGATAAGCAATCAAGTGAGATTGCAATTGACCGATAAAGTCCATGGTTACTTGAACCACGATGAGCAATGTTGTACCACCCAAAACAAACGGAACTGAAAGTTTGGTAATCAAGATTTCAGGCAAGATGCAGAGAGCAACCAAATAAACGGCACCCAATACAGTCAAGCGAGTAACAACATAATCCAAATATTCAGCGGTATTTTTACCCGGGCGAATACCGGCAATAAAGCCGCCATGTTTTTTCAAATTATCGGCAGTTTCTTCCGGATTGAAAACAACTGCTGTATAGAAGAAAGCAAAGAACAAAATCAAAGCGGCATACAAAGTCAAATACAAAGGTTGACCATGAGCAAGCATTTGGCTCAAAGATTGAACCCAAGCCGGACCATTTTCAGAACTGAGTTGAGCAATGGTAATCGGCAACAACAATAAAGAGCTTGCAAAAATCGGCGGGATAACACCGGTCGGGTTAATTTTCAAAGGCAAGTGAGAACTTTCAGCTGCCCCCATTCTACCCATAACTTGACGTTTCGGATATTGAATAATGATTTTGCGTTGAGCTCTTTCAACCAAAACAATGATGTAAATCAAAGCCAAAACCATAACAAGCAACATAGCCATAACCGGCAAAGACATAGAACCGACACGACCCAATTCAAAGGTTTGAGCCAATGCTGACGGAATGTTAGCGATAATACCGACGGTAATGATAAGAGAAGAACCATTACCGACGCCGCGTGCGGTAATTTGTTCGCCGAGCCATACGATAAACATGGTACCGCCAACCAAAGAAACAATGGTTGTAAAGCGGAAAACAAAACCGGGGTTAATAACGGCAGAAATACCGGCAGAACCATGCATACCTTCCAAACCGATAGCAATACCATAACCTTGAATAATGGTAATAAACACGGTCAAGATTCGGGTATACTGTGTAATCTTACGATGACCGGCTTCACCATCTTTCTTCAAAGAAGCCAAAGAAGGAATAACTGTTTGACCAAGTTGAACAATGATGGATGCCGAGATGTAAGGCATAATGTTAAGAGCAAAAATGGTCATACGTTCCAACGCACCACCGGCAAACATATTAAACATGCCGAGGATACCGCCGGAATTTTTCTCAAAAATCTCAGACAAAACGTGGGGATCAATACCCGGAAGCGGAATAAAAGTTCCCAAACGGAAAACAATCAAAGCCAAGACGGTGAACCACAATCTTTTCTTGAGTTCGTCAGCTTTGCTAAAGGCAGACATATCCATATTTGCTGCCATTTTTTCTGCTAATGATACCATTTTTTTAACAATCCTTACTTATTTAAAACATCAATACAGGGTATAAAAACCCCTTTTAGCTAAGATATTAATACACGATATTTTTTTTAATTCAACAAAATTATCCACTTACACCACAGATTTGCGGCGATTCTTTAATCATATCGAAATCAACAGCGAATTTATATCGAGATTATATTTCTTTGCCTTGTTTTATAAGCATGGGAGAAAGCCCCTTATTTAAAGGCTTTTCGATACTATTAATCATATTTTGTAACCGCGCCACGGCTTCAGCAGAATTTTCCGTATTATCTTTCAAATATGTCATCATCTTTGGCGCCATTTTTCTAAAACACGCCTTCGCACTATGCCCTTGAGCAAGTTGTCCGTAATCTTCCCTATCTTTAAGACAAACAGAAAAAGCATCCAAAATTTCTTCAGAACTGTAAATTTTTGAAAAAGCCGCATACATCAGGGAAATATCTTTAATATTTTTCTTATTTTTTTCACAGTCCGCAAATTTTAGGACAACCACTTCACACATCTTATTAGCCAGCTGATAATCCGGTCTCGGCACATAAAAAACATTCTCTTTTTCGGTTTCAATTTTTGAAATTTTATGCGTAACTTTATGTTCCCAAGATAAATTATCCCAAAAAGCACTGGTATAGATATTTCCGGAAAATTCCTTACAAAAATTACCGGCATCGGGAATAGCGGCGACAATGGCTCTAGAATTGTTTATTTTACGACGATTTTCTCTCTCTTTGCAAAAATTTAGAATATTTGCCTCTTCATCCATAGTAATAATATCAATATCCCCTGTCTGACGCGGAAAATACGTTTGCAAAAAGCATCTGGTTTCGTCATCAATATTTCGAGTATCTGCACCTTTTTCATCCGAAACTGATTTGGCATTACAAGTCAAAATTGATGCAATAGAACCGGCAAAATAATATTGCACGTTGCCGTTTTCATCTTTTTGCGGAGCCACTTCAATGACATATTCTGCAAAATCTTCGGCTATATCATTAATTTTTCTGGTTGACATAACTTCCCCTTTTGTTTTTTTTATTATAATAACAAAATAATAAATACTGTCAATTTTAGCCTTTAAAAGGGAAAGCCATGCAAGAAAAAGTTTTCAAATATTCGATGAAAGCCGTGATTATCAAAGACGGGAAATTGCTGGTAGAAAGTTGTGATTATGGGCGCGGGCGTTTTTGCAAACTCCCCGGCGGCGGACATCAATGGGGCGAAACCATGTGTGAAGCCTTAATCAGAGAATGTAAGGAAGAATTAAATATTGATGTAACCCCGAAAAGACTTTTGTTTGTCAGAGATTATATTGCTAAAAATCACGACACCACTTTAGACTTACCCTGCTTTCATTTAGCCGAATTAATCTTTGAATGTGCGGTTAAAGATTTTTCGACTTTGTCTTTGGGAAGCGAACCGGATAGTGATGCCCAACAAATCAAATGGATTGCGCTTGATGATTTGGCTGATTCGGACTTCTATCCCAAAGCCATTGTCCCCTACTTAAAAAATTTAAGCGCCATCAAAGAAACCATCATCTTGGGTGATGTTAATTAAAAAATTTAAGATGCACAAACTTTCAAAAGGAAAAATCCTCTCTTGGGTCAAACCAACCAAGAGAGGATTTTTTTAATTTTTTTGAAGGCTTAGTCCTTGAACTTCACCGAGATAACATCATCCCCATTATAAAAGATTGTGTCCCCCGGTTGAGTGAAGAAAAAGTCTTCGGGTTGATCCATTCCGGATTCTATGCCCGTCCCTACTGTTCCTTCCAACATCTTTCCGTCCTTCAAACGGACATAGAAAGTGTTTGTTGTCCGAAATTGGCTTGCAAAAATCCGGTGGACAATTCCGGATTTATGTACATTCATTTTTTTCGTTTTTTGAACTTCTTGTTTTACCCCCATCTGAGATGCCGTAGCATTCTCCTCAGAACAAGAGATTAAAGACAAAGAAAAAACTGCCACTACAATAAAAAAATTTTTTTTCATATTTTTTAATTTTAAAGGAAGCAACCAGACTATTGTTCCTCTTGTAATACAAAATTCCATTAATCTGAATTAATCACTTTCCTCTAAAAAAAGAAAATATGAAAAATTGCCTGCAGAATAATAGAATAAAAAATTTATTAAACAGTATTTACAATACCACATTTTTAGACCGCAAACAAGCACAAAAAGAGCAAGAATATTCTCTTTTCTTTTCATACAAACAAAACACCCTGCAAAATTTTCATAAGAAAAAAGGGAGTGTAAAATTCTCCACTCCCTTTTCAAATTTTTTCTCAGCTTAATTAAGCAACAACGTTAACTTTACCGCCTGCTTTTTCAACAGCTGCAATAGCAGCTTTAGAAGCTGAATTTACGCTAATGGTAACATTGCTGGTGATAGCACCGCGAGCCAACAAACGAACACCGTCGAGCTCTTTGGAGATAACACCGGCTTCCATCAAAGATTTAACATCAATAGAAGCAGCATTCAATTTACCGGCATCAACAGCTTTTTGGATAGTATCCAAGTTAACAACTGCAAATGTTTTAGCAAAAGGATTTTTGAAACCGCGTTTCGGAAGTCTGCGGTAGATAGGCATTTGACCGCCTTCAAAACCGTTAACAGCAACACCGGAACGAGATTTTTGACCTTTTTGACCGCGACCACCGGTCTTACCGGAACCACTACCGATACCGCGAGCAACACGCTTGCGAGATTTTCTGGCTCCTTCGTTGTCTCTAATTTCGTTTAATTTCATTTTTCTTCACCTTAAACTTTTTCAAAATCTTCTGGGAAGCGAGGCTCATCACCTCGCCCCATGAGAAAGATTTTTATTCTTCGACTTTAACGAGGTGAGCCACTTTGCGGATCATACCTCTGATTGACGGAGTATCTTCCAATTCTCTAGTCTTGTTCATTTTATTCAAGCCCAAACCAATCAAGGTTTTTCTTTGAATTTCGGGACGACCAATAGGACTAGCGATTTGAGTAACTTTAATAGTCTTTTTATTAGCCATTATTAAGCCTCCTCAACCATTTTAGCGTTAGAAGAATTTTCGCGGCGGCTAACGATATCGCCAACCTTTTTACCTCTTTTAGCAGCAACCATTCTCGGAGAGTTGATTGATTCCAAAGCGTTGAAAGTAGCTTTAATCATGTTGTACGGGTTGTTAGAGCCCAATGATTTAGCAACAACGTCTTGAACACCCAAAACTTCGAAGATAGCACGCAACGGACCACCGGCAATAACACCGGTACCGGCAGGAGCAGTTCTCAAATAAACTTTACCTGCACCGAAACGGCCGGCAACGTCATGGTGGAGAGTTCTGCCCTCACGAAGAGGAATGCGAACCATATTCTTTTTAGCTTCGTTAGTAGCTTTAGAAATAGCGTCTGGAACTTCAGTTGCTTTACCTGTGCCGTATCCAACGCGACCTTTTTGGTCACCGACAACGACAACAGCAGCAAAAGACATGTTGCGTCCGCCTTTAACAGTTT
This sequence comes from uncultured Alphaproteobacteria bacterium, assembly GCA_944393225.1. Classification (GTDB taxonomy): domain Bacteria; phylum Pseudomonadota; class Alphaproteobacteria; order RF32; family CAG-239; genus CAJLXD01. The sequence continues at coordinate 13,944 of CALXZK010000022.1, forward strand.
TAGCTACGCGGTTAATGTGAACCAGTTTTTCAACCAATTCTTCTTTCTTTTCAGCCTTACGACGATCTACAGCTTGTGCCATTTAATCCTCCTAAAATTTCAGACCAGCTTCACGAGCTGCGTCAGCTAAAGCTCTTACACGACCGTGATAGATGTAGCTGCCTCTATCGAAGACAACTTCACTAACACCATTCTTAACCGCTCTCTCAGCAACAGTCTTACCGATGAAGCTAGCAGCTTCGATGGTAGATGTTTTCTTGATGCTGTCGCGAATTTCTTTATCCAATGTGGAAGCAGAAGCAACAGTAATACCTTTGGCATCATCAATAATCTGAGCGTAGATGTGCTTACCGCTGCGAAATACAGACAATCTCATCTTTCCATTCGCAGCTTTTTTCAAAGCAGCACGAACGCGGTTTTTTCTTTTTTGATTTTTTTCAAACAATTTACTTGGCGTACTCATTTGATTAATCCTTATTTCTTCTTGCCTTCTTTACGACGGACATATTCGCCAACATATCTTACACCTTTACCTTTGTACGGTTCCGGAGATCTGTAATCGCGAATTTCCGAAGCAACTTGACCAACCAATTGCTTATCTGCACCAAATACGGAGATTTGGGTCGGAGATGCACAAGTAATTTTGATACCTTCAGGAATTTCGAAATCAATATCGTGAGAAAAACCTAAAGACAAAACCAATTTTTTAGTGCCTTCAACACGAGCTTTGTAACCAACGCCGATAAGTTCCATATCTTTTGTAAAGCCTTCGCTAACACCTTTAACCATGGTGTTGATGCGAGCACGAGTAGTGCCCCACAAAGTGCGAGCTTGTTTAGAAGTAGACAACGGAGTTACAACAACAGTGTTGTTTTCCAATTTAGCGACTACGTGGCTGTCATCATAAGCAAAGCTTAATTCGCCCAATTTACCACTTGCTTTAACAACGTTACCGTTGATAGCAACATTAACGCCATTAGGGATAATAACAGGATATTTTCCAACTCTAGACATATCAGTTTCTCCCTAAAATACTTGACAAAGAACTTCACCGCCAACGTTAGCTTTGCGAGCTTCATGATCACTCATAACACCGGAAGGTGTAGAGATGATAGAAATTCCTAAGCCGTTGTAAACTCTCGGCAAGTCTTTAACGCTAGAATATACGCGACGACCCGGAGTAGAAACGCGGTAAATTTCGGTTATAACAGATGTACCTTCATGGTACTTTAATTTAATGTGAAGTTCATCAACACCGGCTCTAACATTAACCTTTTCATATCCGGCAATGTAGCCTTCTCTTTTGAGAACTTCCAACACATTTTCACGCAAGCGAGAAGCCGGAGATACGACCTCAGATTTTTTCGCTCTTTGTGCGTTTCTAATGCGTGTGAGCATATCGCCCAAAGGATCACTCATAGACATTCTCGATTCTCCTACCAGCTTGATTTAACTAAACCTGGGATTTCACCTCTGCCGGCTTTCTCGCGCAATTCAACACGAGCAATACCGAACTTGCGGTAATATCCGCGAGAACGACCGGTCAATTTGCAGCGGTTTCTGAAACGAATTGCTGCAGAGTTACGCGGCAGTTCTGCCAATTTCAAAGTCGCTTGGAATCTCTCCTCGGGAGAAACAGTTTTATCCATAACGATCTCTTTGAGTTTCAAACGGCGTGAAGCGAACTTCTTAGCCATTTTAGCTCTTTTCAAGTTTCTGTAGATTTCACTTGTTTTTGCCATAGTTCAGTCTCCACTTATTTCTTGCACGGCAAGTTAAATGAGGTCAGAAGAGCTTTAGCTTCTTCATCGGTCTTTGCGGTAGTGCAGATGCAAACATCCAAACCGTGAATATTTTCAACTTTATCATAGTTGATTTCCGGGAAGATGATTTGTTCTTTAATACCGAAAGCAAAGTTTCCGCGACCATCAAAGTTTTTACCGGTAATACCGTGGAAGTCACGAACACGCGGCAAAGCCATATTGATCAATCTTTCCAAGAACTCATACATTCTGTCAGAACGAAGAGTTACTTTGCAGCCGATAGGCATACCTTCTCTGAGCTTAAAAGTAGCAATTGATTTACGAGCGTGAGTCATAACAGGTTTTTGACCAGCAATCAATGCCAATTCTTCAGCAGCAGTGTTGAGTTTTTTCTTATCGGTAACAGCGTCGCCGACACCAACGTTCAACACAATCTTTGTCAACTTCGGAATCTCATGTGGGTTTGTGTAACCGAATTTTTCCACAAGAGATTTCTTAATGACTTCGTTATAAAGTTTTTCAAAATTAGTCATTAGATTTTCCCCTATTTATCGATTACTTCACCGGATTTACGAGCGACGCGTACTTTTTTGCCATCAACTTCTTTGTAACCAACTTTAGTTGCTTTTCCGGATTTCGGATCAACAATGGCTACGTTAGAAACGTTGATAGGAGCTTCTTTCGTAACAATGCCGCCAGGAGTAGTTTGGCTGGGTTTGGTATGTCTTTTAACCAAGTTGATACCTTGAACAACCACTTTACTCTCTTTAGGCAAAGCTTTTACGACTTCACCGGTTTTGCCTTTGTCTTCACCAGACAAAACAATAACCTGATCGCCTTTTTTAATTTTCATCTTAGGCATATTATAAAACCTCCGGTGCTAACGAAATTATTTTCATAAATTTCTTTGCACGCAATTCTCTGGTAACGGGGCCAAAGATACGAGTACCGATAGGCTCGCCGTCCTTATTAATCAGAACTGCAGCGTTTTTATCAAAACGGATAACACTACCGTCTTTACGTCTGATGTCAGAAGCTGTTCTAACAATCACAGCTTTTTGCACATCACCTTTCTTTACGCGTCCTTTTGGGATAGCGTTTGTAACAGAAACTACAATCACATCGCCGACCGAAGCATGCATTCTCTTGGAACCGCCAAGAACTTTAATGCACTGCACCTGACGAGCACCTGAGTTATCAGCTACATCAAGGTTGGTTTGCATCTGTATCATTTTTTAATTCCTTCTTTTTCTAGGCGTTATTAACGATTACAGTCCAAGTTTTTGTCTTAGAATATGGTCTTGATTCCTCAATAGAAACCACATCGCCGACTTTGAACTGATTGTTTTCATCGTGGGCAGCATACTTTTTGCTTTTACGAATGAATTTTTTGTAAACAGGGTGCATAACTTGGCGTTCAACTTTAACGACAACTGTTTTGTCCTGTTTATCGCTTACAACAACACCTTGAAGAATTCTTTTAGGCATATCGTTTCTCCTAACTATTCTTCTTGCGCTCAGCGATGAGCGTGTTGATTTTTGCTATTTCTCTACGGACATTTCTTATTACAGCAGAATTTTGTAATTGTCCAGTAGATTGTTGTACTCTTAAGTTAAATTGTTCTTTTTTCTTTTCGAGCAATTTAGCATTAAGTTCATCAATAGTCATAGCACGAAGATCTTTAACTTTAAGCATTAGCTTCTACTCCTTGCTCTGATTTCAATTTTTTAACAAATTTGGTTTTGATTGGGAGTTTAGCAGCGCCCAAAGCAAAAGCTGTGCGAGCTGTTTCTTCATCAATACCATCTGCTTCGAACATAATGCGACCCGGTTTAACGCGTGCGCACCAGTATTCGACAGATCCTTTACCTTTACCCATACGAACTTCAGCAGGTTTGTCTGAAACAGGAACGTCTGGGAAAATTCTGATCCATACTCTTCCGGCTCTTTTCATTTCACGAGTGATAGCACGACGAGCAGCCTCAATTTGGCGAGCTGTAATACGATCAGGTGTAAGAGCTTTCAATCCATATGAACCGAAGCTTAATTCTGTACCGCCCTTAGCGTTGCCGTGAATACGGCCTTTGTGCTGTTTGCGGAACTTTAATCTTTTTGGACTTAACATCTTATTATAACCTCAAAAATTATTTCTGTTCAGCCAACTTTTTGTCCTGAGCCATCGGATCGTGAGCCATAATATCGCCTTTGTAGATCCAAACTTTTACGCCGCAGGCACCATAAGTTGTGTGAGCCGTAGAGGTTGCATAATCAATGTCAGCGCGCAATGTGTGCAAGGGAACACGACCTTCACGATAGTATTCTGTTCTTGCAATTTCAGCACCGCCTAAACGGCCTGAGCAGCTAACTTTGATACCTTCTGCACCCAAACGAAGAGCAGATTGCATAACTCTTTTCATAGCACGACGGAAAGCAACACGGCGTTCCAATTGTTGAGCTACGGAGTCAGCAACCAACTGAGCATCCAACTCAGGTTTTCTAACTTCCAAAATGTTCAATTGGACTTCAGAGTCAGTCATTTTTTGAATTTGGCTTCTCAAATTCTCAATGTCTTGACCTTTTTTACCAATTACAACACCCGGTCTTGCAGAATGAATAGTAACTCTAGCCTTTTTTGCAGGACGTTCGATAACAATCTTGCTTACGCCGGCTTGAGCCAATTTCTCTTTCAAGAAATCTTTAATTTTCAAATCTTCGTGCAGGTAATCAGCATATTTTTCGTCTGCATACCAACGAGAGTCCCAAGTGCGGTTAACTCCAAGACGAAGACCTGTAGGATTTACTTTTTGTCCCATTAACTTACTCCCCACGCTCAGATACAACGATTGTTAAGTTAGAGAAAGGTTTCAGAACTCTTGCTCCTCTACCGCGGCCTCTAGCGTGCATACGTTTCATTACCAAACCTTTGCCGACATAAGCTTCTTTAACATAAAGCTTATCGATATTTAACTGATGGTTGTTTTCAGCATTTGCAATAGCAGATTGTAAAACAGCCAAGGCAGCTTTTGCAATTCTCTTCTTAGAAAAAGTAAGTTCTGCAATAGCTTTTTCAGCATTCATACCACGGATAGTTTGAGCAACTAAGTTCAGTTTACGCGGACTTGTACGAATAGCGTTACAAATAGCAATAGCTGATTTTGCGTCTACTCTTCTTTCATTTTTAGTCTGAGCCATAATTAACCTCTCTTAGCTTTTTTATCAGCGGCGTGACCATAGAAGGTACGTGTCGGAGCAAATTCACCAAACTTGTGACCAACCATGTCTTCGGTAACCAAAACCGGAATAAATTTGTGACCGTTGTGAACACCAAATGTCAAACCAACAAATTGCGGCAACATGGTAGAACGACGAGACCAAATTTTGATTACTTCGTTTTTGCTAGAAGATCTAGCATTTGCAGCTTTTTTCAGAAGATAGCCATCAACGAAAGGGCCTTTCCATACGGAACGTGTCATTAGCTTTTCTCCCTATTATTTCTTATTCTCATGACGGCTTCTCATAATGAACTTATCCGTCTTCTTGTTAGTACGAGTCTTATAACCCTTAGTCGGTTTACCCCAAGGAGTTGTCGGATGACGACCACCGGAGGTTCTACCTTCACCACCACCCATCGGGTGATCAACAGGGTTCATAGCAACACCACGGGAAACAGGTCTCATACCCAACCAACGAGCACGACCGGCTTTACCCAATGATCTGTTTTGGTTATCCGGGTTAGAAACAGCACCGACAGTAGCCAAGCACTCTTCACGAACAACACGGAGTTCACCAGAGCTCAATTTCAACTGAGCATAACCGGCGTCTTTACCAACGAGTTGAGCATAGCAACCAGCAGAACGAACCAATTGGCCGCCTTTACCAGCTTTGAGTTCAACGTTGTGAATAATAGTACCAACCGGCATATTTTTCAAAGGCATTGCGTTACCCGGTTTAATATCTGCTTTATCGGCAGAAATGATTTTATCACCGGATTTAATTCTTTGAGGAGCCAAGATATAAGCCTTTTCGCCATCTTCATAGCTAATCAAAGCGATGAAAGCTGAACGGTTAGGATCATATTCGATTCTCTCAACAGTAGCCTCTACATTCATTTTGTTACGTTTAAAGTCAATAACGCGCAATTTGCGTTTATGACCGCCACCAATTCTACGACTAGTAACGTGACCAAAATTATCACGTCCGCCAGTTTTTGTCAAACCAATAGTCAAAGATTTCTCAGGGGCTCCTTTATAAAGCTCGGATCTATCAACGATTACAAGCTGACGAAGTCCAGGAGAAGTGGGCTTATAATTTTTCAATGCCATGTCTTATATTCCTGTAGTAACATCAATATTTTGACCTTCAGCCAAAGTAACAACAGCTTTTTTGTAGTCAGAACGTTGACCAACAAAACCTCTGAAGCGTTTTACTTTGCCGAATTGACGAATTGTATTAACTTTGTTTACTGTAACGTTAAAGATGTTTTCAACCGCAGCTTTAACATCATCTTTAGTAGCAGACAAAGGAACCAAGAAGGTTACTTTACCAGCTTCTGAAGAAATCATAGATTTTTCAGTAATAACCGGACGTACGATTGTGTCATACATCTTAGCGGTTACATTGTTTGATTTTTTAGAGTTACTCATTTCAATCTTTCTCCCAAGCAAACAACCGCATCTTTAGTCAATACCAATTTGTCTTTTCTCAAGATGTCGTATACATTGGCACCAATTGTCGGCAATACATCAACGCCGATAATGTTTCTAGAAGCCAATGCAAAGTTTTCATCAACTTCTTTACCATCGATAAACAAGCAGTTTGTCAAGCCGCAAGCTGCCAATTTGCTTTGCAAATCTTTAGTTTTCGGAGCAGACAATTTAGCTTCGTCGATGATAACGAGATTACCCTCTTTAGCCTTAGCAGAGAGAGCAGTTTTCAAACCGAGTTTTCTAAACTTCTTGGTCAGTTCATGTGAATGGTCGCGAACAACCGGACCAAATACAACACCACCTTTTCTAAACTGAGTACCTTTGCGAGAACCTTGACGAGCATTTCCCGATCCTTTTTGTTTGAACGGTTTTGCAGGTGTCAAAGCAACTTCACTGCGGCCTTTGGTTTTGTGGTTACCAGATTGCAATCTGGCCAACTGCCAATTTACAACGCGGTGCAAAATGTCAGCGCGAACTTCCAAGCCGAAAATGGACTCATCGAGTTCGATTGAACCAACATTTTTATTATCTAAATTCAAGATGTCCTGTTTCATAATTTACTTTCCTTTTTCCATTATGCATTCTCAGCTGAAGTAGTTTCAGCTTTAGCTGCAACAGGTTCATCAACTTTCTTCAAACCGGCAGGCATCGGCAAGTTAGAAGCAGCAGCTTTCTTTACGGCATCGGTAACGTAAACCCAAGCGTTTTCACCACCCGGAACAGCACCTTTAACCATAATAAGACCTCTGTTGGCATCAATAGCGGCAACCTTCAAGTTTTGAACGGTAACGCGTTCATCACCCATGTGACCAGCCATTTTCTTACCTTTGAATACCTTACCTGGATCTTGTCTTTGTCCTGTAGAACCATGAGCGCGGTGAGAAATGGATACACCGTGAGATGCTTCCAAACCGGCAAAGTTATGACGTTTCATAACACCGGCAAAACCTTTACCTTTAGAAGTTGAGCAAACATCAACATATTGACCAACAACAAAGTGTTCTACAGATAATTCGCTGCCGACAGGGAGCAAGCAGTCTTCAGAAACTCTGAATTCAGCGAGCTTTTTCTTCGGCTCAACATTAGCTTTGGCAAAATGTCCTTTAAGAGGTTTGGATACGTTTTTAGCTTTTACTGCACCTGTTCCGAGTTGAACAGCTGTATATCCGTCTCTTTCGTGAGTTTTAACATCAACAACTTGCAAGTTGTCAACTGCCAAAACGGTAACCGGGGTATGAGAACCATCAGCACCAAAAATGCGAGACATTCCAAGCTTTTTTGCGATCAGACCCGTACGCATTATTATTTTTTCCTTTTCTAATTGGTTGACAGCCTAACTTAAGTAAACCGCCAACATTAAATTAATTACAATTTGATTTCTACATTAACACCGGCAGCCAAATCAAGCTTCATCAAAGCATCAACTGTTTGCGGTGTAGGATCTACGATATCAAGAAGTCTTTTGTGAGTTCTGATCTCGAATTGTTCACGAGATTTTTTATCTACGTGCGGAGACATATTTACAGTAAACTTCTCAATTTGAGTAGGCAGAGGAATAGGTCCTCTTACATTTGCCCCGGTTCTTTTGGCAGTGTGCACGATTTCTTTAGTAGAAAGGTCGAGCAAACGATGGTCAAAAGCCTTGAGGCGAATTCTGATATTTTGTGTTTCCATCATTTTAAATTTTATTCCTATAACTAGACAGTAAAATTTTATTCATAAAAATTTAGATGAGTAAAATCTTACCATCTAAAATGTTAAACTCAACAAATCATTGAAAATCAACAACTTGTGTTATGGTTTATATCGCAATCTCGGGAGTGATTCGCACACCTATCCTTGATTGCAGTGGCTTTGTAACATAATTGAGTCTAATTTGCAAGCAAAAAATTGCATAATTTTGCATTTTTTTAAAGGCTTAAAACCTTGCTCAGACTCTTTTTGAGTCTGGTTGACAAAATTTTTAAATTCGAGTCTATTTTTTGTAGAAAAAACAAAAATTTATGGAATCGATTCAATGGGTTAACCAATTTTTAAGAATCTTAAGGGCACAAAAAAAGCATCTCACTAGCCAAAAGTGAAATGCTTTTATTTTAATTACAATCCCAATTTTTTCAAAACCAGAATCTGAACATCTTCGACTGTTTCAACTTCTTCAAATTCGTCATCGTTAATCACGATACCAAATTCTTTCTCCAAATGAATCGTCAATTCAATTCTTTCAAGGCTCGTAAAGCCCAAATCATCTTTCAGACTTTCCCTTAATTCCACATTCCAAGCGTCTTTTTCGGCACAATCACCGATATATGCATTAATTGCATTAACAACATCTTGCCTTGACAGAGCGTTTCCCAAATTTTTTGCTTTTTCGACCTCTGATTGTTTGTTAAACAAATCTTCCGCCTTATCGCATAAATCATCAGAAAAGCGAATTTTCAACTCATCCGGAAATTTAGCATCCAAATCTTGTTCCAGCACAGCAAACATATCTGCCACTTTTTTCTGGATTTTACGTTCTAATTGTGACTTTTCCATATAATAAGATTTTTAAAGATTAATAATTAATTGAATTAGAATCACCTTAGAATTAATCCAAACGAGAGTCAAACAAAAAAAGCATCTCACTTCATAAAAAGTGAAATGCTTTTTCATAATCTCATTTATTGAACCAATAATGCTCAAAAACATCATAAAAATCAGCAACGGTTTTAATATTCTCGAAATCTTCATCTGAAACAGTTTTACCATATTTTTTTTCACAAGACATAATAAAATCTGTCATTAGCAAAGAATCCGCTCCTAAATCATCTGTAAAAGAAGTTTCCTTTGGAATAACAGGTTTCTGGTACTTGAATTTCTTAACCACTAAGACCCCGCCTGTTGGATAATAGCCTGATTCTACTCTAATTTTACAATACTTTTCAACACGTTCTCTGTCATAGCGACTGAAATAATCATAAATGAGTTCTTTAGCCTCTTTAATCATTTCAGGATTATAAGCTTTTTCCGGCTGTGACTTTTTCTCTAAATTTTCCATAAAATAATATTTTTTTAGAATTAATAATTAATTGAATTACCGCAAATTTAATCCCTATTAAAAAAAGAGTCAAACAAAAAAGCCGCCCGATATTAGAGCGGCTTAAACTTTGATATATTAAAATCAGATTTTCAAAATCTCGGGCATTTGCTTGCGCTTAAATGCCATTTTGTGATATTGCTTTATCACCCAAGAAATAGTTTTTGCATCATGTCCCAGCGCTGCAATCTCCTCTTCTGTTTTCTGCTCATCAAGATACAAGCGCAAAATAGCATCCAAAACAGAATACGGCGGCAAAGAATCTTCATCTTTCTGCCCGTCGCTGAGTTCGGCTGAAGGCGCACGGTTTATCACTTCTTCGGGGATAACATAACCTTGCTGATTGCGCCAGCGCGCCAAATCAAAAATCGTGGTTTTATATAAATCACCAATCGGCAACAACCCACCGCAAACATCACCATAAAGCGTGCAATATCCCATCGCCGCTTCCGACTTATTACCGCAAGCTAAAACCAAAGCACCGTTCTGGTTGGAATAAGCCATCAAAATTTTGCCGCGTTCACGTGCTTGTAAATTCTCTATCACCAAGTTTTTCGGCTCTTCACCAAAAGCTTGAGTGAGGAATTGTTTTTGCGCTTCAATAACCGGTTCAATATCCAAAATCTGATAAGCAAAGCCATTCAAATCGGCAAGTTTTTGTGCAATTTGCAAACTTAAATCCGAGGTATGCTTCGTTTTCATCATCAAACAAGAAACATTTTCTTTACCCAAAGCATCACAAGCCAACACCGAAACCAAAGCAGAATCCATACCGCCCGACAAGCCCAAAATCACTTTCTTGAAGCCATAACGCTGACAATAGTCTTGCAAACCTAAAACGAGTTTATTCCAAATCTTTTCCATAGTCTTATCTCCCAAATTGATTTTGATAATGTTGAATCAAAGCTTGTTGTTTTTGATAAAGCGGCGCATTCATACCCACACCATATCGATGCGGATTGCGCAAACGTTTATATTCTTCCGGCAAAGCCCGCAAATTGCGCATTGTAGCTTGCTGAATTTCGGTAAGCGGACGATTTTTATGCTTTTCATCTACCTTACCGTTTTGCACCACATCTTGCAACAACAATTGCGCCTGCGTTCCGACTTCAAAACGTCGCGGTGCTTGGGTTTTATCTTGCAAGTGATAAGATAGCAAAGGCTTAACTAAAACCCCGTTTTGCAAATAATCCTCATCTTGCGAAACAACCACATCACCATTATATTTTCCGTCTTGCAACATGCG
>CALXZK010000023.1 GCA_944393225.1 uncultured Alphaproteobacteria bacterium
AAAAAAAAGACCTCAACACTTTTCGTGGAGGTCTTTAGAAATTGGAGCGGGTGAAGGGATTCGAACCCTCGACATCAACCTTGGCAAGGTTGCGCTCTACCCCTGAGCTACGCCCGCATCATCAGAACGAGATATTTAATACCATATAAAAAAAATATTGCAAGCATTTTTTTTAATTTTTTTCACTTTTTTTTATGAAGGCATAATCTTCCTTGCTTTTCCTAAAAATTTTTCATATTTTTACAACAAACTAACAAAAGGATAATAAAAAATGCAGCTTTCCGTTTATATCATTACATTGAATGAAGAAGCCAGAATCGAAGCCACCATCAAACAAGCCAAAAAAGTTGCCGATGAAATCATTGTGGTTGATAGCGGCTCCAAAGACAAAACCGTCGAGATTGCAAAAAAACTTGGCAGCAAAGTCATTCATCATGATTGGGAAAGCTATTGCAAACAAAAGTCCTTTGCCGAAAAACAATGCACAAACGATTGGGTTTTGATGCTCGATGCCGATGAGGTTTTATCTGAAGAATTGGTGGCAGAATTAAAAGCATGGAAAAAAACAACGCCGGAATTTAATGCTTATAAACTTAAAATCTGCAATATGTTTCCAAATGACAAAAAACCACGCCGCTTTACGCATACTTTTAACGTTGTGCGTCTATATAATCGTCAATTTGCCCACATGCCGGAAGATTTGATGAACAAAGACCGCATTAAAGTTGACGAAGGTCAAAAAATCGGACAATTCAAAAACACAATTCACCACTTCTGCATTTTGAGTTTGGAACAAGCTACGGCAAAATATAACATTCACAGTTCTGAATTAGTTAAAACCTTAGCTAAAAACAAACGCAAAATTTCTAAATTACGCATTTTCACCGAATTTCCGCGCCAATTTCTGCATTACTACTTTGGCAAAAGATATTGCTTGCTTGGCACAGAAGGTTATATTCAAGCATTGGTCTTGGCAAACTTCCGCTTTTTGAAAATCGCCAAATACTATGAATATGTGCAAAAAGAAAAGTCTAAGAATTAACAATTTCGGAAACAGCTGATAAATCTTCATCAACAACCGGTAAAGACATATCGACATAGTTTGCGGATAAGGCTGCGGAAATAAAGACGACCAGCGCCAAAAAGCGCAATCCCCAAATAAGTTTACGACTACCCGACATAACATGCCCGTCAGCCGATTTGCGTTTAAACAAAAGCTCGGCCAAAGCCCACAAAGAAGTAAGAATAAGCGGCAAAAATAAAAACAGAGATGCCGTCAACGTCAAAAAAAGCTGCATCATACCGCGTTTCCAAAAGCCGGCATAAAAATTATGTATTCCCAGCGTACCCAAAAAGAAAGCAAGTAAAATATAAACAACACCGCTTTTCGGGTTTTCTCTTTCTCCCGATTCGCGCAGGGTACGACGAAACAAGATTCGTTTTTGCTCTTCATATTCTGCAGAAGAGATTTTTCCTTCCGCTAAGAGCTTATCCAATGTTTCCAAAGAAACCATATCTGCCATTCCATTTCTCCCAAAAGAAAAGCCGAAAGCATTATATTTACTTTCGGCTTTTTAATCAAGGTCGATTGGTTAGAAACCCATACCGCCGCCCATTCCGGCAGCAGCACCGGCACCACCGCAACCGCAAGAGCATTCTTTTTGCGGAGCTTCGGTAATCATAGCTTCGGTTGTAATCAACAAACCGGCAACGGAAGCAGCATCTTGCAAAGCTGTACGAACAACTTCGGTCGGGTCAATAATACCGGCTTTAACCAAATCGGTATATTCGCCGCTTTGAGCATTGTAACCAAAGTTGGTATCGCTTTGTTCCAAGAGTTTTCCAGCCACAACAGCACCGTCAACACCAGCATTTTCAGCAATCTGGCGGATAGGAGCTTGAGTTGCTTTGCGGATAATATCAATACCAACCTTTTGGTCTTGGTTAGCAGGTTTCAAAGCATCAAGAGCTTTGGCGGCATACAAGAGAGCAGTACCGCCACCGGCAACAACACCTTCTTTAACGGCAGCACGAGTTGCATGCAAAGCATCATCGATTCTGTCTTTACGTTCTTTAACTTCAACTTCGGAAGCACCACCAACACGCAAAACAGCAACACCGCCGGAAAGTTTAGCCAAGCGCTCTTGCAATTTTTCTCTGTCATATTCAGAAGTGGTTTCTTCAATTTGTTTACGGATAGATTCGGCACGAGCTTTAATCAAATCTTTTTCACCGTCACCGTCAATGATGGTGGTTTCATCTTTGTTAACTTCAACACGTTTTGCTGTACCGAGCATATCCAAAGTAACATTTTCAATTTTCATGCCGAGCTCTTCGGAAATAACCTGACCACCGGTCAAAATGGCAATATCTTCAAGCATTGCTTTACGTCTGTCACCAAAGCCCGGAGCTTTAACTGCGCAAACTTTCAAGCCGCCGCGAATACGGTTAACAACCAAAGTAGCCAGAGCCTCACCTTCAATATCTTCTGCAATAATGAGCAAAGCACGACCGGATTGAACAACAGCTTCCAAAACCGGAATCAACGGTTGGAGGTTAGAAATTTTTTGGTCATAAAGCAAAACGAACGGATTTTCAAATTCGCAGCTCATTTTTTCGGCATTGGTTACAAAATACGGAGAGAGGTAACCTCTATCAAATTGCATACCTTCAACAACATCCAACTCGGTTTCCAAACCTTTAGCATCTTCAACAGTGATAACACCATCGTTACCGACTTTTTCCATTGCGCGAGCCAAATATTCGCCGATAGCGCGTTCACCGTTAGCGGAAATTGTACCGACTTGAGCAATTTCTTCAGAAGTTTTAATTTCTTTAGAACGGCTCTTAACATCGGCAACAACAGCTTCAACAGCCATATCGATACCGCGTTTCAAATCCATCGGGTTCATACCGGCAGCAACAGCTTTGCAGCCTTCTTTAATGATAGCTTCAGCCAAAACGGTAGCAGTTGTTGTACCATCACCGGCTTTGTCGGCAGTTTTTTGAGCAACTTCTTTAACGAGTTGAGCGCCCATATTTTCAAATTTATCGGTAAGTTCAACCTCTTTAGCAACGGAAACACCGTCTTTGGTAATTTTCGGAGCGCCGTAAGATTTATCTAAAATAACATTACGACCTTTAGGTCCCAAAGTAACTTTTACAGCTTTTGCCAAAGTTTCTACACCTTTAAGCATTTTGTCGCGAGCTTCGGTAGAGAACTTAATATCTTTTGCTGCCATTTTATAATTCCTTTCGTTTAATCTTCAAAAAAATCTATTATTCTGTGATGATAGCCAAAATTTCAGGTTCTTTAATAATCAAGCGATCTTCGCCTTTAACCTTAATTTCGGTACCGGACCATTTACCGAATAAAACTTTATCACCAACTTTAACAGTCATCGGAACAACTTTTCCGTCAGGAGTAACCATTCCCGGTCCAACAGCTTCAACAATGCCTTCGCTGGGTTTTTCTTTAGCAGTATCAGGAATGATGATTCCGCCGGCTGTTTTAGTATTTTCATCGAGTCTTTTAACCAAAACTCTGTCTTGTAACGGTTTAATAGCCATAATTTTTCTCCATGATTACATTTTTCTGATTCAGAAAGTAGGTATTAAAAAAGGCAAAGTCAAGCAAACGAGCAAAAAAAACAAAAAAAGTTTTTGACAACCCAAATCCAACTCTATATTTTATGAATCTCAAATAGATAATTATGTATGAATTTTAATTTTTTAATTATGGAAAATTTAGCTACAATTGAAAAAATGCAAAATGACATTTTGCGTATTATCGGTTTAATTGAGACAAGCAAACAAGCAAAAGAACACTTTCTGGGTATAATAGGCGTTATGTTTGGACGAGAACACGCCGATTATGGTTTATTTTTAAACTTGTGCAAAGACCCACGAACTCAGGCTGAAATGTTAAAAGCATCTGAAAATTATAAATACAAACAACATTTTCAAATGTTTTGCCACATTGTTTTAAAAGATTATATAGAGCAAGTGACCAACAAGCCCTATCAAGAAGCAACCGAAGGACCAAAAAACAACATTCCGGAAAAAGACATTCTGTTAGAGCACTATTTCAAAGAAATAGAGCGTGCTTCGCAACATAAAACGCGCCTGATAGAACCGGACAAAAATCAATTTGTGGAACTGAGAAATTTGGAGCGTAGTCTTATGCGCCGCATATTTCCTCACCATGACGCTGCCGACCCGATAAATGATACGGAATTTACGGCCGGTAATTACAAACAATTACTCACCGTCTGGTTGATGTATCCGAAGTTGATTTTCTTTCCTGAAGAAGTTCAAAAGATCATCGAACAATGCAAAACCGGTATTATCAAATTGTAAAAGAAAAGCCTTCTGCAACAAGAACAGAAGGCTTTTTCTTTTTTATAAAAGTGTCCTATTTTTTCAAATGGTCCATAACCGTGGTAATGGCATTCATCAAGAAAGAAACCAAAATCAAAAATGACAATAAAATAAATGATGTAAAATAGAACCAAGCATCAGGGAAAACCAGCATAACCGGACGGGCAATAGATGCAGCCCAACCATCAAGCGTAAATGCTTGCATCAAAACAAACAAGGTTGACCCAAGTGTTGCAAAGTCTTTGAACACATCACCATATAAGCTAACGCCGATAACGGCAAAAGAATAGAAAATCACGGCTTCAATGGCAAGAAGTGAAACAAAATTCGGCAACAATTTGATAAAGGTATCAACCAAATTATCCAAACTTTTGAAATGGTCCAAAAACTTAAACAAACGGAAAATACGGAATGTTCGTAAAACAATTAAAGAACTAGCATACGGAACGGAAGAAATTGCAACGATAACAAAATCAAAAATATTCCAACCGTTTTTGAAAAATGCTTTTCGATAAACATATATTTTAAGAAGCATTTCCATAATGAAAATACCCATAAACAAACGGTCGAGCAAAAACAACAAATGGCTGTAATAAACATCAAAAACATCAGAAGCCAATATGCCCAACACAAAAGCATCTAATAAAATAACCGAAATAATGAACAAATCAAAATTGTGGCTTTCCAAAAGACGATTCAATTTTCTTTTATCTTCAGCAGGCTTTTTCAAAAATTTTTCAGCAATCAATTCTTTAACTTTTTCCAACTTCATGACCTTCGTCCTTAATATTTAGTTTTTCTCATTTTATCTTAAAAGAAATAGAATGCAATAACAATTGCGGATATTGCAGCTGCCGGACCATAAGCTCCGCTCCGCTGTCTCAAAATCAAAGATTGCACGGCAAATATAACAACTGACAGCAAAATTGTGTAGATAAGCTTTTCCACACCAAACCAAGCACCAATGGCTGCAAGCAACTTAATATCTCCGCCGCCAAACATATCTTTGTTTTTCCAAACCAAAAGCAAGGTAGCCAAAACCGGCATAAAATAACCGACACCGGCGCCCAGCGCACTATCGGCGGCAAAAGTCCAATCAGCAATAAAAGCGGCATAAACAAAACCGATAATCAAGAGCGGAATGGTTAAAATATCAGGCAACAAAAACATTCGCCAATCAATTTCCGTCAACAGGAGCAAAGACCAAATAAAAAATAAATGCCATACAACGCCATATTCTCCGAAATGCCAAACTGCGGCAAAGAACAAAGCTGAAGTAACCAGCCCGCAAACAACGGAACGCCATAAAAATTTGTTTTTTAGTTTGCGATAGCGCTTATCTTGGCGCTTTTGAGCAGAAAGTCTTTTACCGGCGCGACAAATCTCAACCAAAGCATAAGCAAAGGTTGCCGGCATAAACTTGGCAAAACGTCTGGCCATATAAGGGATAAAACACCCTAAAACAAAACCGATTAAGGCATAAAACACAAGTACACTCCTTTATCAATTGTAAAGGAGTGTACGTTAAAAAGCATAAAAATTAATTAATTTTAGATAGCTTTCAAAATATATTCCGAAAGTTTTTCAGCATAGAAAGACGGGTCGGAAATAGCCTCCCCTTCGGCAATTTTAGCTTGGTCGAGCAAAATTTTTGCCACTTCTTCAACTTTTGCCATATCTTTATTTTCACCCACCATTTCAGAAAGCTTGATAATCAACGGATGATATGGGTTCAATTCAAGGATTCGCGTGCTAGCAAAAGCTGTTTGTTGCTGATGATTGCGCATCAAACGCTCCAAGTGAATAGACATTTGACCATTTTCGACCGTCAGGCTGACCGGAGATTTGGTCAATTTGTCGGTTGTAACCACTTTGCCCACTTCGGATTTGAACATTTCAGTCAACTTATCAATCAATTTTTGCATATCGCCGTCAGCAGCTTTTTGTGAGTTGCGCTCCAACTTCCAATCAATATCTGCCTGATTGATGTGTTTGATGGCATAGCCTTTATAATTTTGCAAAGTCTGGGTCCAAAATTCATCAATCGGATCGGTCAAAAGCAAGACTTCAATATTTTTGGCTTTAAAGGCTTCCAACTGCGGATTGTTGCGCAAAACTTTTTCATCATCACCGGTAATATAGTAAATCACTTTTTTATCATCGGCGATTCGTGAAATATAATCATCAAGAGAAGTATATTTTTCGGTATCATGTGTTGACATAAAGCGTGACAAAGAAGCAATTTCTTCACGATTATTAAAGTCTTCATAAATACCTTCTTTGAAAGCGATTCCGAAATTTTTCCAGAAGAGCATATAATCATCATAATTTTCGGTTCGTTTTTTGAGCTCTTTCAAAATTCTTGAAACCGTACCATGACGAATTTTTTCCAAAAGCGCACTTTGTTGCAACATCTCGCGTGAAATGTTTAACGGCAAATCGGAGGAGTCGATAACACCGACCACAAAACGCAAATAAGAAGGCAAAAGCTCTTCAACTTTGTCAGAAATAAAGACTTTGTTGACATAAAGTTTCAAGCCGGTTTTCTTATCGGGTTGGAACAAATCATACGGGGCTTGTTTCGGAATGTATAACAAACCGGTATATTCCATATTTCCTTCTGCTTTGAAGTGGAGTGTCATCCACGGTTCATCAAAGTTTTTGGAAAGATGATGATAAAATTCTTTATATTGCTCTTGCGTAATTTCACTTTTATGACGTGCCCAAAGAGCCGAACCGGTATTAACATTCTCTTCGCCGGCTTCACCCAAGCAAAGAACAATAGGATAGTTGATGTGGTCGGAATAAGTACGAATGATGTAGCGCAGATAAATGGTATCGGTAAAGTTTTTATCATCTTCTTTCAGATAAAGTTTAATATCGGTACCGTTCACATCTTTTTGAGCCTCTTCGATTTCAAATCCGCCGATACCGTCAGATGTCCATTTCCAAGCTTTGTCTTCGCCGGCTTTTTTGGTAATAATTTCTACCTTAGAAGCAACCATGAAGGCAGAATAAAATCCCACACCGAACTGACCGATTAAATCAACGCTGGAACCGTTATCTTTGGCATTATTTACAAAATCAGCCGTACCTGATTTGGCAATTGTACCCAAATGATTAATCAAATCATCTTTGTTCATGCCGATTCCGTTATCGGAAATGGTTAACGTATTTTCTTTGGCATCAGGTGTGATTTTAATTTTAAACTCACCGGAACTTTTGGCAATATCCGGATTGGTTAAAACCAAATATTTGAGTTTATCGCAAGCATCGCTGGCATTAGAAATAAGTTCACGCAAGAAAATATATTTTTCGGAATAAAGGGAATTAACCACAATATCCAAAAGTTTGCTGACTTCAGCTTTAAAATTCATTTTTTCCGACATTTTATAAACTCCTCAAAGTCTTAAGATTACTGATATATATGGGAAACCGAAGTACATTTCGCAAGACAAAAAAAGAAAAAAGCTTGATTTTAAATACAATCAGACTAGAGTATGCCTTGATATAAATGTAATTACATGGAGTTTTTTTAATATGGTATCTGTAGTAAATGATTCCTGCATCAAATGCAAATCTTGCGTAGATGTATGCCCGGTTGACGCTTTCCACGAAGGCGAATCTCAAATGGTTGTAAATCCTGATGTATGCATTGACTGCGGCGTTTGCATTTCTGAATGCCCGCAAGGCGCCATCTGCAATGATGCTGATGCTGATCAAAAATGGATTGACTTCAACGCTGAAAAAGCTGCTGAATGGCCGGCTGCTAAAGACTAATTGTCAATTAAGCAACGTAAAAGCCCTGCAAATTTTGTCAGGGCTTTTATTTTGCCTTGCAGAATCCGATAATATATATTAAGTAAATAAAGTAAGTTTAATTTATTTGGATTTTTCATAATGATAACAAAATCGGATAACACATATTATGACGTTGTCGGCATAGGAAATGCCATTGTTGACGTTTTGGCAAAAGTTGGTGAAGGCTTTTTAAGCGAACGCCAATTGGTTAAAGGCGGAATGACTTTGGTTGAAGCCAAAGATGCCGGCAAAATCTATCAAGATTTGATTCCCGAAAGAGAAATCTGCGGTGGTTCAGCTGCCAACACTGTTGCCTGCTTGGCTTCCTTGGGGGGCTCTCCGGCATTCATCGGCAAAGTCCATGATGATGAATTGGGTCAACTTTTCAAAAGAGATATCGGCGCTGCCGGTGTCGATTTTGATACGCCTTCTTTAAACGAAGGTCCCATGACCGGCAGAAGCATTGTCTTGGTAACCCCTGATGCCGAACGCAGTATGTTCACCTATCTCGGTGCCGCCAAAAAGCTTTCAACCGCCGACATTGATGAAAACATCATCAAAGCTGCCAAAATCATCTATTTGGAAGGCTATTTGTGGGACACATACAGCGCGCAAAAAGCTATGATTAAAGCATGCAAACTGGCTCACAAACACGGTCGCAAAGTTGCCTTCAGCTTATCTGATTGTTCTTGCGTTGACCGCCACCGTCAAGAATTTAAGAAAATCGTTGAAAAATACGTTGATATTCTCTTCTGCAACGAAGAAGAAATCAAAAATTTGTTTGAAGAACAAGACTTATATGCAACCTTAGACATGATCAAACCTCATGTTGAAATTGCCGCCGTAACCCGCAGCGCTAAAGGTTCCGTCATTGTCAATGGTCGTACCCAAACTTTTGTTGAAGCCGAAAAAGTAACCGATGTTGTTGATACCACCGGCGCCGGCGATTCTTATGCCGCCGGATTTTTATACGGCATTATCAACGGTCGTTCTTTGGGAACATGCGCTATCATCGGCAGTATTGCCGCATCTGAGGTCATCTCCCACTATGGAGCCAGACCAGAAGTATCGTTACGTGGTTTTGTCAGAAAAAAACTGATTGAATACGGTATCAGAGTCTAAAAAAACAAAAAACTAAAAAAAACGGGACTTTTTCTTATGAAAGTTCCGTTTTTTTATACCCATATGTGCGACCGTCTTAACATATCCCACCCCAAAAGAAGCAACCATTCTTCAATAAAGGGCATTGTCCATGAAACACCTACGGCGCAAGCATATCCTTCAAAACTATGAAACCAATCCGGATTCATAAAAGCAAAAAATACGCTGGAAACCACAGTCAAAACATAACCGAGTATCCGCACCACCGACCAAGACCTCATGGCAATTTTTTGCATAAACAGCTGATACAAAAAATTAAGCAAAACAAAGCCTAAACCGGTAAAAAACAAAATTGTAAATACTTGTACCATAAAGCATATGTTTGCATCATAATTCAATAAAATATGACAATATAATTTTTTTCATACATATATGCTGTCATAAACCGATTAACGTATAATTAAAAAATCAAAAAAAATTACACTAAAATCTTGTATTTTAATTTTAAGTTGGTATGTTAAGGGTGAATTTTAAGATAAAAGGCACATAATAAGAATAACAAGCCTTTTTGAAGAGGAAATAATTTTATGAATTTAAGAAACATTGCCATTATTGCCCACGTTGACCACGGTAAAACCACAATGGTTGACGGGCTCTTAAAACAAAGCGGCACCTTCCGCGATAACCAAAAAGTTGAAACCTGCGTTATGGATAGCAACGATTTGGAACGCGAAAGAGGTATTACCATTTTATCAAAATGCACATCCGTTAACTGGCACGGCACCCATATCAATATCGTAGATACCCCCGGACACGCCGACTTCGGTGGTGAAGTAGAACGTATCTTATCTATGGTTGATGGTGTTGTTTTGCTCGTAGATGCCTCTGAAGGCCCCATGCCGCAAACCAAGTTTGTAACCGGAAAAGCTTTGAAACTCGGTTTAAAACCGATTGTTGTCATCAACAAAGCCGACAAACCTGATGCCCGCGTAGATGAAGTTTTGGATGAAGTTTTTGACTTGTTCGTCAGCTTAAATGCCAACGATGAACAACTCGACTTCCCTGTTTTGTATGCTTCCGGACGTAACGGCTGGGCTGTTAAAGATATGAACGATGAGAAAAAAGATTTAACACCTTTGTTTGAACTCATCTGCTCTTATGTTCCGGAACCGAACTGCGAACCCGACAAACCTTTCTCCATGTTGGCAACAACTTTGGAAGCCGACAAATTTGTTGGTCGTTTGCTCACAGGTAAAGTTCAATCCGGTACTCTTAAAGTTAACGATACCGTAAAAGTTTTGGATGCCGAAGATAAAGAAGTTGAACGTGTTCGCATCAGCAAAATTTTGGCTTATCGCGGTTTGAACCGTGAATCTTTGGAAGAAGCTCATGCCGGTGATATTATCGCCGTTGCCGGTGTTGTTAAAGGTACCGTTGCTGATACCATTTGCGCTTTTGAAGTTGAAAAACACATTCCGGCTCAGCCGATTGACCCTCCGACATTGGCCATGACTTTCTCAATTAACGATTCGCCTTTAGCCGGTCGCGAAGGAGATAAAGTAACCTCTCGTATGATTTGGGACAGATTGTGCAAAGAAGCCGAAGGCAACATTGCTTTGAAAATTTCGCGTACCGATTCTACCGATTCTTTTGAAGTTGCCGGTCGTGGTGAATTGCAATTGGGCGTTTTGATTGAAACCATGCGCCGTGAAGGTTTTGAACTTTCCATCTCTCGTCCGCGCGTTTTAATGCACAGAGATGAAAACGGCAACTTGTTAGAACCGATTGAAGAAGTTGTTGTTGATGTGGATGAAGAATTTTCCGGAACCGTTGTTGAAAAATTAGGTTCTCGCCGTGCTGAAATGGTAGATATGATTCCGTCTCAAATCGGCAACAAAGTTCGTTTGATTTTCAACGCACCTTCTCGCGGTTTGATTGGTTATCACTCCGAATTTTTGACCGATACCCGTGGTACCGGTGTTATGAACCGCAGCTTCAAAGATTATGAACCTTATAAAGGTGAAATTGAAGGACGTCGTAACGGTGTTCTCATTTCTTCAGAAGCAGGAACAGCCGTTGCTTATTCTTTGTGGAAATTGCAAGACCGCGGTCCGATGTTCATTGAACACAACTCTCCGGTTTATGTTGGTATGATTATCGGTGAACACACCAAACCGAATGATTTGGAAGTAAACCCGACCAAATCTAAACAATTGACCAACATTCGTGCTGCCGGTAAAGATGATGCCATCGACCTTATTCCGCCAAGAAAAATGACCTTGGAACAAGGTTTGTCATACATCCAAGCTGACGAATTATTGGAAGTAACACCCAAGAGCTTGCGCTTGAGAAAACGCATTTTGGATCCGTTACAACGTAAACGTCAAAAACCGGATGTTGTTGAATAACAAACACAAAAAAAGGTCGGAAAATTCCGACCTTTTTTTTCAATCCATACTAACAAAATTAACATTATCGGCAAAGCTGTAACGATTAGGTTTTCTTGCCCACCAATAATATCTTAAGATAATTACCAAACCTTTTATTCTGGCAATTTGAAAACTCCAGAAATTGTACATTAAACCACCGACCAAACTAAAAACCGAAAGCTTCCGAGGCTTTTTTGCTATGCTGTTTTCAATTGCGCCTATTAAAACAAATATGGCTATCTGCTGCATTTTTGAAGCGGCATTACTCATATTCGGATACGGGAAAAAGCCCAAAAAATCATGCTCAAAAATGCGAGCTTCTTTTATCTCCGCATTTGGTTGATGCATGTTCTCATACCAAGCTTTCGGATCAACATGTCTGAAAACAATCGGATTTCCCTCAACCCCTTCTTTGGAATATTTGGCGCAATAAAAAACATTACCAAATTTCCTCGGCAAAAAGCTCAAGCCAAAATCTTCAACAAACATGTTTCGATGCACATAACGCACAAAACCATTACCATGCCGAATAGATAAATCCGAAGCTGAGGCAAAAGAAATAAACTGCGCATTGGAATATCCAAGCGGACAATCAGGTGAATATGCCACAACGGTTATGCTTTCAAGCAAACGCTTTTTCTGATGATTCGTGTAGTTTTTACCGGTCAGCAACAAATTTATTTGTTCTTCCAGTTTCATCCAAGTATATGCGCCATGACAATAAGTAATCACAACCAACTTACTCATGCGCTGCAACGCAATGTCAAACGGCAAAAGATTTTGTTTTTCATCGCACAATCTGGGCATGATTAATTGCTCATACAAATCCGCAACATAATTGGGAACGGCATATTCGGCAATTTCTGCTTGCTCTAAATTACGCATTTGTCCTTCATAAGTACGATAATCTTTATAATACAAATAAAGGAGTCTTCTTGCCATATCAGGATTGAGATATTTTCCAAAATGGCAAACTGCGGTGCAAACTTGCACGTCTTTTTTTTCAAAACTGCATATATTGAAAACAAAATCATCAATTTTTTTCAAAAAACCGTTACTTAAACGCAAAGCGCTTCTTTCACTGACGGTTCCCGAAAGGAGAACAACGGTTGCTCGGTTCAAATCCGGCTTACAAAGTTTGATACTGTATGGATTTTTTTCAGAACGTGGGCATCGTTCTATTAAAAACGCAAAACTTTTCTCTGTTTTTTGTTTTTTTCTTTCAAAATAATCTTCTACTTTCATAATATAAATTAAATAATATTCATTTAGACAAAAAAGTATCACATTTTATAAAAAAAGCAATAAAAAACCCTTCTGAAAAGAAGGGTCAAATTTTTATCAAAACTGAGAAGTTTTATTTTGAAAACTTTATCATTATCTGCCGCGGTTTTTATCCATGCTGTTGATAAGAACATTATTTTTGGGAGTTTCGTACTCAAAACCATATTTTGCGGCAAAGCCATCAAGCATATCTTTATTTCCGACAGAAAGGGCTGTCATTCTACCATCGACAAAGCCTTTTATCAAATCTGCTTTTTCTTGATTCGGCATCAAATCTTTCACCCATTGTGGCAAATCTTTGATAACGGCTTCATTCATTTTTGCTTTAATTGCATCGGGAATATCACGTGTGTCATGCAGTGATTTCCACCCCTTTGCAAAAAATTCATCTAATTTAGTCATAAAACTTCTCCTTAAAACTTTATCTCTCTTTTTGTCTATTATCGCAATATTATTTCAATTTGTCAACTGCAAACTAACCAAAATGAGGATAAAAGTCAAAATCTTCATCTCATAAATCAAGATTTTTTCTCGCTTTTGTCATATTTATACACTAGAATGCTTAAAATTCAATAAACAATTAAACTAAGGTTAATAAGTATGTCCTTATTCAAATCAATTGCCACATTTGGGAGCTTCACACTGCTGAGTCGCATCACCGGATTCATCCGCGATATGGTTTTGGCGCGTTTTCTTGGTGCCGGAATGATTGCCGATGCCTTTTTTGTTGCCTTCAAACTACCCAACCTTTTCCGGAGTCTTTTTGCCGAAGGTGCTTTTACCTCAGCCTTTGTTCCGATGGTTTCACAAAAATTGGCAGGAGAAGGCAAAGAAGGCGCGGTCAAATTTGCTTCACAAGCAATTTCCGTTTTAGCGGTTATTTTAACCTTGTTTGTTTTGCTCATGGAATTTGGCATGCCATGGATTGTCCGTCTCATGGCTCCCGGATTCTCTGATAATCCCGAAAATTTTGCCTTAGCGGTCAGCTTGTCACGCATTACCTTTCCGTTTTTATTGTTTATTTCCATAGTTTCTTTTCAGTCCGGAATTTTAAATTCCCTCGGCAAATTTGCCGCACCGGCAGCTGCTCCAGTAATCCTAAACTTAATGATGACCGGCGCGGTATTCATTTTTGTTCCCTTTGGACTAACACCGGCACATGGCATTGCCTTTAGCGTAACTTTTGCCGGCTTTATTGAAATTTTATGGCTGACATATTTTTTGCATTGCCAAAAAGTATATATCAAACCGCATGCCGACATTGGTAATATTATCAAAGACAAAGAAATTAAAACCTTGTTCAAACGCATCACTCCGGGAATTTTAGGTGCCGGCATTTATCAAATAAACATGGTTGTTGACACCATCATCGTATCATTGGTCGGAACCGGTGCCATCAGTTGGCTTTATTACGCCAACCGTTTGCAACAATTGCCGTTAGGCGTTGTTGGCGCAGCTATTAGTGTTGCCGTTTTGCCGATACTTTCCAAACACTTAAAAGAAAACAACATTGAAGAAGCCAAACGCACACAAACCAAAGCTTGCGAGTATGGTGCTTTGCTTTCGATTCCGGCTACCGTTGCCCTCATCTTTTTGAGCACGCCGATTGTCAATATTCTCTTTCAACATGGCAAATTCGGCGCATTAGAAACGGAAATGACCTCTCTTGCCGTTATTGCTTATTCCTTTGGTCTTCCTGCCTATGTTTTAGTCAAAGCCATAACACCAAACTTTTTTGCTCGCGGTGACACCAAAACACCAGTAAAATACAGCATAGTCGTATTTTTTGCCAATTTGCTTTTTTCCGTTTCATTAATGCCATATTTCGGACACGTCGGCGTTGCCACGGCCACATCTATTGCCGCCTATGTATCACTATACCAATATGTACACGGATTGAAAAAAAGACAATATTGGCAATTTGACCGCCGTTTAGTCATGCAAATTGTCAAAATCAGCATCAGTTCCTTAATCATGGGTGGTGCAATTTTTGCTGCCGAATACGGATTAAATGCATATTACGGCAATTGGCTCACTTTGGTTTATTGGCTCAAAATATTGATTCTTGTGGGTTTGTGCTCTTTGGGGGTTGCAAGTTTTGCAATTGCGGCTAAAATAACCGGAGCATTGGATATCAATGAAATCATAGGCCTTGTTTTGAAAAAGAAGCGAAAGAATGCTTAAAGATAAAATAAAAAAGGTTATTACCGAACAAAAAGACCGGTTAAAACAAATTAACTGGCGTTCCTTATATTCTGAAAAATATTCTGAAAAAATTAAAGTTTCAGCATCTCATGCTTTTCGTTTTATTTCATCATGGTGGCACCTTTTATTAGCCGGTTTTATCTTGTTTTTGTGCTTATATTATCCGCTCGGCGCATGGATTACCAACAATCTTGACCGCAATACGGATTATGAAATAAACACGGCAAACACCAAACAATCAGCCGGTGCCGAAATGGCAGCCTTCATCATCAACCGTGAAGTCAATGACAAACTTTGGACGGCAAATGTACCGTTTTTCTTCCCGTCTTATTTCTTAGATAACATGCCGAATTTCCAACTCGGCATGATGAACGCCACATCAAATGTTGTTTCTTCTTTAAGCAAAAGAATAGATTCGCCGATAATCAACCATGAAGAAACTTCCGTTCTGCAAAAAGCAGCTGAATTGTTAAAATATGACGGCAAGATTTGGATGTTTTCTCCGTCAAATCGCTTCACACCTGTTCCTTCTGCCAACACACAATATCGCAAAGCCAGAAAGAACCTGATTGCTTTCAACCAAGCCTTAAACAGCGATGAAATCATCTTTTATCGTCGTCCGGAAGATTTGGCTTTCATTCTCAAACGCATTAATACCAATTTGAAAAAATCACTTGAAGTTTTAGATAATCAGGTTCGTGAAGAAAGCACCAGCTGGACAGATTTTAAAGCCGATGACATTTTTTATTACAACCAAGGCAAAGCTTATGCCTACTACCTTTTGTTAAAAGCCATCGGGCATGATTATAAAGACATTTTGGTTGAAAAAAATGTTTACATTCTTTGGACAAAGACATTAAAAGCTTTGGAAGATGCTTCAAAAATAGATGCCTTCTCCATCCGTAACGCCGAACTAAACAGCTTAACCGCCCCCAATCATTTGGTATATTTGGCATATTATATGGAAAAGGCGCAAAATATTAACAAAGACATCATTCAAGCACTGCAAACAAAAAAATAAGGAAAACAATGTTAATAGAAACACAAAAAACCGCCGATAGCGAAGTTATGAATTTTTTTCCGCCGGTAAAATTATTAAAAGCCGGAAGAGCTGAGTTTATAGATTCAAAATCATTACGTCGCTCTCCTTTGGTAGAAAAGCTGTTTGATTTGGGCGGAATCAAATCTATTTTCATTACCGAAGAGCTTATCTCGGTTACCAAAAATCCGGATGCCGATTGGGAAGATTTAAAACCGCAAATTTTGGCAGAAATCATGGATCACATTTCTTTGGGAGAAGAAACCGTTGTTAACACGGAAGATGTTGCCTCCCAAGAAAAAGACAATATCATCGGACAGATCATTGGCTTATTAAATGCACGCATTCGTCCGGCAGTCAAACAAGATGGCGGCGATATTGTTTTCAAATCCTTTGAAGATGGGATTGTTTATGTTGAAATGAAAGGCAATTGTGCCGGCTGTCCCTACGCTCTGGTAACCTTAAAAGAAGGGGTTGAAAAAATATTAAAAACCTACATCCCCGAAGTCAAAGAAGTCAGAAACTTTGAAAAGGCAAAAGGAGAATAGCCATTAAACATTTAGTGTTGATTATTTGTTGTTTTGTTCTCCTGAATGCCGCGGCGTTTGCAGGACCTGTTTCCAATGCAGCAAATAATCAAGGCTTGGTGTTTGAAAATATTAGCGTTTCAAAACTGCAAAAAACTTTTGAAGAAAATAATAGCAATTATTTTATACCGCGAGACAATTGGGAAGTTCCGGCAATCTTTTTAAAACAACTTCCGCAAGACTTCTACCAAATTTCCGATGAAAACCAGCGCAACGAATTATTCATTCAAATTTTAGCCCCATTAGCCCTCAAGCTTAACAATGAAATTCTGGCTGAAAGAAATGAGCTGGAAAAGATTGAATCCGATTTCCAAAAAGGAAAAACATTAAGCAACAAACAAAAAGCATGGTTAGAAGTCGCTGCCAAGAAATATGATGTTTTTTCACGCCTTCAAGGCAAAGAAAGAACCGATACTTTAATCTTCAAACTCAAACAAAAAATAGACATCATTCCGCCGTCAATTCTCATCGCCATCGCCGGCATTGAAACCGATTGGGGACAATCTCGCTTTGTAAAAGAAGGCAACGCTCTTTACAAAGAAATTTTGTGGAACGATAAAAGCGGCATGATTCCCGATGATAAAAAAGACACCACTTACAGCATCAAAAGATTTGCTTCTTTGTATGACGCCATGAAGTCATTTGCCTTAAAAATCAATTCCGGTGTCAATTATGACAACATGAGAACCTTAAGAGCCGACTTAAGATATCGTCGCAAGATTATTGACGGTCGCTCTTTGGCCAGTAGTTTTGTGTTATATTCACCACAAAAAAACTTCATTGGTCTGTTAGATTACACCGTCACATTCTATGAACTCAATAACATAGATGCTTCTAAGTTAATATACAAATTACCTTTGCAAAAACCGGCAAAACAGGAAATTGTCATAAAAACTTAACGTAGGAATTGACAAAAATATAATATAATATATTCTAGGAACAAAAGCGGACAAAAAAGCAATGAATAACAAACTGAACGAAGAAGATATTGTAACGCTGTCAAAAAACCCCAACGCGGTAAATAAATCCGTTACCGCTCAGAAAGTTAGTGCGCTTTATAAATCGGGGCAAATTTCCAGCCAAGCGCTCAATTTGGCAGAAGATATTTTCCGTATTTTAGTTAAAGATATTGAAATAAAAGTCCGTGAGGCTCTGTCCGAAAGCTTAAAGACTTGTAAAAATCTTCCTTCAGATATCGTAAAAGAATTAATAAACGACGTTGACAGTGTCTCAATGCCGTTTATTAAGTATTATGCAGACTTATCTCAAGAAGACATCATCAGCATTATTGATTCACAAAATCTCAATAAACAAAAAGCAGTTGCCATGCGTAACGGCTTGGCTGAAAACATTTCTCACTACATTGCAGAAAATTGTTCTGAAGATGTGGTTGGAGTTTTGGTTTCTAACGAAGCGGCTCATATAAAAGAAAATACCTATAATGTGATTGTTGACCGTTTCCCCAAAAGCGAAACTATTAAGAAAAATATGGTTTATCGCTCAGAATTACCGGTTGCCATCATTGAAAAAATTGTCCATACTTTATCTGACGAATTGTTAAGACATCTTGTTTTAACGCACAATTTGCCGAACGATATTGCTTGCGATATTGTTGAACAAGTAAAAGAAAAAACAACCTTAAAAATTTCAGAAGAATATAGTTCGGATAAGAAAATAGAAGAACTAATTCACGAGCTTTATACCTCCAACCGTTTAACGGCATCATTGGTTGTAAGAGCCATCTGCATGGGTGATTTGAAGTTTTTTGAATACGCTTTGGTTTACCTTTCAAACACACCGATTTTGGAAGTTAGAAAAATTCTCTTCAACAATTCCATGGACTTTATGGTACGCAACCTTCTCCGTAAAGCTTATATTCCCAAGTCTATGTTTCCGGCAGTTTTCAGTGCCTTAAAGGTCATCAAAGATATTCGTTTTGACTACAAAAAGAATGACAGCAAGTCTTTTGCCCACAAAGTTATAGAACGTATTTTGTCCTATGGTTCTGCCGGTGAAGATTTAAGCGAAGATGATGTGAATTACCTCATTTCTAAAATCTGCTAAAAAAAACAACAAAAAAAATGACAAAAAACATTTTTTTTATAAAAATGTTAATAAATGCGTTTATATTATAAAGAAATAAGTAACTTTTCTGGGAAAAAAAATTGCTATACGACGCATCTACGGTTTTAGAAGAACTTTTAGAAACATCCGATTCTTTAACAAAAGAAACGGATTATTTGACGTCTATAAGCAAAATCATTGATTTAGCCGGACACTCTTGCTCTGCTGAAGCCGGTTTTTTCTACACTTTGGTCGATGATAAATTCTTAAATCTGGAATATAGTTATAACGAAAAGCTAAATGTAAAAAAATTTGGTTCCGATAACAATTTATACCAAAGCAGTATCTTCATTCCCGAAAGCAGAAGCAAATCTTTAAGATCCGCAATTGAAAACTGCGTCATTAACAACGAAATTATCAATTTACCGGAAATATACAGCAACACCAAGTTAGATAACACTTTTTTTGCTAACTATGATGCTCTTAACGACTATACTTCCATTTCTTTATTAACCATACCTTTGGTCAACCGCAAAGGATATGTCGTTGGTGCCGTACAATATGTAAACTGCAAAGACATCAAAGGAAAAAACATATCTTTCACCAAAGATATGCAAAGAGAAATTTCCTCTTTATGCAATTTAGCCACACTGATTTTAGAAAACAGAAAACTCAATGAAGATTATGGTCAACTTCTGGAATCTTTCATTGAAGTTTTGGCTCGCGCAATTGATGCCAAATCGCCATACACCGGCGCCCACTGTCAAAGAGTTCCCGTAATTGCCCGCATGCTGGCAACGGCTGCCGTTCAAGAAGAAAACGGTCCTTTGAAAAACTTTGAAATGAGCAATGACGATTGGTATGCCTTAAATATTGCCTCATGGTTGCACGATTGCGGTAAAGTAACAACACCGGAATATATTGTTGATAAAGCAACCAAACTTGAAACCATCAACAACCGCATTCACGAAATCAGAAACCGTTTTGAAATTCTGCGTCGTGATGCTCATATCGAATATCTCAAAAAGCGTTTGGCCAATGTCGCCCCGCAAGAAACATTGCAAGCTGAGTTTGTCAACAAAATACGAGAGCTTGATGCCGAATTTGATTTGGTTGCCAAATGCAACATCGGAGATACACCTTTAACAGACGATGAAATCAAAGCTTTGGAAACAATTGCCCAAAAACAATTTGTGCGTTACTTCAGCCGAACCAAAGGTATTTCTTGGGCAGAAAGAGATCATATGGATGACTTGGAATCAGCTTCTCATCCCGGATATGAAAATCTGTTACAAAACCGCAAAGACCAAATTTGGGGACAATATAATCGTGGCGAACTCTATAACTTAAAAGTCCGTAGAGGAACAATCAATAAAGAAGAAAGAGAAAAAATTAACGAACATATCATTGTTACAATAGATATGTTAAAAGCTCTTCCTTTCCCTAAAGAACTATCCAATGTGGTCGAATATGCCGGCGCCCACCACGAACGTATAGACGGCAAGGGATATCCCAACGGCTTGACCGGAGACCAAATGTCCATACCGGCAAAAATCATGGCTATTGCAGATATTTTTGAAGCATTAACCGCTAATGACCGTCCTTACAAAGAACCTAAAAAAATATCTCAAGTATTGTCTATCATGAAAAACATGAAAGACACCGGTCACATTGATCCTGACCTATATGAAGTATTTATCCGTTCCGGTGTATATAAAGAATATGCCGAGCAATATGTTGCCAAAGAACAAATAGACGAAGTCAATCCTGAGGATTATTTGTAATGTTAAAAGTATATCCAATTTTGTGCCGAGCCGGTATAATGGACAACTATGCTTATTTGATTGTTGATGAGCAAACAAAAACCGGTGCCATTATAGACCCTTCTGAAGCTGCCCCGATAATAAAAAAATGTGAAGAGCTACAGATTGAACCCAAATATATCCTAAACACGCATCATCATTTTGATCATACCGATGCCAATCTGGCCATCAAACAAAAATACAATTGTTTGGTTGTCGGCAACATTAAAGATTCTCACCGCATACCGGGATTTGACATTGGCGTAGAAGATGGAAAAAGCTTTGCCATAGGAGCAAGCAAAGCCGAAATCATAGACGTATCAGCACACACTCAAGGTCATATTTTATGGTATTTTCCTGAAGACAAAGTTGTTTTCACCGGAGATACACTTTTCAATTTATGCGTTGGCGGACTATTTGAAGGAACATCCGAAGAAATGTTTTTAGCTTTGCAAAAAATCAAAGCATTACCGGATGATGTGGTCTTTTATCCCGGACATGAATATACCATGCACTTTGCGCGAGAAGCTTTTGCTCTGGCTCCTTCAGCCGAATTGGCAGAATATATAAACCGAGCACAAGAACTCCTTTCGCAGGGGCTTCCTGTTGCTCCCGTCACCTTAGGGGTTGAAAAAAAATGCAATCCATATCTGGCAGCCAAAAATTTAACAGAATTGAAACAGCTTTTATAAACAAAAAAAATAGACAAAATTAAAAAATAGTGATATATTATATTCAAGATTAAGATTTCGTTTGGAGAAAAACAATGGCAAAAACGTTTGATGAATATAAAAAAGAAATTCAAGACAAACTTCCCGAAGGTTATGTTTTGGATGAAAATAAAATGGATAAGTTGAAAGAAGCTTTTGATAAAGGTGAAAAAATCAACGAACAAGATTTTGCCAAAAAAGAAACACAAGACAAAGACAATAATAAAGAAAAAACAAATAAAAAAACCACCACAGTTAATGAAGGTGCTGCTGCAGAAGAAGCTAGCAATACAAACTCTGAAGATGGGTCATGGAAAGAAGCCTATGCCAAAGAATGGAGAATGTGGGGTGTTGATAATCACCTTGAATTTCAAGATGCCTCTGTTCCGACCAAAGGAGATGTTTTAAGTTTTCGTTTTTATGAAGGTAAAAGCAAAGATTATGCTGCCGAAATCACCTACTCTTCACCCTACAATATCAGCTTGCGCGGCAGCAACGGTAATATTCCTGACAGCAAATATTTTGAAAAAGCCGTTAACATGGCTGTAAATAACGGAACAGCCATTGAATTTGGTGCCATTCGTTCTCCTGAGTTCAAAGCTAAATTGTTAGCAGCCTGCTACAAACAAGGCAATGCTCAAATTATCAATGGTCCAACCGAAGAAGAAATGTCACAATGGCCGGCTGAATTGAAAAAAATGGTAGAAGAAGCCAAACTTGCCGGTCAACAGCAACAACCTGTAAAAGAACAACCGACACCTTCTCAGGAACAAACACCGCCTACACAAGAAACAAAACCGGAATTAACTCCGGCTATGAAACGTATTGCCGAATTAAGAAAACAAATCCAATCTCGTGATGCCAACTTAAAAGAAGCTGAAGAAGCTGCAATGGCAGCCGGTGGCGAACTCCGTCAAGAAGACAAAGATGCCATTAAAAAAGAAGGCATGAGCGCTGAAGAACTTAAACTGAGAGAGCTCCGTGGACAAGCAAAAGCCGGAGATAAACAGGCCGCTCACGAACTTGATGCTCGCCGCTATGACAAGATGACTGACGAATACAAATACAAAAGATTAACCAAAGAAGAAAATGGTAAAGAAGTCTTTGTTAAAGATGACAACGGCAACTATATGTATGAAACTGACGAAAAAGGAAAACGCATTAAGACCGATGCCTACAAAGCTTTCTTAGCCAAAGCAGGAAAAAGCATGAGCCGATAAAACATAAGGCGATAAACAAAAGCCCGCGTATTGCGGGCTTTTTTATTACTTAGAAATTTTTGGAAAACCATTGGTTTGTCGCAGGCATTCTCCAACCACCATCACGGCAGATACCGCAACATTGATAGAACGTGCATTTTCGTTCATCGGTATCAACAATCTGGCATCAACCGTTTCATGCACTTCTTGCGGCACACCGGCACTCTCACGCCCCATTAAAATAATGTCATTGGGCTTAAACTCAAAATTATAATAGGGTTCTGTTGCATGTGTTGTCAGCAAAACAATACGTCCATATTCTTCGGGATGTTCTTCGCGATATTTCAAAAAGTCGTACCAAGAATTATGACGGCGATATTTCACCAAATGCAAATAATCCATACCGGAGCGTTTAAGTGTATGTTCCGAAAATACAAAACCACAAGGTTCTATAATATCCAATTCAACATCCAAACAAGCTCCCAAACGCAACAATGTACCGGTGTTTTGCGGAATATCTGGTTGAAAAAGCGCCAATCTCATCTATTTTTCTCCTTAAAATTATAGGATTCAAATACAACCTAGGAAGCGTAAAATCAAGCAAAAAAAACAGGTCGCGTCTTCACGACGAAACCTGTTCTTAATAAATGTGGCAAATCTTTACAAAATCGGATACTCCTTCCCGAAGAGCACATCCGTTAACTGATTTATCGTATTCGCCTCATAAAAAGGCGTACAATATTTGAAATAATTATAGCGGTTACGAACCGCATTTTTCAAAGTACCAACCTTATTGGCATAAGCCATTTCTTCGCGCAAGAACTGTTGTCTGCCGAGCTTTGTTGCCGTCTTTTCATCGATTGGCTTTGGCAGCAATTCTGAACATAACAGCTCATCTGGCTGATATATATGACCTGTTTTTTCCTCGACAAACTTCTGCAATCTTTCCATAAAAACAGCACGAGCAACATTGTGCTTTCCGATGATAGATGACCATTCATGAACATAGTCTTCAACGGTCATCAAATGAGGCACAAAATCAGCCCTGATTTTTAACTCATCACAGATTTTCATCCATAAATGCATTCCATT
>CALXZK010000024.1 GCA_944393225.1 uncultured Alphaproteobacteria bacterium
GAACCAAGGTTCGTCTGGCTCGTAAGCTCAAGTTACTACTTTCGCTAACTCGCTGCGGGCACTCCATTTGTAACGTTCCGCACTTTTCTAAATAAGGTTCTTGACTCTTACCCCTATGGGGTATATTCTACATTTATACCCTTTATGGGTATAATAGATTTTAAGGAGAATTTATTATGACAAAATGCAAAAATCCTGATTGTACTTGTGAAAACTGCACCTGTGGCGATAATTGCCAATGCGGTAAAAATGGCTGCCATTGTAGTGAACATTGCTCCTGCGGAGATAACTGCCAATGCACCGAAGACAACAAATGCTGTCAAGAATGTACCTGTGAACATAACAAATAAGAAGAAAAAGCATGGAACAACATCCTAATCACATGGAAAATATTCCGCGATTGAATCGAATCTCCGGTCAAATAGAAGGCATAAAAAAAATGATTGAGGAAGGTCGATATTGCCCTGACATCATCTATCAGTTGCGTGCTGTTCGTTCTGCAGTCAAAGCCGTAGAATCTAACATTTTACAAAAACATTTGCAAACTTGTGTGGCTCAATCTTTTGCCTCTTCGGAAGACAAAGATACAAAAATTGAAGAATTAAAGACATTGTTTAACCGTTTTGAAGATTAAAGGATAAATATTATGCAATTTCAACAAATTCGCGGTGCAACTGTTAAACTAATTTTTGCTGATACCTCTTTTCTAATTGACCCTTTTTTTGCTCCCAAAGATGCTTATCCTCCTTTGGAAGTCTGCTATCACCCTAATCTGCGTTGGCCAACTGCAGAATTACCTTTATCTCCGCAAGAGATTGTTCATGGGCTGGATGCCATTATCATCACCCACTTACATCCTGACCATTTAGATGAATTTGCTATCACTGCATTGCCCAAAAATTTGCCTGTTTTTGCTCAAGATGAAACTGATGCCCAATCCATCCACCAATTTGGTTTTGCAGACGTACGCATTTTGAGCTACGAAGGGACACTCTTTAATAAAATAAAACTTACACGTATTGATTGCTTGCATGGAAATCCTGAAACAACTCAAAAGTATTACGATTTGATGCAATTACGTTCTACTGCCAGCGGTATTATCTTTATTGCTCCTGATGAACCTACATTCTACTTAGCAGGAGATACCATCTGGTATAAAAAAGTGGAACAAACTATTAAAATGTATCAGCCGCAAATTATTGCTTTAAATGCTGCTGATGCTCAGTTTACTGATAGTGGTTCGATTATCATGAATGAAGAAGATATTCGCAAGGTGATACATGCTGCCCCTCAAGCAAAAATTATCATCACACATATGGATGCTGTACCTCATGCCATGCTCACCCGCCAAGATGTAAAAAAAATGATTGCAAAATATAATCTATCGGAGCAAATATTAATTCCGGAAGATAGAGATATTTTATCTTTTTAATAATTGAAATTCTTTAAACAAGGATTAGATATGGCTACTTTGGATGAACTGCCCAAAGGAAAAACAGCCGTCATTGAAGCTGTGTTGGGCAAAAAAGATGCGTTGAGAAGACACCTTTTGGAAATGGGCTTAACTCCTGGAACTGAAATAACTTTAGTTAAAGCGGCTCCTCTCGGCGATCCGCTCGAATTTAAAATCCGTGGTTATGAACTTACGTTACGTCTTAAAGATGCTCAAAATATCCAAATTAAAGATATTAAGAAGGCAAAGCCCAAAGAGATACAAATTCCTTCTCAAGCACCTATTTTTGATGCGCGAAAAGGAGAAAATCCCAACCTACATCTCAAACGCAACGGAAATATCATTCCTGAAGATTCTCCGCTTTCTTTTGCCCTTATCGGAAACCAAAATTGCGGCAAAACCACTCTGTTTAATCAGCTCACCGGCTCTAACCAACATGTGGGAAATTTTCCGGGGGTAACTGTTGACCGTACAGACGGCATTATTCGCGGTTATCCTAATATTACCGTTACCGATTTGCCCGGTGTTTATTCTCTTTCTCCTTATACCAAAGAAGAATTGGTAACCCGTGAATTTTTATTACGTGAACATCCTCATGCCATTATCAATATTTTAGATGCTTCTAACATTGAACGCAGTCTGTTTTTAACGCTTCAACTTTTGGAATTGCGTATTCCGATGGTTATTGCCCTTAATATGATGGATGAAATTCGATTGAACGGAGCCGCTATTGATATTAACCGCTTAGAAACACTCCTCGGCGTACCGGTTATTCCGATTTCTGCCCTCAAAAATGAAGGTGTCCACGAACTTATGGAACACGCCGTTAATGTAGCTCGTTTTCGCGAAATCCCCGATAAAGTTGACTTCTGTCTTAATGACGGAAAAGATGACGGAGCCGTTCACCGTTGCATACACTCAATCATCCACTTGATTGAAAATGATGCCGAAGCTGCCGGTATTCCTTTACGTTTTGCCGCATCTAAATTAACAGAAGGCGATGAACCCATCCGAAAATCTCTTAATTTGGATAAAGACCACACAATTATGCTTGAACGTATTGTCGGACAAATGGAACAAGACAGCGGCATGGACAGAGAAGCGGCCATGGCAGACATGCGCTTTGCGTTTATCGGTCAAGTTTGCCAAGAATGCGTATTTAAGCCTGAACAAACCAAAGAACGCAGTCGTAGCGAAAAATTTGACCGTATTTTAACCGGAAAGTGGACCGCCTTGCCTGTTTTCTTACTCCTCATGGCTTTGGTTTTTTACTTATCTTTCGGTCCTATGGGAACATATCTTTCCGAATTGGTTGAAAAACTTATCAATCTGCTTGGACAAGAAGTGCGTTTGGTGCTTGAAAATTATGGTATGAATCCGGTCGTCATATCTCTTATTGTTGATGGTATTTTTGCCGGCGTGGGTAGTGTGCTCAGCTTTTTGCCGGTTATTGTTTTGTTATTTTTCTTCCTTTCCTTGCTTGAAGATAGCGGATATATGGCGCGCGTGGCTTTCTTTATGGATAAGCTCCTGCGCAAACTCGGTCTTTCCGGTCGCAGTTTTGTGCCGATGCTGATTGGTTTTGGCTGCTCTGTTCCGGCAATTATGGCGGCTCGTACCCTTCCTTCGGAAAGAGACCGCAAAATGACAATTATGCTCACACCTTTTATGAGCTGCACCGCAAAGTTGCCGATTTACGTACTTATGACAGCCGCATTTTTTGCTCAATCTCAGACTCTTGTCATTATCAGTTTATATCTTTTGGGCATTCTGGTCGGTTTAGTTTTAGCATTTATTTTCAAATCTACCGTTTTTCGCGGTGAAGCCGTACCTTTTGTAATGGAGCTTCCGAATTATCGTCTACCCGGTCTTAAAAATGTTTGGCAACTGATTTATTTCAAATCTAAATATTTCATCACCAAAGCGTTTACCATCATTTTTATGGCCTCTATCGTTATTTGGTTTTTAAGCTCATTTGACAGCCGCCTTAATTTGGTTTCTAACTCGGCAAACAGCATTTTAAGCAGTATCGGAAGCCTTATTACTCCGATTTTTGCTCCCTTGGGGATTAATGATTGGCGTTTATCTACGGCGTTTCTCAGCGGTTTTGCTGCCAAAGAAAGCGTTGTCAGTACTCTCGGTGTTCTTTTGGAAGGACAAATTGAACTTTTGCCTACTCTTTTAACACCGCTCAGCGCTTATTCTTTCTTGGTCTTTTCTTTGCTCTATACACCTTGCGTTGCGGCTATTGCCACCGTGAAAAAAGAACTTGGTACGCGCTATGCTTTAGCAATTGTCCTGCTGCAGTGCTTTATTGCGTGGATTGTGGCTTTTGTTATTTATAATTGTTTGTTGCTTTTCTAATTCTAAGGCCGATTTTTTCGGCCTTTATTTTTTACCTTCCATTTTTTCCACCGTGTCCTTTTTTGCTTTTATTTTAATTTCTCTGCACTAAGATATTTCTATAAAAACAAAAACAAGGAGAATTCATATGAAAAAACTTTTACTTGCAGCTTTTTTATTTGCTGCTACTCCGGTTTGGGCTGTTGAAGATATCAAACTTCCGGCTCCGGACACAACCGGCGGAAAACCCTTAATGGAAGCAATCTCACAACGCAAATCCACACGTGAGTTTAGCGCTAAAGCCGTTGATGATAAAGACTTGAGTAATATTCTTTATGCAGCTTGGGGAATCTCTCACGATGGTAAACGCACTATTCCAACTTCTCAAAACAAGCAAGACCTTAATGTCTATGTGATTAAAGCCGGCGCCATTTGGAAATATATTGCCGCAGAAAATACTTTGAAATTTGTTTCCGACGATAATGTTTCGCAATTTATCAATTTACAAGACTATACCAAAGAAGCTCCTATCACCCTTATTTTTACAGGAAATGATGCCAAAAATGCTTCCATGAACGCCGCTGCGGCTTATCAAAATGTTGGTTTATACTGCGCAAGCCGCGGTTTGAACAATGTTGTTCGCGGCTATGTTGATATGGATAAAGTTGCAGATGCCATGAACTTGGATAAAGAAAAAGTTATCATTACCCAAGTTATCGGTTGGCCTTATATGTAAAATATTTTCTCATAACAAAAATAGGAATAGCCTTCAGACTATTCCTATTTTTTTTGCATATATTTTTCTTTTTCTTCTTTTGAGAATCGCTCAATGGCATAACGCAAAGTTGTCCGTGGTAATTTGGCGGCATAAACATCCAAAAAGCCAATCAAAACGTTTTTATCTTGTTTACCTACCTCTCTTAACATCCACCCTACTGCCTTGTGCATTAAATCATGCTTATGATTGATGAACTTTTTTGCTAAATTTAAGGTTAAATCAAATTGACCTTGCTTTATGAAATACCAACCGGCAACAACGGCTATTCTTTCCTGCCATAAGATATGAGAATCGGAAAGTTTTATAATTTGGCTTGTATCTTGTGTTTTATAAGCCCAAGCCCCGATGATTTTATGCGCCGAGCAATCAACCAAATCCCAGTTATTGATGCCTTTAAGATTGTTCAGATAAAGCTCAACCAGCTCTTTTTGTTTATCCTCATCTGCTTTTTCATATTGCAAAACCATGGTTTGCAAAGCGGCAAAACGATAATCATGCCAAGGAGAATGCAGCATGGAAACAATATCTTCCAATCGCACATCTTTATAATATTTTTTGACAATGCTTTTAATTGTCGGAACATTAATCCCTAAAAAGACATCTCCTTCGGCATATTGACCTTTACCTGTCTTAAAAAATTGGGACAAATGTTTGGCTTTTTCTTCATCAGCCAAATTTTGCAGTTCTTGTTGTAATTGTTTTGCTGCGCTCATGTTTATTCTCTTACAAAAAAATACCCTGCCTTTTAAGCAGGGTATTTTGAATAGGGTTTATTTTTATTTAACATAAATTTGAACTTCGGCAGAATTTGCTGTCGGGCTTGTGCGAGAAGACAAGCTAATTCTTTCAGCGCCGACACCCATTTCAATCATATCTTGAAAGATTTGAGTGGCATTGTTTTGAGCAGAATTTTTGCTCAATGCGTTTCCGTTTGCCGGAGATACGGCAACAACTTCAAACATTACACCCGGTTTTTTAGAAATAGCGCTGCTTACAGCTTGTTTCAAACCATCTTGGTATTTTACGTTAGACTTGTTGAATTTTGCCGTAAACAACGGAGAACCTGATGATTGAGCAGATTTTGCATTGAACTGTGTTGCAGATGCGTTTGTATATTGAGCACCCGGCAAAGGAACATTGCTGATACCATAACTTCCGGCTTTGATAGCAGAGTTCAAATCAACAATGTAGTTGCGTGCGGTTTCAATGTATTGCAATTGACGTTCTGCATCTGAGTTAACTTCTTGCAACAAACTACCAATCAAAATAGAAGTTTGGTTGGTTTCATTTTCCAAAATGCGCAATTGACGGTGATCTTCATCAACAGCACCGGATACACTGTATGCGGCACGGATAGAATCTAACAAATAATTGGTCATTGCTGCATCTGAAGCAATTCTTGTTGCCAATTGGTTCAAGGCGATGGTATTGGCATTCATAACTTGAATGTTGTTTTGTGCACCTTGCAACATGCCAAACATTTGCGGGTTGCCCGGTGTTGTACCGACTTGCAATTTGGCTTCAATTGTACCAATCAACTTATGATATTGCAAAGCGTTGTTGATAACGGAAGCACGAATCTTTTGCAATTCTTCATTATGTTTGCGGATTGATTCTTGTAATTGTGTCAGCTCGTTTCTAAAGGTGATAACTTTTTGACCTACAAAAGTACCGGTATTGCCGCCTTGTGAAATTTCCAACGGTTGGAAATTGGTTGTTCCCAACTCGGGAATATCGCCGCTTTTTACATCTTCAGTATTAACGACAGGAACTTCTTGCGCAGAATCGACACCGACCAATGAAGGAAAAAGTGCATCCGATGAATATGAACATCCTCCGAATGTCAAAATTGACAGGGAAGCTAAAGACAGTTTTATTGCAATATTTTTCATCTAACCAAGTACCTTTTGTAAAATTGTTCATAATTTTTATTTACACCTTTATTCATCTTTGTAAAGATTTTTTTACAAAAAAAACAAGGCATAAATAGCCACCATGAGCAGAATAACATTCTTTGTTGATTGCAGAATAGGCAAAATAGATTAAAATTCTTTTAAATTTATAAAAATTTTGCTTGCAAAATAAAATAAATCGCTGTATTAAAGTTTCTGTCGTTAGATGATGCGCCCGTAGCTCAATTGGATAGAGCATCTGACTACGGATCAGAAGGTTGTGAGTTCGAATCCCGCCGGGCGCGCCAGTTTCTTGAGTTCTTGGTTTTTACTAAGAACTCTTTTTTTCAAGCTGAAGCCAGCTTGACCGCATGAGTTTGATTGCCTCTCTGCTTGCCTCATGAAAACCGCGATGCTCTTTTTTTCTTGGCGACGTGTCCGTGCCTTGTTTGAATAAATTTAAAATGAAGCCAGCTTGACAGCAAAAGTTATATATTTGATATATGCCCTATATGCTTTTTATTTGTTTTTCGATATTTTTTCTTATGATTTCTGACAAAGCATCTATTTTTTCTTCTTTTTTCTTGTTTTCCTTAACGGCTTTTTTGGTTGCTTCTGCCACGTTTGTCATATTTCTTAAAAGCCTATGCGCAGACGAACACGCTTGGCATTTTGTGTCAATGGTGTGGTGGTGATAATTTTATCATCCGGACTTTTGGCATTTTCATTTTTATATAATGTTACCAACGGATTATCTTGTTGATGTAAAAATTTATGTGAAAAAGCAGTAACGGCATCTAAATTGGCTTGCGTAAAATTATCTACCAAATATTGCATCACTTTGGTATCTATATCCAAAACCCTTTCTTCTCCCTCTGATAACAAAAAGTTATAAAATCTGTTTTTCTTTTCTTCACTGCCTTGAGCATCTTGAGCCGCTTGCAAAATTTGCTCTTCAAAACTCAAATTGGGATAACTTTCATTAAGCGTATTTTGGATATAATCTCTGTTACGAAAAATCTCTTCTATTCTTGAAATTTTACTTTTTAGATATTCTTCCGTATTTTGATTTATTTCTTCTTTTTGTTGAGCAATTGTATGTAATATTTTTCTATTTGAAGTGTTTTCAGCAATAACTGATAGCAAATCGAGTTTTGGCTCTGCCCTAAAATTTTCTTTAGAGGCCTGTTTTAAAATACGGACTATGTTTTCATCCGTTGGTCTTAATGCATAACGCCATATTCATTTTCTTTTAGGCAACGTTGATAAAGCTCTTCTCCGCCTAATTGTTTAACAAAGCTTCTTTCGGGGTAATCCATGGCGTTATCTCCCTGTCGTTTTTTATTTTACTTTATCATAAAAATAAACGCTTAACAAATAAAAAACTGTAAATGATGTTTTCACTTACGGTTTTTTATCTTTATGCTACAAACATATCTTTTATTTTATCAAAAAAGCCTTTAGCCTCAGGCTGGCAAGAATTTTCTTCACTTATAGACTGAAACTCTTGCAACAATTCTTTTTGCCTATCGGTCAAATTAACCGGTGTTTCTACACGCAATTTTACAAACAAATCGCCGCGTCTGGTTGAACGCATAATCGGCATACCCTGACCTTTGATTTTGACAACTTGGTCGGTTTGGGTTCCTGCGGCAATATCCAAATCTATCTTTTCACCATCAATTGCCGGAATTTCTATTTTTCCGCCCAGCGCTGCCGTGGTCATGGAAATTGGAACGGAAGCATACAAATTACCACCTTCGCGGCTATAAAGTTTATGGTCTTTAACATTTACAAAAACGTACAAATCGCCATTTTGACCACCACGCAAGCCTGCTTCACCTTCGCCGATGATGCGCATTCTTGTTTCATCTTCTATACCGGCCGGAATTTTTACTTTTAAGGATTTTTCATTAGCGATAAAGCCTTGTCCTTTGCACTCCTTACATTTATCTTTGATTATGCGTCCGGTTCCGCCACATTTCGGACAGGTTGTTTCAACAATAAAGAAACCACCTTGTTGGCGTCTGATTTTACCGCTGCCATGACAATCCGGACAAATGTCGGCCTCTTTACCGTCTGCCGTTCCATGTCCGTGACAAGCTTCACAAACTTTGGTGGTTGGTATTTTAATTTCTTTTTCAACACCAGAAAAAGCTTCTTCCAAGGTTATGTCTAAATTGTAGCGCAAATCAGCTCCGCGTTCGGGTGCGTTTGGATTCGCTTGTCTTCTGCCTCCGCCCATAAATTCGGAAAAGATATCAGAAAAGACATCGGAAAAACCGCCTGAGCCAAAATTAAACTCAAAGCCGCCAAACGGATTGCCCCCGGCACCATTCATCCCGCCGGTAAAGGCTTGATGCCCATATCTATCATAAGCGGCGCGCTTTTGCTCGTCTTTCAAAACCTCATAAGCTTCATTAATCTCTTTAAACTTTATTTCGGCTTCCTTATCATTCGGGTTTCTGTCCGGATGGTATTTCATAGCCAAACGGCGATAAGACTTTTTTATCTCATCGGCACTTGCTGTCTTGGAAACTTCCAACAATTCGTAATAGTCTGTTTCTGTGCTCATTTCTTTGCTTCATTTGTTTTGTTTGAATTTACCTCTTATTTAGGTTTTTTATTTTACGAAAGCAAGCTTTTTACGCAAAAACTAAATAAAAATTAAGTAATTACTGTTACATTTTTGTTAAAGCGCCCAAATTATAGACAAAATGTTTGTCAAGTTGTTAAATTTGTGCTATTGTATCTATAGGAATAGAATATCGTCGGAGAACGGACATGGCTAAATATAATATAAATAACATTCAAAGTGATAAAGATTTCCTTGAATTTATAAAATCAGAATACGGTTACAATAACTTTGATGAGATTCCACCTTTTGAATCTGAGGCTTTGCTTTATAAATTTCGCAGTCAAAAAAATGACTTGAATAATGCCGATGGTGATTTCGATGATCTTGATGATTATCTCTTGTCTGGAGGCTATGAACATGAAGCTGAGTTAAAAGAGCTTTATTTTGGTGATAAAGATGCCAAACTTT
This sequence comes from uncultured Alphaproteobacteria bacterium, assembly GCA_944393225.1. GTDB lineage: Bacteria > Pseudomonadota > Alphaproteobacteria > RF32 > CAG-239 > CAJLXD01. The sequence continues at coordinate 9,513 of CALXZK010000024.1, forward strand.
CTTCTGACGATACTGTCTTTTTAACAGCCATCAGCAAAACCATGAAAGACCACCCTGAATTTTCTATTGAAGCTGTCCGTGAACATAGAGCCAATAAATCTCCCACTAACAGAATTAAAATTGATGAAAATACTTTAGATGACGTTAATCAAAACACATCAAATGTAGCCACCGACGATTTGGAAAATAATATTGAAATTGTTGACGAGGGACAAACTCAAGAAGATTTAAAACGTCAAGAGCAGTCTATGGATGAATATCGCGATAGAAGCGCAGATTCTGACAAAAATGAATTTTTGCTCGATACCGTTAAATTGGAAGCATTGAAAGATTTGCAATATATCTCTGAAGATTCTTACAACAATGGTATAAAATCTCCTGAAAATGCAATTGAAGAATTGGGTAAACTTCGTGCTCTTTCCAAAGACGAAACTAAGGCTTATGAAGATGCGGTTGCCGATAAAATGATTCAAAATCCAGAGCTTTTTATGGCTACGCCGCCTAAAATGCTCGGTCAACTCTATGATAAAAAACAACAAGAAGTTGCCGCAATTTTGCATAATGACCCAAATGCTAATGTTTCTGCCGAACAAGCCGACATTAACAAATTGGAAGAGAGAATCGATGATTTGGCAAACCAAGCCGCTCGTGGTGAAGGTTTGTTCTTTGCCGATGTGACAAACATTGCCGATACTTATGAAGGCTATAACATTATGTTTGACGCCCGTTCAAAATATCTCAGCAATGATCAAAAATCTCAAGACTTAAAACAAAATATATCTACCGTTCGCTCACAAGTTCTTGAGCCGATGATTAAAGAATATGACAGTGATTGGAATATTGAAAATATCACCGAAAAAGATGCTGAAAATTTAAGTCAAAGATATGAAGAACTGCAAAAAGATGTTGCAAACATTGAGCTTACTGATGATGCATACGCTCTGGTTTCAAACTTCAAGTTCTTGGATGAAAAAGGTCAAATTGAACCGCAATTTGTAGATGAAAAAGGTCAACTCCACGATACATGGCAAAAAGGATACAAAGTTGCCGAAGGCTCTAAACTTGAAGCTGTTGTTAACTTTACAAAGCAAAATTATATTGCTCAAAACTTAACGGCTGCTCAAAAGCCTGATAAGCAACAAATTCAAGACGGTATCAGCGATATCTTGCCAAATACCTTATATTCTTTCCATGTTGCCGATAATACGGTACAAGGTATTGATGAGAAAAAAGACCAATTCACCAATAAGCAATATTTAGACGATTTTGTAAAAGATTTGGGCAACATTGAAAAACCCATGACCATATCTCATAAAGGTTATGAAAGTGCTATTGATGCTGCCGTTAACGATACAGCCGGTTTGGCTAACCGTATTGCGCAAAAGGTCGGTCGAGACAAAGCTATTGCCATGCAAGTTATCGACGGCGTTGATAAATATGACAAACGCGCTAAAGACCGCACAGAAGTTAAAGTCGATAAAAAGAAAATTCGTAAAGAATTGCTTAAACGAACCATTAAAGGAGGTTTGTCTGCTTTATTGGTATCCGGCGCAATTACAACCTTGGGAACCATGGCTGCTTCCGATGCTACTCTTACCGCAGCAACCATGGGTATGAATAAGGTTGCCGGTGCTGCTCTGGGTACAACTCTTGCCGCCGGTATGCTTATTCGTAATTATCGTCATTGGCGTAAAGAGCGTAAAAAAGAAGGTAAAAAAACTGGATTGCTCCAATTTGTAAAAGAACCGCGCAACATGGCTTCTGTTGCAACAACCGTAATGGGTGCCGCAGCGCTTGGTTTTGCTGCGACAGGTAACCCCGGTGTTGCTGCAGCCCTTGGATACGGATCTTTGACAATCGGCTCATCTTCTGGTATTGTCACAAACTATGTTGACACTAAGAAATCCGGATTGAGCACCGCTGAGTCTATTGGTTGGGCTGTTTTGCAATCAACGGTAACGATTGCCGCAGGTTTTGGCGGACGTGCCGGTGCTAATGTAGGAATCAATTTAATTAACGACCATTTCCAAGATAACACTGTTTTCCAACATGAAGAAAACATTGGTGAGCATATTGAAGAAACCGTTAAAAGTGAAACCGTGACCCTTTATAAAGACGGTGTGGTTGAAAATGCTCAAAGGATTTTGAATTCTTGGTATAATGAAAACCCAGATTTATTACAACAACGTGTTGATGAAATTAATGCTTATAATGCCGAGCACGGAACTGATATTAACCCGTATCGTTACTTGCTTGCTGCTCATGATGCCGGTGCTTTAACTGCTGATAATAACCTGTTGCACGTTCAAGACGGTCCGGATATTCATTCAAATGCTAACCACAAGGTTTTAGGTGCAGAATGGAGTCAAACGACCGGTATTTCGCAAGACAGTGTCAACACTTTGGCTGATAGCGTCAGTGGAAACGGTGTAAACATTACACCTGAATCTATTCAAGCCTTCCAACAGATTGATAATCATATTAGCGATATCAACCAAGTTGGACATGTGGCTAGTAACCCGCACCAAAATGATGGTGTGTTACATTTCAATGCAGAGATAGATGCTAACGGTACTGCCGTTCGTTCGGAGCAAGGTTCTCAATACACAACCTATGCTGACCATGACGGAGTTCATCAACAAAAAATTATTGATACCGTTCATGATACCGTTGTTCAGGACTATGCTATGGTTCGAAATGAATCAGATTTAGGTGTCGGCATGGTCGGAATTGTTACAAATCGACCGAAAAGATCTCTTAAAGAAAGAATCGGTAGCTTCTTTGATAAAATCTTGCACAAAGAAAAAATTCCGGCTAAAACACCTGAACCTCCGGCAGAAATTCCGGTCGTTATTCCAACTCCGCCGGAAAAACCAAAAGAAGAAAAAGCTCCGCGTCCGAAAGAAGACCCCAATAAAAAGCTTCTTCTTGATGAATATAAAATTGTTTATGGTGTTGAACCTAAAATGGATGGAACTGACCAAGCTTGGAACAAATATTGCGAACGCGTAGAGGCTGAACGCAAGGTACAAGCTCCGGAACAAAACATGACCCAATTCTTGCTCTTGAGAAGAGAACGTTTGGATAAAGCCATTATGGATGCCGTTCCGAGTGAATTGACCACAACAGAATCCGGCAAACCCATCCGTAAAGATTATTATACCAAACAGATGACGGATCACCGCGACAAAGCCGGTGTGGTTATGGAAGCCCGTCAAAGCTTGATGCAAAGTAATTTGACCAAAGATAATTTTGCCAACAAAATTACCTTGTCTCACTTTACCAAATATATTCCGCACTTTATCAACAAAACAGATAAAGTGGCCGATAACTCAAGAGATATTGCCCTAAATCCGGATATGAAAAAATATTATGACAAACCAAACAGTGATGTCGGTATTGTCGATTTGAACCAATATCTGGTGGAAGGCAAACCTCTTGAACAATCTACAATTCAAGGTAAAGGTAAAGATGCCCGTCACAATATGGAAGAATTGTCTAAAAACTATGCTCGTCAAATTGATAACGGTGGAAGATAGGAAATAGCTATGACTGAGATTAACATGGATAATTTTGCTCAATCTTTAATCGGAAAATCGCCTTACGCAATATATCAGGCTATTCGAGATTTAGATAAAGAAAAAGGCGAAGGAACAGCTATGTCCCTTTTGCAAAACAGTCCCGAATTTAGTAAGTATTGTTCTCAACAAATGAAAGCCTTTTTAGATAATCGTATGGCTTTAACCTTGCGTGATGCCAGAAATATTGAAAAATGGTGGAAATTCAGTTCGAACGATTTTTCTCTTGAAGACATTAAAAAAGCCTATGACAAAATTGAAAACGGAGAATATATCCGCTCGGATCATTTTATTGATTTTGACAAGAGCAAAAACTTCAAACTTTTTAAGGATAATATTCAAAGCATTAAGTTTGAAATGAAAATGCCCAACACCAAAGATAAGGACATTGAAAGACACAGAATAAATAAACGTCAAAGAATTGTTGACTTTGCCCGTCTTATGAGCAGAGAGAGTGAAACTCGTAAACGCATTGAGGCTAATGATTGGGAAGCCATAAGAAATGAATTTAGCGGATTTCCTAAAATGCCGATGTCTTTTTTGCTCAATCGTTATAACAAAAGCAAACAACATAATATTGATCATCCTGAAAAGCAAAAAACAGAAGAAGAAGCCTTTTTTTCCAGAATTGTTGAATATCGAATTAAAGATATTATTTACGGCAACAGAAAGACTAATTTGGAAGAGCTTCAACTTGCTGAGGAATATGTAAAGAGCTTTAATAGAGCCGATGATGAAAATCATCAAGCCATTTTGGCAAAACTTGATGAGATAAAAAAAGGACTTGAAGCTACAAAAGCTGAAAACGAAAGCCTTGAAACAAAAACTAAAGAAACAGCTTCTCAAGAAAAAGAAGAAAAAGCTGATGAGACTGTTTCTCAACCCACTGAAGCTCAACAAACAGAAAATTCTTCTCATCCTCAAGAAGAACAAAAGGAATCATCTCCTAAACGTAAACAAACAGTTATCAATTTTATAGAAGAAGATGATGAAGAAAAAAGTCAAACACTGACGGATGAAAAAGATACCCCAAAAGAAGCTGAAATTTCGGCTGAAAAGAATAATATCAGCAAAGAAGAACCTACGGTTTCTGCCCAAAACGATATTCCTTCTGCCGATGAAATTATTGAAAAAGTTGAGAATAAAGAAAAATCCGACGATAAAGCTGACAAAATAGCTTCAGAAGACAATTCTATTCTCAATATTGATGAACTTGACCTTAATGACGCTAAAGAAAACTCTTCTTGGAAAGAAGATGACTCAGCTGTAGAAACTCCGGAAGAAGCTCCGCAAAAAATTGCAGAAGAAGTACAAATTCCTCTCAAAGAACCGGATGCAAAACCAAATTCTTGGCATGATAAAACTTTATCCGATTGGCAAGAATGGAGCAAAAAAAGCAATAAAGTTGTTCAAGAATATAAACCCAAAGAACAAGCTGTTTTGGCTTTCAAAGTTTATGATAATGCCGAAAAAGCCAAAGCTGATGAGTTTGATGCTGACATCACTTATCGCAAAGAAAATGATGTTGTGGTCAAAGGACATAAAGGAAAAATGCCCTCAGATGAGGTTTTTGCCGCCATTGTAGCCCAAGCTAAGAAAGATGGCTCGGAAATTTGTTTCGGTGACATCAAAAGCAGCGTTTTCAAGGCAAAATTGATGCTGGCCTGCTTGAATGATAAAGAAGTTAAAATGGTTAATCCGCCGAAACTTTCCGAATTAACCGATCTACCGGAAGACTTAAAAGCTAAATTAAAAGAAAAATTGCCGCGTCCGGCTGATCATGCTAAAGAACGTATGGATAAGCTAAATAAGGAAAAAACAGGTCATTCTCGTTATGATGGTGACAATAAAGGCTCTTCCGATAAATCTTCTGAAAGACCTCGTCGTGATGGAAAATTCCGTTCTGACAACAAGTCCAGAGGCGGTAAGTTTTCTCGTCCACGTGACGGAAAATCTTCCGAATTGAACCCCGCTTTACAGAAAAAAATATTAGAGAAAAGTAACGGAATATAATTTATATAAGGCAACAAAAAACCCCGCCAAATTGACGGGGTTTTTCTTTTGTCTTAGGAAAAGTTGTTATTTAACTTCTTCAAAGTCTGCATCTACAACTTTTTCATCTTTCTTTTCTTCTGCTTCCGGACCGGCTGCATTAGCTGTGCTTTGAGCGGTTTCTGCTTGTTTGTACATAGCTTCACCGAGCTTCAAAGAAGCTTGCATCAAACTTTCGGTCTTAGCTTTGATGTTTTCCAAATCATCGCCTTCCAAAGCAGATTTCAAAGTTTTGATTTCTTCTTCAATCTTGCTCTTTTCAGCAGCAGAAATTTTGTCACCGTGTTCTTTCAAAGTTTTTTCGGTGCTCAAAACCAAAGCCTCAGCTTGGTTCTTAGCTTCTACCAACTCTTTGCGTTTTTTATCGGCTTCGGCGTTGGCTTCAGCATCTTTTACCATCTTTTCAATATCGGCATCAGACAAACCACCGCTGGCTTGAATGCGGATTGCTTGCTCTTTGTTGGTAGCTTTATCTTTTGCAGATACGTTAACAATACCGTTAGCATCAATATCGAAAGTAACTTCAATTTGCGGCATACCACGCGGTGCAGGCGGAATACCTACCAAGTCAAATTGACCAAGCAATTTGTTGTCGGCAGCCATTTCACGTTCACCTTGGAAGACACGAATGGTAACAGCGGTTTGACCATCTTCAGCAGTTGAGAAAACTTGAGATTTTCTGGTCGGGATGGTGGTGTTTCTATCAATCAAACGAGTGAAGACACCGCCCAAGGTTTCAATACCCAAAGACAACGGGGTTACATCCAAGAGCAAGACGTCTTTAACATCGCCCATCAAAACACCGCCTTGAATTGCAGCACCAACGGCAACAACTTCATCCGGGTTAACGCCTTTGTGCGGCTCTTTACCGAAGATTTCTTTTACTTTTTCTTGAACTTTCGGCATACGAGTCATACCACCGACCAAGATAACTTCGCTGATTTCATTGGCTTTCAAGCCGGCATCAGCCAAAGCTTTCTTGCAAGGTTCAACTGTTTTTTCAATCAAGTCGGCAACCAAATCTTCCAATTTGGCACGTGTCAATTTGATGTTGAGGTGTTTCGGGCCGGTTGCATCAGCCGTGATGAACGGCAAGTTGATTTCGGTTTGTGTGGTTGATGACAACTCGATTTTAGCTTTTTCAGCAGCTTCTTTCAAGCGTTGCAAAGCCAAACGATCGTTCTTCAAATCAATACCGTTTTCTTTCTTGAATTCATCAACCAAGTAATCCAAAATGCGGCGGTCAAAATCTTCACCACCCAAGAAAGTATCACCGTTGGTGGATTTTACTTCAAATACGCCATCACCGATTTCCAAGATGGAAATATCAAATGTACCACCGCCAAGGTCATAAACCGCAATGGTGCCAGATGCTTTTTTATCCATACCATAAGCCAAAGCAGCAGCTGTCGGCTCGTTGATGATACGCAAAACATCCAAACCGGCGATTTTACCGGCATCTTTTGTAGCCTGACGTTGAGAGTCGTTAAAATATGCCGGAACAGTAATAACGGCTTTTTCAATTTTTTCACCCAAATAGCTCTCGGCATATTCTTTGATTTTTTGCAAAATCATGGCAGAAATTTGTGACGGAGCATATTTTTGGCCTTTAACTTCTACCCAAGCATCGCCATTATCGCCCGGAACAATTTTATACGGCACAATGTTTTTGTCTTTTTGAACTTCCGGAGAATCATAACGACGACCGATTAAACGTTTGATGGCGAACAATGTATTTTCCGGGTTGGTTACGGCTTGACGTTTTGCCGGATAGCCGACCAAACGTTCCGTATCTGTAAAAGCAACCATTGAAGGGGTTGTTCTTGCACCTTCAGAGTTTTCCAAAACTTTGGCTTCTCCGCCTTCCATAACGGCAAAGCAGGAGTTGGTTGTACCCAAGTCAATACCAATTACTTTATTGCTCATGTTTTATTTCCTTTGTTAAACTGGTGTTTAATTTTTCTACTAGTCTATATAGGAAAGCAAATGAGCCTATGCAATAGGGCTTATAAATTTTTTTGCAAGTTTTTTATTTTTTCTGAAATTATTTGCTTATTAAGAATTTGTTGTTCAATTTTATTAGATAAAACAACACTTTTTAATGCTTGAGAATATGAAATATAAGGAGCTTCTTGCCCTTTTATCACATTAACAAAGTTTCTTTGTTCATTATATAATGAATTTCCGCCTTCGCATAATATTTCATTATTTTTTGTAAGCTTTCGTGAAGGAAAATCAATGTGATAATTATTTCCTTTGATGTCCTCAATATCCATAGTGCGGATAACATCCGTATCTGCAATCAAGCTTTCTAATTCGACATCTGCGTCTTTATAATTCATTGTCACTTTTGCATGAGAACACCAATCATATTTGTTTTGCTTGGAAACAGCAATTTTTTGCGGAAGAGCATCTAATATATCTGCCACGATGGCAAGATCATGTATCATTAATTCAGAAACAACGCTCGTTTTTCTTTTAGCATTGACATTTCTGCTGGTTCTGATTGCTTTAATTGATTTTATCGGGGCTTCTAAGTTTTCTTTTAACTTGACTACGGCAGGATTATAATTTTCTAAATGCCCCACCAAAAAAGGTGTGTGATATTTTTTTGCGATATTCTCAATAGATTCACATTCTTGTTCATTTGCACCAAGCGGCTTTTCAATAAGACAAGGAATTTTACGAGATAAAAGTTTTTCAGCTATTGCGGCATGAGTTTCTGCCGGCGTGGCTATTATAACTGCATCTGTATTTTCTTTGTTTATGGCTTCCAAATTTTCAAATGCATGAACCCCTAATTCTGCTGCTTTTTCTTTTGTGGTTCTGTTGTTTAATATTCCGGAAATTTCAACCTCATCGGCAAAATTGCTTCGTAAGCATTCTAAATGCTTTTTACCCATATTATTGCAGCCAACAATGGCTATTCTCAATTTTTTCATGAGGATTTCCCTTAATTTTTAATATTTGCTTCTGCCCGAGATTTCATAACCGGTATAGCCATCAACCATACTGTTGGCAAAGGCAAAATCAGTGGAGTTGACCGAATGAATGCGATATAAGGTTTCGCCCTGCTCCACTCTGTCGCCCACTTTTTTCAACAAGTCCAATCCGGCTCCGGGGTATTGTGAAGCACCCGCCATTACACCGATTTTGTTGATGCGCTCGTTATCAATGCTTTCAACCACACCCGAAATGTTAGAAACAATGTCGCGGGTTAAATGTCCAAGCTGGGGTTGCGGGGCTTTGCCTTGAGCATGAATGATTTTGTTCATGGCTTCCAAAGCACGACCGGATGTCAAAATCTCTTTGGCTACGTGATAACCTTGTCCACCGCGCAATTTGGGATCAAATTCCAAAATTCTTCCCGCTAAGAACAAAGATTTTTCTTTCAAATCTTGCGGAGCATCTTCTTTGTTGCGCAAAACTTTCATCACATCTCTGGCTTCCAAAACTGCGCCAACACCGTTGCCAATCGGCTCGCTGCCATCGGTAATTACGGCATCTATCTCTATGGAGAGCATATCGCCCACATATTCTATCAATTTGCGCAGACGCATGGCTTCACCGGTACGTTTGATACGCGAATTTGGACCAACCGGAATGTCAATAACCAAGTGTGTGACCCCGGCAGCCAATTTAATTGCCAAAATGGAAGCGGCAATATGGTGCAATTGCGTTAAACCAATGTTTCTTTCAACGGAAGATACAAGTTTGTTAACCTCGGCAATCGACAAACTTTCATAATTGACAATGGCGCCACGGGTTTCTTTGAGAACACGGCGCAACTCTTCTTCATCTAAATCAACATTAGCCAAAACCGCCATGGTGTCCGCTACACCGGCGCAAGAGGTCAATGAACGAGATGCCGTCTTAGGCATGGGCAAGCCATAAGCCGCCACAATTGCCGTGATGATAATGTCGGTCTTGTTTCCTGGGATTCCGCCCAAGCAGTGGTGGTCAACCACAATATTTTCATTATCCCAATGCAGGGTATTGTCCCCGACCAAAGCCTCGGTAAAAGACAAAACCTCGGGTGCGGTCATAAAAGAACCACTCGCCACTAAGAAAGACACAATATCCATATTGGAATAGCGCTTGGAAGCAATATCATTGACAATGGCGCTGTATTCGCCTGAACTTAAGATATTGCCGGCAATTTTGCGTTTGATTGATGCTAAGCTCGGCGGTGGAGAAGAAATGGTTAAGGTTACATTGGCGCCTTCTGGCAAGTTGATACATTCAAAAGCCTCATTATTCAAGCCAATTTCGTTGGGTTTGACCAACTCATCATCATCAACTACTTGCAAAAAGGCAAATACCGGCTTAACCCCGCCGTGAATTTCAACTTTGGTCAAAGAACGAACATCATCAATCTTATAAGCATCACAATCTCTGTGAACGTAAGCAAGATTTTCGTTAAAAGAACTTATGGCAACGTGTTTTAAGCTCAGCATCTTCTTCCTCAAACTTTTTTCTGAATATGAAAGATTATGTCACAGATTATTTAATAAACCCTAAACAAGCTGAAGCCACAAACACGGCGTGTTTGACGGCAAAAATTTGGTCTGTGCCGCGCGTATCGCGATGCTCTTATCGTTCCGGACGAAAAGAAAGTGCCTTGCTCCGGTTGAAAGAGAGCCAGCTTGACCGCACAAATCTAGCGCGTTTGACAAGCTGAGCCAGCTTGACCGCATCAATTTAGTCCGTGCCACGTGGATTGCAATGCTTTCTAAGTGCAGGGCGGATGGGTGTGCCCTTTCCATAAAAAATCAGCTAAGATTTTGAATAGATTCACTTTTTGTTAATTTTAGCACGCTAAAAAGGGTTGTTTCTGAGTCGAAAATGAGGTATAATATACGCATAATCTTGTTTTTCTCAGAAAGAGGAGAATGGTGTTATGAAGAAATATACGTATATATCTATGCTTACTTTCGTATTCTTATTGGCAAGCGGTATGGCCAAAGCCGCTGTGGATATTGAAGGTAAAGAACCAATAGATGTCAGCGATTGGAGTGAATTAAAAGCAGAAGCAGAAAAAAGTGCAAACTCCGATAAAGTTGTTGTTTTAAAAGACAATATTGTCGCTGACGCTAACGATCCCATAGAAACAATAGCCGATAATCTCATTATAGACGGTGGCGGACACACCATCAGCGGAAACGAAGGTGGTGGTAGCTTTTTGGTCTATAATCCTTGGGATATTGATACAAAACAAAATCTTGTCATTCAAAATGTTACTTTTTCCGGTTTTAAGGGAACTGATGTATATGGTGCTATGCGTGGCGCTATTTATAATGGTTCTGATGGCTATATTAAGGATATTACAGCCGATTTTATCGGCAATTCAACTTCCGGTACGCCCAATATGCCTGATATGAATAACTTTGGTACATTTGGTATAGTTCAAATTCCTTCTGCATCTGCAGCTGGTAGTGCAATTTATAACGAAGGAATAATAGAAAATGTTACCGGTGTTTTCAGAGATAATTTTGCTCAATCAAGTTTTGGTACAGATGTTTCTACGTATCTAATTAGTTCATCTTATAATGCAGCACAAGGCGGTGCTATTTATAATGGCGGAACTATGACCTTGGTTAATAGTAGTTTTTATGATAACTACGTGCAAACAGATGCTTCGAAAGATAGTGAAACTGGAAAAAACAGCCAAGGTGGAGCCATTTATAATTCTGGAATTTTAACCATACGTGCCGATGCCGGAACCTCAGAATTTTCCGGCAACAAAGCGATTTGGGCGGATGGTGAAGACTCTTCTGCTATTTACCTTGGAATGTTAGGTGTGGACTCCCCTTCCTTGACATTAGATTCCGTTAACGGTGGTTTGATTAAATTTGATGATAAAATTACAGCTCAAAGTACAATTGAAGGAATTTTGGCTTTGCAAAAAGCTGTAGGATACGAGGTTACAGAAGATGGTAATGGTGGATATATTCTTACGAATTCAGAATTGGATCAAACAATACATATACAGAAAGCAGATAATGGTTATATGATAAACGTTGGCTCTGAAGAAGGAATTTCTAAAGAAGAAGTCGACGATATGTTACAAGACATTCCTCCAGAGTCCCTCAGACAAGAAGGAGATAATTATTTTGTTACTGTAACCTCTGAAGGGCAGACTATGTACATGGAATTCATCAAACAAGAAGATGGAACTTATACTGCATCCATGAATATGCTAATTTCTGAATATGGAAGTAATATCACCATCACCGGTGATGAGAGCAGTCGCGTTGAATTTAACAATGCGATTGAAAATGTGGGCACAATTGATATTTCCGGTACCAATGTTGATGTCAATGAAGGAGCTGGAACGATTTATCGTACCATTACTCATGATGGTGGTGTATTAAATATCAATGCCGGTGCTAATGCTGAAGACAATATTGTTAATGATAAAGGTACATTAAACGTTGCCAATACGGCTAAAATATATCGTACAGAAATTAATAACGGCGGTGTTTTGAATGTTGCTGCCGGTGGTTATGCGCAAGATACAACTGTTAACAGCGGAGGTAAACTCTCAGCAGAAGCGCAAGCGCGTTTGAACAATATGCTCGCTAACGGCGGGGCAATTTTGGATATTGATAGTGGAGCGGTTTTGTCCGGTAACATTATTATCCATGCTGATGCCGAAATGGGTGGAACATACGATTATAGCAAAATCTTCAAAGATGAAGTATTGGGTTCAGGTTCTTTAACCTTAGTCGGCGGTTTGAATGAGGCTTTGAATGAAAGCTCTCTTATTAACACGACCGAAGGTAAAAGATTGAATTTGACTTCCGGTGATTATGTTGTCGGAGATAATGCATATGCTGTTAACGGTTGGGATATGTTAACCTTAAAAGATACTGCCAATGTTAAATTGGAAGGTGACATTACCTTAACCGGTCCGAACAAAAAACTTATTATTGAAGACGGCTCAGAATTGGACTTAGCCGGACATTCACCAAGTAATTACACGATTACCGGTTCGGTTAGTAACGATGGTTCAATGACCTTTAGTCATGCCGGAGATGATGCTGATGATATTACCACAATTTACGGTAACTACACCGCTTATAACAAGGCGCAGATGACAATTGACGTTAATCCGACGAATAACACATCTGACTTATTGCGTATTGATGGTGACGTAGCCGGAACAACAGATGTGGTCTTGAAGATTGTTGGTGCTGACGTTCGTCCGACTGAGCTCATCAAATTTGTCGAAGCAGCAAATGATAACCTTTCAACCGGTGCATATTTCAACATCTT
>CALXZK010000025.1 GCA_944393225.1 uncultured Alphaproteobacteria bacterium
CACGGCCTGAGGCCACAAGATTTTGAGTCTAGCGCGTCTACCAGTTCCGCCATACCCCCATCAGATAACGGAGATATTGATATTATAATAAAACGCATCTGTCAACACTTTTTTATAAAAAAAATAATTTTTTTTTAGATTTATTTTTAAAGTGAAGCTAACCATTTCTTTTTGCGTATATATATGTATGTCAGCAAACTCAAAGCCGCGTTATAAGCGTGTTCTGTCAGCCAACAAACGGCAATATCGGCTTTGAGATGAACAACAATAAACCATACGGCAAAGGTATAAACAATCAAAGCCAGTATCTCTAAATACATAGCGGCTTTGGTTTCACCGATTCCGAAGATAACCCCCAAGAACACATAACCCGGAACAAGGGAAAAATATGTCGTCATTGAAGAATAATAAGGCGGAATGGCATGCATAATGAGATTCGTGTCGTTGGTATAAATACGCATAATCCAAAACGGAGAGATGAGAAGTATGGCTGTGGCAACCGCACCGCCGATATATCCGAGAACAATCATCTTACCGGCAGTAGCTTTTATTTCACATTCTCTGTCGGCACCGTATAAGTTTCCGGTAATGGCATTGGCTGTACCGAAAATGGCATTAATAATCATAAAGGGAAGAGCACTCACACTGCGCAAAATGTTGGAAATGGCGAGTTCGTTTTCGCCCAAATGTTCTACCGCTAACATAAAAAACAGCCAGGTCGCAAAAGAAACCAAGTTTTGTAAAATGGTCCAAACGGAAACATGCAAAACTTTGCCGAGAGTTTTCAAATTGCGAAAATAAATCATATCCAAACCATATTTTTTGTATGGAGTTTTGCTAAAAGTATAAATGATAAAGAAGAGGGTGGCTGCAGCTTCGGCAAGAACGGATGCAATAGCGGCACCGGCAACACCAAGCTCCGGAAAACCACATTTTCCAAAAATGAGCAGATAGTCAAAAACAATGTTCATAAAAAGCATAACATATGCGTTGAGAGATAAAACTTTAGTGTGTGTTGTCCCGATATAAAATGCTCTGAACATCACAATGGTAAAAGAAAAAATCAAGCCATAAGAACGAGGGTATAAATAATCAAGAGCAGATTGCAATACCAGAGGAGAAGAAATCAAATTTTTGAGCACAACGTCGGCATAGAAATGGATTCCCGCAATAAAGAACAAAGCAAACATAAAAAGAAAAAACAAACCTTGGTAAAAAATTTGACCTATGCGGCGATACCGTCTTTCTCCGTTATGCTGAGCAATAAAAATTTGCGCACCGATGGAAAAACCTTGTCCCAGCATAAATATCATCACATAAAAAATTCCGGCAATGGCAGAAGCGCCAAGCTCAATTTTTCCGACCCTACCTAAAAAAGCCGTATCTGTTAAGCCGATAAGTTGTTGAATAATCATTCCCGTCAAAATGGGATATGCAATTTGCCAAATTTTTTTGTAATTATAAGTCATGAAACACACATATAATATTTATACCATATAATAAGGTATCATGTCGTACGGAGATTGTCAAATTTGATAAGATGCTTGATTATTTGATTCGTTTTCATATACTGAAGAAAAAGTAAAACCGAGGCAAAAATGTTCAAAAAATCAGAGGCGGAATTAGCAAATTACAGTTTGGATTTGTACCAAAAAAAAGACTATAAAAAAGCAGAAAAAATTTGCCGAAAAATATTAGCAAAAAATCCAAACGACGATACGGTTTTAATCAACCTCGGAAATATTCTTTTCATTAAAAAAAATTATCAAGAAGCTTTAGATTGTTACAAAAAAGCAAAACACATCAAGCCGGATTCTTTTTTAGCTCTGGTAAATATTGCCAATGTTTGTTTGGAACAAGAAGATTATAAACTTGCCGAACAAACATCGCGCGAAGCTTTGCTTTTGGATTCTAAAAATTATATGGCACTGAATATCTTGGGAACGGCCTTGCTGGAACAAGAAAAATATGCAGATGCTTTACCGATATTACAGCAGGCTTTGAACTCAAATAAAAATGATGCTTGGCTATATAATTATTTAAGCCGATGCTACCAACAATTGGGAATGATAAGTGAGGCTATAAAAAGCGGTTGGCAGGCGCTCAAACTTTCGCCGTATGATGAAAGTCATCATATCAATTTTGGTTATATGTTGTATGAATTGTCTTTGGATTCTAAAGCGGAAATCATCACCAAATATGCCTCAATGTGGCTGGAACATTTTCCTGAAAATAAAATAGCCGAACACATGGGTAAAGCTATATTAAATCAGTCGATTCCCGAAGTTGCCAATACAGAATATATACAAGAAATATTTGATATTTTTGCGGCGGATTTTGATAAAGTTTTAGCCGATTTAGATTATCAAACCCCACAAATTATTTCTCGTTTTTTGCAAGAAATTTATGGGTTGGATTCGCAAAAAAAATTGCGCATTTTAGATGCCGGATGCGGTACCGGTTTATGTGGCAAATTTTTAAAACCCTATGCTCGTTTTTTGAAGCTTGAAGGTGTCGATTTATCTCAAGGAATGTTGAGGGAAGCAAAAAAGAAAAAACTTTATAACAAATTGTTTTGCAAAGATATTGTTGCACTCTTGAATGAGAAAAAATCAAGCTATGATTTGATTGTTTCTGCCGATGTTTTAACCTATTTCGGCAATTTGGATTCTCTTTTTTCAAGTCTGAAAAAGGCCCTCAAAAAAAACGGACGTTTTATATTTAGTATCACGGCAAATGATGAAGATGACAGAGATTATATTTTGCATAAATCGGGGCGCTATAAACATCATTTAAATTACATTGTTTCTTTGCTGAAAACATATGGATTCGATATCGAAAAAGAAGAGTATTGCAGCTTAAGAAAAGAGGCTCTGCAAGATGTGAAAGGCTACGTCATTTCCGCCATCAGCGCATAAAAAAAACTCTTGACCGAAAGGCAAGAGCTTTTTTTTACAAAATCTAAAAAAACTATTTGGATTTTTTAGAAGCAGAAGCAGTTTTGCAAGCTGCAGATTTTGTAGTTTTTGTATTAGAATTTTTGCTGGAAGACTTCTTAGAAGAGCAAGAAGATTTAGAGCAAGAATTTTTGTTGTTGCAGTTAGAGAGCTGCTCAACAGCCATAGCCCAGAAATATTCATCTTGGCCATTCGGGCAGCCAGCATTTTGCCAGTTATAATAAGCAGCTTCTCTGATAGCATCTTCGTTAAATTTAACCATAATAAACTCCAATAAAACAATGTTTTCACATACAACAATTACTATATATCCAAAATTTTATACGTCAATAGGTAATAGCTTGAAAAAGTGCAATTTGTAAAATAAAATTTATAAGTAAGGATATTCTCTTGCAATTAAGAATATATCATTTATAGATTAGCAAAGATAAGCAAAATTTTTTTTGAGATCTTGGACTAAAAAATCAGGAGTATATTTATGGAAAATTTATTGTCTAAAGAAGATATGGAAGCCATCATCAACGGCGACCATGGTAACCCTTTTGCCGTATTGGGAATACACAAAGATAAGGGCTCAAAAGAGGTCTTTATCAGAACCTATCAACCCCATGCTCAATCAGTGGAATTGATTGATGAAAAGGGAAACTCTTTAGGCTTTTTTACCAAACTTGATGATAGAGGATTCTTTCAAATCAACCTCGGTCCGAGAGAAAATTTCAAATACAAATTAAAAATCGAAAACGACATCAATCAATTTTATACCATTCATGACACATATAGCTTTCCCTCTGTTTTGGGTGATATTGACATCTACCTTTTGGCAGAAGGAAACCACTTGGATATGTATAAAAAACTGGGTGCCCATGTTAATGAAATTAACGGTGTGAAAGGTGTTAGTTTCGCTGTTTGGGCGCCAAATGCCAAACGCGTCAGTGTCGTCGGAAATTTCAACAACTGGGATGGTCGTACCCATGTTATGCGTAAGCAACTTTCTTGCGGCGTTTGGGATATTTTTATTCCTGAATTGCAAGAAGGTGAAATTTATAAATATGAAATAAAAACTCAAGAAAATTATATTTTGACCAAATCTGATCCGGTAGCTTTCTATTCTGAAATCCGTCCTAAAACGGCATCAATCGTTTATGATATCAACAAATATCATTGGAGCGATGATGCTTGGATGAAATACCGTGAAGAATATAATAGCTTTGATAAGCCGATGTCCATCTATGAGGTTCATGCCGGTTCATGGAGAAGAAAAGGTGAAAACGGATGCGAATATTTAACCTATCGCGAACTTGCCGATAGACTGGTTCCTTATGTTGTTAATATGGGCTTTACCCATGTTGAGTTTTTGCCTTTGACCGAGCACCCGTTAGATGCTTCTTGGGGCTATCAGGTAACCGGTATGTTTGCACCGACCTCTCGTTTCGGTACACCGGATGACTTCCGTTATATGATTGATACTTTCCACCAAGCAGGCATCGCCGTTATCATGGATTGGGTTCCGGCTCACTTCCCGAAAGACGGACATGGCTTGGTTGAGTTTGACGGTACACATTTGTATGAACATGCCGACCCGAGAAAAGGCGAACACACCGATTGGGGTACAAAAATTTATAACTATGGTCGTACCGAAGTTTGCAACTTCTTGTGTGCAAGCGCATTATATTGGCTGAAAGAATATCATATTGATGGTTTGCGTGTTGATGCCGTAGCTTCCATGTTGTATCTGGATTATTCTCGCAAAAACGGCGAATGGATTCCCAATATATATGGCGGTAACGAAAACTTGGAAGCCATTTCTTTCTTGAGAAAAATGAATGAACTTGCTTACGGTCAAGTTAAAGGCGCTGTTACTATTGCTGAAGAGTCAACCGCATGGCCGATGGTTTCTCGTCCGACATCAATGGGCGGATTGGGATTCGGTTATAAATGGAATATGGGCTGGATGAATGATACTTTGAAGTATATCAGTCATGATCCTGTTCACAGAAAATATCACCACGGTATGCTCACTTTTGGTTTGCTCTATGCTTTTAATGAAAACTTTATTCTGCCGATTTCGCATGATGAAGTTGTCCATGGCAAAGGTTCCATGCTTTCTAAAATGCCGGGTGATGAATGGCAAAAATTTGCTAACTTGAGAGCATATTACGGCTTTATGTTTACCCACCCCGGCAAAAAACTTTTGTTCATGGGCTGCGAGTTCGGACAAGATTGGGAGTGGAATGCCGAAGAGAGTTTGCGTTGGCATTTATTGGAATATCCGATGTACAAAGGTATGCAAAATTGTATCAGAGATTTGAACTTGATGTACAAAGGTAATCCGGCTTTCTATGAAGAAGATTTTGATTATCGTGGTTTTGAGTGGATTGATCATAGTAATGCCGATGACAGTGTCATTTCTTATATGCGCAAATCTCACGACCCGAGAGATTATATGATTGTGATTACAAACTTCACGCCGGTTGTTCGTCATGACTATCGTATCGGTGTGAACGAGATGTGCCAATATCAAGAAATCTTCAATAGTGATGATAAAAAGTATTGGGGCAGCGGTGTTAAAAATGAGGGAATGCTACAAGCAGAAACCCAAGATTGGAACTGCAAGCCATACTCTATTCGCGTTACCTTGCCGCCGCTTGCAACCATTGTCTTGAAGCCGATAAGATAAGAGTTTAGGAGAAGATTATGGCAAAGATAAAAGCACAGTCTGGAAATCCATATCCCTTGGGTTCGCATTATGACGGACATGGTGTGAACTTTGCCTTATTCTCTGCCTATGCCGAAAAAGTAGAACTTTGTCTTTTTGATGAAACCGGTATCAATGAAACTGAGCGTTTTGAGATAACCGAAAGTGATAATAACATTTGGCATATTTATCTGCCGAATATTAAGCCAGACCAAGTTTATGGTTATCGTGTTTACGGACCATATAAACCGGAAGAGGGGCATCGTTTCAATCCAAACAAATTGCTGATAGATCCCTATGGCAAAAAATTGGTTGGTAAGCTCATTTGGAACAAAGCTCTTTTTGGTTATGATGTCGATAGTCCGGATCGAGATTTATCTTTCAGCACATTGGACAGTGCGCCCTATGTTCCAAAATCGGTTGTCGTGGCAGATGATTATGATTGGAGTGATGATGTTCGCCCCAATACGGCATTTGAGGACACGGTAGTCTATGAAACACATCTGCGAGGCTATACCAAGCTTCATCCCAAAGTAGCGGATTCCAAGCGTGGAACTTTCGCCGGCTTTAACAGTAAATCCGTATTGCACTATCTCAAATGGCTGGGTGTCAGTGCGGTAGAATTTTTGCCGATACATGCTTTCTTTGGCAATCGTCATAAAAAGGGTTTTGTAAAAGATAATTATTGGGGCTATGAGAGTTTCAGCTTTTTTGCACCCGAACAAAACTATCTTGCCGGAAATGATTTGTCCGAAATCAAAGATATGGTCAAAGCACTTCATAAGCGCGGGATAGAAGTTTTCTTGGACGTTGTTTATAATCATACCGGAGAAGGCAATCAACTGGGACCGACAATCTGCTATCGCGGTATTGATAACGTCAGCTACTATTGCCTCAATAAAGAAAACAAAAGATATTACTATGATTCCACGGGTTGCGGTGCATCGTTCAATTTAGAAAATCCCTATGTTCTAAAATTGGTAACCGATTCTTTACGCTATTGGTATGAAGAAATGCACATAGATGGATTTAGATTTGATTTGGCAACCACCCTGTGCCGTATGAATACGGAATTTAAACAAGAATGCGGATTCTTATATGCCGTAAAACAAGACCCCGTTTTATGTCATGCCAAATTGATTGCCGAACCTTGGGATATTGGCTACGGTGGATATCAGGTCGGCGCATTTATGTCCGGCTGGGCAGAGTGGAATGATAAGTTTAGAGACGTCGTCCGTCGTTTTTGGAAAGGTGATGAAGGGCAGGTAGCAGCATTGGCCAGTCGCATTGCCGGCTCAAGTGATACTTTTAATCATAGTGGCAGAAATATTTGGAGCAGTGTCAATTTTGTTACCGCACATGATGGATTTTGTCTGCGCGATTTAGTCAGCTACAATCAAAAACACAATTTAGCTAATAATGAAAACAACCGTGACGGAACCGATAGCAATTGGAGCTGGAATTCCGGTGTCGAAGGAGAAACGGATAACTCGGTTGTCATTGATAATCGTATCAATCGAATGAAGGCCATGATTTCGACATTATTGCTTTCTTTCGGAACACCGATGATGGTGGCAGGAGATGAGCTTTGCCATACCAACATGGGAAACAATAATCCCTATTGTCAGGACAATGCCATCACATGGATAAATTGGGAAGGATTAAACCGTGTTGATAGAAGAGTGGCTCACTTTGTGAAAAAAGTGCTGCGCTTGAGAAAACAATTAGACATCTTCAAACGTAAAAAGTTTTTTACAGGTCTTCCGGTTGATAAAAGTAAGATTAATGACATCACATGGTACAACGAGTTGGGTCATGCCATGACTACAGAAGAATGGAATGACGGACGCAGAAAGAGTCTCGCCTATAGTGTCTATAACGGTAAAAAATATATCTTCTGCATTTTAAATGCCAATGCCGTAGATATAAATTGGCAGTTGCCTGATATAGATAAAAAATATTCTTGGAAGTTACTCTTTGACAGTTCAGAAAGATTTATTGCCAAAGCAGCAATTTGCAGTAATCAAAAAATTACGATTCCGTCCTGGAGCGTATTATTATTTGAAATAGATAAATAAAGAGATTGGAGTAATTTTAAATGGACAGCGCATTAAATATTTTAGCTGAAAAATTAGGTATCGCTACGAGTTTTCTTGATGGTAGCCAAGAGCGAAAAGAACATATCGTCGAAGATAAAATGATAAAGTTTTTTGCTGAAAAAATGGGATATAAAGCAGAAACAGAAGAAGAAATACAAAACTCTATCGCCGCTTTTGATAAGCGCCGTTGGCAACAATCTCTGGAAAAAATTTACGTTGTAGAACAAGGAAATGTTGGATTCGATTTGGTAATTCCGGCAGAGCAAGAAAGCGAAAATTTTGCTTTACACCTGAGTTCAGGCAAAAACCAAGTACCCGAACCGGTTTCTTTTGATGTGATTAATGATGAAGAATATCAGCTGATTGGCAAAACAAAATATGTGCGTCTTAAATTTATCGTTACATCAGCATTGGAAGTTGGATATTATGATTTAGATTTGCAAGTAGCCAACAAGCACTATAAGAGCGTCTTAGCGGTATGTCCGCAAAAATGTTGGCAGAATGAAGCTCTGAACAAAAAAACATGGGGCTATGCTTTGCAATTATATTCACTCAGAAGCGAACGCAACTGGGGCGTTGGTGATTTTACCGATTTAGGAAATTTTGCTCAATTGGCAGCAAAATCCGGTGCTGATATAATCGGCTTAAATCCGCTGAATGTTTTGAGCCATGACTATCCTGAAAATGCCAGCCCGTATCAATCAATCAGCCGTGTTTATTTGAACCCGATTTATATTGATGTTGAAGCTGTTCCCGAGTTCAAAGCAGAAGATATGGCAGATATAAAAAATGATATTGATGAGTTTCGTCAAAGTGAGCTCATTCAGTATGAGCATATTTATCCGCTCAAGGTTAGAATGTTGAAAAAATGTTATGAGCGTTTTAAACAAAATACGGCAAGTGAGCGTTATAAAGAGTTTGAAAAATATGTTCAGGCAGAAGGTAGTGAACTTGAAAGATTGGCTGTTTTTCAAAGTTTGTATCATAAATACACACAATTAAATTGGGGCGGTTGGCGTGCATGGCCGGAAGAATATCGCAACCCCAATTCTTTAGCCGTCAAAGAATATGCTAAAGAAAATGTTGATGAAATCAACTTCTTTAAATTTATGCAGTTTGAGGCATCTCGTCAGTTTGAATTAGCCTGCAAAGTTGTGAAAGATAGCGGTATGAAAATTGGTCTCTATCGCGATTTGGCAGTTGGTGTTGGTCAAGATAGTGCCGAAGTTTGGAGCGAGCCGGAATTGTTCTTTAAAGAAGCCGGTGCAGGTGCTCCGCCTGATGCTTTTTTCCCAGCCGGTCAAAGATGGGCATTAGGCGCTTTTATTCCCAATGCCTTAAAAGAAACAGGATACAGAGCATTTATCAAAATTTTGCGTGCCAATATGCACAATTCCGGTGCATTACGCATGGATCACGTTATGAGTTTGATGCGCTTGTTTGTCTTGCCGGAAAAAATGGAAGGCGGTACCTACATTTATTATAACTTCAAAGATATGTTAAATATTGTAGCGCTGGAAAGTGTATTAAATCAATGTTCTGTCGTCGGAGAAAGTATCGGTAATGTTCCGGATGGCTTTTTAGAGGCATTGGAAGCTAAAAATATCTATGCTTTGAGCGTTCTCTGGTCAGAAAGATATAATGATGGTTGGGGTGATTTCAAAATGCCGGACGCATATCCTCCGCGAGCCTTTTCCTCTGTCGGAACACATGATATGCCGCCATTGAAAATGTGGTGGTTCGGTTATGACATTGAGCTGTCTTACCAACTTGGTATCATTGAAAATGAAGAAAGTAAAAATGCGGCATATAAAGGTCGTGAAAATGATAGATGGCGTTTGCTGAAAGTGCTGGATGCCTCAGGAGTTTGGCCTCAAGATAGATTAAGAAAAGGAGATTATATCTATGGAGAAGGTTACCCTGAAGGTATAGAAGAAGCAACCAATGCTTATATGGCAAAAACTACATGTCCGGTATTTTTGGCTGAATTGGAAAATATCTTGCATGTGGAAAAACGTCAAAACCTTCCCGGAACGGATAGAGATAAACATCCAAATTGGAGAAGACGTATACCGGTAGATTTAGAAAAATTGCCGGAAGATCCAGCATATATTCGCAATGTCAAAGCAATCAGCGATATTCGAAAATAAGAAAATATAAGAAAGACAAAAGCCATCCGTCAAAGGGTGGCTTTTTTTGTTGACAAAAAAATCAATGTTCTTATTTTAATAAGCAATTATAAATTATTAAAATTAAGCATTATGAATACAATTTTTATTTTTTTAGTGATCGCGGTTTTAGCCGTATTTGTCATAGCACAGATAATGTTCAAAAAATTACAAAAGCAACATCTTTCAGCGGTAGAGAGTAAATCTGATATTGAGCAAATGGTCAATGCCTATCGGAGTGGTGCACAGTATAAAAGAGCGCGCACTCGCCTATGGGAGTTGATAATTATCGTTCCGGCAATCATCGCTTTGTTAGGCGCCGGAGGATATATGTTAGTAAAATATCATGATAATATTCGTGCAAGTATGCCTCATTTTCTTGAGCAAGATGATGAATATTACATGCAAGAATTTCAAGCATATAAACAAACCATGGTGACCAATGCTAAAGGTTGGTTGGAAAAAGATCAGAAAAAGTTAGATGAGTTGATAAAAGATAATCCATATTCATGGGTTCGAAGGAAGTATGAAGAAGATGTAGAAAAATCCAAAGAAAGTTTGCAACAAGCGGAAAATTATAGTTTTGAAACATATATTCAGGGACCAAGCGGAAAATACAGCAAATTTAAATTGTTTTTGTTGGTTTGGTTTATGTTTCTGGTGTTGCAAATTGTTCTGTATTTTGTAAACCTCAAGCAAAACAGTGTCGTTAAAAATGCCAGAAAAGGTATGAAGGTAATGTCCGGCATAATATTTTTAATATTTTTGATAAATATTATATTTGGCATGTTTACATGGACGGAAATTTTAGTGATAATTTGTTTAGGAATATTATCAATATGCTTATAATACAAAAAGAAAAAGGTGCTGCATAAAAAGTGGCACTTTTTTTTATTGACAAAAAAATCAATGTTCTTATTTTAATAAGTAATTACAAATTATTAAAATTAAGCATTATGAATACAATTTTCATTTTTTTAGTCGTGGCAATATTAGCCATATTTATTATCGCACAGGTAATATTAAAAAAGTTGCAAAGCAAAAATTTTTCTGAAGCAGAAAGCAATTCCGACATCGAACGAATGGTCAACGCCTATCGGAGTGGTGCACAGTATAAAAGAGCGCGTACCCGCTTATGGGAGTTGATGATTATTGGTCCGGCAATTATTGCTCTTTTGGGGTTTGGCGGATATTATGTTGCATTAAATTATCAAAAATTTGAGACCTCATATCCGCATTTTTTGAAAGCTCAGGCCGAGGTTTATCATCAAGAATATGAGAGAGTAAAGCAGGAAAGAATAGAAGCCGCGGAATCCGACTATAATGAATTTAAGATGGAGTATGAAAGAGTAAAAAATAACCATCCAGAATATTCATTTGAAAGAGCAGAAAAAAGATTGCAAGAGTTAGCTGAAGAGGTGCAAAAAGCAAAATCGTATGAATTTTCAGATTATGAGAAAAGGCAGAGCAAAGAAAGGAAAGCATTGCGAATAATGCTTATTGTCTCAATTGTTCTCTGGTACTTGTTTGCATTAATCTCAGAATCTAAATGGTGTAAAGATTGCAATAGCTGTTTTATATCAACGTTTGCAATTATTTTAGCAGGAGATTTACTCATACTGATGTTTTTTGTAGGGTGCACGCAGGCAGAATGGCTTTCTGTTTTGATTATCTATGCAATATGTTATTTTTTGTATAGATTAAATGTCAAGAAATCTAAAATTTAAAAACAAACTCCCAAAGTCTTACCATGGATTTTGGGAGTTTTTTGTTGACAAAAAAATCAATGCTCTTATTTTAAGAAGTAATTACAAATTATTAAAATTAAGCATTATGAATACAATTTTTATTTTTTCGGTCGTGGCGATATTAGCCATATTTATTATCGCACAGGTAATATTAAAAAAGTTGCAAAGCAAAAAATTATCTGAAACAACAAGCAATTCTGATGTCGAACAAATGATTAATGCCTATAAAAACGGCGCACAGTATAAAAAAGCGCGTACGCGTTTATGGGAGCTGATGATTATTGTTCCGGCTGTCATAGCCTTGGTGGCTTTTGCGGTTATTGCAATTTTAGATGAGAATAAACAAGATAAACAGAATGTAGAGAAGGGGGAAAATCAAGAACAAGTTTCTCAAACATCTAATAACTCAACCTTTCTTTTTTATCTTATTCCTCATGGTGAAGTTGGATATAAAGCGCATTATGTAAAAATTAAGCAGCAAAAAGTTCAAAAAGCGCAAAAGGCTTTGTCAGATATAGAACAAGAAATGTCAGAACATTCAGAACTGTATAATCATGATTTACGTTCTGTCGAATTAGCCATTCATCAAAGAAAATTGGCAGAGGCAAAAGCATATTCTTTTCAAGATTATGTAAAGAATACCAGCATAAACTATTTGGGGGCTGGGTGCGTATTACCATTCTTTGCATATCTTGTGTATTTATTATCTCCTTTTTTTAGAAGAAAAAAATTACAAAGATATGTGGCTGTCATTGTTTGCTATATCTTGTTTTTAGGATTATGTCAGAATATGATTTTACACGAATATTTCGGATGAAAAAAACTCCCAAAGTCTTGTTATAGATTTTGGGAGTTTTTTTAGAAAAGATAAAGCTTATTTCTTTTCATCAGGGTCGCGCAAAACATAACCGCGTCCCCAAACGGTTTCAATATAGTTTTTACCGCCGGAAGCTCTTTCCAATTTTTTGCGGAGTTTGCAGATGAACACGTCAATAATTTTGAGTTCCGGTTCATCAATACCGCCATAAAGGTGATTCAAGAATTGGTCTTTGTTAAGGGTTGAACCTTTGCGCAAAGACAAAAGTTCCATAATACCATATTCTTTTCCGGTAAGGTGCAAAGTTTTGGTACCGACGGTCACGGTTTGTGTATCCAAGTTGACCTCAACTTCGCCGGTGCGAATGATGGAGTTGGAGTGACCTTTAGAGCGTCTGACCACAGCTTGAATGCGAGCAAGAAGCTCTGATTTGTCAAAAGGCTTGGTCAGGTAATCATCAGCACCATAGCCCAAGCCTTTTACTTTTTTATCAGGTTCTGTCAAACCGGAAAGAATGAGAACCGGCGTATTAACTTTAGCCGCGCGGAGGCTCTTCAAAACTTCATAGCCGTTCATGTCCGGCAACATCAAATCCAAAATGATGATATCATAATCGTATAATTTTCCGATTTCCAAGCCATCTTCACCCAAATCAGTGGTATCTACAATCATGCCTTCTTTCTTAAGCATTGTCTCAATACTTTGAGAAATGGCATAATCATCTTCAACTAACAAAACGCGCATTCCGAATATCCTCAAAAACGTTAAAATTGAATTTGTATGTATCATATATTTTAAAATTTAATTTGTTAACTTTTTTGACGGGGCTGTTAATAATTATTAACAAAAAAATAATTTCCACGCTAAAGATTGTGAATAACCGCACGGCAGAGCTGAAATTTAAGATAATCTATGCTAATAAAAACAAAGATTAGGCACGGAGAAAAGTTTTGTCTGAAGTATTGGAAAATATATTAAAGGAAGTCGATAAATTGCCCGAAAGCGATTATTATGGTCGCGTAACGGCAGTGCAGGGGCTGTTCATTGAAGTCAGCGGCATCAGATGCAATATGTCAATTGGAGACAGATGCAATATTTATGATGCTAAAGGCGAAAAAAATGTATGTGAGCTTGTAAGCTTCCGCCAAGGCAAATTGCTTTTCATGCCGTATGGCTCAGTTCAAGGAATCGGCTTGGGTTGCAAGGTCGAAGTTGAAAATGCGGCACCGGTTATATATCCGCACAAAAGTTGGCTCGGACGCATCATCAATGCTTTTGGCGAGGCAATCGATGGTAAAGGTCCTCTGATTCAAGGAAACAAGCCATATTATATTAAAAGTTCTCCGCCGCCGGCAGCTTTCCGAGATAGAGTCAAAGGTAAAGTCGATTTAGGCGTTAAGGCAGTTAACACTTTTATCACCATCTGCAAAGGTCAGCGTATGGGCATTTTTGCCGGCTCTGGTGTTGGAAAATCTACCCTCATGTCCATGATGGCAAAAAACACCGATTCGGATGTTTCCGTTATAGGTTTGATTGGTGAACGTGGAAGAGAAGCCAAAGAGTTCGTGGAAGACACATTGGGCGAAGCCGGTTTGGCAAAATCGGTTTTGGTGTTGGCAACCTCAGATGAAAGTCCGTTAATGAGAAGACAAGCCGCCTATGTTGCCATGGCGGTGGCAGAGTTTTTCCGTGATGAAAATCAAAATGTGTTGTGCATGATGGATTCAATCACACGTTTTGCCATGGCTCAAAGAGAAATTTCTTTGAGTGTGGGCGAACCGCCGGCATCAAAAGGTTATACACCGAGCGTTTTTGCCGAGTTGCCGCGGTTGTTGGAAAGGGCTGGTCCCGGAACCGGTACCGGAACCATCACCGGTTTGTTTACGGTTTTGGTTGATGGTGATGACCATAATGAGCCGATTGCCGATGCTGTACGTTCCATTTTGGATGGTCACATTGTGTTGGACAGAGCTATTGCCGAAAGAAACCGCTATCCGGCAATCAATATCCTACGTAGCATTTCCCGTACCATGCCCGATTGCAATACGCCGGAAGAAACCAAAATAGTCAACAAAGCTCGCAAATATATCGCCAGTTATGAAGATATGGCAGAACTTATCCGCTTAGGTGCCTATAAGAAAGGCTCTAATAAAGAGGTGGATGAAGCTATATTTTATTATCCGAAAATTGAAGAGTTCTTAAGCCAGAAAAAAACGGAGCGTTTTACTTTGGCAGAAGGTTATGATTTGTTGAAAAAGATTTTAGATACGCCGTATAAGGGCTGATAATAAATGAAAAATTCTTTGAAAACATTGGAGCGGATTCAAAAGTTCAAAATTGACGAACAACGCAAAATCATGGTCGAACTGCAAAACAAAGAAGACAAAATCGTAAATGATTTGCGCCGCTTGATAAAAGAATATGAACAAGAAAAAGAGTTTGCCGCCCAAAACGGCTATATGGGAGATTTTGGCGCTTATACCAAAAGATATTTACAAGATCGCGAAGCTTTTGAACAAGCGCTGAGCGAAGTCAGAGCTCAAATAGCCGAAGTTAGAGATATTATCTCGGATATGTTTAAAGAGCAGAAGACTTATGAAATTGTCGATAGGCAAAGAAAAGAAGCTTTGGCAAAAGAAGAAGATTTAAAAAATCAAAAGATGCTTGATGAAATCGGAACCAATGCCTATATAAAAAATAATAAAAACCAATAAAAGGAGAAAAACATGTCGTTTGAATTACCCAATTTGCCCTATGAAATGAATGCTTTAGAGCCTCATATTTCACAAAAGACATTAGAGTTTCACTACGGCAAACATCATCGTACTTATGTTGAAAATTTGAACAAATTGATTGCCGGTACCAAATTTGAAAATATGAGCTTGGAAGAAATTATCAAAGAAACGGCAGGTAAAGCCGAATATCAAGGTATTTTCAACAATGCGGCACAAGCTTGGAATCACGCTTTCTTTTGGAAGTGTATGCAAAAGAACGGCGGCAAACCCCAAGGCGCGATTCTGTCCCGCATTGAAAAAGATTTCGGTAGTTATGAAAAATTTCATGAAGAATTTAAAAATGCCGCAGTTACACAATTTGGCAGTGGTTGGGCATGGCTTGTAGAAAAAGACGGAAAATTGGCAATCATGAAAACCTCTAATGCTGACACGCCGCTCGCGCATGGTTTGAAAGCCTTGTTGACTGTTGATGTTTGGGAACATGCTTACTATTTGGATTACCAGAATCGCCGTGCCGATTTTGTAGAAGCATTCTTGAATAATTTGGCTCATTACCAAGGTTAAAGATAAAAGTCCCTTCTTTGTGTAAAAGGAGGGACTTTTTTTACGTCTTTTTAATAGATTAATGATAAAAGCTTAAAAAAGAAATAAGTAATGTTGACAAATTTTGTCCAAAATGGTAGGATATAAAGACATAAAATAATAAAAAAAGGAGCAGGAAAATGTCAGTAGATATGAAAGAAAAAGCACAAGACGCAATGAAGAAAATGTTTCTTTGCGGTGCTGTCTTTGCCGCAACGAGCTTAGGCTCTGTCGCCAGTATAGTAGGCTTGGCAAAAGATGTTAAACAAAATGCTCCGGAGCAAATTGTCGGACCGGATGGACATGCTGGTATAAAATTGAGTACATCTCAAAGTTTAAAATTTGGCGGAGCTGTCGCTAGCAGCACTTTAGCTTTGGGAGCAGCAGTTTTTGGCGCATATCTCAAAAAAGAGCATGACAAAGAACAACAAGCCATCAATGCAGCTTTAAGGGCAGCCAAACAACAATCAAAATAGGATAAGATAATGGCAAAATTTACGACCGAAAAGAAATTTATGGTTGCCGAAGGCGAAGAAGGCGAGGTCTACTTCTTTATCGAAGCCAAAAAAGAACAACCCAAAACTCCGGTGATAATTTATGATGGCAAAGACCACGCATTATTCCGCCGCAATGATGATCAAAATATCATATTGGACTATATTCATCCTTCAATCAGAGAGCATTTGCGCCAAGTACCGGAAGTCATTATTGTTGAAATGATATTGGAAAACATTAAAGACAGTTATATTGCACGTATGCAACATGTTGATAATATTCCTCTGGATTGGCAAAAAGCCGGTTTGAAAACTTGGGATGAACTGATGCTTTCTAAAGAGGCAAAATAAGCTAAGTAAAATTAAAAAATCCCGCCTTCGGGCGGTTTTTTTATGGGGCACGGATAAGAGAAAATGGCAGAATTAAAAACCAACGTCATGCGCATTTTAGACGCACACAAAATCAAATATAAAAGCTATAACTATGAGAGCAGCGGCGCAATCAGCGGTGTGGAAGTTGCCGAAGCTTTGGGCGAGAATCCGGAACAAGTATTCAAAACGCTGGTGACGGTCAGCAAAAGCAAAAAGAACTATGTTTTTATGATTCCGGTGGAAAAAGAGCTGGATTTGAAAAAAGCCGCTGCAGCCGTGAATGAAAAAAATGTTGAGATGTTAAAGAGCAAAGAGCTTTTGCCGACAACAGGCTATGTGCATGGCGGTTGTTCTCCGATTGGTATGAAAAAAGCTTTTCCCGTAACCATAGACTCGAGTGCCAAAAATTTCGCCACAATAATCTATAGCGGCGGCAAGATAGGCTATCAAGTTGAGACTTCAGTTGAAGATTTGGCAAAAATTGTAAGAGTGCAACTGTCTGATATAACGGAATAAAATAACTTTTTTCAAAAATTGACAAAATAATGCTTGCCAAAAGCAAAAAAAGTGTTATGACTATTGCCATCAATCAATTATAAAGACATTATTTTTTTCACCACTCTGAAAGCAATCTATATTTTATTATAGGTGTAATCAGAGGCAGATTTTGAATAAGTAGGGATACGAGATAATAACATTTGTTTTAAGCTTAAACGTCAAGGAACTACCGTTGGCCAAGAATAGTAACCAAGGTTAACAAGCTTAAAAGAAATTAAAAACTCCCCGAGAGATTCAACTTCTGTTTTTAAAATCGCTGTCAGCTAAATAGTTTGAAAGAACTTGAATGGACAGAAAAGTTATGAAATTAACTGAAGTAGCTCAGATTTTGGGAACAAACGGTCGTAGTTCAAAGTTGGTATGCGTTTTCACAGAAGAAAAGGCACCGGTGCTTGAATTTGGTAACGGCTTTGCCGCATGTCAGCACAAACAGATAGACCTGAAAGATCACGTCGAAGTATTAAAGAAATTGAAAGACGGTCAGGCATTTACCTTGGGTCGTGAGGATTACAACGACGTGGACCTCGGCGAAATTGCGGATATCTCCAGACTTCACTGCTACATCGTCCGCGAGGGCAAGCAGTTCAAGTTGTATGACTGCTCCCTCTTCGGAACAGCCGTTGTTCTTGAATAATAGCCGGCAACTTAATTAAAAAAAGCATTTCTCTCTGCATGGAGAAATGCTTTTTCTTTTGCCTATAAATCTCTTTATTCTTTTTCAAAATTCATAGCGGCGGAATTGATGCAGAAGCGCGCTTTGGTCGCCGTTGGTCCGTCGTTAAACACATGTCCGAGGTGTGAGCCGCATTTGGCGCAAGTAACTTCGGTGCGTATCATACCATGGCTATAATCGGTTGAAAGTTTTACGCTGTTGGGAATAGCTTTGTCAAAGCTTGGCCAACCGCTACCGGAATCAAATTTTGCTGAAGATTCAAAAATCGGGTTGCCGCAAGCTCCGCAAACATAAGTTCCATCGGCTTTGTTATGCAAAAACTTACCGGTAAAAGGCTTTTCTGTACCTTTCTGGCGCAAAATTTGATATTGCTCGGGTGAAAGCTTTTGTTTCCACTCAGCTTCTGTTTGCGGTAAAATTTCTTCTTCCTCTTCTTCAATGCTCGGAACATGGCAAGAAACCAGACCTTTTTTCGCCAAATATTTTTGATGATATTCTTCGGCTGGGTAAAAAGATTGCGCGGGTAAAATCTGCGTTACAATCGGATTTTTATATTTTCCGCTTTGATCAAGGCGAGAGATTGTTTGCTCTATTTGTTCTTTTTCTTGCAATGTTTGGTAGAAAACGGCAGAACGATACTGTTCGCCCACATCGGGACCTTGGCGGTTGAGCGTGGTCGGATTGTGGCTTTGAAAGAAAATATTCAGGAGCTGCTGATAAGATACCTTATCAGGGTTATATGTTACTTCTACGGCTTCGGCATGCCCCGTTTTACCGGTAGAAACTTGCTCATAGGTCGGATTTTCGATACGTCCGCCGGTATAACCGACTTCGGTGGATATCACCCCCGGAACATTGTCAAATGTGGCTTGAACGCCCCAAAAGCAACCGGCGGCAAAAATAGCATGTGCAACACTCATATTCGTCTCCTTTGCTAAAAAATATATGTCTTATATTTTGTTTTCCAAGGGTGGGTTATTTTCTGGCTGAGTAAAAATAAAGGGCGGCAGCGCCGAGAATAACCTCCAAAATCACATAACATATGTCAGAAATGTTAAAATCCATATTTTTCTTGCAGAAAATCTATTCAATCCCAATTATTTATGATACAATAATTGTTGGAATAATCAAGTAAAGGAGGAACGAAAATGCCTCGCACGCAAAAATTTTACTATACATTTAAGAAAAATTATGTCTGGTTGGTTATGAACATAATGATGTTGGTATTGCTTGTCGGTTGCGCCATCAGGCATCCGGCATGTTGGTTTTGGTGGCAAATGCAAGTATTGCTCGCATTGTTTACTTTTACCTTGTTGATGTGGGGATATAAATATTTGCTCAAACACCAAGTTGCGGAGATATCAGAAAAGGGCATAAAGATTGATCATAACCGCTTGTTAAAATGGACGGACGTTATCGCTGCGGAATATAGAGTGGTTGATTGTTGTTATAAAAAGCTTCCGGTAATCAGTTTGAGAACACCGCGCCACATACGTTATAAATATAACTATTTACAGCGTAGATGTGAAAAAATCGGCTTTGGAGCATTTTCAATTCCTTTATATGATATGAAAAAAGAAGATATTCACGCTATTAGTCATATCATTGTTGAAAAAGTCGGTGATATTTATCACACTTAAGTTTATTTTGACAAAAGAAAAGTCCATCATGAATGTGGTGGATTTTTTTTTATTGTAAAAATAGTTAGATAATATATTGACAAAATATTGTCAAAATGGTATTTTGTACAAAAATACTAACATTGAGAGAAAAAATTGTCAAATTCATATATGTCAAAACAAACTTTGGATATGTTTGCGCAGTCACAACAAAGCATTGGTATATCATACAAGCAAGGCAGAATAGATATTGAAGATTCTATCGTTATGCAAAGCATAGATGTTTTGGAAGGTTATGTAAAAGGTGAGGTAAAAATTGCCGAATCAGATTTGCCCACTTTGGAGCGTATGGCAAAACATTTATTACATATTTTACGCGGTCCTTTGTATCAAAAAGTTTTTGCAATTAACCAAGAACTGAGCAAAAACATACTCAAAATCAAAGAAGATAATGCAAAACTTGCAAATTTTGATAAGATTGTTTCTGTCTTGAATAACAAAAAGCAAGCTCAGGGTCTTAGTATGGAAAATTTGGTTCGAGCTAAAAACATATTAGAGGCAGATACAGAACATTCTTTCAAACAAAAGCAAAGACCAATGCAACAATTGCAAAGTTATGCTTTAACAAAATATGCCGAAGTAAAACAAAATTGTAGGGCTGATTATGAACCTTATAAAATTTTTGTTTCCACTTTTGGCTTGGCACATCAAAAAACAAACAAGGTTATTAAAAATACAAAACCCGTTGTAAATGAAAAAGTTGAAAAACCTGCAAAAAAACAAAATCCCATTTTGGGTGCTTTGCAGAAGGGCAAAGATGCAATTGTCAGCAAATTTCAGCAAGCCAAAAAGAAAATCAAAAGATTTTATGATAAATATGAGCCGCTGATTGCCTTGGGAACATTATTGACCGTGGCTGTTGGCGGTTGGAAAGCTATGAAAAGTGCAGCTACGGATGAAAGTTTAACGCCATACAGAGCAACACAAAATGTTGTACAAACTCCGGCAGATACGTTAAAAACAGAAAAAACGGCAGATTTTTCCAAAGCTCAAGCTGAAATGACGCCAAAGAAAGAAATGAAACAAAAGCAAACAACCGTCGCTTCAGATTACTATGATACGTCGTTACAGATTCACTTAGGCAGTAAGGAAGCAGTGCAAAAGTTATACAATCAGATTGATTCTTTGGCTCAAGCCGGAAAAATTAAGTTTGCAGAAGGGCTTGATACCAAAAGATATGCTCATTCTTTTACGATGTATAAGCTCATTCGTCCAAATTCAGCAGAGAATAAAGCTATTCAAAATTTGTTGAACGGAGGACATGAAAACCCTGATTTGATAAATCGCTTGGTTTTAAAAGCTAAAGCAAAAGGTGAAGGTATTAAACCCGATAACAATTCTATTAGAACCAGCAATTTTGATAATGCAAACAAAGGGTTGCAACTTCAACATCTAAAAAATTTGCAAATGCAAAGATAATATGCTATCATAAAACACATACACACCTGAAAAGTTGCTCACCAGAAAGGGGAGCAGCTTTTTTATGCCTGCCGTTTGAAATGGTGATGCTGTTCACCTAAGATTGCGGAACCCCCCCTAATCACAAGTTATTTATAATCATCACGATGGCTGAATTTATATATTATAAAAATTAGTAAAATAGATAT
>CALXZK010000026.1 GCA_944393225.1 uncultured Alphaproteobacteria bacterium
TGTTATATTTTTCAACCAGTATGAATTGGCTTTGGGGCGAATCTGCCCTTAAAGCTGTGTTTTTAACCTATGGCTGTCTTATTTTCTTAGATTAAGGCGGTCAGCTTAAGGAGCTTATTATAACATGACTAAATGGGTATATACATTTGGAAACGGCAAAGCCGAAGGCGACGCCAGCATGCGTAATCTCCTTGGCGGTAAAGGTGCTAACCTTGCTGAAATGAACAAGGTCGGCTTGCCTGTACCTCCGGGATTTACCGTAACAACCGAAGTTTGCACTTACTACTATGCAAACAACAACACTTATCCTGCTGATCTTAAAGATCAAGTTAGAGAAGCTGTTGCCGGCGTTGAAAAAATTATGGGCAAAAAATTTGCCGATGCCAACAACCCGTTATTGTTCTCTGTTCGTTCAGGCGCTCGCGTTTCTATGCCTGGTATGATGGATACAGTTTTGAACTTGGGCTTGAACGATGAAACCGTTAAAGCTTTGGCTAAAGCCAGTGGTTCTGAAAGATTTGCTTACGACTCTTATCGTCGTTTCTTGCAAATGTTCTCCGATGTAGTTTTGGGTGCCGATTTGGACCTCTATGAAGGCGCTTTGGAGAAAATGAAAGAATCTAAAGGTTATAAATCTGATACAGATTTGACAGCTGAAGATTTGAAAGAACTCGTTAACGAATATAAAGAAATCGGTAAAAAATTGGGCAAAGTTGTTCCTCAAGATCCTTGGGATCAATTGTGGGCCGGTATCGGTGCCGTTTTCGGTTCTTGGATGTCTGCTCGTGCTATCACCTATCGTAAATTGAACAACATTCCGGGTGACTGGGGTACAGCTGTTAACGTTCAAACCATGGTATTCGGTAACGCTGGTGATGACTGCGCTACCGGTGTTTGCTTCTCTCGTGACCCGGCTACCGGTGAAAACAGATACTACGGTGAATACCTCGTCAACGCTCAAGGTGAAGACGTTGTTGCCGGTATCCGTACTCCGCAACCGATGGCATCTGAAGGCAAAGGTAACTCTTTGGAAGAATTGTGGCCGAACCTTTACAAAGAATTGGTTGACGCTAGAAACAACCTCGAAAATCACTACAAAGATATGCAAGATATGGAATTCACCATTGAACACGGTAAACTCTGGATGTTGCAATGCCGTAACGGTAAACGTACCGCTGCTGCTGCCGTTCGTATGGCTGTTGAAATGGTTGAAGAAGGCTTGCTCAATAAAGAAGAAGCTATCATGCGCGTTGGTGCTGACCAATTAGACCAATTGTTGCACCCGATGCTTGACCCGAAAGCTAAGAAAAACGTAATCGCTACCGGTTTGCCGGCTTCTCCTGGAGCTGCTGTTGGTCGCGCCGTATTCAATGCTGAAGACGCTGAAAACTGGGCTAACAAAGGTGAAAAAGTTATCCTTATCCGTAACGAAACTTCTCCGGAAGATATTGGTGGTATGCACGCTTCTCAAGGTGTGATCACTGCTCGCGGTGGTATGACTTCTCACGCAGCCGTTGTTGCTCGTGGTATGGGTACTCCTTGCGTATCCGGTTCTAACGATATCACTATTGACTATGCTAAGAAAACAATGACCACAAAATCTGGTGTTGTTATTAAAGAAGGCGACTGGGTATCTTTGGACGGTGCTAAAGGTCAAATCATTGAAGGTCAAATCCCGACTGTTAACGTTGAAATGACCGGTAACTTCGGTAAACTCATGGGCTGGGTTGATGAAATCCGCACTTTGAAAGTTCGCGCTAACGCTGAAACTCCGAAAGATGCTCAACAAGCTCTTGACTTCGGTGCTGAAGGTATTGGTTTGGCTCGTACAGAACACATGTTCTTTGATGCTGACCGTATTCCGGATATGCGCGCTATGATCTTGTCTGAAACAACAGAAGGTCGTCGTGCTGCTTTGGCTCGTTTGTTGCCTTACCAAAAACAAGACTTTAAAGATTTGTTCAAAATCATGAACGGCTTGCCGGTTACTATCCGCCTGCTCGATCCGCCTTTGCACGAATTCTTGCCGCACACTGATGCTGAAATGCAAGAATTGGCTAACAAAATGGGCATGACTTTGGAACAAGTTAAAACTCGCGCTAATGCTTTGCACGAAGCTAACCCGATGCTTGGTCACCGTGGTTGCCGTTTGGCCGTTACCTATCCGGAAATTGCCGAAATGCAAACTCGCGCTATTTTGGAAGCCGCTTTGGAATGCCAAGATGCAGGTATTAAAGTAATTCCTGAAATCGAAGTTCCTTTGATTGGTTCTAAGAAAGAGTTGGATATTGTTAAACACACTATCGACGAAACTGCTGAAAAAGTATTTGCAGAAAAAGGCAAGAAGATTGACTACCTTGTTGGTACCATGATTGAATTGCCGCGCGCTGCTTTGCAAGCTGAAAACATTGCTGAAACCGCTGCATTCTTCGGCTTTGGTACAAACGATCTTACCCAAACAACTTTGGGTATGAGCCGTGACGATACTGGTGCAATCCTCGATGAATACCGCGCTAAAGGTGTTTATGTTGCTGATCCGTTCGCATCTATCGATGTTGAAGGTGTTGGCAAATTGGTTCGTCGCGCTTCTGTTGAAGGTCGCGCTACCAACCCTGATTTGCACTTGGGTGTTTGCGGTGAACACGGTGGTGATCCGAAATCTATCGAATTCTTTGATGAAGTAGGTTTGGATTATGTATCTTGCTCTCCGTTCCGCGTACCGGTTGCTCGTTTGGCTGCCGCTCAAGCTGCCGTTAAACACAAAGGCCAAAAGAAGGCAGTTGACGGTGCTTGTCATGGTGGTTGCAGCAGCAAAAAATGCGCCTAAAAATTTGTGAGGAGGCTATCATACTTGAAATTTTCTCGCTTATGTACTTTTCTTGGTACACCGCGCTTGAAAATTTCTGCGTAGCATAGCCTCCGCCCAATTTTTCTTAAGCAAGTTGATTGCAAAAAGCGTCTGATAATTTGTCAGACGCTTTTTCTTTGACTTAAATGGCGTTTCCTGCTATCTTTTATCTTAATTAATAACTATTATGTTTCATTAAAAAAATATAATTATGAAATTTGAAGAAATTATACAGGTTTATGAACATGTATCTGCTCTAAAGAAATTTACGGTTCCCATCGGTTGGAATTCTAATTATGGGGACGCTCTTTTGTATTTGGGACAGTTAAAAGCACAGCCGGAAGCAGTTGCAACTTGGGATGAAATTGTAAAGTATCAGTTTTATCAAATGAGCCTTCATATCATTACAGATTGGGATAAAATTGTTGCAGACGATTATCAGAATTTGGATATGTTTATTGATTTTTTGAAAAAAAATTCTAAAGATTTTACTCTTTTCCTTCCTTCTTGGGTATTGGCTTTTTGGGCAAAAGTGATTGAAACAGATAAGAAAGATGCAATTTTGCCTCATGTCGCTGAATTCTTACAAATTCCGGAGGTAAAATACTACGTTCAGAATTTTTATTCTACTTCTGCAATGCAGTACTTTTTTAAAGTAATTATGGTTGCTGAGGCGGAGTTTTATATCACTCAAAAAAGAAAAGAAACGTATTTTTATTCGTTGTTTGAGTGGCTGTATAAATTGCGAGAGCATTATCCGCAAGTGATTTCGGAAGTGATGGATAAGCTTTCCGAAGTGAGCGAACAAGCAGATTTTTCTATTAAAGAAGTGAAAGCGGTTTATAGCCTTTTTGAAGAAATTTAGTAAAAAAGCGTCTGATTTTTATCAGACGCTTTTTTTTGACAAAATTCTTATTCTGCGCTAGAATGTGTTTATTATAGTACTTGGGAGAAAATCCATGAATAAGGCAAAACAAGTTTTTCAGAAAGAATATTTAGCTCATAAACAAAAGCCTCTTCTTATTACACTTAACGGAAAAGAATATGTCATCCCTTTAGCTTATCTTAATCAGACTTCTGATGAAAAATTGGCTAAAGATAATTTTATTGATGATTTTTTTGATGCTCAACAGAAAGATCTTTCTTTGTATGAAGAAAACAAAATTGAGCCAAAGGAAGTTAAGTGGACGGACGGACATACAAAATATACATTCTTTGTTCCGTTTGCCTTAAGAGATAAAAATCTTTCAAATAGTGAAGTCGTTTCTGCTGTTTTTGAAAAGGCTGAAAAGAAATATAAAGTAGCTGCTTCCAATGTACGTCGTTTGCAAAAAGCTTATCCGGATTCAAAAGAAACTTATGGTATTTCTGCAGCAGATGTAAAATCTATGCAAAAAAAATATCGCACATATTTGTGGAACAAAACAAAAGATAAAACCAAATATGGTGCTATCGTTATGGGTGAATTTATTAGCAAAGGGGTAAAAGCCGGGGCTCGTGGTATTCAGCTAGGAGCCGGTAAAATTGTTGAGTTAACACCCGAAAAGTTTAAACGTCTTGTAAAACGTTATGCTTTGGTAACATTGGTCGGCGGGGCTAGCCTTACCGGAGGCGTTCATGCTTTACGATCAGGACTTTCTTTGCCGAAACAAAATTTAATAGAAAAAGTGATACCTTGGGATGATGAAGATATTGCAGAGTTGTCGGAAAATCTACCTTCGGAAAAAGAGATAAAAAATGCTATAAAAGAAAAAAATAAAATTGCAAACCATAATAAAAAGATGCTATTAGATAATATCAATGAGATAAAAGCCGTATTGTGTTTTATGGAAAATTTTTCACCGCATACTTTTCCCGATGGAAACGGTGTCCCGACTATTGGATACGGATGTACATATTTGATAGATGAACACGCAAAAGGTAATCGTAAGATATATCCAATTACAGACAAAATGACAATGACTATGTCTGACGCCAATATTCAAAAAGACAGATATCTTAAGTTTAGAGTTTTACCTCAAATGATGAAAGATGTCAAAGTTCCGTTATCGAAAGAAGAGATGATTGCATCTTGCTCATTTGCTTATGTGGTCGGTCCCAAAAATTTTAAAGGTTCTGAGTATTTAGCCGCTTTAAATAAGGGGATTAAAGGTGCTGAATTGGGACGTTATTTATTAGGTTTTGCCAAAGATCAAGGTGTGGTAAAACGTAATTTATTTGCAAATTATATTCTTACTAAAAAGCTGAAGCCGGTTGATTTTTTGGATCTTCGTACGGAAGGTTGTTATACTTTGGAAATGGAAGATTGTTGCTTTATGGATGGTGACCGAGTTAAAAGAGATAAAAACGGCTTGGGACGTTTTAAGGAGGATAGACTAGAAGAAAATTTAGCAAAAGCCAAACTTGATAGATATTCTCCCAATATTGGTCCCTGTCTTTTGGTTCATGAAGTGTTATTAGACGAGGTCGTTGATATTGTAAGAAAACATGCCCAGGATGAAAAACCATCGTTATGGCAACTTATTGCTAAAAAAATAGGTTGTGAACGTTAAGTTAATGTCTTTTGCTCTTTAAGGCTTTTTTGACCTTGCTGAACATACCGGCATCTTCGGTTATGTGTGTGAAAATGTGTGTCGGCGCCAAAGGTTGCGGCGTTGTCGGCGTATTGCTGATGTAGTTGACGTCTTTGGTAGCAATTTGTCTGAAGGTGAAAACAATAACCGCGCCGGTAACAATTGAAAAAGACAACAAAAAGCAAATGTTGCCAAAAAACTGCATCATTGCCGAAATGATAATCGGTCCGATAATCAAGCCCATACTTTGCAACAAAATCAGCATGCCGCTGGCTTGCGTTCTTTCGGCATCTTCTAATTTGTCATTGGTGTGTGAAACACTAATCGGATACATTACAAAAATGCCGCAGCCTAAGAATATGGCTGAGATGGCTAAGATAATCATGTTCTCATCTAATAAAAAATGCATCCAAGGGGCAATTAGGAACAAAAAGCCTGATGTCCACATCAAAACATAACGTCGGTCAAATTTGTCTGATAATTTGCCGATGGGAAGTTGTGCTAACATGCCGCCGAAAATGCCGCAAAACATAAAGATTGAAGTTTGCTCAATGGACAAGCCCATGTTTTTGGCAAAGATGGCGCCCAAGGTATAAAAAGCACCGACTAAAAATCCACTGGCAAAACATCCAACTACGCCGACCGGAACTTTTTTATAAAGTTCTTTTAGGGGCATGGATTTATGTGCCGTAATGTCCGGTGCGGGCAGGGCTGTTAAAGAAATGGGGACAAGAGCAATAGAAAAAAGTCCGGCAACGATAGCATAAACAATCATGCCGTTTTTATCGGGAATGTTTAACAATAATTGTCCCAAGCTTGAACCAAAATAGGTGCTGAGCATGTATAAAGACATGATAATGCCGCGGTTTTTGTTATTGGCTCTGGTGTTAAGCCAACTTTCCAAACATAAAAAACAAGTACCGATGCAGTATCCTTCAAACAAACGCAGTGCGCCCCAATAAAAAGGATTGATGGCAATATAGTGCATGGGAACGACAGCGGAAAAGGTTGAGATAAAGGCACAAAAGGTGCGAATATGTCCGACCTTGTTGATGATGCGATAAGAGGAGAGTGAGGCAACGACATAGCCCAGATAGTATAAAGATAAAACAATACCTGCTTTTGCCGTGTCAATACCGTTTCCGGTCATGCGCAGAGCTAAAGTTGAGGATAAAAGCGAAAAAGCGCAGCAGGTTAAACCGGTTCCGGCAAAAAATGCCGATAAGGGGCTGATGATGGTTTTGAATGATGAAAAAACAACTTTCAACGCAGACATTTTTTTAATCCTTTTCTTTATGCTCCTAGAGATAACGCATTAAACAAAATAGTCAAGTTTTTAGATGTTTAGTATGTATAAAAGAGGTTGACTTTTAGTTCAATCTGCATTGTTATAAAGGCAAGTCGACTTACATTTATAATTGGAAAGAAAATATGTTAAAAAAGATTATTTGGTTTCTTATCGGGGCAGGAGTGGTTGCTGCCGGTGCTTATTTTGCTTGGCAAAAATATTTGGTTTGGCAGGCAGAAAATGAAGCTCAAGAACAAGCTAAATTAGCTGATGGCTTTAATAAAAAACAACTTGTTGAAATTGCAAAAAAATTATCTGAAAAGGCTTATGAAAAGCCGGCCGATAATTTGCCCGAAGAACTAAAGAATCTAGATTATGATCAACATCGCGATATTCGTTTCGTACGTGAAAACGGTCCGTGGTATAATAAAAAATTGCCGTTTGAAGTGCAATTTTTCCACTTGGGCTCCATGTTCCAAATCTCGGTTCCGATTAATGAAATCGTAAACGGAAAAGTTCAACCGATTAAATATTCTTCCAACTTTTTTAATTACGGAAAAAATCAGCTCGATACAAAAGCTTTGGAAAATGTCGGTTATGCCGGTTTTCGCCTTCATTATCCTTTGAACACACGTCAATATTATGACGAGTTGATTTCTTTTCTCGGCGCCAGCTATTTTCGAGCTTTGGGTGTAGGACAAAAATATGGTCTTTCTGCACGCGGTTTGGCAATTGATACCGCCGTGCAAACCGGTGAAGAATTTCCGATTTTTAAAGAATTTTGGCTGAAACGTCCGAAACACAATGACCAAAGTATTAAGGTTTATGCTTTGCTTGATAGCCCGAGTGTTACCGGCGCTTATGTCTTTATAATCACTCCGGGCATGAATACCACCATTAAAGTTGATGCAACACTCTTCCCGCGTAAAGACATTAATAAGTTGGGTGTTGCGCCGTTGACATCCATGTATCTCTTTGGTGAAAACAGCAAAAACAAATTTGATGACCATCGCCCCGAAGTACATGACAGTGACGGTTTGTTGATTTGGAACGGTAATGATGAGTGGTTGTGGAGACCTCTTGATAATTCCAAATATTTACGAATCAGTTCTTTTGCCGACAACAATCCTAAAGGTTTTGGATTGATGCAACGCGACAGAAATCCTGAACACTATATGGATTTTGAGGCTATGTATGAGCAACGTCCGAGCGTGTGGGTTGAGCCTTTGGCAAACTGGGGTAAAGGTGTGGTTCAGTTGGTGGAAATTCCTTCCATTCAAGAAATTCACGATAACATTGTTGCCTACTGGATACCGGAAGAAAAAATCAAAGCCGGCAAGGAATATAATTTCAAATATATGTTGCATTGGGCTAACCGTTTGCCGATTGATAACGGATTGGCTAAAATTGAAGCAACTTATACCGGTGTGGGCGGTGTTTCCGGCATGCTTGAAAATGAAAAACGCAAATTTGTGGTCGATTTCCAAAACGTTAAAGTTAAAAACCTGAAGCAAGCCATTGAAAAAGGTGAAGTTAAAGCAAATATCTCCGTGAGCGAAGGTGATGTGAAAGGACATCATTTGATGTATAATCCTCTTTCCGGCGGTGCTTTGCTCTATATGGACTTCAAACCCAATGGCAAGACTTCTGAAATCAGAATGAATTTGGAAGATAAAAACGGAAAAAGACTTTCCGAAATTTGGAGTTATCAATGGTTGCCTTAAAAGTTCAAAGCCTTGACGGTATTGTAACGGCATATGCCCAAAGTTTGGGCTACCGTGGTGAAGGCTTGCAAAAAACAGTAAGCTTTTTGATGGATAATTATGCCGAAAAACTCAACCAAGAAGATGTGATTGCTTCTTTGGATGAGATTTTATATGCAACAATAAAAAAATATATTCCGACACCACGCGGAGAAAAAACGCAAGCATTGGCTCTGTTCAAGGCTGTTTTTTTGTTGAATGACGGTGCGGAAAAATGTGGCTTGGCTTTGTTTGAAAAAGGCGAAATCACTTCTGATTTGCAGCAGCTTTTGAAAGAAAATATGTTGCAATCGGCGCCGCAAGTCAAACCTTCTAAAATGGATGCGCAGAAAATTGAAACAATCGATTTTTTTGCTTTTTTAGGTAAACTTTTTCATCTTTTCCGTAAAGGCTGATTAGTAATGAGTGCTGATATTTTTGAGAATCTGATTAATCTTAATCCAGAGAGAGTTCGTCATCGCCGTATTAAAGTTTTTGGCTTGATGATTGTTTCAACAATTGTTGCAACCTTCAAATGGTTATCATCCATTCCGACGGATAGTTTTTGGCTGACAAAAGTTTTGATGACGATTTTGTTCATTTTAACATTTGCCTGGATTGCATTGTTTTTCTGGTCTAGCATTTTTGGCTTTTTTGAGCTGATGAACAAACGCAAAGTTCCGGGGATTAATTGGTTGCCGAAAGATGCCCCGCTAACCACCAAAACTGCAATTTTGATGCCGGTTTATAACGAATCTTCGGTAAATGTTTTTGCCAATCTTTTAGCCATGGCTGATAGTTTGCATGCCACCGAGCAAGGAAAGCATTTTGATATCTTTGTTTTGAGTGATACGACCAACCCCAAAGTATGGGTAGAAGAAGAGCGTGTGTGGTTGGAAGCCAAACAAAAGATGCCTAAAGAAATTAACCTTTATTATCGCCGTCGTGCTAAAAATACCGCGCGTAAAAGCGGAAATATTGAAGATTTTTGTACCAAATGGGGCTCTTATTACGACTATATGATTGTTCTTGATGCTGATAGTTTGCTTGAAGGCACTACCATGGTAAAAATGGTGCAGCTCATGCAAGCTAACCCAAAAACAGGTATTATTCAAGCCCCGCCGATGTGTTTGAACGGACATAGCTTGTTTGCTCGCATTCAGCAGTTTGCCGGCAAAGTTTACGGTCCGATTGTTTCTGCCGGATTGGCTTATTGGCAAGTCGGTGACAGTAACTATTGGGGACATAATGCCATTATTCGTGTGAAGGCATTTATGGA
Source organism: uncultured Alphaproteobacteria bacterium (assembly GCA_944393225.1). GTDB lineage: Bacteria > Pseudomonadota > Alphaproteobacteria > RF32 > CAG-239 > CAJLXD01. Next base: position 9,731 of record CALXZK010000026.1, read on the forward strand.
GTGTTGTGGACTGCCGGTTTTGAAAGGAAAAGCTCCTTTCGGTGGTATGATTTTGAGTCACGATTTTGTAGAAGCTGCGCTTATTCGTCGCGGCGGCTGGGCGGCTTGGCTGTTGCCCGAACTTAAAGGCAGCTATGAAGAATGTCCGCCGACAATGATTGATTTTGCCATTCGCGACAGGCGCTGGTGCCAAGGTAATATGCAACACTTGAAGATTTTGATTTCTAAAGGTTTGCATCCGGTAAGCCGTGTGCATTTTACCATTGGTGTGATGTCATATTTATCATCTCCTTTGTGGTTGGCTTTTTTGGTCGTTGGTACGGCAATTGTGCTCGGTCGCGGTATCTTTCCGCCGGTGTATTTTGAAGAAGTGCGTACACTTTTCCCTGTATGGCCAATTTTTGATAAACTCGGTACCATCACCTTGTTTGCACTTTCAATGTTTATGCTTATTTTCCCGAAATTTTTGGGCTTAATTGTTTATTTGCGCGACAACAAAAATAAAAAGAAAATCGGCGGGGTATGGTCTGCATTCAAAAGCGTGATTGCCGAAATCGGTATGAGTGTTTTAACCGCTCCGATTATGATGATGTTTCAAAGCAAATTTGTTTTTGATATTTTTGCCGGTAACTCGGTTTCGTGGAATACGCAAAACAGAGATGATACAGGAACATCTTTCAGCGAAGCAGTTGCACGCCATTTATCTCATACCGTTTTGGGTATTGTCTCCACAATCGTGATTTGGTTTTATGCGCATTCCATCTTTTGGTGGATGTTGCCGATTACGGTCGGATTGATGCTTTCTATTCCGATTTCAATGTTTACATCGCGTGTGACAAACGGTGAGTGGTTCAAAAAACATAAGTTCTTTTTGATTCCGGAAGAGACCGATGCTCCGAAGATTTTGCGTGAAGCCAAAGCTCATTTGAAAAAACTTGAAAGCGGCGTTCCTTCGTTGCAAGGTGTGGCTTTGCTTGTTGATAACAATGTTTTGAATGCTTTGCATATTTCCATGTTGCAAGTGAATGGTCCGGCACCTGATTTCACCCGAGAAGTTTCTCAAAATGCCGAAATCAAGCTTGAGAACTATTTAACATATGGCAAAGAAATGGATTTGAGCAAAGATGAGGAACTTTCCTTGCTCTATAATCCTAAATTGTTGTTACAAGCCAATGTCGGAAAATTCTTAAAAGACTAAGCCGGTTTGTTGCAGTTTTTCTAAAATCGGCTTATCTGCCGGTGGAAAGTCATAATCTTTGAGTTCGGAAATTCTGACCCAACGTATTGCTTCATGCGAATCCATGTAAGTGATTTCTTGGGTCGGGCTTTCGGCAAAAAAAGCATTGAGGCTGATGGTGCCGAAGTCGTAAGCAAATTCTGACTTCATAAAAAACTTTTTAACCGTTACATCTAAATGCAATTCTTCTTGAATTTCTCTTTTGAGGCATTGTTCCAAGGTTTCTCCTTCTTCCAACTTTCCTCCCGGAAATTCCCATAATCCGCCTAAAGATTTGTTGAGTTTTCTTTGAGCAATTAAAATTTTGTCGTTATTATAAATTATACCTGCAGTTACAATTTTCATTTTACAAATTCTTCTTTCAGAGTGTATGATAATGTTGTTTATGGTTATAGGTCGTATTTAACCTGATAGCAAGAGGATTATTTATATGTTGAAATATGTACTGATGGCAGGCGTGGTTTCTGTTTTGACAGTTTCTGCAGCCAATGCACAAAATGTGACCGTTAAAGATGATGTCTTTGGTGCTAATGATGAAATTGGAACCAAAAGCGTTCAACCGACGGTTAATCGCGTGTATAAAATTGATAATGTTGCCAAGAAAAAAGCTGAGCTCGAACAACAAAAAGATGAGCAATTGAAAAATGCAAATTCTTCGTCAGAGAAATCTGAGGGCTCAAAAAAAAACACCGCAGAAAACGACACACCAGCCACCAGCTCTGGAGATAAATCTATAGAAAATAAGGGGGTGCAACCCTATCTCGGCGGCTATAAAAAGCGCAGCTTGGAAGAGATTCAAGACAATTTAAAACTGCCGCCGCAAGAGCTTTTGGAGAAGGTCAGGAAAGAACGTCAGGAGGCAAAAGAGGCTGCTTCCAAACAACCTTTGCAGTCAAGCAAGGCCTATAATAAGAGTGTGACCGGCGCTTTAAAAGACCGACGTGAAGAACGTCGCGAAATGACAAAAGAAGAGCGCCGTGCTATCAAAGAAGAACTTAAGGTTTTGTATAAGGCTCGCCGAGAAGAAAGACGCAATATGACCAAGGCTGAACGTCGCGCGATTAAAGAAGAGCTGAAAGCCAAAGAAAAGGCTCGGCGCGAGCAACAAAAAGAAGATAGAAAAAAACGCAGAAAAATGCGTGACATGGATTAAACAGAAAGGCGGATTTATTTCCGCCTTTTTTGTAATTTTCAGAAATATTAAGTTATAGAAAAACATCTTTTTTTAACTAATAATTTGCAAATTTTCTCTTATATTTTTTCTTAGGTAAATTTTTATAGGAGTTTATAACGCATGAAAGAGAAGAAAACCGAGGATAAAGTTGCTCAAAGCTTGGATGATTTGAACGAGATTATTGCTCGCGTTCAAAAAGCTCAGAAAGAGTTTGCAACTTATTCTCAAGAACAAGTTGATAAGATTTTTGAGGCAGTAGCTATTGCAGCCAACCAAAATCGAATCCCGCTTGCTAAAATGGCTGTTGCCGAAACAGGTATGGGCGTGGTTGAAGATAAGGTCATTAAAAACCACTTTGCCGCAGAAGAAATTTATAATAAATATCGTCATGCCAAAACTTGCGGTGTGATTGAGCGCGATGCTACAAACGGTTTGACCAAAATTGCCGAGCCTTTGGGTGTGATTGCCGGTGTTATTCCGACTACAAACCCGACCTCAACCGCAATTTTCAAAACCTTGATTGCCTTAAAAACTCGTAACGGTATCATCTTTTCTCCGCACCCGAGAGCTAAAAAATGTACGGTTGAAACTGCACGAATCTTGTTAAAAGCAGCTGAAGAAGCCGGTGCTCCGAAAGGTATTATCGGTTGGATTGAAGAACCTACCATTGAGGCTACTCAACACTTGATGAGCCATGAAGGTATTAACCTTATTTTGGCCACCGGCGGTCCGGGAATGGTTAAAGCCGCTTATTCTTCCGGTAAACCTGCTTTGGGCGTTGGTGCCGGTAACACACCAGCCGTTATTGATGAAACTGCCGATATCAAAATGGCTGTCAGCTCAGTTTTGATGAGTAAGACTTTTGATAACGGTATGATTTGTGCTTCTGAACAATCTGTTGTTGTTCATAAAAATATTTATGATGAAGTTAAGCAAGAATTTGAATATCGCGGCGCATATATCTTGAACAAAAAAGAGAGAGAAAAAGTTGGCGCGACCATTATTCAAAACGGCAAACTCAATGCCGCTATTGTTGGTCAACCGGCTTATAAAATTGCCGAGATGGCCGGTGTAAAAGTTCCGGAAAATACAAAAGTTTTGATTGCCGAAGTGGAAAAAATCGGACCAGAAGAGCCGTTCTCTTTTGAAAAACTTTCTCCGGTTTTGGCTATGTATAAGGTTAAATCTTTTGAAGAAGGTGTTGACCATGCCGTTAAGTTAGTTAACTTTGCCGGTCCGGGTCATACATCCGTTCTTTATACAGCTGATCACAATGCCGACAGAATTGCATATTTTAGCAGCAAAGTAGAAACAGGTCGTGTACTCATCAATACTCCGTCTTCTCAAGGTGGTATCGGTGACTTGTACAACTTCAGACTCGATCCGTCATTGACTTTGGGTTGCGGTTCTTGGGGCGGAAATGCCGCCAGTGAGAACGTTGGCGTTAAGCACTTGATGAATATTAAAAATGTTGCTGAAAGAAGAGAAAATATGTTGTGGTTCAGAGTTCCTCCAAAAATTTATTTCAAACAAGGCGCAACCGGCTTTGCTTTGAAAGAACTTATCGGTCATAAAAAAGCTTTCATTATCACCGATAAATCTTTGTTTAACTTAGGTTATACCGACAAAATTACATCCGTTTTGGATGAAATGGGTATTGCTTACCAAATTTTCTCTGACGTTAAGCCGGATCCGGATACGGATACCATTGCCGATGCTTTGAAATTGGTTAAATCTATGGAACCAGATGTTATCATCGCATTGGGTGGCGGTTCTCCGATGGATGCAGCTAAAATTGTTTGGTTGATGTATGAACATCCGGAAGTTAAGTTTGATGATTTGGCAATGCGCTTTATGGATATTAGAAAACGTATTTGCATGTTCCCAGATTTGGGTTCAAAAGCTTATATGGTTGCTATTCCGACAACGTCAGGTACAGGTTCTGAAGTAACTCCGTTTGCCGTTATTACAGACTCTAAAACCCACATCAAATATCCGATTGCAGACTATGCTTTGACCCCGAATATGTCTATTATTGATCCAGATTTGGTTCTCTCTATGCCGCGCGGTTTGGCTTCTGCTTCCGGTATTGATGCTTTGACTCACGCTTTGGAAGCTTTGGCATCTATCTACGCAACGCCGTTTACCGATGGTATTGCTTATGAAGCTATTCGTTTGATTTTTGAAAATATTGAAAAATCAGTCAACGATGGGGCTAATAACCCGAGAGCAAGAGAAAATATGCACTATGCCGCAACTCTTGCGGGTATGGCTTTTGCTCAAGCCTTCTTGGGTGTTTGCCACTCTATGGCTCACAAGCTTGGTGGTGAATACAATATTCCGCATGGTATTGCCAATGCTATGCTTATTTGCCAAGTGGTTAAATACAATGCTAATGAAAGACCGGCTAAGCAGGGTACTTTCTCTCAATATCATTATCCGGAAGGTCGCGCTCGTTATGCTCGCGTAGCTGACTTGTTGCACTTGGGCGGAAAATCTGATGAAGAGAAAGTTCAAAAATTGATTGAAGCTGTTGCAAAACTCAAGAAGAGTATCGGTATTCCGGCTTCTATCAAAGAATGGGGCGTTGATGAAAAAGTGTTCCTGAACAATTTGGATAGTTTGTCTGAACGCGCATTCGATGACCAATGTACCGGTGCAAACCCTGTATATCCTTTGATTTCTGAAATCAAACAGATGTATTTGGATGCTTATTACGGTCGCATTTAGTTGCAAGCAAAAAAGCGCTATCGGACGATAGCGCTTTTTTTGTTTTGACAAATTGAAAGAAAAAGGTAAAATTATTCTTATATGCGATAACATTTTTTATAAGAGAGGTTATCATGTTAAATGTTATTAAAGACAGTTATATTTTGTTTTTTAAAAAATTGCCACTATGGGTAGCACTTTTGTTGCCTTTGGTGGCTTTTTCTTATGCAGATGAGTATGTTCGTGCAACACATGTTAATTCTTGGTTTATGAGATTAGGCGGTGTTGTTGTTGTGACTATTGTCGAGTTGCTGGTTTTTAAGTTTGTTGCCGAAATAAAGTTTGGAAATGTTTGGCAAATTGTTAAAAGAACTATCTTGATCAGCCTTTATCAGATGATTTTAGGTATAATTGTCATTATACCGGTTTATGTGTTTATGCATATTGCGGCTCATCATAACATTTTAACAAATTGGTTTTTATTTTTTACCTTTGTCGTCAACATTTTTTTGAGTGGTTATGTCTTAGCAAAATATAATACTTTATTACCCTTGATGGCAAAAGGTGAAAAAATGTCATTATCTCTTATAAAACAGCATACAAAAGGAAGTTATAAGGATTGGTGTGTAGTTTCAAGTTTGTTGTATTTTCCTTATGTATGTTCTTTGTTCTTAATTAATTGCACATTGACAAGTATTGTTGTAAGCAGCTTATTTGTTATTGTGTTTAGTATATTTAATGCTTTATATTACAATTTGAAAAAATAGATTGAGAATATTTATGATTTGAGGCTCAAAGCCAAAACTTTGAGCCTCATTTTTTGGGAAAAAGAAAAATGGAACAAGACTTGGAACAAAGATTAATTGAAATTGAAACAGCTTTGGCACAAAGTGAAAAATATATTGATGATTTGAACGATATCGTTATTGAACAAGGTAAAAAGATTGATTATCTGATAAAACAAAATAAATATCTTTTAGCAAAAATTGAGGAAGATGTGGTCAAACCTCTTTCAGAAGAAACACCGCCGCCTCATTATTAGGATGTTCAAAAAAATGTTAAAGTCTTGGTTGAATGAGTTTAAAAAATTTGCCCTCAAAGGCAATGTGATTGATATGGCTGTCGGTATTATCATTGGCGCCGCTTTTGGTAAAATTGTTGACTCTTTAGTGAAAGATATTTTATTGCCGCCCATCAGTTTGTTGATGGGGACGGTTGATTTCGGCAACTTATTTTTTGTGTTAAAAGAAGGAGCAAAACCTGCGCCGTATTTTTCTCCAGATGATGCTCTTTCATCCGGTGCCGTAATTTTAAACTTGGGTTCATTCTTGAATACGCTTATCAGCTTTTTGATTGTGGCATTTGCTGTTTTTGTTCTGATAAAAACCATTAATGGTATCAGAGAAAAGTTAGAAAAAAATGCCGTTAAACAAGCCAAGCAAAAGGAGTGTCCTTATTGCTGTTCACTTATTTCCGAAAATGCGACACGTTGTCCGTTTTGCACTTCTGAATTAGATGTTGCTTCCAAGAAATAGTTTATTTGATATTGTCCGGAGTTATTCTTTGAACAATATGCTCTTTTTTGCGGAATCCGAGTAAGTGTTTAAGCCATTTAACGCGGTTGTACATACGTTGTTGTCTGATTTGGCGCAACGTATATGCATAGCCGATGGAAACGACCAAAGCCGCACCCACCCATGCAATCGGGCTGGCATAGCATAAGCCCAAATAGCCAATGTGTTGTGCTAAGTAAACAGCAGCAAACGAACGCATAACCAATTCGGCAATGCAGGCAAGGAGAGGAACAAAAGTGCGTCCCATACCTTGCAGGGTGTTACGGAAGATAAAAATTTGTCCTAAGAAAATATAGCAAATGGTACTGATATTTAAATAATCATGACCAATTTGAATGATTTCATCATTTTTTTCTTTTAAGAAAACATCGATAAAGTTTTCGCCATAAAAGCGAACCAATAAAGCGGCAAATATACTAAAACCGATAGAGATAAGAGAGCTCTTGGCAACGCCTTGACGTATGCGTTTGATTTGGCCGGCACCATAGTTTTGAGCAGAGTAGGTGGCAAGTGCAATACCCAAAGCCAGCAGAGGTTGGGTGCTGAGTTGTTCAATACGCAGGGCGGAAGTGAAGGCAGCAATGGTGTTTGCACCGAAGGAGTTGCATACGGCTTGGATAATGAGCAAACCAATGGCAATAACAGAAAATTGCAACGACATCGGGATGGCGACAGCCAAGTGCATTTTCATAAATTGCCAGTTGAGCTTCCAATCTTCTTTCTTGAGTTTTAATATCGGAAATTTTTTACCGATATAAATCATGCAGCAAATAACGGATATGCCCATGGCAACGTTGGTTCCCAAGGCGGAACCGATAATACCCATCTTTAAGACATAGATGAATAGTAAATTGAGTAAAATGTTTAAGATGGAAGAAAAAATCAGAAAATAAAGCGGGGTTTTACTATCACCCAAAGCACGGATAAAACCGGAAAGTAAGTTATAACCTACAATTAAGAATAATCCCAAAGTCAGCGTGAAGATGAATGTGTGTGCATCAGCCATAATATTTTCGGGCGTGTTCATTTTTCTCAAAACTTCATGCATGAAGGTACAAAGAACGGTCGTAACAAAAAAGCAAAGAACGGCACTGGCGACAATGCTATGGGTAACGGAACGGCGGACGCCTTCTTCATCTTTGGCGCCGAAGCGTTGTGCGGTGATGACGCACAAACCTGCCGTGAATCCAAAAGTAATGAGTAGCATGGTAAAAAATATCGGGGCAGAAGCACCTGCAGCCGCTAAAGCATTAACGCCTAAAATGCGTCCGAGAATGAGGATGTCAGAAATATTATATAATTGTTGAAACAAGTTACCGATGAGTAACGGAATCGCAAATTTTATAATTAAGCCGGTCGGGTTGCCGACAGTCATATCTTTTATCATCTTTTTTCCTCTGCTTTATTTTTAATCCGTGGTATATTTAGTGCGACAAATTTAAATTGTAAAGGGATTTTTTTTACATACTTCTTAGATAAAAATTGAAATATGATTGTTGAAATATTATCTTGAAAGTGTAAATATTTATGGAATAATATCAGACAAAATTAATTAAAGTTTTGAGAGAAAAAACGTGCTTAAATTTGAGCAAAAAGCTTCTGCCTTAACCATAGAAATCAGCGGAGATTGCCTCCGTTATGATGATGAAGCTCAAAAAGAAAAAATATATGCTTCGGTGCAAATTTTGCCGCAAATAAATGTGGTCGCCAAAGATTTGAAAGCATGGGATTCAACTTTGTTGGCTCTTCTTTATGAATTGGCAAAAATTGCGGCGCAAAAGAACAAAAAAATTGTTTTTTCCGGTCTTCCCGATAATTTGCAACATTTGGTCGATTTAGCTTTGAAAGTTGACCGTAAACCTTCTTTACCCGATGACAGTCATGGCGATTGGATTGAGGCTTTGGGCGCTTGGGGACTCAACATTTTTTCAAGTGTGAACAGGGCTTTTGTTTTTTGCAAACAAGTTTTAGCTTCTTTCGGTCGTTTCTTACGCGGCTCTGCCGTTATGCGCGGCGTGGACTTTTTGTTTGCTCTGGAAGGTTGCAGTTATAAGGCTGTCGGTATTATGTCGCTTGTGAGCTTTATGATTGGTTTGATTTTGGCTTTTGTCGGTGCGGTGCAACTCAAAACTTTCGGGGCGCAGATTTATGTGGCAAGCTTGGTTACAATCGGCATGACGCGAATTATGGGAGCAATTATGTCCGGCGTGATTATGTCGGGCAGAACCGGCGCTTCATATGCTGCAACCATCGGTACCATGCAAGTGAATGAAGAAATTGATGCGCTTAAGACCATGGGAATTCCTACTATGGATTTTTTGGTTTTGCCGCGTATGCTCTCTTTGATGATAACAATGCCGCTTCTCACCGTTTGGGCTGATTTTATGGGCATGTTCGGCGGTGCTTTCGTCGGTGTTGTCATGCTCGATATTTCTCCGCAAGAATATTGGAAATATTCGGTTGATGCAATGAACTTATCCAACTTTTTGGTCGGTATTTTTCATGGCTTTGTCTTTGGTATCATTATTGCTCTGTGTGGTTGCTACTATGGTGTGAATTGCGGACGTAATGCCGACAGTGTCGGTGTGGCAACAACCAAAGCCGTGGTTTCGGCAATCGTTTTGATGATTGTGGCAACAGGTATTATTACCATGTCTTTTGAGGTGCTGGGAATATGACGGAAGCCAAGATTAAAGTTGATGATTTGACAATCGCTTACGGCGATTTTGTGCTGATGAAAAATGTTAGCTTTGAAGTGAAAAAAGGCGATGTCTTTATCATTATGGGCGGTAGCGGTTGCGGCAAAAGCAGCTTGTTGCGCGTTCTCACCGGTTTGGTGCCACCTGCCAAAGGCGATGTTATGATTAATAATGTCAATTTTGCCAAAGCATCTCAACATGAAAAAGATGAGGTGATGAAAAAATGCGGTATCCTTTACCAAAGCGGTGCTTTGTTCAGCTCCATGACTTTGGCGGAAAATATTGCTTTGCCTTTGCAACAATATACCGATTATTCCGATAAACTGATTAAAGAACTTGTTTCCTTAAAATT
>CALXZK010000027.1 GCA_944393225.1 uncultured Alphaproteobacteria bacterium
ACGGTCATCAAATGAGGCACAAAATCAGCCCTGATTTTTAACTCATCACAGATTTTCATCCATAAATGCATTCCATTCTTAGAAAAAACCACTGTATCTTCTTCTATACCAGTTCTGATACCAGATACATCAGAAAATTTATCACAGATTAAATCAAACAACCATTCTTGGTTTTCTCTTATTCCCATAGCTAATAATTTTTAATATGTTTAACAATAAATAATATATTCTCTGCGACTCCATATAGCACAGAAAATTCTTATTGTCAATTTTTTGTCAAAAAAATATTTATAAGGCAACTCAGGGCGCTAAAGAAGTTCGGAGACGGCCGCAAAAGAAAGCACCTTAAATGTGCTTTCTTTAAGGAGACGCAATGAGACTTGGCTTTGGCAGAATGCGACAGCTTTCATGGCAAAGCCTTAGTCGGAATTGGGAAAATAGAGTGATTTTAGGAGCGAGAAAAATCCTAATGTACAAAAGGGTACATGAATTTTTCGAGACGACAACAAATCGCTCTAGTTTCCCGTTATACGAACTTTTGTAAAGGCTTGGAGAATGAGGCGAGTAGTAAGAAACCAGAAAAAATTTGAAGGAGTGTACAAAATAGTACATGACTGAAAATTTTATTCGCAGTTTCTGCCCTAATCGCCCGTTATACAAGCCTTTATTATACGTTGAAAAGGAATTCTAGAATATCCCCATCTTGAACGACGTAATCTTTGCCTTCGGAACGCATTTTACCGGCTTCCTTACAAGCTTGTTCACCACCTAAGGATACATAGTCATCATAAGAAATGGTTTCAGCACGGATAAAGCCGCGTTCAAAATCGGTATGAATGATACCGGCACATTGTGGTGCTTTAGAGCCTTTCAAAAATGTCCAAGCATGTACTTCTTTCGGACCGCAGGTAAAATAAGTTTGCAAGCCCAAGAGATCATATCCGGCACGAATAATTTTAGACAAGCCGGATTCTTCCAAACCCAAAGAAGAAAGAAACTCTTTCTTTTCTTCTTCTGTTTCGAGTTGAGCTACTTCTGATTCAATTTCAGCAGAAATAATAACAGCTTTGGCATTTTCTTCAGCAGCTTTTTCAAACACGCGTTTAGAAAAATCATTACCGGTTGCAGCAGAAGCTTCATCTACGTTGCAAACATAAAGAACCGGTTTAGATGTTAAAAGTTGCAACATTTTATAAGCTTTCCATGCATCTTTGTTAGAAGCGTCAGGTGCTGCCACGCGAGCTGGCTTACCTTCACGTAATGCCTCAATAATCGGGGTCATAACTTGCAGATTGATAATAGCATCTTTGTCACCGCCTTTAGCTTTTTTGTTCACTTGATCAAAACGTTTTTCCAAAGAGTCTAAATCGGCAATCATCAACTCTGTTTCTACAATTTCGGCATCGCGAATAGGATCAACCGAACCAATAACGTGAGTGATATTATCATCTTCAAAGCAACGCAAAACATGAATAATGGCATCAGTTTCACGAATGTTTGCCAAAAATTGGTTGCCTAAGCCCTCACCTTTGGAAGCGCCTTGAACAAGACCAGCAATATCTACAAATTCAAGCTGAGTCGGCACAACTGATTTTGGCTTAACCAGCTCTACCAATTTATCCAAGCGTTTATCAGGCACAGCTACACGACCGGTATTCGGCTCGATGGTGCAGAAAGGAAAGTTTGCTGCCTGAGCGGCAATTGTTTGTGTTAAAGCATTAAAGAGGGTCGATTTTCCGACATTAGGCAAACCGACAATACCACAATTAAAACCCATAAAAAAAACTCCGTTTAAATTAACTAACTTAAACAGAGTTTTATCTGATAAGTGCGCCTTTTTCAAGCAATATTTTGCATTAAATCTCTCTACAATATTCTCTCACTTTTTTTCGCCAAGATTTTAAAGGAAAAAGAAAAACCAAGCGTTTCAATAAACGTTTCACACAATATTCCGCTAATGAAATTTTTTTATCTGTTTGTCCGCGCAAATATTTATGTCCTCCAAATTTATACAATGACTTATTTTGCATCACGATTTTAACCTTTAATGGATTGATAAACTTTTCACCGTTAAAGCAATAATAATGACTCAAAACGAGAGGATTTTTATCCAGCAAATACTTATTCAGATGACTTTCGTCATGCCATTCGGCAATTACATCATTATCTAAATCTGTCTTAATATTTTGGCTGAGGGTGTGAATCATTTGCAAATAAGCATCTTTGGTTCCACCATTTACACCACCTCTGAAATAATATTTGCCCTCGCCATAAGGAATATAAGCCGTAGACTTTGGATTTCTGTCATAAGTAAATTTATCGGGTGTCCAGTCAAAAGTAGAAGCGACCAAACCATCATGCTCATCATCCGGCAACATTTCCGCAGGACTAATTTTTTTCAAAAATTTTGTATTGGCATTAAAGAAGAAAATATAATCAGCTTTTTCAAGCTCATCTTCAATACGCAAAAACATATCAAAGCGCAACAATGTATCATAAGGCCAGCCGCGTTTTTCTTGATAATAGAGATGAACATTGGGTTTGGTATCAAAATCAAGATGCTTGGCATCGGTAAAAACATAATATTCTTTTTCAGCTTCAGGAATGAAATATTTTTCACAACTTAAGTAAAAATCTTTCCAAAAAACCGTATATCTGCCGGTTGCAATATATAAAATAGCAATTTTCATAGAAGCCCCTTTTTATTTCATCATCCCAAGTTGACCGGAAAACTTTGCCATACCTTCTTCAAGCAAAATCGGTAAAGTTTCGCAGATAATTTGAATATTTTTCTCAATTACTTCGGCATCTGCTTTAGAAAAGCGTGAGAGCACATGGTTCACCACCGCCTTGCCCCCACCTTGCGGATGACCGACCCCGATTCTGATTCGATTATAATTAGGAGTTATGGCTGCATCAATAGATTTCAGACCGTTATGCCCACCGGCACCGCCACCGATTTTGGCTTTGATTTTGCCCACCGGCAAATCCATATCATCATGAATAACAATCACATTTTGCGGTAAGATTTTATAGAAATTAGCGGCTTTAACAACCGAATTACCGGAAAGGTTCATATAGGTTTGGGGTTTGAGGAGATAAACTTTCTCTCCATTAATATTTCCTTCGGCAATCAAGCCATCAAATTTAGATTTGAAAGGAGAAAATTTGTAAAAATCGTGCAAAGCATCCGCGGTCATAAAGCCCATGTTATGACGCGTTTTATCATATTCTGCACCGGGGTTACCCAAACCAACAATCAAAAACATATTTATATCCTTTACACTGCTTTAGAAAGATGACGGGAGAAAATAGTTTTAGAGAGATAGATATAGTGAAAAAAAGAAGCGAAAAAATTTTAGTGTACATAGAAGTACATGAATTTTTTCGCTTCGCATTTTTTGCTATAGATACTCTATAAAACTATTTTCTCAAGAAGTCGACGTGAATCGGCATGTCAGAAACCGGATGGAACTGAACATCTTGGCAAGAAACTTTTTCTGCCTTACCGTTAACAACAACTTCAATATCAGAGCTGTAAAAATCAGCCATGTTCAAAGCTTTTTCCAACTCAACAGGATTCAAGCTAATCATTTGAGCGTCTTTTTTGTTACCATAAATAACGGCAGGAACACGACCTTCTTTACGACATGCGCGAGCTGCCCCCTTACCTGCTTGTTCACGAACCAAAGCATTAAATGTAATTTTAGACATTTTATTACTTCCTTATAAAAAATTTTAACAATCCTCGTTCAAACCTCCAGGGGTGTCCAAACGATTAAGCTGACTAATACACCGTTTTTTCAGATATTTCAAGTATTTTTTATCAAAAAAAAGGCAACAAAAAAACTCGCTTTCTTTTTCAAGAAAACGAGTTTTAATGTTTTTACAATCTATCTATTTTTTGATACATATCTATATTCCATAGAAACAAAATACCAAAAAAGACAGAATCTAAAACCAAGCCGGTTGTAATGATTCCGGACCAAATATGACTTTCAACAAAAGCTTTCAATGCCCAAAGCCACATAAACAACACACTAAATGCAATAAAAAAGCCAAAACCAAGAAAAGCGCCTATCTCATTAATTTTTTGTTCCAGTTGAACTTTACCAATAACGCGATGCGGCAATTTTTGAACATATCTTACATTTTTATCACATTTTCTTAACCTACGAAGGGCATAAACATCCAAGACAAAGCACACTATTACAAAAGCTACTAAAACCAATAACATATTTCAGAAATTTAGATATTAATGCAATTCTTTTAATAGATACATTCGCTTGCGACTTTTGTATTTCAAAACCGAAATTTTAATTTTTTCGGCAGATGGCTTTTCCTCCAAATAACCACTATGTTCTCTTTGATACAGCATAAACTTGCAAATCCATACTCCGTTTTGCTTTTTTTCAACCCGTGCATCAACAATGCTATTTTCGCAAAGTGAATGATAAGCGTTTAATGCTTTTTTTCTAATTAAGTACGCTCTCCAGGTCATAATAAGCAAAAGGAATGCCGTAACGACAAAAATCCACAAGCCCAACTTTTGTATCATATTCCGTTGCAAATTATCCCATATACTTCCGATAATAAAGCAACAAACAAAAAAGAATATCAAAGAAAAAACCACTATCAAATTGCTTACAGATACAACTGCTTTTAACGCACCTAAATCTTTTTCTCTAAAACACAAATCCATACCTTCGCCGGCATTTTTAGGAAAAACACAAAGCCCATAAAGCACTGCTGCAAACAAAAACATTGAAAAACAAAAAATTAAAAAATCCATAATGCTTAAAATTTAAAATTAATAATTTATTTTATTGCTCCTACATATAACAATTATTCCCGTTATTGTCAACAAATTGGACAAAAAAACTCGCTTTTCCTTTTCAAGAAAAACGAGTTTTTTATCATTCTTCAACAAACTCTTCCAATTTATAGAGTTGTTTTTGTTTATTATACGCAACCACAACAGCTTTCACTCTTTCCGAGGTGGGCTGTTTTTCAAAATACCCAAGATGATCCCCACAAAGAAAAAATTTGCAAAGCCAAAGTCCGTTTTCTTTTTTTTCAAACGGGCAACGACGATACTATCTTTATAGCGTTGTTGTTGTCTTATTTTTCTGGCTGTTTTAATCTCACTATAGACAAACCAACCATAAACAATCAGAAATGCCACAATACATAAACCTGTTTTCATAATTATAAATAAGATTTCATATAGTGTTAAATAAATAACTTTTTTAATATTCGGTCAAGTACAAACAAAAAAGCACTCACAAGGAGTGCTTTTTTGTTTAAGAATGATTACGGAATTATTTTTCCAAATCTTCACCTGTTTCTTGGTTAACTCTCTTTGCAGAAAGTTTAATCTTACCGCGGTTATCGGTACCCAAGCATTTAACCCACAAGGTATCACCTTCTTTATAGAAGTCAGAAACAGAAGCAATACGTTCGTTCTTAACTTCAGAGATGTGAACCAAGCCCTCGGTTGTGCCAAGGAAGCGAACGAAAGCACCAAAGTCCATAATTTTGGTAATAACACCTTTATAGATTTTGCCTTCTTCAGGTTCAGCCACAATACCCATTACCCATTCAAGAGCGGCATCACCATCTTCTTTTTTCAAAGAAGCGATTTTTACGATACCGTCGTCGGTAATTTCAATCTTGGTATTGGTTTTTTCGGTAATTTCACGAATAACTTTACCACCGGTTCCGATAACTTCACGAATTTTATCAACCGGAATTTTGATTGATACAATGCGCGGAGCTTTGTCAGAAACATGCGGACGCGGTTCAGAAATAGCTTTTGCCATCTCACCCATAATGTGGATACGACCTTCATGAGCTTGAGCCAAAGCTTTTTCCATAATTTCTTTGGTAATGGATGTAATTTTAATATCCATTTGCAAAGCAGTAACACCGTCTTTTGTACCGGCAACTTTAAAGTCCATATCACCCAAGTGGTCTTCATCACCCAAGATATCGGTCAAAATAGCAACACGACCATCATCTTCTTTAATCAAGCCCATAGCAATACCGGCAACCGGCTTTTTCAACGGAACACCGGCAGCTTCCAAAGACATGGTTGTACCACAAACGGTAGCCATAGAAGAAGAACCGTTAGATTCCATAATATCAGATACAACGCGAACGGTGTAAGGGAAAGTATCGCTGTCTTTCGGCATCATCGGGTGAATAGCGCGCCAAGCGAGTTTTCCGTGACCGATTTCACGACGTCCTGGGCTACCCAAACGACCACATTCACCAACTGAGAACGGCGGGAAGTTGTAGTTGAGCATAAAGTCTTCTTTATATTCATCCAATAAACCGTCAACGATTTGAGCATCATCGCCTGTACCCAAGGTGGTAACAACCAAAGCTTGAGTTTCACCACGAGTGAACAAAGCAGAACCGTGAGCCATCGGCAAAACATCTACTTGGCAAGAAATCGGACGAACGGTTTTGGTATCACGACCATCAATACGACGACCGGTGTTCAAAACACCTTCACGCATAACACGATGCATCAATTTTTCAATTACATCGTTAACATATTTAACTTCCATCTCGTTTTCAGGATCGATGGTAGCTTTAACTTCTTCAGCCAAAGCGCCCAAGTTTTCGCCGCGTTTGAGTTTATCGGTTTCTTTGAAAGCTTCTTCATATTTGCCGCGGAATTGTTTAGCAACTTTCTCATAGAGTTCATCAAACTCTTTCGGGAAAGTCGGCATTTCCCAGCGCGGTTTACCGGCTTCTTTAGTCAAATCTTCAATCATTTGAATAACCGGTTGGAAGTTTTCAAAACCAAACATAACGGCACCGAGCATAACTTCTTCGGAAAGTTCTTGAGCTTCGGATTCAACCATCAAAACGCCTTCTTTTGTACCGGCAACAGAAAGTTCCAATAAAGATTCTTTTTGTTGTTCAATGGTCGGGTTCAAAATGTATTGTCCATCTTTGTAACCGATTTTAGCTGCACCGATAGGACCTAAGAACGGAATACCGGACAAGCTCAAAGCAGCAGAAGCGGCAATCATGGAAATGATGTCGGAGTCGGTTTGTTTGTCATAAGACAAAACGGTACAAACAACTTGAACTTCATTTTTGAAAGCATCCGGAAAGAGCGGACGAATTGGACGGTCAATCAAGCGAGAGATAAGAACTTCACGTTCAGAAGGTTTACCTTCGCGTTTCATAAAACCACCGGGGATTTTGCCGGCAGCATAATATTTTTCTTGATAGTTTACGGTCAACGGAAAGAAATCTTGGTCAGCAGCAACTTCTTTAGCAGCGCAAACTGTGGCAACAACAACTGTTTCGCCATAAGATGCAACAACGGCACCTTCAGCTTGACGAGCAATTTTACCGGTTTCGAGCACCAGTTTTCTGCCGCCCCATTCCATTTCTCTACGAGAAACTTTAAAATCAATCATACAATATCCTTTCATAATATATATTTCTTTTCGGACTTACCTCTTAGATAAAAACCACAATAACCAAAGATTCTTACCTAAGAGTTAAGTCCATACATCTCACCTCTGAAAAGCCAGAGGATTTTATAAAAACGAGTGCAAAGCGCAAAGCCCCGCACTCGTTATAAACTTTATCTGTGTGCACCTAAAAAAGCAATAGAAAAAACATCAGCGTTGGTACGTGAATTTTTTCTGTCTTGCATTTTTCGCTCTAGGTGCCGCACATTTTCAGAAAATGATTTTAGGCTGGCAGATAGAGTGAAAAACAGAGCGGAAAAAATTTTAGCGTAGTTAGACCTACGTGAATTTTTTCTGTCTTGCATTTTTCGCTCTAGGTGCCGCACATTTTCAGAAAATGATTTTAGGCTGGCAGATAGAGTGAAAAACAGAGCGGAAAAAATTTTAGCGTAGTTAGACCTACGTGAATTTTTTCTGTCTTGCATTTTTCGCTCTAGGTGCCGCATAAAATTATTTTCTCAAGTCTAACTTCTTGATGATCTCTTGATAACGGCTTTCGCTTTTACCTTTGAGGTAGTCCAAAAGGTGACGACGGCGAGAAACCATTTTCATCAAACCCAAACGAGAGTGTTTATCTTTCGGGTGGGTGTTGAAGTGTTCGATAAGGCTGTTAATACGAGCAGTCCAAATAGCAATTTGAACTTCCGGAGAACCGGTATCGTTCGGATTAATAGCATAAGTTTTGATCAAATCTTGTTTGTTTTCATTAGAAATCGACATCAATATTTTCCTTTTATTGAGATACGGAATTTTCCGCATCAGAGTTAAAATTAAAAACGCGTTGAGGAGAAATTCGTTTTTCCTCGATTCGCACTATGGCAACCAACTCACCGTCAAAAGAAGCAACAGCCACACCATCTTTCAAGTTTTGGTCTTGATAAGAGCGTGGGGAAATTGCTTGTCCTTGGCGGAGTTTAGCTGCATCTGCTTCGGTTAGAGCTAACTCCGCGATGTCGCGCAGAGCAGTTATTACCGGAAGCAAAACCTTTTTTGCATCCTCACTATGCACCATTTTTTTCAAATTTTCCAGCAAAATCGTATCAGAAAGAGAAAATTTACCGCATTTTGTACGTCTAAGTTCCAATAAATAGCCTTTGGTGCCGAGTGCTTTAGCCAAATCCATGCCCAATGTGCGAACATATGTGCCTTTAGAGCAGCGGACTCTAAACTTAGCTTGATGATTCGGAAGCTCCTCAAGCAAGGTTAAATCATAAATTTCTACGATTCGCTCGGGTATTTCCACATCTTGCCCTTTGCGCACCAAATCATAAGCGCGTTGTCCGTTAATTTTGATGGCAGAATATGCCGGCGGCACTTGCTTGATTTCACCGATAAACTGAGGAATAGTGGCTAAAATTTCTTCTTTGGTCGGGTAAACATCCGTGGTAGCAACAACTTCGCTTTCGGTATCGCCGCTTGAGGTTTCTGCGCCCCATTGGATGATGAACTCATACTCTTTTTCGCCATCGGTTACAAAAGGCACAAGCTTGGTCGCCTCACCGAAAGCAATCGGCAAGACACCAGTTGCAAATGGGTCTAGCGTACCGGTATGCCCATTTTTTTTGGCATTAAAAAAGCGTCTGGTAAAGTTGACAACATCGGTCGAACCCATATCGCGGTCTTTATCAATGACCAACCAACCGTTAATATTTTCACCTTTTTTACGTCTGGACATTTTTCCCTCATCATTTTTGTTTTAGGATAAGAAAAAAGCTTAATTCGTCAACATAAAAAACCTGTGACTTGTTTTTTGTATCCTTGACTGGGAATAATCTAGAATTTAACATCAAATTAATAATCTATAATTTTTTAATATTATGAAAACTATTACTGTATTTTTAGGTCTCTTCTTGCTTCTGTGTTTAATGTTTTTTTGCGGATGCTCCGTAATTCAATATTCCTCTTCAAGTCAAAGAAAAGACCCAGAGCCAAAAATTTTATCTTCACAACAAGCATTAAAACATTTGGCTCAAGAAAAAATTTTCTTAAAAGAAGTTTTTTTGGTGTTTGATCTGCAAAATCGTCCGACAGTACGTTGGTCAGGTACCGATTCTGTTTCCGGTAATGTTTACAGTATTGATGCCTTTGCGCAAAACATCATCAAAAAACCTTTTGAAACGGCAAGCCGGATTTTAGGTAAACTCTACTTAGGCGGCAAACCTTACAAAATTGAGGAACAAAAAAACAATTTTATTTTGGTTCCCCTTCCTTAAAAAAAAGCACTTACAAAAAATGTAAGTGCTTTTTTTATAGACAATTTATCTGAAACAACATATAAAAGAATCAGAAATTTAAACTATTATGTTATGAAAAATACTATTAAGATTTATGCGGCATACATGCCGAAATTCAACGCTTATTGCGTGAGTGACAAACAAGTTTCTGATGTTATTGCAACAGGAAAAATACCTGAAATTTTGCTCAAAGATGAAGTCTATTCTTCTCTCGGCGAAATTTTAACAAATGCACCTGTCGTTGGTTTTTTAATGGGACGCGAAAGCGGCTATTACTCCATTGATTACAACTATGCCAAAAGCATAGCCCAATCCGGAGTAAAGCTAAGACTTCTAACCTATGAAAATACGGCCAAACAAATGATGGGATTAAAGGGTTTAATTCTTCCGGGCGGAGCTTTCCCTTCACCTGACTATTTCTATGAAGATGGTATAGAAGAATATAAACCAAACTCCAGATATGAAGCTTACCAAACAGCCATTATCACAGCTCGGCAATATAATATCCCGATATTAGGAATTTGCGCCGGCGCACAGATAATAGCTTGTATACTTGGTGGACGATTACTCAGAGATGTTAAACAACACACCAACATCATGCACAAAAGTCAGCTTCATATTGCTCATTGGGTCTTTATTCTACCCGGAACTCCTTTGTCAAATATGTTCCACGCCAAAAGCATTATGACAAACTCTCGCCACAGAGAAGCTGTAAAATCTAATCTTCCGGAAGGATTAGAGCTTTATGCCGTTGCCGAAGATGGAATTCCCGAAGCTTGGGGAAGTGTGGCAAAAAAGATTCTTTGTATCCAGTGGCATCCCGAAGACTTTGCTGCTGAAGGTCACAAAGAAATGCAAGAAATTTATAATTGGCTAGCCAAACAGATAGTCAATCAATAAGTTTTAACAAAAAAGCGATTGGAAATAAATTCCAATCGCTTTTTTTATTTTTACTTGCCGCAAATTTCCACTTTCATTTTACCTGACATCTTAAAAAGCAAATGCTCATTTTCCCACCTATTAGTCAATATTCCGCAAGAACAAGCCACTTCCGTAATGTTTCGGTTTTCAGAAAGTGTGAATAATCTTTTTTCATCATCTTCAAAATAAATAAAACCATTACCAAAACCAATAAAGTTTCCTTTAATTGCTTTATATATTTTTTGGGGTTTTACAAAAATTGCCGTGAAGAACGGATTATTATTGTTGGTTAGAACAACATAATTTTTACCGTCAAAAAGATTATCATAAACGCCGACAATATCATACCTTCCTTTATCTAAAGAAAATTCCAGTAAATAAATCTTATTTTCTTTTTTTAAATAAGCATAAGGTTCAATTTGTTTCATAAGCTTAAAGATTAATAATTAAACGATAAGAACAATTTATAGAAAAACGAACCAAAAGACAATAAAAAAAACCTCCTTGCGGAGGTCTTTTTCTCTAATTTTATTTCAAATCTTGTTGAACTTTCGGATCATGAAGCAGTTTTTCAATTTTATCAACTTCGGCAAAAGTATCATCAATTTTGAAAATGATTTCCGGAACATAGCGCAAACTGGTATTACGTGCCACACTTTTTCTAAAATGGTTAGCTGCTAAATTCAAACCTTCCAAAACTTCTTTAATAAAAGTTCCGTTCAAGGTCATAAAATAGACTGTAGAATATTTCAAATCGGGAGATACGGTAACATCTGTGATTGTTACGATTGTATTAATCCCTTGCAAATTTCTGACTTCACCGCGCTCAATTTCAGAAGTAATGATTTTTCTGATTTCTTGACTAACGCGAAGTTGTCTTTGTGATGGTTCTTTTGTAGGCATAATCTTCTCTCTTATCAATTAATTTGCCAAAAATTTTATTTAATCACCCATTTACGATTCTTACTAAAAAAATCGGAGAATGCGGGAAATAATAAGATTTAAGGAAAATTGTGAAGGAGTGTACATAGAAGTACATGACTGAACAATTTATCCGCAAAATCTGTATTAGTTCCCCATTATACGGTTTTTTATAGCTTGGCGGCGATTTCCTCAATCTCATAACATTCAATAAAGTCGCCTTTTTGAATGTCATTATAGTTTTCAAAACTGATACCGCATTCATAGCCTTCACGAACTTCTTTAACATCTTCTTTGAAGCGTTTGAGTTGTCCGATAGAGCCATCGTGAATAACCACGTTATCACGCAACAAACGGATTTTAGCACCACGTTTTACCAAACCTTCGGTAATCATACAACCGGCAACTTTACCCACACCGGTAATATTATAAACCTCACGGATTTCGGCATAACCCAAAAGTTTTTCACGCAATTCAGGTGAAAGCATACCTTCCAAACCTTTCTTAACGTCATCTGCCACATCATAAATGATGGAATAATATTTAATTTCAATTCCGTCACGACGAGCAGCATCGCGAGCTTGCGGAATGGCACGTACGTTAAAGCCGATAATCAGAGCATGAGATGCTTTTGCCAAAGAAATATCAGATTCGGAAATCGGACCAACGGCAGAGTGCAAAATTTGAACTGAAACTTCATCTGTTGAAAGTTTGTTCAATGTGCCTTCCAAAGCCTCGATAGAACCTTGAACGTCAGCTTTGATAATAATCGGCAAGTGTTTAGATTCACCGGATTTAATTTTATCAAGCATTTGTTCCATGGCGGATTTGGCAGATTTTACAATCTTAGCATCACGTTCTTTGCAAATACGATAGTTGGTAACTTGTTTTGCTTGAGCTTCATCGGCAACAACAATAAAGTCATCACCGGCAGCAGGCGTTCCTTGCAAGCCCAAAACCTCAACCGGAGTAGCCGGATTAGCTTCAAACACTTTCTTACCGTTTTCGTTAAACATAGCACGAACGTGTCCCCATTCTTTACCGGCAATGATAATATCACCGACTTTGAGCGTTCCTTTTTGTACCAAAACAGTAGCAACGGAACCACGTCCTTTTTCCATTTTTGCTTCAATAACGGCACCTTCGGCAGCACGATTCGGATTAGCTTTCAAATCCAAAATTTCGGCTTGCAACAAAATGGCTTCAACCAATTTATCAATATTGATGCGTTTTTTAGCAGAAACTTCGGCACACAAGCAATCACCACCCATTTCTTCAACGGCAATACCGTGTTGCAACAAAGCGGTTTTTACCTTCATCGGGTCAGCACCCGGCAAGTCGATTTTGTTAATAGCAACAACGATTGGCACTTCGGCGGCTTGAGCGTGACGAATAGCTTCAACGGTTTGCGGCATAATACCGTCATTGGCGGCAACGACCAAAACCACAATATCGGTAACTTTGGCACCGCGAGCACGCATTTCAGAAAATGCTTCGTGACCCGGTGTATCAATAAAGGTGATTTTATCACCGGTTTTAACCGTAATTTGATAAGCACCGATGTGTTGAGTAATACCACCGGCTTCTTTAGCAGCAACGTTGGTTTCACGCAAAGCATCAAGCAAAGAAGTCTTACCATGGTCAACGTGACCCATAACGGTAACAACCGGAGGTCTTGGTAACAAATCTTCAGGCTTGTCTTCACCACCGCCTAATCCGGCTTCCACATCGCTATCGGCAACGCGTTTAACTTTATGACCAAACTCTTCAACCACAATTTGTGCGGTATCGGCATCAATAGGTTGGTTAATGGTAGCCATAACACCCAAAGCCATCAATTTTTTAATAACTTCGGCACCTTTTTCTGCCATACGGTTTGCCAACTCTTGAACCGTAATAACTTCCGGAATAACAACTTCACGAATAATTTTTTCTTGAGGTTGTTGCGGAGCTTGTTGTTGCGGTTTAGGTTGTTTTTTCTTAAAGCGACGACGAGGAGCTCCAAAGCCATAATCATCATCGTCATCATCACCGCTCATATAGTTGTTTACATTAAACTTACCGCCGCGTTTTTGCGGTTCAAAACTACGTTTGGTTACTTTACGTCTGTCTTCTTCAAAACTTTCATTACGTGAAGAAGAAACTTTTTTATGACGAGGCATATCTTCTTCATCATCATCTTCATCATCGTAATCACGATTTTTCTTAGCTTTGTAAGATTTTTCTTCAGGCTCGTTTACAACCTCTGCCTTTTTAGCTTTTTCTTGAGCGGCAGCGGCTTGAGCTGCTTTTTCTTTAGCTTCGGCTTCAGCAGCTGCTTTTGCGGCGGCAGCTTGTTCTTCTGCTAATTTTGCAGCTTCGGCCTCTTCTTTAGCTTTTTGTTCTTCCATTTGTTTTTGGCGAAGAAGAGCTTTTTCTTCCTCTTCTTGTCTGCGTTTTGCTTCATGCTCTTTTGCTTCGGCAATCAAACGGAGTTTGGCGGCTGTAGCCTCATCAATTTGAACTTTGGGCTCATGAGCAACAGTGTTGCTTTGGTTCAACACTCTTTTTTTGCGCACTTCAACTTGCACAACTTTTTTACCTTCGGCAGAAGCTTTGGCTTTATCGCCAAGCTTAAGCGTCAGGGTAGATTTTCCTGATAATGTTAATTTTCCTTTTGCATTATCTTCTGTCATTATAATTCCTTCACTATTTTACACTTTTGTCTTAAGAATTTAAGAAATCTTCCAAGCGGGAAATTTCAATTTGAACTGCTTTAGCCATTTCACCATGCAGCAAAGCAATATGTACGGTATTTACTCTATCTAGTTCTTTATCCAACTCCTCAACGTTAAACGTATGGAAAACTTCCAAATTCTTAGCCAAATTCATAATCTTATTATGACCATCGGCGCCGGCATCTTTTGCTTCCAAGACAAAAGCAGCCTTATTTTTTTTAATTGCTTCACAAACCTTTTCAAAACCGGAAACGAGGGCTCCGGCTTTGCGAGCGAGTGAAATGGCATCAAGAGCACGTTTGTGCAAAATATTTTCTGCCATGTTCACCAACTCTGCATCTACTTTTATATTTTTCTTTGCGGCTTTAGCAAACAAGTTTTTTTCCACCGCAATCATCAATGCTTTTTTAGAGTTTGAAACCCAAATCCCTTTCCCCGGCAATTTTTTCTTAAAATCCGGAACAATCTGATTGTCGGGCGTCAGGGTGAAGCGCAGCAATTTTTCTTTTGGCAGCACTTCACCGCAGACGATACATTTTCTTGTTTCTTCAGCCTTCATTTGACTTACTCGGCATCCTTATTTTCATCATCAAACCAGTGTTGACGAGCAGCCATAATGATTTTGTTTGCTTCATTGACGGAAATGGTATTTTCACCCAAAATTTCAATCAATTCATCAGCGGCCAAGTCAGCCAAATCATCAATAGTTTTAACGCCTTTGTCAGCCATGGTCAAAATCATATCACGGTCCAAACCTTCAATATTTTGAATGGCTTCGTCAATACCCAAAGATTTGCTCTTTTCTTCAAATTCTTGGTTGCGTTTTTCAACAAAAGCCTTAGCTCTGGTTTGCAATTCTTTAGCAACATCTTCATCAAAGCCTTCGATTTCTGCCAATTCTTGCAACGGAACCATAGCCACTTCATCGATGGTAGCAAAACCTTCTGCGATGAGGAGGTGAGCAATCATTTCATCAACATCCAAAGCTTCCATAAAGCGTTGAGAACGAACTTTATTTTCATTAGAACGACGTTCTTGTTCTTGTTCTTCGGTCAAAACATCAATATCAGAACCAATGAGTTGAGAAGCAAGTTTAACGTTTTGACCGCGGCGACCGATAGCAACGGAGAATTGCTCTTGCGGAACAACCACTTCAATACGATTATTTTCTTCATCCAAAACCACTTTGGTAACTTCAGCCGGAGCAAGAGCGGCAACAATAAATTGAGCCTTATCTTCAGAATAAGGAACAATATCAATTTTCTCACCTTGCAATTCGGTTACAACGGCTTGAACACGAATACCGCGCAAACCAACGCAAGCGCCAACGGCATCAACGGTCACATCATCGGTTTTAACGGCGATTTTTGCTTTAGAACCCGGATCACGAGATACGGCAACAATTTTGACAATACCGTCATAAATTTCCGGAACTTCGGAAGTAAAGAGTTTTGCCAAAAATTCAGGACAAGTACGAGACAAGAAAATTTGCGGACCTTTATTTTCTTTACGAACATCCAAAACATAAGCGCGAACACGGTCACCGTTTTTGAATTTTTCTCTCGGGATAATTTCATCGCGGCGCAAAATAGCTTCAGCTTTGCCAATATCCAAAATAACATTACCGAACTCAACACGTTTAACGGTACCGTTAACAATAGTGCCGACTTTTTCTTTATATTCTTCAAATTGTTTGTTGCGTTCAGCATCACGAACTTTTTGAACAATAACTTGTTTAGCGGTTTGAGCGGCAATACGACCAAAATCAATCGGCGGCAAATTATCAATGATAAATTCACCGACTTTAATATTTTTATCATAGGCTTTTGCTTGAGCCAAAGTCATTTGGGTAACTTCGTTTTCAATTTGGTCTTCAGATTCAACCACTTCACGATAACGAGCCAAAGTGATGGCACCGGTTTTGCGGTCAATATGAGCTCTGATATCATGTTCAAAACCATATTTAGAACGACCGGCTTTTTGAATGGCAATTTCCATTGCTTCCAAAACATCGTCACGATCAATATTTTTTTCGCGAGCTACGGTATCTGCAACCAAAATGATTTCAGGTCTCGGCATACTTTCAATATTTTGCATTTTTAATCCTTTGCTAAAAATATTTTATAAAAAAATTATTCTTCATCAAGCTCAACGGCTTCATCATTTTCATGAGCAGCCATATATTCAGCCAAAAGTTCGTCAGTTAACACAATTTTTGCTTTAGAAACAGCATCAAACGGAATGCTATATTCCGTACCGTCCATATCCAAAACAATATTATTTTCGGCATCAACAGATTTTGTTTTACCCTTAAAGCGTTTACGACCGTTCACTTCTTCAGAGGTTTCAATTTTGGTTTCATAACCCAAAAATCTTTTGAAATGTTCAGGCTTGGTCAAAGGTCTGTCAAGCCCCGGAGAACTAACTTCCAAAGAATATTGATCTTTAATTGGGTCTTTTTCATCCATCATTTCAGAGATTTTGCGGCTAACGGTAGCGCAATCATCAACATTAATCTCCATACCATCTTTGCGATCAATCATAATCTGCAAGGTCGGATTCTTTTGACCAATAGTCATGATTCGCACCAACTCATAGCCCAAACCTTCAACAATAGGCTCAATCAAGTCGTTTAAAGGGTGTTTAATCTGCATCATATTTTCCTTAACAAAGAAGCGGGGTTTTTGACCCCGCCTCATCTAATATCATCCAATTTGTAAACACCTATATCATAAAAGTTTTTAAAAATCCAGCATTTTTTTCAATTACACAAAAAAAAAAGTAAGCGCCACACGTGGCACCCGAAAAATGGATTATACGAGGAAGATAATAAGATTTTCTCCGGATAGTTCCTCGTGGCACAAAAAAAGACGGAGAGCGAGGCGAGTAGTAGGCGCCGAGGAAAAAAGTACCGGAGTGTACAAAAACGTACATGAGGAAACTTTTTTCTGATGGCAACGCCCTAATCGCCCGCTATACGTCTTTTTAGAATGCGTAGTTCAAACCGGCGTTGAGTCCCAAGTTCGTATAATCTGAGCCGAACGTATAAGCAGCGTTAGCATAGCCGCTCCATTGTTCATCAAAGCTCATACTTCCACCAACCTCGATACGTCCCAAGGTAGAGTTTTCTAAGCCATCAACCTTACGTAATGAGGTAACTTGAACATCACCGCTACCAATATTTTGGATAATGCTCGGTTTAAC
>CALXZK010000028.1 GCA_944393225.1 uncultured Alphaproteobacteria bacterium
ACGGTTTTAGCTTTTTCATCTTTTTCATAATCGGTTTCCAAAAGATGCGGAATAATTTTATTAACGAGGATATATTTTTCAGAGCTGTCTTCGGCAGGACCGGAAATAATCAACGGAGTACGAGCTTCATCAATTAAGATTGAATCCACTTCATCGACAATGGCAAAGTTAAACGGACGTTGAACCATATCGGCGCGTTCAAATTTCATATTATCGCGCAAATAGTCAAAACCAAGCTCATTATTGGTACCATAAATAATATCGCAGTTATAAGCGGCACGACGTTGGTCATCATCTTTTCCATGAACGATATAATCAACGGTCAAGCCCAAGAAGCGATAAACTTGTCCCATCCACTCGGCATCACGTTTTGCCAAATAGTCGTTAACGGTAACGATATGAACACCTTTTCCTTCCAAAGCATTAAGATAAGCCGCCAATGTTGCTACCAAGGTTTTACCTTCACCGGTTTTCATTTCGGCAATCATACCTTTGTGGAGAACGATACCACCGATGAGCTGAACATCATAATGGCGTTGACCAAGTGTTCTTTTAGCTGCTTCTCTGACCACGGCAAAAGCCTCAGGCAACAAGTCGTCCAAAGTTTCACCGTTTTTCAAGCGTTCACGAAATTCGGCTGTTTTAGCCCGCAATTGTTCATCACTCAAGGGCGTTATTTCAGGTTCTAACGCATTGATTTTTTGTACTAACTTATATTGTTTTGCCACAAAACGATCATTAGCACTACCAAAAATTTTACGAGCAAGACTGCCTAACATTATACTTTTCCTCATTTAAATCTTATAATCTAGCAAAGAAAATAGTGTTTCTGAGCCCGAAAGTCAAGAGCGGCTCAAAAGTTATAAACTATGCAAAAAAAATATTTGGCAATCTTTGGTTTTATGTTGTATAAATATGGGCAGTCAATAAAACTATATGGAGAAAACAGCATGGATAAAAAATACATTGCTTTGACATTGCTCGGCAGCTTGATGCTTAATGCCGGAAATGCTTGCGCTGAAGGCAAAGACGGTATTGCTGCCGTTGTTAACGGAGATAAAATCACCGTTGCCGAAATCAGAGAAGCTTATAAAGCCAACCCGCAAATTAAAGACCGTGTTTCCTTTGAACAATTTTATAACAAAGCTCTTGACGGTTTCATCAGCGGCAAAATGGTTTACCAACAAGCTCAAAAAGCCAAAATTGAAGAAACTCCCGAGTATAAAGCTCAGTTAAAATTGGCTAAAGAAGAATTGGCCAGAAAAATTTATATGGAAAAAGAAGTTGATAAAAAAGTAACCGATTCTGAAATCAAAAAACTTTATGATGAATATAAAGAAACTTTCAAATCTGAAAAAGAAATGAAAGCTAAACACATCTTGGTTGATGATGAAAAAACAGCTAAAGACATCATTGCTAAACTTCAAAAAGGCGAAAAATTTGACGATTTAGCTAAGAAATATAGCAAAGATAAACCGGAACTCGGCTACTTCACCAAACGCGTTATGGTACCGGAATTTTCAAATGCCGTCTTCAAAATGAAAAAAGGCGAATTTTCTAAAACTCCGATTAAAACCCAATTTGGTTACCATGTTGTTATGGTTCAAGATATTAGAGATTCTAAACCTGCTGAATTAAAGGTCATCAAACCGCAATTGCGCGCTATGTTGGCTCAAAATGTTTTGGCTGAATCTTTCCAAGAAACAGCTCATAACAGCAAAATTGAAAAATACACTCTTGATGGCAAAACTTTGGAAGCCGCTCCGAAGAAATAAGCTGCAAGAACATAAATACAAAAAAAGCTCCTCAAACGAGGAGCTTTTTTTTAATTTAATGCAAATTACATTTCTTTTTGTTCAAAGAAAGATTTGTCAACACCGCATAACGGGCAAACCCAATCTTCCGGCAATTCTTCAAACGGGGTTTCTTCATCATAAACATAACCGCATACGGTGCAAACCCATTTCAAATTTTTCTTTTCTTCAGTCATTATTATCTCCTTATTTTTGAGAGTTAAGTTTAGATTTGTATTCTTGAAAACTTTGCATAACCTTATCTTTAAATCCGTTACGATAATCGGCATAAGTCAAAGCTTCATCTTCGTTGCAACATTCACCGTCAACAACTTCGGCGGCAAACATGGTATTGCTGGAAAAAACTTGTTTGCTGATAACTTTAGCTTTCAAAACAGCGGTGCAATCTTTCAAATAGGGCAACCCCTCTTTAATATTTGCTTCAACATTATCCCACTTTTTCACATTGCGAGAAGATTGAAAACCAAAATTGGCAATAACAAAGGGATTAACACTTTTGCCAAGCACACTCAAAGAAAGCAAGCCTGTTTTTTCAATCACTTCTTTGGTGTAGCTATTGTTTCCGCAAGAAACAATGATAATATCCGGGGAGTGAGCCACTTGCGAAACGGCATCAATCAAACTTCCGACCGGCGTTCCGTTATCATCAGCGCCCAAAACATATAACCCGTTGGTCAATCTAAAAAGAGCATTAGCATCCATTTTAATAATCCTCAGTTTTTTTATATTATATAGTGAATAAAATTTATTTTTCAAATTGTTCTTACAAAATTTTTGTATAGTATGGATAAGGCTTTCATGACAAAAGGACTCTACATGCCGCAACAAATTGAAATAACAACGGAATTTTCCAAGGCTCTGGATATTATCAATAACAGTACCAAACATTTGTTTGTGACAGGAAAAGCCGGTACCGGAAAATCTACCTTTTTGTCCTATTGTCGCGACAACATAAATAAAAACATGGTCATTTTGGCACCCACCGGCGTTGCCGCCCTCAATGTCAAAGGACAAACCATACATCGCTTTTTTGGTTTTCCGATAAATATCACACCCGAAAAAATAAAATCAGGTGATTTTTCACCCAGAAGCAAGCGTATATTCAAAAATCTGGAAACCTTGGTAATTGACGAAGTTTCTATGCTGAGAGCCGATTTGTTGGATTGCATCAATACATTTTTAGAGCTTTATGGACCGGAAAAAGATGCGCCTTTCGGCGGTGTACAAATGATTTTTGTCGGCGATTTATACCAACTACCGCCCGTCATTTCCAATGTAGAACAAACATATTTTTTCCAAAAATACGATTCGCCATATTTTTTCAGTGCCGAAGTTTTCAAAAAAATCACTTTGGAAGTCGTTGAACTGCAAAAGATTTACCGACAAAGAGATACCGAATTTATTGAAATGTTAAGCCGCTTTCGTAACAACACCGTTACCGAAGCAGACATAAATAAATTAAACAGCCGTTTGAATACGGAGCAAAAATTTTACAATTTAACCGAATTTCAGATTTTTTTGACTTCCACCAATGCATTGGCTGAAGAAATAAACCAAGAACATTTAAATAAACTGGAGGGCATTACCTATTGTGCCAATGCCGTTATTGACGGTAGCTTTAATCAGGAATCATATCCCAACAGTGAAGAACTTTATTTCCGTACCGGCGCCCAAATTATGTTTTTGAACAACGATAGCAAAAATCGTTGGGTTAACGGTAGTCTGGGATACATTGAAAAAATCTTTCTCGAAAACGGGCGTATCAAGCATGTTTCTGTAAGATTGATGAACAATCGAAAGCTGGTAGAGGTTTTCCCCTACTCTTGGGAAATTTTCAAATATACCATGGAAGGAAAAGAGATTATCTCCGAGGTTATCGGCTCTTTCACCCAATTTCCGTTCCGTTTGGCATGGGCTGTGACCATTCACAAAAGTCAGGGCAAAACCTTTGACCATGTGACCATAGATATTGGCAAAGGCACTTTTGCCACCGGACAATTATACGTTGCTTTGAGCCGTTGCACATCTTTTGAAGGTTTGAGCTTAACCAAGCCGATTCAAAAACGCCATGTGATGACAGATGAGCGTATTTGTGAGTTTTTATATCAGTACCTCCCCATGGAACTAAGTGAAAAACAAAAATTGCAAATCATCGAAAAAGCAATCAGACAGCAACAAAGATTAAAAATTGAATATATCAAAGCCAACGGAGAAAAATCCATCCGCCTAATTTTACCGCAACATATAAGAAAAGGCACTCTTTTAGCACATTGTCTGCAAAGAAACGAGCAAAGAAGTTTTACGATAGAAAGAATAAAAAAGATAGAAATTGTTCAGCAATAACTATTTTCGCCCATAATATTTATAGCGTGCATCAAATTCACGACAAAGTTTATCTTCAGCGTTATAGTTAACCCAATTATCCAGTTTTTTCTGCTCTTCATCAACCGCTTTAGCAAATTCTTCAAAGACCGGATCCATACGCGCTTTATAATATTTGCTAAGCTGTTTCATACCTTCCTGAGCCTGCTCTCGGCTATGAATTTTAACGGCACGAACTTCACGTACAGCTTTTTGCACTTCTTTAAAATAAATCGGCAAAAAATAGTCCAGCGTAAGTTTATTTATCCTCTGATGCACTTGTTCATGGCGCAAAACTTGCGAAAACTTGCATGAATTTTGCGGAATGTCATTAATTACATAAATTGCCGGATTTTCAAATCCCAAATAAGCTTCAACCAGCGTAGGTAAAACACAATAATTATTATCATCCAAATATTTAACCTCAGCCTGTTTCACAAATATATATGAGCTGAATGAAATCGGGGCAAAACCGGCAGAATAAACCCCTTTTTCTGGCTGACGAGAACGTAAATTAGATTTTTCTGTCAACTGTTCTTTGTTCAAGGAAAAATCATATTTCAGCTTTCCATAAGAAGTTTTGAAAATAATTTCCGGTGTCGGATTCATGGCGTTGCAAGACACAAAACGACCATAGCCGGCAGCTAAAGCCGCATTAGCATAAAACCCAAACAAGAATGCCACCAAAAATTTATGCATAATTTTTCCTCAAACTAAAAATTTAATTCAGAATATTATCTTTTTATTAAAAAACATTTACTAAGATTTGAAAAAACAAGAAAAAACATGAAGGGAAAATGAAATGAAAACATGGATGGCTTTAATCTTATGTTTAATGTCATTTGATGTTTTGGCTACAAACATTGAAGAAGACCAAGTTTACAACCAGCAAAAATATCAAAAAGACGGACAAGAGGCAGCCAAATTATTTATGGCTGAATATTTACAACTACACAAGCCCAAATATCAACGCGCGTATGACGATTATAAGCGAGAACTGGAAATTTTGCCTCTCACCGGAAAATTAATGGTAAACCAAGAATTGGAAGCTGATTTAGGGCAAATGAATTCTGATGAAGAATTTATCTACAAACGTACCAAACGCCGCGGTGGCAATCTTTATAAAAGATATAAATACAGACATTAATAAAAAAAATAACAAAAAAAGTAAAAAAAGACTTGTTTAATTTTTTTTTTGTGATATTTACATACGAGTTAAGACAAACGGAATGTAGTTCAGCCTGGTAGAACGCTTCGTTCGGGACGAAGAGGTCGCTGGTTCGAGTCCAGTCATTCCGACCATAAAAAAGACCACCCTTTGCGGTGGTTTTTTTATGGTTAAAATAAATTGCAACCGAACCAGCGACCTCGATAGAGGCTCGAGGATATAAAACACCGATGCTCCGGTGTTTTATACCGCAAGAGGCGCAGTTTTGTCATTGAGCAAGCAAAGTATGCGCTTTGCGTAGCGAAATCTACAAAACAAGTGACCGACGCGCGGTTAGTGAGTGAAACGAACTTACCAAGCTAGAAAAGTTCGAGTCCAGTCATTCCGACCATAAAAAAGACCACCCTTTGCGGTGGTTTTTTTATGGTTAAAATAAATTGCAACCGAACCAGCGACCTCGATAGAGGCTCGAGGATATAAAACACCGATGCTCCGGTGTTTTATACCGCAAGAGGCGCAGTTTTGTCATTGAGCAAGCAAAGTATGCGCTTTGCGTAGCGAAATCTACAAAACAAGTGACCGACGCGCGGTTAGTGAGTGAAACGAACTTACCAAGCTAGAAAAGTTCGAGTCCAGTCATTCCGACCATAAAAATAAAATTTCATTAATTTTATTCTTTTTACCTCGCAATGCCATCTTGTTTATATGGTTAAAATATGGTATTCTTACTTAAACTTAAGGATAAATGAATGAAAAATTTTTGCGTCATAGATATTGGAACCAACGCCGTTAAAATTAAAATTTTTTCCAACGGAGAATATCACATCCTCCGCAATAAACATATTGCCCAAATTAATAATAATGTTTCCAAAGAAGATATCCTCAAACATGTAGAAGATTTTATGCGCACGGCAAAAGAAGAATATGATGTCATGCCTGAGCATACATATATATTTGCCACGGAAGGTGTACGTAGCGCTCCGAATGGTAAAGAAATTCAAGAAGAGCTTGAACAAAAAACGCACAGAAAACTCCACATTCTAAATCCGCAAAGAGAAGCTCGTCTGTCAATTTTGGGAGGATTAAGTTCTATCCGCTTAAAAAATCGCCCCAAACATATATTATTTATAGAAAGCGGCGGCGGCAGTACCGAAATTTCATTTTTAGACATGAGTCAACGTCCCTTCAATATCGTTGCCTCAAAATCACTTCCGATTGGGAGCCGCGATGGCAAACAAGAGTTACACCAAGAACAAAAGCTGCAAGAATTTTGTGCAGAGCTACAAGAAAAAGGTCTAAAAATTGATCCTTCCGTACAGATTGTTATCAATGCCGGCGGCGCATCAAAACTCATTGCTCAGCACCTGCAAAAGCCATCTTATCGTCCGGATTTACTAGCCAAACATCAAGATTCCATAAGTTTAAGCGACTTTACGCAAAATTGTGCAAAAATTTTATCACAACAAAATTATGATGATGACTTTAAAAAAGCTTACTTTTTAAAACCGGAAACGACAAATGGTTTTATCGGACACATTAATGTTTTGCACCATGTTTTAGATACATTACAAAAACAGCCTGACTTTAATTTACCGCAAAATACAAACATCAGCACAACCTTAGGCGGGTTGAAAGACGGTGCTGCCAAAGAAATTGAGCATCGTTATAAAAAAGAAGATTTAAATATCACCGATAATATAGAAGAAAAAGCAGGCACCAATGTTAATAACGATAAAGAATATATGAAACCGATACGCCGTTACTATCAAAAAGTGGCTCAACAAGAAAATGCCGAATATGCAGAGGAAGAAAACTCACCATCTTACCATGCCATATTAAAACGCGATAATGGAGAAAAATTACATATTCGAGCAAAAGATTCAAAAAACATTGGTTTGACGGCTCAAAATAAGAATGGAAAATCTAAAATTCCTAATTATGAAGACTTTAATAAATTAGCCTTATATGCAAAGGAACAAGAGCAAACCGTATCATTCGGCAATATAAAATCCGAAGAATTTAAAGCCAGATTGCTCTTAGCCTGCATGGAAAATAATGTAGCAATCGTAAAAATGCCGCATATTGATATGGAAAAAATTGATAAAGAAACCAGCTTGCGCATCAAAAAGGCTAAATTTCATAAAAAGGAAATCAAACTGAAATCGTCTGATGCTTCCAAACAGGAAAAGCAACAAAAGATTGATTTAACCCCATATATTACGGAACAAAAACAAAGAGCTTAGCCCTCATTACGGAGAACTTAATGACAAAAATCTTTGATGCTATAGATTTTGCCCAGCGCGCACATTCTGGACAATTTCGCAAAGGAACACATATTCCCTACATCATTCACCCTTTGGAAGTTATGAAAATTTTGTATCAATATACCGACGATGAAAACATTCTTATCGCCGCAATTTTGCATGATACTTTGGAAGATACCGAAGTGACTGAAAATGACATTTTGCAACATTTTGGCAGTGATGTCCTCTCTTTGGTAAAAAGCGCTACCGAGCCCGAAAAAGACAAAAGTTGGGAAGAAAGAAAACAACACACTCTGGAATTTTTAAGCCAAACAAATGACAAAAGGGTCTTGCTCCTCACCTGCGCAGATAAACTTAATAATATCAATTCAATTATCAATGATTACAATCAAATCGGCGAAGAACTTTGGCAACGTTTTAAACGCGGCAAAGAGCAACAAAAGTGGTATTACTCTTCTCTGGCACAAATTTATCTGAGCAAAGAAAAAGATAATCCTCTTTTTCAGCAATTTTACCAAAATGTAATGCAGTTTTTCCAATAACCTAAAAAACTGAAAAGCTCGTAAACAAAATAATTATAATCGCTAAACTAAACAAAAAAAGACCTCGTCCTTTAAAATAAAGAACAAGGTCTTTTTCTTCTAACTATTTTTTGGGAACTACATCTGCAAATACGGCAATTTTGTTTTGGTATTTTTCTTCCAACGGAGAAACAACCTTATAACAAACACAACAAATGCCAAACAAAAAAACAAATCCCAAAGCCACAATAAGAGCCAACAAATAAAAGCAAAATGCCACTCTGTGAGAAAACCAATATACTCCGATACCGGCAGCTGTCCCTAAAAGAAAAACCATTACGATAAATGCCGCATAGCTATATTCAATAAAATTTTGAGCTTTAATATAGTCCTGCGCGCATTGTTCTTCTTTCGCAAAAATGACCTCATCTATTCTTTTAAACAACCTCAATCTTTTGCGTGTTGTAATAAAAGGATAGCCGTGTTGCGACGGTGTTTGATGATATTCATTCTCAAACCAATGGAGTGCTTTTTGAATCAATTCATTTTTTTCCATAACACGATATTTTAATTGTAAACTAAAATAATTTTTCTGATAGATAAAATGTAATACACAAAAACAAAGCGCGCAATAAAAAAGAAACCCACCGGCTTAGCCGGTGGTTCTTCTTTAACGGGTATAACCCTAATGGTGCCAGCAAACGCCTTAAGGGCGTATGACGGTCTGACAGGGCGAAGATTACTTGCTACCCGTAAACGGGTCAAAATCCATTGTTAACTGACTTTGCTCTGCGTCTTCTTTAAGTTGATTTCGGATATACTCTGTAATTTTTTGAGTATTCTTTCCTGTCGTATCGACATAATATCCTCGACACCAAAATTCTCTGTTTCGATATCGAAATTTTGCATTTCCCCACCTTTCATATATTGCTAGACTACTTTTACCTTTTAGATAACCCATAACCGAACTTACTGAAAGTTTTGGGGGTATCTCTATTAACATGTGAACATGATCACTGCAAACCTCTGCTTCTATTATGCCTATTCCTTTCCACCGGCATAATTCTCTTAAAATATGACCTATTTCCAAACGTCGCCCTCCGTAAAAGGCTTTTCTGCGATATTTAGGGGCGAAGACAACATGATATTTGCAATTCCATGTTGTGTGTGCTATTGTATGCGTGTTCATAAAAAAAACTCCTTTGCTTTTATTAGACTATTGCCAGACCATCTAACTTACTGTAGCAAAGGAGTTTTTTACGTGTAAAGCTGTAAGCTCTTTGGAACTACCGGCCTAGCCGGTAGTTTTCTTGTTACAAAAAAAAACCGACAGTAAAACTGTCGGTTTTAGAAGTAAGTGTTTAGTGTTGTGACCACATGACATCATCTTCATCATTGAGAAGAAAGTCTTGTTTTTCCTTATCCGCAAACGGACATAGACTATCCGACATTCTTTTAGAAAAAGAGAAGCAGATAAACAGACTTAACAAACATAGCAAAAAGACGACCACCAAGCTCAAGATAAAAATAACAATCCACAGCATATAACCTCCGCTTTTACCTTTGTAAAGCATTTGCCACAAAATCATGAGCTTTGGAATAAGAAAAATGACCGTCTTCACCTTTGAGTTTCCCTTCGGCATCAATAAAAATTTGCGCTTTAGGAGGCAAGATTGCCGCAATTTTATCCAATTCTTGAGCTACATTTTCAGGAGAAAGACCACCGGCATAACCTTGAACCACATCAACAAAAACCGGAGCCATACGTTTTTTAGGCAAAGCTCCTTCTCCGAAAGATTCGTCAAACAAGCAATCAAAAACAATTTTTTTGCGATAGTACAATTCCTTAATCAATTTTGCATTAGCATTATTGTAAGAAAGAATAAAACGCACATGCGGAAATTTCATTATCTGTTCTTCAAGAAGATTTACTTTAGGAGCAGGTTCTCTTCCGATTTTAAAATTGAGTTGTACGCGTTTGAACATCGGTTCTCCGTCAGAATATCCGTAAGACAACAATTCTTGCAGTTCGGGAGCAATTTCACCTTGACAGAAACCGGTTACCCAATCCTGATTAAGATGCAAAGCCAAAGGCAATTTAATATTTCTTACTAAAATCTGCTGACGAAGTTTGCGTAACCAATCCAAGCGAGGAGAATCTTCTCCGCATTTCAGACCGGAAACTTGAATACCAAATTCGATGCAGGAAAATTGTTGAAACAGAACAAACAAGGCATCAATACTCGTGTGTTCATTAGCACCTGAGCATGTTACAAATTTTAAATCCATACAAAAATATTTTAATAGTTAAACATAATCTTAATTTTAAGCATCGGTATAATACAACGATAATGTTCAAAATCAAGATATTTGTTTATTAAGTATAAAATCATCTACCTTCGTCGTCTTTTCCGCCTCTTCCGCCTCCGGATCCCAAACAATAATCAGGCAAGCGAATAAAATCACGCGAAGTTTTATCGGTAGAAATATACATACCACATTCTCCGCCTTTTTCAGAAACCTTCAATAGATCGACAAACTTTCCCTGAGCATTTTTAACTTGCAAGATCGGAATTTGCAGCATCAATTTTTTGCCGGAATTAAAGGCTTTGCGCAAAGAATTAAAATCCATAAAATACAATTTTTGTTGTTCATCAACGACCCAAAATTCCCCTGCCGTATCAAACACGTGCACCATATCGTGTCCATCCAAATTCCATGGATGCTCTCGTGCTGTTTGGACATAGTTTTTAGATTGATTTAATTCTTTGTCAATAAAGGGATTATACTTCAACGCCCAAAAGTGATGTTGAGAACTAAAATCGGGATGATTAATTCCAAGCTCACGCAACTTTTTATTAAAATCAGCTTCTTGTTTTTTAGAAAGTGCCGATTTTTTGTCTTTTTCAAAAGCTTCTCGGTCAATTCTAGATTGCTGTTGGGCAGTTTCGATCGACATATCCGGTGCCTTGGTCACTTTAACCGTATCAAATCTAAGATTTAATCCCAACTCATTTAAGAGCAAATTCATATTTTGAAGCTTTTCTTTATTGGTGTGTTTGTTCAATACGCCACAAAAAATACCGCGAGCCAAAATCTCGGCAGCAAAATCATTACCAAGAGCTGGAACGCTTAAATGTTTAATCTTTTTTGTTGCATCTTTAATTTTTTCTTTCATTTCATCGCGAGAGTTAAAATTATAAATATCTTTAAATATCTCCGCGTTTGAAGAAATTATTCTCTGCATCAAAATATCATAATTTGAAAAGCGGCTGTTTTCTTGAGGATTTTTAGTAAAATTGTTCCATAAATTTTTCTTATCCGGCTGAATTTGCTTCTTGATAAAATTACCTTGGATGGTTTGGGCACAATCCGCCATATCAATCTTGGCAAACAAAGCAGAAAGCTTTTCCCTGTCAGCAAGCAGTTTCAACGGATTTTCTTCTTTATTGAGCGCATCAAAAAAAGCCTGATGTCGCGCTTGTTCCAATGTCCTTTTTTTAACGCCGACAATAAAGTTGGCTTGGTCTGTAGCTGAGAGCGAATTTAATATATCAAGTTCTTTGCTTTGCATATCAGAAAGTTCATCTTTAGCAGACAATCCCAAATAAGATTTATATTGCGAGGCCGTATATTTTTTACCGGCATTTTCCACTTTCATCTCTTCCAGAGTAAAACCCTTTTCACCCAAAGAAGACAAAAGTTTAAAAGTATTTTCATTAAAACCTTTTTTAGCATAAGCTTTATCATTAAGAGCTTTCACCCCTAGCGAAGAAAAATGCTTACCTTTGTTCTGCCTAACGGCAAATTGCAAAGGCTCATCTCTCCCTGCAACTTTTACGGTAAAATATTGTTCATTCGCAGAAATATTTTCAAACACGGAATCAGCGGGAACATCAGTCATTTTTCCGCGTGATTGCTGATATTCCAACTCTTCCAAAATCTGTTTTTGTAACAAAGCTGTTGCTTTATTTTGAGTTTTTGATTTTTCGATGGCTTTTGTACGTTTGCTATCATCTTTAGCACTTGTTGTTTTGAAGGAGTTGGCATCAAAAACAATATCAGTCACATAAGATGATATCAATTTATACACATCTTGAGATAAGTTTTTATTGGTAGAAAAAGCTGAATATCCTTCTATCAAGTTTTTACAAACTTGCGAAGAACTTTGTCCTACTGCATATTTTTGCATATTGGCACGAACCCCATGCAACAAACGAAGCGTCGTAATTTCGTCCATAATCATCTTATTTTTCCACCTTATTTCACCTTTATTAGGTTCTATTTTTTGTAATAATATTAGCATATTGTAAAGATTTTGTTAAGTAAAAAAAGTGCTTGCATAGCCATCTTTTTTGTGCTATATATTTTGTCCAGAAACTTTATTATAAAAAAATTTTTATGGAAAAAAGAAAAAACAATGCGCCTATTCGCGCAGTAGAGATTATGCGACTGGAATTTTTTGCTAAACGCTTCAATGTTCCGGTCAAGCGTCTTTCTTGGGGATTAATTGTCTCTGAAAACGAGGACGCAGAAGTAGAAACCACCGCCGGCATTTTGGTAGAAGGCAATGAAAATATCTTTATCGATATTCTTCATGACCGTTTCATGCCAAAAATGAACATATGCGGCTGCAAAACCACCGCATATATTGCCACATTTAACCGTGTTAAGTGCGGTTTTAAGTTTGTAGCCGGTGATGAAAGTAAGTTTTTGAGCTGTGAAGATATTGAAAATACCTACCGCTCAAAAATTTATTCCCCCTCACTCAATGAGGAGGCTGGAAAATTAAATTTGTAAAACACCCAAACACCGAATTTCTGAAAAAACAGAAACTCGGTGTTTTTTTATGTCTGAATAAGGCACAAAAAAAGAGGGAAGAAATCTTCCCTCTTTTCCTCACCGGCTTTGGTTTTATTTTGAACCGTACCGGTAAGCCCCGCATTTTGGGCAAAATTTAACACCAACGCCATCCATTGTATTATAATGCCACTCATGATGGCACGCAGCTCTCTGAGCTGCAATTTCCTGACAGCATCTCTCGTTTTCACGCTGTCTTTCCTCTCGAGCGCGACGTTCACATTCGCACTCTTCAAAGAGAGGATTTAATATTTACCCATAATAATTTTCACTGAGTTTCTGGACAGGTATCAGCAAATTCACCTGTTTTGAGAAAGCAAGAGGGAGCATGCGCCCCCTCTCCTTATCTCTATCCTGACACAGAATATTATTCCGCATCTTTCAGATAGTTGAAGCCGACCTCGTTAAAGGTCAGTTTTTCTGCACCAATTTCGGCACAGATATTTTCAACTATACTCTTCCAAGCCACAAGGTCTTGAACGAAGGCTGGATTAGCCTCCGCAGAAATCAATACCTGATTTCCGATTTGCGCCATACCGCAAGAAACATACGTTCCTTGTTCGGCAAAGTAGCGCGCAGCGGCTTTCTGCCAAGCGATACCTGCGTCATAAAGTGAGCAGTGTACGGTGGCTTCAAAGCCAATGGTAGCAACACCAACATCCGGCAAGCCTACGCTTAACGTAGATTGCTTCAAATTCCGGCGAAGCTTCTCAGCTTCGGCGAGAATTTCCGCTGGTGTACCTTGGGCACGATATGCACCAACAGGTTCACCTCCCAGAGGGCAGCCCCAATCAGTGTGATATACACAAGCTGCGGGATATACCGTCTGCGAGCCACCAAGAGCAGCTTTTACAGCCTCAGCAGCATTTTGCGGAGTTGCGGTGTTATTATCTCCTTGATATCCGGAAACCAATCCGCAATATACAAGATTAGAAACTACCATGTTGCCATTTCTCATGTTTCTCATATTCCATTGAGTTAGAACCTCTTAAAACGTTCGCACAATATGTTCATAGGTTGCCTCTGGAGGGATTGATTTATTTTTAAGTCACAGCTTACTATACTTCGGCCATGGGGCAATTATGCAACAAGCCCGATAAATCAATATCACAGTTCTTACCTACTATGTTTTCATGCTAATTGTATTTAAGAGAAATGAATAAAAGAGCTCTGAATTCTAACTATAAAATACGAATGAGAAATGAAATTTTGAAAAAAAATATAATAATTCCGCCGAAGCGGTGAATGACATACTAATTAGTTAACAAAAACAGTTATAGCATATTTTGTGTTTCTTGTCAAATGAGGCACAAAATATTGATAAAAAGCATCCGATTTCGGAGATTAAAAACACAAGTAAATTCAAACAGATAGACTATTTTGCAAATATTTTAAATTTTTTGAATTTTTTATCAATTAATAATTTTAGAATCGACTTATTGCTGGAAGGAAAAGCTTTCAATTTCACGTTGAAATCAAAAACCTTGTCATTGTAAAAATCAAAAGCATATTGTTTTTGCACGCAAATATCGGCAAGTCTTTTGAAATAATAGCGTCTGTCACCGAGATTATTCCCGGCATACACCACTGTTCTGAGCTTTAAAGCCAACGCATCGGATATATAAGAAAAATCGCCCATTGTACCGACATATACACCATTTTCCAAAACCCTCAATATAGCAGGATACATGTCACCGCTGCGTTGCTGTTGTGCCATAAATTCATGCAAAAACTTGCCATCATAACGCAAGGAATCATCACCGTTCATCAAACTTTTGCGATTGTAAAACGACATATCATTACGACGGCAAAAATCATAAATAAAATCAGTAACATCTGTTGGTGTGGTCGGTTGGTTCATAAAAATCACCCTATATCCGGACATGGCAAAATCTAGAGCTCTGTCTGCCAATCTTAAGGCATCGGCAACATCAAAACGAATTTGATAATTGTCTTGCACACCGCCTAACACAAACAGCACTTTCTTCGGATATGCCTGAAATTTTGCAAGCTCTGCCGCCTGCTCCGGTTGCTCTGCTGCGCGTTGACACATTTCCATATTCAACCGAAACGGAATTCCAACTGAAAGTACCGACTTCTCTTTTAACTCTTTATCTTGCTTCCATTTATTTTCTTCATCTTCGGTCAGCAAATATTGCGCATAGTCAACAAAATCCACATTTTTATATTGATAAAAGGCACTGCTGACAACCAAAACCAAAGGCTCTTTACGACCTTTTTCTTTGCAAACTTTT
This sequence comes from uncultured Alphaproteobacteria bacterium, assembly GCA_944393225.1. GTDB lineage: Bacteria > Pseudomonadota > Alphaproteobacteria > RF32 > CAG-239 > CAJLXD01. Next base: position 15,244 of record CALXZK010000028.1, read on the forward strand.
TTAATAAAATAGGCAATTTTATCCAAACATTCCGCCTCATCCATCAACAAATTTTGATAAGGCAAAACAAAAATTTTTGGGGTCGTTTTAAGTTCTTTAGAGGATTTTTCAATATTTTCACTCAACTGCTGGCAAAAACGCACTTCATTACCGTTCAACAGCTTATAATCAGGAATATCAAACTCAAACACGCGTTCAGTCAATGCTTGAGATTGCAATACTTCAACCCAATTTTTCAAGCGCACATCTTGTTCTGCCCAGCCTTTAGCTATTCCGATACATAATTTCATATTTAAAATCCCGTAACAATTAATGCCAGCATACTACAACCTTCTATTTAAAAAACATTTAATTCTTTACTTTTAACGCCAATGCTTCTATAACGCCTTTTTTAAGGAAGAAACATGATAAATAATAAGAAAAAAAATATTGAAACTTTAGCAGAGGTTTTTCAAATCTGCCAAAACAACGCTAAAGCCACATCCATAGATTCATTTTTAAAAGAAAGTGAATTATCCAAACTGTTATCCGGTTCCGATTTACAAAGATTAATTGACGGTAAAGCCTGCTTTTCTAAAGAAACCGTAATGGCCGTCTATGGTCTGCTCCCGCTTAAACTGAAGTTCGACGACATTGAGCTCAATCTTTTTCCGCAAACATTCTATCGTCTGAACCACCGTGCCGGCAAGCAAGATGATGTTGCCGTCATAAACATCAGTCTGGCTCAGGCTAACGAAGTGTATCAAGAACAAACAATTGCCAAGCTCAAGTATGTCAAAGAAAATATGAGCCGTTTGCATCATGAAAATGACAAAGCAAAAAATCCGCAAGCACTCAAAGATGCCTATCGTCGTTATTACCAAAATCTTCCCGAACAAGAAAAGAAACGCCGCAACGAAAAAAGAAAATTGCAAATGCGTCAATATCGTGAAGCACACCCTGAGACCATTCAAATAAACAATCAAAAGGCTAAGGAAAGATTGTCTAAACTTTCAGAAATTGAAAAACTAAATAAAAAAATACAAAATCGTCTCCGTAGCAAAAAATATCGCGAAACCCATAAAGAAGAAATCGCCGCACGCAATAAACTTTATCTGGCAAATCTGGATCCGGAGATTGTCAAACAAAGACAACAAAAATATAATCAATCGGAAAAGCGCAAAGAAAGTTCCAAAGCTTATTATGAGGCACATAAGCAAGAGATTATGCAAAAAGCCAAAAACAATCCGCGAACCAAAATCAATCAACAACGCTATAAAGCCAAAAAACGTTTTCAAGAAAGAACCGGTACCAAGATTTTATCTTTGTTACAAGCTCTGGCTGAGGCTAAAAGCAGATAAAATCCACACATTGACTTGATAAAATAAACTTATTGATTATTATATAAATATCTTAATTTTATATGGAATTGATTATGTTTAATATATCT
>CALXZK010000029.1 GCA_944393225.1 uncultured Alphaproteobacteria bacterium
AAACATTTCTATCAATAAAAAAACAGCCTACACAAGGTAGGCTGTTTTTTTATTGGTGGGTATGACAAGGATCGAACATTCTCTTACTCCGTAGGGCTCGGCGCACTTCGTGCCTCGCTAACTGCGTTTCGGTCACTCGTTTTTTAACCTCGCTTCGGTAAGCTCACACTTCCCTTGCTCGCTAACAAAACTTCGCCTTTTCGCCTAAAAATAACCGGAGCAACGGTTGTTTTTAGGCTCAAGCCCCTCTCGGGTTCACAAGTTCGTCCTTGAAACATTTCTATCAATAAAAAAACAGCCTACACAAGGTAGGCTGTTTTTTTATTGGTGGGTATGACAAGGATCGAACTTGTGACCCCTACGATGTCAACGTAGTGCTCTCCCGCTGAGCTACACACCCGTTATTTTATCTATTATCCGCGGCGTTTCCGTCGCACTTTTCTCGTATATATGATGATTGTTGCTTTGGCAAGTATTTTTTTTATTTTTTCAAAAAAAACTAATCTAATTATTAATTATTTAAGGAATTGGCATTATATTAATATCGTTTTTAACAAATATATCGGGGTTTAAATTGACTGACAAACATATTGATTTTCGTATCAATTATAAAAAGCTCAAAATTTTTGATGAGTTTAATACTAAAGACTTTCAATATCCGATTGTCTTGTCTTCTCCCCATAGCGGAAGCGATTTTCCGCAAGAATTTTTGCAAAACTCTTGCCGTAGCGAATCTGAGCTCCGCTCTTCTGAAGATTCCTTTGTCAATGAACTTATCGTCGATGCCAGCAATGCCGGTATTCCTATGATTTCAATGAACATTCCGCGCACCTTTGTTGATGTTAACCGCGATAAAATTGAAATTGATGATACCATGTATTTTGACAAAGCACCTTCCGCTGACACCATCGGCAGCAGAAGATGCCGTGTCGGGTTGGGTGTCATTCACCGTATTGTTGCTCAAAACAAACCTATTTATGATGGCTTGATTTCTTATGCTGAAGCACAAGAAAGAATTAAGTATGTTTATGAACCTTACCACAAGCGTTTGAAACAACTTATTGATAAATGCCAAAAGAAATTTGGTTTTTGCTTGCTTGTTGATTGCCACTCCATGCCGTCTAAAATTTGCAATATTATGAATGAAACAAAGCCGGTAGAATTTTGCGTCAGTAACCTATTTGATGAAAGTTGTCCGGCGCCGATTTCTGAGTTTGTCGGTCAGCAATTGTCGCAAAAAGGTTATCGTGTGGAATTTAACCGTCCTTATGCCGGTGCCTTCATAACTTTTAATTATTGTCAACCAAGAAAAAACATCTATACGTTGCAATTGGAGATGAATCGAAGCCTCTATATGGATGAAAATGTGTACAAAAAAAATGCCGATTTTCAATCTATTAGATCCTCCGTTTCCGAGTCGCTTATAGCCCTTGGCAAATTTTTACTAGATTTTATGAAATAACTATGCTATAAAACCTTCGTTTTGGCATTTATATTTTGTTAAGAATTAGCTCAAAACATTTTCACCGGTGCCGTTTTTCGGCATCGTAGGTTAACAAACCTCAAAGGCGGTGCGACTTGCCGTTTGCCTTTAAGCAAACTGAAATTGGCACATGATTTGCATAAGGGATGTTTGTGGCACTTTGAGGGAAAAGAGGAATGCGTTTTAGCGTATCTAAAAAATTTATGTTTTTTTTAGTATTGCTGATGTTGATTCAGCCGGTACAGGCCAAAGTATATAATGACAGGGTGGATGATAGCATGGTTTGTACTTATGCCACCCAAAAAATGGAAAAAGTGTATCAGATTAAAAGACACTTATTGACGACAATTGCCAACGTTGAAACCGGCAGATGGGATGCCGATAAAAAACAAAAAACAGCTTGGCCTTGGACTGTTAATGCTCAAGGTAAGGGTATGTTCTTTGATTCTAAAGAAGAAGCTGTTCGTGAGGTTAAGCGTTTGCAAGCCAAAGGCGTAAAAAGTATTGATGTCGGATGTATGCAGATTAATTTGGTTTATCACCCTGATGCTTTTGAATCTGTTGAAGATGCTTTTGATCCGCAAAAAAATGCTCAATATGCCGCTAAATTTTTGAAATCTTTATACGAAAATAATGATAAAGATTGGATTAAAGCCGCTATGGCTTATCACTCAAAAGTACCGACTAAAGCTCAACGTTACAAAAAGAAAATTGTTAGTACTTATGAAATTGTTAAACGAGCTCAGTTGAAACTTGAACGTGCTTTGTTTGGTGAGCAAAATATTAACCAAGAAAACGTAAAATTGGTACAAAGAGACAACACTCTTGATAAACAATCTTCTGCAGCTCAATGGCGTGAAGCTAAGTTAGCGGAGTGGCGCTCTCGTCATAATTAATAAGGCATAAAATGTCTGAATATTGGAAAAAAGCCGGTTTTTACTGGCAAGCTTTGGGTGGAAATAACATTGACCAAATCAGCGGTCATTGTTATCAATATACAGACATAATTTACAATAATGAAAAACAACTTGTTCCGACAACAATCATAGTTGATATCGGAAAGTTTGATAACTATCAGGCTTTGGGCGTGCAAAATGCTTCTGCCGCAGTTCCAGACATTCGAAAACTGCTGAGCAACGGCATTATCTCGGCCAAAGCCATTTTTTTGACCCATTCTCACCCAGACCATATGAACGGAATTCCCCATTATCTTAAAGCTGGATATAAGCTTCCTCCGATTTATGGCGGAAAATATACCAAAATGATTTTGGAAGACCTGTATGAACAATATGGTATCGAAACAGAATTATGGCCTGAATATCACGTTATTAAAGACGGAGATGTCATTAATATCGGCTCCATAAAAATTGAGACGATTGCCTCTTCTCACACTTGTTTTGACAGCTTTGGCTTTATTCTTTTTTCTGCGCACACAACTTTGTATCATACCGGCGATATGAAAATAGACGGCAGTACCTATTTTCGTAAACCCACCAATATCAAACGCATTAAAGAATTAGCTTCGCAAATTGACTGCGTGGTTGCCGATTTTTACGGTATTGATGATGACGGTTTTGCCGTCCGAGAAGTTGATACATTCAAAAAACTGGTCAAAATCATTAAATCGAGCAAAAAAGATAAAATATTCCTTCCGGTTTATCCAACCCATCCGGAAATGTATATCATTGCCTTTTTGGCTGCATTGAAACTGAAAAAAAATGTTGTCTTTTTCGGAAACCCAGATTTTTACAGTTACCTCAAAAGAATTATAGATTATGGCATATCTTTTACCGATATGGCACAAAATCGAATTAAAGTGATTTATACGCATGATCGCGATGAGATTGCCACGCTTGATAACAACTATGTGGTTATCGGTACCTACAACCACGTTTCTTTGGCTTTTGATGCCACTCCGCAAAACAGTTTCGGTATTATCACCGCCAAAACATTTTTTAACCCACTCAAGGGACAATTTAACTCGCATAATATCAAATTTGTTTCGGTTGACGATTATCCGGTTTTACAGGGCTTCGGGCATGGCTTTTTGGGTGATTATGAGTACTTAAACTCACTTTTATGCCAGCCGACTTTTATTCCAACACATTGTCCCATCTTCGTTATCAACAATTTCAGAGAGTTGGCAGAATTTATTAAATTGTCTTTAATTGAGCAAACTCCCAACAATAATGAAGTATATCAAATATGCCAAAAACAATGTACCCTCGTGCAAAAAAATGCTTCTGTATGGCTGGCGGTTTCTTATAATGCCGGATATGCTTATTTTACAGAAGTTCCTCAAAAACCAACATCCGGAGAAGGTTTCTTAAAAAGAACCATTAGCAACAAAAGATGCCTTAACCACTTTAAGATGTATTTGCATAAAAGAAAATCTACTCAACTAGAAAATATCTAAAAAAGACCATAAAATAGTATTTATTTATTCATAAAATAATATAACTTTTATGTGTAAAAAATATTTTATATTAATTTTAAGTTGCATATTTTATATTTTTGCTATATTAATATTTATGTTGTATAGCAAAGCCTCAACATAAGGTAAAAATATGACCAAACTTATAAATAAAATTATTTCTCTGCACAAACGCAGAACCAGTATGCGCCTAGCGGATTCTGAATGGGAAGCTATGGATGAAATTTGTCGGTTTGAAAATATATCCCGCAACAAATTGTTAGAGTTTGTTGAACAATGCAAAGATAAGGAGCTGGGACTTTCTTGTTGTACAAGACTATTTTTGCTTTCCTATTACAAAAATAATGCCAAGCTAAAATTTCGTCCTTCGGGCAAAAATTTGATGAAAGCTTTGCAGATTTTTGCTACATCGACAGGTGCTCGTACAAAACCTTAAAGCCCAATAAAATTAAAATTAATCCAGATAATATCTCCATTTTGCGAAGCGGAATTTTGGGAAACGTGCGACTGACATAAAATGCACATAAACTACATATAAATGTGGTAATGCCGATTATTCCCGAAGTGGTTAAGATGGAAATATTGATGAAATAGAGTGTTACGCCAGCAGCGCAGGCATCGATACTCGTTGCCAACCCCAGCGCAAAGAAAAGTTTTAATGACAGATTTTTTTCAGGCAAGTCATCATCTGTGTGATGAATAGCTTCATTGATGACATGAAGTCCTAACAAAACAAAGACCAAAAAAGAAATCCAGTGGTCAAAATGGCTTAAATAAGAACTGACACTATTGGTACCAAGCCAACCGAGTATGGGCATGACAAACTGTCCTAGCCCTGTTGAAAAAGCCAGCAAAAGAGCATTTTTCAGACGATCTTTTCTCAAAAACAAGCCATAGGAAAATGAAACAACGGCAGCATCAACTGACAAAGCCATTGCCAAGAAAAAAATATCAAAAATAGACACCGGATTACCCTAAATAGTGTATTATTCACCTAAATTATCTAAACCGTCTGATGAATCAGGCGAAATGTTCTTTTTAACAATTGTATTTTCAATTGCTGCAGCTTTTTCTTCCGCAGCTCTTTTTTGCAACATACCGGAAAAGCCGAAATACAAAAATACGGCACCGATAATGATGCTGACTATTACCACGCCAATCTTTTTCTTATCCATCTAAAAGCTCCTTAATATATTAAGTATTTGATTTTAACTTTATAAAAATTTAAAATAAAAGTCGAGATAAAAAATTATCGGAGCCGATATGTTTGAAAATTTATTTCAAAAATTGCAAGCCTCACCTTTCAGACAGAAGTTTAAACTCTCTGAACAAGATAAAGCATATGTGAAAGAAAAAGGGATTGAGGTTATTAGAAAACACGCACAAGACTTTGTATTGCAAAGGCTGTCTGCCGCTCTGCCCAAAAATGACGGCAAGCAAACCCCAATGCGCGGACATCCGGTGTTTAAGGCGCAACATGCCACCGGTTGTTGTTGTCGCGGGTGTTTGTATAAATGGCACCATATTCCGCAAGGGCGTCAGCTCTCCCCTCAAGAACAAGAATATATTGTGAATGTGTTAATGGAATGGATATCAAGACAACTCTAATTCTTCTGCCGTTTTCTTTTTGAAAAAGTGTATATAGGTTACCGGTTTGATGTCGGTTACCTTATAGACCATTTTTCTGATTTTGGCACGAATATATTCTTCAATTTGAGCTTCTTTATAATTGAGTTTTACCACTTCTGTCGGCAAAGTTTGTTCAACATTGGCTTTGATTTCTTCTGCTAACTTCTTAAACTCTTCTTCTTCCAAAATATCAATTGAAGAAATTTGCAAATCTTCTAAATGCCAATGTTCGTCAAAGACAACGCTGATAAACAAAGAGCAGTTATAAGCAATACGCTTACGGTTTTTGATTAATTGCGAATTAAGCGAGGTGAGTTGGTTTCTATCTACCCCAATTATATCAGTCGGAATTTCGCCAACATTCTCAATTTGTCCGCCATTTAGCAACATAATATCGCCGTTTTTGGCAATAGCAACGTCTTGCACGCCACATTCCAGAGCGAATCTTTTCTGGGCGCGAATGTTGCGTTTATCACCATGCACCGGCAAAACAATTTTTGGCTTTAACAGCTGATACAACTTTTTAATATCATCTTTGCAAGCATGCCCTGAAGTATGAACCAAATATTCTTCACTGGAAATGACCTCCACACCGGCATCGCGCAATTTTTCTTGCATTCTTTCGATTTTTTCTTCATTTCCGGGAATAATCTGCGAAGAAAAGATAATGGCATCGCCTTTGCCCAAAACAATATTTTTGTTCTCTCCATTAACAATTCTGGTCAAACCACTGCGATAATTGGCTTGTGATCCTGAGCAGATATAAAGCATTTTATCCAGCGGAATATCGATGGCTTGTTTGGCTTCGACATAGCTCGGAAGATTTGGCAAATAGCCGCATTCTTTGGCAATGTTCAAATTTTGAATCATACTCATACCGGCAATCACAGGTGTTCTGTCAGCGGCGTGAGCTGCCAGAATCAAACTCTCTAAGCGGGCAATATTTGAGGCAAAACAAGTTGCCACCAATGTATTTTGAAACTTGGGAACAAGTTTTATCAGTTCTTCTCTGATGACGGCTTCAGACGGACCGGAAACTTCATGATTTAAATTGGTCGAATCGCCGATATATAAATCTACCCCTTCTTTTGCGATTTCTTGCAAACGTGGATAATCGGTCGGCATGAAAGACATTTTTTCATCATCAAAACGCCAATCGGTAGCATGAAAAACATTACCGTATTTGGTTTGAATGTACAAACCGGCGCTATCCGGCAAAGAGTGCGCAATCGGCACATATTCTACTTTGAAGTTGTCTAACTCAACAACTTTGTTGTCGCTCACAGAATGGAGCTCGACTTCCGTATCAAGTTTATATTCCACCAAGCGGCGGCTGATATGTCCGAGGGTGAAATCTGCAGCATATACCGGACATTTTAACTTGGGCCAAACATGAGCAATCGCGCCAAAGTGGTCTTCATGCGCGTGGGTGATAAACAGTGCCTCAATGTCTTCTTGGTAAGGCTCTAAAAAAGAAGCATCGGCAAAGCCTAAATCTATGCCGGGGAAATCATCATTCAAAAAACCATAGCCGCAATCGACCACAATGATTTTTCCGTCAACGGCATAGGCATACATATTGAAACCAACTTCTTCCGCCCCGCCCAAAGCAACAAAATATAAACCTTCTTTGTTAAAGCAATTCATTTCTTTTCTTAACCTGTTATTTTCTCTTATCTATATAAAAAATATCGCCGGCATAAATTTTTTCAAGTCCGTTTTTACGCTCTAGCAGCAAAACACCATTCTCATCAACATCTCTAAAAATGCCGAGTTTGTTTTCTTTATCTGTATGTACCTCTATTTCTTCGCCCAAGCCTTTGACATTTTGCAGCCATTTTTCTCTTATCGGGGCAAAACCTTGTTCTTGCCATAAGCGACAATTTTTATCATATATCTCTACATATTTCTTAAACAAAGTCAATCTATCGACCGTATAGCCTTTGTCTTGCAAGCTTGTTGCCGGATATAAAACGCCTTCCAATTTTGGAGCACCGACCAGATTGACGCCAATGCCGATGACGAGATAATCACCCTCGCCTTTTTCTAACAAAATGCCCGAAATTTTATTATTCTCAACCAAAACATCATTCGGCCATTTCAATTTCATATCAATCTTAGGGAAAAGCTCTTGCAGGCTTTCAAACAAACTCAAAGATACAACAAAAACAATTTGCCCGATTTTGGACAATTCCACCGGTTGCAAAAAAGACATAAACAAATTGCCCTCATAGCCAACCCAGCTTCTGCCTCTGCGACCGCGACCGTTATTTTGTCTTTTGGCTGTCACGACGTAATTGCCGCTTTTGACTTTTCGACTTAAGGCTAAAGCCTCGTCATTGGTACTGCCGACATCTTCTTTTTCTATCCACTGCCAAAGACCAAGTGATTGCATTTTCTACCTCATTATCGGTTTTAACAAAAGCTCAAAACGCTCAATGAACAATGCCGGATTTAACATGCCTATCAAGAAAAATATCATATTCACAAATAAGCAAAAATAAATTCCCCTGTCGGCATGGTCAAAAATTTTGCTTCTTGGCTCAAAAAACATGGTGCGAATCATCTTAAAAAAGGCATTTATGAGTAAGAGCAAAGCTAACATGGCAACAACCACTTCAGCATAAGCATGATTTATCATCATATTATCAATGACTTGCAATTTGCCCAAAAAGATGAGCATGGGCGGAGAACCGGCCATTGATACAATAAATACCGTCAACAACACCGAAACATAAGGTTTTTGTGCAAAGACGCCGGATATATCCGATATGGAACTTAAATATTCGCCATTACTCTTAAAAGCAAAGAACACCGTGTAAACGCCCCACATGGTCAGCAGATATGACACTAAATAGACAAAGCTGCTGGTAATGCCATTATTACTGAACGGCAAAATTCCCAAGATTATGAACCCTAAAGAATAAACACCGCAGTAACCAAACATGCGACGTAGGTTTTCTTCTTTGATGGCGCTGATTGCGCCCCATAATAAAGAGATAATGGCTACAATTTGCAAAAACGGCAAATATATTGCCTGCATGGAAGCAAAAACATCGGTCAGCAAACAAAGCAAAACGGCATAACTTGCAACTAACGGCAAGAGATTATTTAACATACAAACCGGCAAGATGCTTAAACCGGACAATTCGATTTTGCAGAAATGTAACGGAGCAACGCCCATCATGAATAATAACGGCAGCAAAATTCCGGCAAAAGCCATGATGTCTTTTATGTTCCAAGCATGTTTGGCATAATATTTAGCAACCATCTCATAATTCCAGCTTCCGGTCTGGGCGTGGAACCACAATACACTCATCAACATAATGGCTGAAAACAAGAACATAAAAGCAAAATAGCGGAAGCCGCCCTCTTCATATTCATAATCTTCGGCTCCCAGCTTCAACATAAAATATTGCAACAATGAGGCGACAAAATATCCCCCGACCAAAATGCCGAAATGAACCGTTGAAATCATCACATTCAAACTTAAGATAACACCAAGCCCCAAGGCATAATACATAGCGGAAGAGCGGTTTTTATTTAAAAACCATTTGCAAGACAAAAAGAAGGTGCCGAAAGCCAAAAGCTCAATAAATATTTTATATAATGTTGTGTAGGTGTTGTTTTGCATCAGCAACGGAAAAGGTGAGCGATTGTAAAAGACAATCGTTGCCAACATGGAAAGCAACAACATTATTTTGGATACGGAATAAAATGTTTTTGCCGTTTTGGAGCTGCGATAACGGCTTATCAATCCCATTAAGGGTAAAGCCAATATCAAAAACATTTCGGGAGAAAAAGTTACGATTTTTGCCAACATTTCTTATCTCCTATGCCCCAATCACAAACCACAATGGTTTGATGAATGACATCAACAATACAAAACAGATAAACAACATAAAGCTGAAAATGCCCCGACTGATGTCATTTTGTCCCGATGCGGTTAATGTGCATTTTTCAGCATCACGCAGGCGGAACAATTCTTTTAACAACGCCGAAGAAACAATGACCAAAGACAGCAACATGATGATGCCCATTTTGATATTAACCGCCAGCAAGTCTGACAAAATCAAAAAGTTGTTCAAAAACAATGATGACAACGGTAAGCCTACTGCTGCCAAGGTCATGAATGAATAGATGATGGATAATTTGGGATAAGCACATAACAAACCATCATCCAACACGCCTTGCTGATTTTGCTCTTTGGCAATATAGTGTGAGAAAACTTCCATTGAGGCAACAATAATCAAATAGCTGAAGAACGAAAAGGCAATGTTTAATAAAATAACTTCATTTCTGGTCAGAATTCCCAGCATATACATAATGTAATAGACCGTGATGTATGAAAAAATTTTGTATTGTCTATCTTTGTTTATCAGACCAATAAGAGCAATAAACAACATGGTAACGACACCGATAATTTGCAAAATCAGAATATAGTTTCCTAAAATTGACGGCAAGGTTTTGGGTAAGAAACGAACAAAACCATAAATTCCGGTCAAAGGCAAAATCATGGAGATCAAGAAAATCATCGGATTACGAATGCTGGAGTTGACAGATGCAATCCAATAGTGGAAAGGCCAAACCGGAATACGCGACAACAAAGAAATGAAAATTGCCGCCCAAATAAAATATTCCAACCGGCTATCCAGTTTCATATTGTTTAATTGTTGCAGCTCCAACATACCATGTTGATAGTTGAAAAGCAGAACCGTTGCCACGAAAAAGATGACGGCACCCAACATATTATAAAGCAAAAAGCGATTGATATATTCTTCTCTTTTGACATCGCCGAACATGCCGAGCAGCATAAATAAAGGCAACAGCATAGCCTCAAAAAAGATATAAAATGAGAAAATATCAGCTGCTACGAAAAATCCGGTTATCATACTCAGAAACATTAAAGACCAAACCATCAAAGATTTTTGGTGTTCAAGATTGTTTCTCACGCCGATAAAGCCGATGATAAAGGCAATGTGAATTGCCAAAAGCAACATTAATGACAAAACATCCACCCCAAAAACAATATCAATATTGGGGTTTTGCATCCAGTTATAGGTTTCTACCAGTTGCAATCCGGGTTTGTAAACTTCCATCAACATAAAAATGCGCAATATCATAACAATATTGGCGATGACGGCAAAAACCGCAACACTGAAAACATTGCGGGTGCTGTTATCTCCCGCTTCCTTGGCAAAAAGCGTAAACAACATTCCCAAAAACGGAATAGCGATAATCAAAGATAAAATGGAAAAGGTATTAAGCATTACTTATTCCCCATATAAGCCAAGAAAGCAATTAAACCAAAGCTTGCTATAACATAAACAACATAGAGCTTGGCTGAAAATATATTCAGTTTGGAAACGCTACGAATCATCAATCCCGTCGCATCGCTCAAAGAATTGATGATGGTACGTTCAATCAAAATAAAGTCCACCAATAGCCACAAAATGCGCCCCAAAATGGTCAAGGGCGTGATGATTAAAAAGTCAAAAATCGTTTCAAAAGCATCACTTTCCTGCACTAACTCACTGTTATATAAGGCTTCTGTTTTACGCAAAGGATAAAGCACCAGCAAAAGCACAAATAAAAGGAACAAAGCGCCCATTTCAATAAGTGCTTTTTGATAAGAAAAACTTGCCAACAAACCACCTAATGCCAACAGAGAAAAAAGCAAATACCATGCCGGATTTTTGAGCATTGCCAAGACGCGCTCGTCAGCGTGGGTTTCACCAAAAAAGATTTGCCTTAAAATATGAGCCACGACAATTGTCAAAATTGCGGCAAAGCCCAAAGCAACATAATATGCATTGCCGGAAAAAGAGATGAGCAGATAATGCAACAAAGCAAAAAAGGCTATCATTTGCAGCAAAAAGCCAAACTTGTTACCGTTGATAAAGCCGCCCATTTTAGAAACATTCAGCTCATAAGAAGAAGCATAATACACGGCAAAAAGCATTAAGCAAAAGACGGCGCCACCGAGAAAGATAATATTTTCTATCACATTAAAATCGGTGGAGAAGAAAAGAAGCTGGATTAAACCGAATCCGAACAAAATTTGTACCAAGCCGATTGTTTTCTCTTTAATATTATTCATAAACAAGGCGCTATATATGCCGCAGCATACGGTTAATACGGACAATGTTTTCAAAATCGGTTGCCCGTATGCCGAAACTGAAGTTAAAGGATAGAACTTATGCAAAATAATCAATCCGGCAAAAGGTGTGGAACAAAAGAGCAAATATGCCAATCGATTGAAGTGCAAAACGCTTAAATCGTATAATTGGTTGTGAAACATGAACAAACCGAGTTTTAAGCTGATGGCAAAAGCCAGTAAAATTGCCACCAAATCGCGGTGAGCTCCCAGCTTGTCAAACATCGGCAAAGATTTGAAATCCAAACTACCGATATAGCCATAAGTCAGGCTGCATACGCTAAATAAACTCAAATCAGCAAGCAAATTATAAAAAGCATATTTCTTTCTGGCATCCATATCATCAATGATGCAAAAGCCCAACACGGTCATCAAACAGCTGCATATCAAAAGCTGCATCAGATTAACCGCACATACAGCTCCGCAAACAACACATAAATTAAGCGCAAGCAAGCAGCAAAAGCGTTGTTTTCTCACCTCTTCGGGATTGAAAACCGCTATTAACATTGAAATCAGGGTTAATAAAAAGACCGGTAAAATTTGAGCATAATTCCCTACATTGGAGGACAAATCCACCTCAACCTGCAAGCTCATATATTTTAGCCATTCAAAAGAAAAAGGCTCTTTGATGCCGGCAAGATAATTTTTGCTCAAAAAAAAGAAAATGACGGATGTAATCATCAACGTCATAAAGCTCATAATCCGATTGCTTTTCGGCGAAACCAGAATACTACCCAAAGCGCCCCAAAGCGTCAAAACGAATACACTGTTTGCTATCATGCGTTCCATGCCTCATAAAACTTTGCTCAGAATAGCAAAAAACTTGAGTTTTTAAAGCGTTTATTAAAGGTTATAAAGAAAAATTATATTTAAGCTGAGGAAAACTCTATCTTAAAAGTTGAGCCTTTGCCGACTTGGCTTTCAACACGAATCTGCCCGTGATATTTTTCTACGATTTTAAAAGCAATAGAAAGACCTAATCCGTAACCTGAAACCTTGCGGTTGTGAGAAGCGTCCGCCCGGTAAAACCTTTCAAAAATATGAGGTAAGTCTTTTTCTTTGATACCCACACCTTCATCTTTGACATCAATACAAATTTTTTTGTTTTTAATATAAACCTTCACGGCAATTTTTTTCTCTTTCGGCGTATATTTTATGGCATTTTCCAATAAAATATTCATAATACGGTGCAAATCTGTTCACTTGAGTTCTTTATGGATTCCGACTTTGATGTTTTTTATGCCGATGCACGCCATTGTCTATATCTTGGCTTTGCTCCTGATATTGGATTTGGCCGCAGAATATGCCAATTATAAAAAATATTTTTGGTTTCGCCGCTTAACCGGCAAGCTTTTTAGTCAGACATTGCGCATTAAAGAGCTCAAGCGCAACCATTTTACATTATCCGGTGCATTTTATGTTCTTTGCGGCGCTCTTCTCTGCTGCTTATTTTTTCCAAAAAATATTTGCATAATTGCACTTTCCATTATGATTGTTTCCGATGCTTGTGCCGCCATTATCGGAAAATGTTTTGGTACACGAAAAATACGTAAACAAAAATCATTGGAAGGATGTACGGCATTTTTTGTCAGTGCTTTGGTTATTATGCTTTTGTTTAACCCGATTTTTAATGTGCGAAACGTCAGTATCATTGCTTGCATGGTGGCGACCATTGCCGAGCTTTTTGAAGACAAACTCAAACTTGATGATAATCTTTCCATTCCGCTTCTTGTGGGGTGTATTTTATATTTTGCATAAAAAAAAGCCTCGACTTTTTAGTCGGGGCTTTTTATTTAAGAGTTTTGTTTATTCCAGAGAAATATGCTCCCAAATATCTTCAACCAGCAAAAATCTGTCATCAACATTATTCTGGTGATTGATAAATATAAGGCGTTTTTTCTCCGGTTCTTCACCATTGTCTGCATTGTCTACCGCTTTGGCAAAGTTTTCCACGCACCAAAAACCGTTTACAACATCTTCAGGCAAGGCATAATCTTTCATACCGATTGCCTCAAGAGATTTGTTTACCTGCGGCACAACTTTTTCAACCTGTCGCAAAGCAAAATATTCCGGCAAGCGTTGTTCATTTGCCTTCAAATATACTTCTGCTTGTTCCGCCGTAAATGCACGTTTCGGCATTTCCAACTTGATAGCGAGGTTGGGATTAACAAAGATGCCCGCCTCTTGATTGTATACCGTTTGTCTGGAACAATATCCATTTTTCAGCAGATAATTTCCGGGACAAGGGTAAGATGATTTTGTTTTCAGGTATTTTTCAAAAAGATAACGAGAAACACCCATTTGTTTGAAAACAAAATCTGATACACACGCCTTGCCTGCAAATTCAATTTCCGGAACAAAGTTGACTTGTTTGGGTGAAGTATAAACTTTGACGCAACCGCGAACATATTTGTAATAGTTATCACCGCTGCCGCCGTAATAGTTCCAATCGCCAACTCCGGGACCATCAATACTGATTTCAGGCATTGTTCCATATCCTGCCATATCTCCCTCAGCCCAATATTCCCCTTCTTGCAATTCGGGAAAATTGATTGCGCGCAAAGATTCATTAATCTTGCTCCGGTATTTTTCCATATTATCGCGAGCCCAAGAGCTTGGTAAAACGGTTCCTCGATTGTGGCAATAATTTTGTGCACGATTGATTGTGGTTTTGCCCCTGCTCCGTTCATACATACTCAGATAATATTCATCATCGGCAAAGACACCGTCGGCAGTTAATCCGGGGATAAGAACCGGAAAATGCGTGCCGTTGGTAAAATGAAAATCTCCGGGATTAATGGTATTCAAATATGTATACAAATCAGCTGTATTTATGGCATTTGACTTAATGCAAGACAATAATGCCTCAACTTGTTTTGTTGTCATAACGCAAAAGGTTTTAATTGTTAAAAAAATGAATTATCAATCTGAATACAAAGTGATTTGATCTGAACTGATTTCAGCGTATATTCCTTTGTCATTCTTTTGATACTTTTTGACTGTTAAATATTCGGCATAGGGTATGCCTTCTTGGGTCATAGTCGAATATTCTTTTGTCTCAAACTCGGTATCAGAACAGATATTGATATCCGTATGTCTATACAGATTCTCCTCATCAAGTTTAGCCACCTTAACCAAGCCTTGGTCACAAGCCTGATATAAAACATTTTCACAACGGATTAAGTCTTTTCCAAGAACAATCAAATCTACTCCATTGTCTGCCGGAAGGTAATTTAAGCATTTATCCTTTCCGCGCCAGAAGATTAAACCGTTCAAAAATAAAATATCTACATCCGACAAGGTTAGACACAAGGTTAAAGCTTTGGGATGATATTTTCCTTCTTCTTTGTGATAAACGAGCCTTTTGTCGTACAGCAAATAATCATCACGCAGTAATTGATACTCCGGACGAGTATAATCGCCATATTCATTGATGATGATACAACGCCGTTTGGCATCTTTATCTGCCTTGCTTAGGTTTTCTTCATACCACAAATCTTCCAGAACATTACCCGAAAAGCAATAATCTTGCATTCCGACCGCCTTCAAAGATTGGTTTACCTCATACAACGCTTGTTGCAGACGAACGATTTTATACAAATCGGGGATTTTCTGCTCCATTGTTTCATAGTAAAGCCGAGCTTCGTGAGCCGTGAACTTCTGTTTGGATAGCTTCAGCGGAATATACAAATTTTCATCAATGAAAATTCCACACTCCTGATCATAAACCGTATGAAAGCTTTTACTTCCATCTTTCAACAAAAAATAGCCTGCTTGTTGAGATGAACTTAACAAACAAGAACCGCCTTTTGTGGCATCATAGTAAAATACTTGCTTTGATGCCTCTACAACTCTTAAATTTTCCATAATGATAAATTATAAAGTTAGGGTTAATAATATTTTTTCTAAGTCGGTATTACTACTTGCAAGTTTAAAGTCAAGTTAAATCAAACAAATAAAAAAGCCTCAGCTTTTACGCCGAGGCTTTTTTATTTATCTGCCAAAACTTATCTAACTTACTTACTTTTTTTCTTTGAAGAAGCTGAAGTTTTGGAGATTGTTTTGATAGCTGCTGCTTTGCTGGTGATTGTTTTGTTGCTTGCTTTAGCGGCTAATGTTTTGTTAGATGCTTTATTACCGCTTTTGTTAGAAGCAGAGTTGCCTGCCAATTGTTGCAAAGCCAAGTTCCAGTTTTGCAAATCGTTACCGTTTTGGCAACCAGAATTCAACCAGTTGAAATATGCAGCTACGCGAATATCATTTTCATTAAAGTTTTTCATCTTTATTCTCCAAAATTAGTTTGTATCCGAATCTTAGTCATACAAATCTAAACATTTGATTAACAACATATAATTTTTTTTAAAATTTCATAAAATTTTCATAATATGTTGTGTGGATATTTTTTTAAGACCTATTTGTGAACTTTTATACAAGATATTTTTCACATATTTATTGGCTAAGACTTCTTGAGATTCTTTCCTATATTAATGCAAAATCGTTTGCATTTTTGCTTAGCGCTCCCTTACGGGTTCGAATCCCTGACGAGATTGAGGACAAAAAAAAAGCTCTGTAAAAACAGAGCTTTTCTTAAATGGTGAGCGCGTCGGGATTTCGCAGCCCCGCTGCTCGTTACTTTGGCATCTAAGCTTGCCGCGGGTGCTATCGCTACCCTTGCGCGCTAAGATGTTA
>CALXZK010000030.1 GCA_944393225.1 uncultured Alphaproteobacteria bacterium
ATGGTAAAGTTAACAAAATCAGCCAAAGAAATTCGCGGTCGACACCAACTGACCGTGCGTGTTAAAACGGCAAAATACAGAGATAAATCTTCTAACCGCTGGTTAGAGCGTCAGCTTAATGATCCGTACGTTGCCGAATCTAAACGATTGGGATATCGTTCACGTGCGGCTTTTAAGCTCATTCAGTTAGATGAAAAATTTCATTTTTTAGGCAAGGGCAAAACCATTGTCGATTTGGGCTGTGCTCCCGGTGGTTGGACACAAGTTGCCGTTGAACGCAACAAAGGAACGGGTAAGGTTGTCGGCATTGATATTTTGGAAGCCGAACCGATTAAAGGAGCAACACTCATTTGCCAAGATTTTACCGAGCCGGAAGCTGCCGACAGATTGAAAGAGCTTTTGAACGGTGAGGCAGATATTGTGATGAGTGATATGGCAGCCAATACGACCGGACACCAACAAACAGACCATTTACGTACCATTGCTTTGGTGGAAATTGCTTATGAATTTGCCAAAGAGGTTTTGGCAGAAGATGGTATTTTTATTGCCAAAGTTTTCAAAGGCGGCGCTGAAGCAGGTTTGTTGAATGATATTAAAAAGCGTTTCAAAAAAGTGGCTCATGCCAAGCCGGATGCCAGCCGTCAGGGTTCACCTGAGGAATATTTGGTGGCTATCGGTTTCAAAAAAGATATTCAGGAGTAAAAAAAATATGGTACATCGCGGGCAAATTTATAAGCACTACAAAGGCAATCTCTATTTGGTTTTGGAAGTGGCAACACACACCGAAACCAAAGAAGAGTTGGTTATTTATTGCAATGTTAAAAACAAAACCCAAATTTGGGCTCGTCCTTTGACCATGTTTGAAGATGAACTTCCCAACGGCAAGCCTCGTTTTGAGCTCTGGGAAGATAGATAGGAGTTCGTTTTTATGCAGCAAGGTGCGCGCTATCAAGCCGTTTTAGAGCTTATCAGCGAAATTTTCAAAGACCTTAAACCGGCAGACGGAATTATTGATGCTTATTTGAAAGCTCGCAAATACATCGGCTCCAAAGACAGACGTTTTATCACTGATACGGTGTGGACGATTATTCGTAATCGTATGAAGTTGGAATTTGATGCGCGCTCTAAAGAATATCGCAAGATTTTGCTGACCTATCTCAAACAAAAAGGCGAAAATATTGATGAGATTTTCAGTGGAGTACAATATTGCCCCTCAGCATTAAGCGAAGAAGAAAAAGCTTGGCTTAAAGAAGACAATGACGAAGTTTATCCGCCTTTTGTTGAAGCTGAAACGCCGGAGTGGTTGTATAAAAAAGTGCAAGATGTGCGTTTGCTCAAATCTTTAAACGAGCCGGCAGAAGCTGATTTCCGCATCAATGTCAAAAATCGGGAAGGGGTTTTGGAAAAACTCAAAGCTGAAGGTTTTGAAGTGTTGCCGACACCATATTCTCCTTACGGTATCCGCTCGCTCAAACGCATTCCGCTCGGCAATTGCATCGCTTATCAAGAAGGCGAGATTGAGGTGCAAGACGAGGCTTCGCAGATTGCGGCAATTTTATGCGACGTGAAGCCTGAACACAAAATCATAGATTATTGCTGCGGTGCCGGAGGCAAAAGTTTGGCTATGGCTTATATTTTGCAAAATAAAGGTCATATTATGGCGCATGATATTGAAAAAAAGCGCTTAATGGCCATCAAGCCGAGAATGGAACGCTTGCATATCAACAATATTGAGTTGATGGATTTTGTGGCAACCTCAGATAACAATTTTGACCGCTTTGTTGTTGATGCTCCTTGCTCGGGAACGGGAACATGGCGTCGTTCTCCCGATGCAAAATTTCGCCTTAATCAAAATATGGTTGATAAGCTTAATCGCATTCAGATTGACATTTTGCAAACCGCTTATGAAAAGACCAAAGTCGGGGGTAGAATCATCTATATCACATGCTCAATTTTGAATGAAGAAAACGAGGAGATTATTGCCGCTTTCTTGCAGAACAATCCGACCATGCATCCCGTAAACATCAAAAAACTATGGGAAAGCAAGATAGATGCGCCATATCCGTATCATTCGGAAAAATATTTAAGGCTATCTCCGCTTACAACCGAAACCGATGGATTTTTTATTTGCGTGATGGAAAAATTGGCTTAGTCTTTGCTGATTTCTTTGCCATTTTGTTGGTAGATATAAGAGATGATTTCGGCCACGGCAGAAAAGGCTTCAATTGGGATTTCGCTATCAATATCCACGGCTTTTAAAATTTGCAACAAATCGGCATCTTTTCTTATTTCAATGCCTTCATCAATGGCAATTTGAATGATTTTCTGGGCAACGTGACCTTGACCTTTGGCCAAAACTTTAGGTGCTTTGTCTTTATCCGGCTCATAGCCCAAAGCAACAGCATAATCTGTGGACAAGCTGTTTTCTTGATTGCTATTTGTTAATCTTTCATTAATATCTTTTTCAGACATAAGCGTTGCCTTTTTATTGGTTCTTGTAAAAGTATAAACTTTTGGGGAAAAGTTGGCAAGAACTTTTAATTAAGGCACGGTTTTTGCATTAGATTTTTGTATGGGAAACAAAATCATAATGTTGGGGGAATGAAAATGGATTTAAACAATCTGCAAGTTGTTGATTTGATTAAGAAAAACATGCGCTATCAAACTGCAAAAGAACGCGTGATTTCTGAGAATCTGGCCAATGCAACTACCCCAAAATATTTAGCCAAAGACGTGGCAGAGCCCGATTTCAAAAAACAAGTTGAAGCAAACCAAACACCAAAATTGGCTATGCGCACCACCAATGAAAAACACTTAACTCACCAAGATGCCGTCATGCGCCACAGCAATAATGCCGAGTTTGAGGTCTATACCCCAAAACCGACATCTCCGCTGACAATTGACGGTAACGGTGTCATAATTGAAGATCAGCTCAACCAAGCCAGCAAGGCAAGCGGTGAATATAACCGTATGATTACCATTTATGGCAAATATATGGATATGCTTAAAGTGGCTAATACAAAAATTAATGCGTAACGGAGTTTTAGTTGATGAGTGATTTGTCTGTAACATCTGATATTGCCGTTTCGGGAATGAAAGCTCAGAGCGAGCGTTTGCGCATTATCTCCGAAAACATGGCAAATGCCGAATCTGTGGGTATTCGCCCCGGAGAAGATCCGTATCGTCGTCAGGTTGTCACTTTTAAAAACTACATCGATAAACAAACCGGTGCCGAGATGGTCAAAGTGGACAAGGTTATCAAAGATCAATCGCCGTTTGTTAAAAAATATGCTCCCAATCATCCGGCAGCCGATGAGCAAGGCTATGTTTCCATGCCCAATGTCAATACGCTTGTTGAGATGATGGATATGAAAGAAGCGCAACGCGCCTATGAAGCAAATCTTACCATGGTGCAAACTGCGCGAGATATGAATTCTAAAGTTTTGGATATTTTGAAGTAATAAGGAGTTGTAATCGTGGTTAGTAATATTTCAAGTGCTCTCAATGCTTATCAAGCCGCTCTCAGCAGAATAGGGGCGCAAACTCCTGTTAAAGAATCTACTCCGGTTCAAGTTACCGGTTCCGGCTCCACTTTTTCCGAGATGGTCAAATCCAGCATTGAAGAAGCTCAAGACTTGGGTAAAAAAAGTGAGCAAACAACTCTTGCTGCCATTCAAGGCAGAGCCAGTGCACAAGATGTGGTCTTAGCTGTTTCCAACGCAGAGCTTGCTCTTGATACGGTCGTTGCTTTCCGCGACACAGCGATAAAGGCTTATCAGTCTATTTTCAACATGCAAATCTAAATTTCTTTTTTATGGCGTTCTAATACAGAAACTGCGCATAAAATATTCGCTCATGTACTTTTTTGTACACTCCCTTATATTTTTGCTGGTTTCTTATTATTACGCTCATAAAAAAAGAAATTTGTAAAAGTTCGTATAATGGGTAACTCAAGCAACTTTGTTTTATTTTCATTCTTGTCAAATTGCCGTTTTTCTGCTATATTTCTCTTATCAAAAAATTATTATAGAGGCTATTATTCACGCGGTATTCGCCTCGATACTGCACCTAAATTTGTATGTATATGGGATGGTTAGAGTTAATCATTGCTGTGATACTATTTTTTATTCTGGCCGCTATTTTGATTAAAATAATAGCTATTGCTGTTATCTTAATATTTGCCGCTGCAGTTTGCTGGCTGCTTTGGTGGGGTGTCTCATCATTATTTGCCTACATTGGGTGGTGGGTCATTCTGGTAATTATCATTGTTATTATATTAATTAAAAAATAGCTTATGGAATTAATCGTTAGTATCATTACAGTTATACTTTGTTTGGTATACTGTATTTTCGTGTTAGCCTTCTTTTTACAGTTAATTGGGCTGATTCTTGGTGCAACAAAAGGAAAATATCTCTGGATGCCGGCGCTTATCGGATTGTCAATTTATGCAATCCTGATGTGCTCATCAGATTCATGGATGTGGATTTTTCCCAAAACATTGGGAATTATTCTTGAGTGGGGCGGCGGTATTTTTTGTTTGATCGCCGGAGTTTATTTAACGTGGAAAACGTTCACCAGTTGGAAGTTTTTCTTAGGAATGATGGGAGCAAGTGCTGTTGTGTTTTTAATTACACTTATGCTTCAATAAGGCAATAGTTTTCAGACTATTGCCTTTTTTTGTGGCATATCTGATAAAATTGGATTATATTCTGATAAAATTTTTTATAAGAAGGATATATCCATGTTCAGAATCAATAATATCAAAGTGCCGTTGTCGGTTCCTTTGTCAGATTTACCCGAATATATTAAAAAAGAAATTGGCTATTGGGGAACATGGTTGTCTTTTAAAATCATCAAACAAGCCATAGATGCTAGACGCAAGTCTGATGTGCATTATGTCTATGGTTTTGATGTTGAAGTTGAAAATGAACAAAGCTTTTTATCTTGTTGTAATTGCAAAGATATATTTATTGTAGAAGAGGCGGAAAAATATACTCTTCAGCAAACAAAAACATCTCTCAGACCAGTTGTCGTTGGAAGTGGTCCTGCAGGAATGCTTGCCGGAATTGCGCTGGCTGAAGCCGGTTTAAAGCCGATTATTCTTGAGCGCGGTCGTCCGGTGCCGGAACGTCAACAAGATGTGCAAGCCTTTTGGCATGGTGGTGAGCTTAATCCGGAATCAAATGTCCAATTTGGGGAAGGTGGTGCCGGCACTTTTTCTGACGGCAAACTGATGAGTGGTATCAAAAAAGATAAATACACCGCCAAGGTGTTGCAAGAGTTGGTTTCTGCCGGAGCACCGGAAGAAATTCTTTATCTTGCCAAACCTCATGTCGGAACAGATATTTTGGCTCAAGTGGTGCAAAATATTCGCCATAAAATAGAAAGTTTGGGCGGAGAATATCGCTTTGAAAATAAGCTTGAAGACATCGAGGTTAAAAATCAGCAAATTACGGCGCTGAAAGTTCGAGATGCGCAAGGTAATATCTATGAACAAGCCGCAGATTCCGTCATTTTGGCGATTGGGCATAGTGCGCGAGATACTTTTGAAATGCTTTATCGCTTAGGCTTTGTAATTGAGCCGAAACCCTTTGCTGTCGGAGTTCGTGTAGAGCATCAGCAAAAGCTTATAAGTTCTTCACAATACGGAAAATTTTCTTCTCAGCTTGGCGCCGCAGATTATAAAATGGCATATCATGCGCCAAATGGTCGTTCGGCTTTTACCTTCTGCATGTGCCCCGGTGGCGAGGTGATTGCTGCAGCTTCTGAGAAGAATAGGGTAGTAACTAACGGTATGAGCGAGCATGCCCGTGATAAAGAAAATGCCAACGCGGCACTTTTGGTCGGTGTTACCCCGCAAGATTTTGGCGGCTCTCATCCGTTGCAAGGCATGTATTGGCAGCGAGAACTCGAGGAAAAAGCTTTTATTGCCGGTGGGCGTAACTATCATGCACCGGCGCAACTGGTTGGTGATTTCTTAAAAAACAAAGATTCTAAACAAGCAGGATCTGTTAAACCCAGCTATACCCCAGGGGTGACCTTTGGCAATATGGCAGCGGTTTTACCTTCATACATTCTTGAAACCATGCGCTTGGCTTTTGTGGATATGGATAAAAAGCTCCACGGCTTTGCTACGTATGATGCCGTGATGACAGGTGTGGAAAGCCGTAGTTCTTCTCCAATCCGCATTTATCGAGATGAAACTTTGCAAAGCTCAGTCAAAGGCTTGTATCCTTGCGGCGAAGGTGCCGGTTATGCCGGTGGCATTATGTCTGCTGCGGTAGATGGGCTGAAATGTGCTGAAAAACTGGTGGAAATGTTAGCTTAAAAGGTGGTAATCCGCAACCTCTCTGCTATAGTATAAAAAAATTGCAGAAAGGATATAATATGAAAATTGCCATTATCGGAACAGGTTATGTCGGACTTCCGACCGGTGTCGGTCTTGCCGAACTCGGTAACGAGGTTGTTTGCGTAGATAAAGATGAAGCTAAAATAAATGCTCTTTCTTCCGGAAAATTAACAATTTTTGAAGACGGCTTGGCTGAGCTTTTTGAAAAAAATGTTCAAAACGGTCGCATCAAATTTACCACGCAAATGAAAGAAGCCGTTGCTCCTGCCGATATTGTGATGATTGCCGTCGGTACACCGCCGCATCCGTTTACCAAAGAAGCCGATATGCAATATATTCACGCTGCGGCATACGAGTTGGCGGAATATCTCACGGATTATACCGTTGTTGCGGTTAAATCAACTGTTCCTGTCGGTACCGGTGATGATGTGGAAGCCATTATCCGCAAAGTTAACCCGACAGCTGATTTTGATGTGATTTCTTTGCCTGAGTTTTTGCGCGAAGGCTTTGCTATTCATGACTTTTTTAATCCGGACAGAATTGTTGTCGGAGCTAACACCGATAAAGCTCGTGAAGTTATGAAGAAACTTTACCAACCATTTGAAAACAAAACACAATTTCTTTTTGTTAAACGTCGCTCTTCCGAGACCATTAAATATGCCTCCAATGCCTTTTTGGCGATGAAAATTCATTACATTAACGAAATGGCAAATTTCTGTGAAAAATCAGGTGCCGATATTAAAGAAGTGGCGCAAGGTATGGGACTGGATTCTCGTATCGGTAAGAAATTTTTGAATCCGGGACCGGGGTACGGCGGTTCCTGCTTCCCCAAAGATACCAATGCTATGGCGCAAATGGCAAAAAAATATGGCGTGCACCTTAATTTGATTGAAACAACCATCGCTAAAAATGATGAACGCAAAGCCGAAATGGCTGAACGCATTTTATCGCACCTGTCAGACCGCAATCATGGTCGCGTTGCCGTTTTGGGTTTGGCTTTCAAAGGCGGTACGGATGATTGTCGTGAATCTCCGGCGATGGATATTGTGCGCGATATGCTCAAAGTCAATAAAAACATTTGCGTTTATGATCCCAAAGCTCTTGATAATGCACGCAAACTTCTGATTGAGAAAGTGGATTATGCCACTGACATTTATCAAGCTTGCAAAGATGCCGAAGTGGTTGCCGTTTTAACCGAATGGGAAGATTTCAGAAATATTGACTTTGTTAAATTAAAACATGAAGTTTTGTGTTCTAATATTGTGGATTTGCGCAATATTATAAATCAAGAAGAAGCAATCAAAAATGGCTTTAACTATTATTGTATCGGTCAAACATCTCAAAACTAAAGGAGAGAATTATGGAAGATAAAAAGACTTGTTCTTGCGGTCCGGATTGCACTTGCGGATGTAATGAAGGCAAACCTTGCACTTGTGGATGCTCTTGCGGCAAAAGCTGCAAATGCGGCAAAGGAATGACACGCATTTTTTCAGCATTGCTGGTTGGTGCCGGTTTGTGTGCTGCCGGATTTTTCCCCGGATATTATTACTACCAAACCAAAATGAACTCAAACTATGTGACGGTTAAAGGTTTGTCAGAAATGCCGGTACGTGCCGATTTGGCCGTTTGGGATTTGAAGTTTGTTGTTACCAACAATGATTTGTCTTTGGCTCAACAAGAAATTGCGCAAAAAGCTCAAACCATTATTTCTTTTTTGAAACAGCAAGGTTTTAGCGATGATGAGATTGTTGCAGAATCAATCAACACCAATGACTTGATGGCTAATCCTTATCGTAATGAAGGGGCTGCCGCATCTCGCTATATTTTGAACCAAACAATTACCGTTCGTTCACAAAAGGTTGATTTGGTGGCAAATAGTTTAGGTAAAACCGGAGATTTGATTGCTCAAGGTATTGTTTTTGAAAATCAATATGGCACACCGGTTTCTTATGTGTTTACCAAACTCAATGAGATTAAACCCAAAATGCTTGAAGAAGCTACTAAAAATGCTGAGGCATCTGCACAAGAATTTGCTAAAAGCTCAAATTCTACCGTTGGCAAGATTAAATATGCCAACCAAGGTGTCTTTTCAATTTTGCCCTCTGAGCAAACAGCAGGAGCATCTGAGGCATCTCAAATTGAAAAGAAGGTCAGAGTGGTTTCTACCATTGAATATTGGTTGAAATAACTCATTTTCAAAATAATAAAAAAGCTCTCGATTTCGAGAGCTTTTTCTTTTGGTCTTATGCTTAAAATTATTTTCTTATTTTAGAGCCTTCAATCTCTTTGAAGTATTTAACCGTATCGGCTTTTAATTCTTTTGTGGCTTCATCATCACAAACAATAAAACCGTGTTGGTGCATTTGTAAAATGCTGACCGGCCACATGTGGTTGATGCTGCCTTCAATGGCATGGTGCAGAGCTCTGGCTTTGTTGGCGCCTGTGACCATTATCATCACTTCTTCGGCATCCATAATTGTTCCGATACCAACCGTTAAGGCTGTTCCGGGGACTTTGTTGATATCGTTGTCAAAAAAGCGAGAATTAGCTTGCATGGTTTCTTGTGTCAAAGTTTTGATACGTGTTCTTGAAGTTAAAGAAGAACCGGGTTCGTTGAAGGCAATATGTCCGTCTGAGCCGACACCACCCAAGAACAGATGAATTTTACCATAGCTTTTGATGGCGTCTTCATAGTCTTGACATTCTTTGGCATAATTTTTAGTCATGCCATCCAAAATGTGAACATTGGCTTTTTTAATATCGATGTGAGAGAAAAAATTGTCCCACATAAAACGATGGTAGCTTTGCGGATGTTTGGCATCCAAACCAACATATTCATCCATGTTGAATGTAACCACATTGGCAAAAGAGACTTTGCCTTTTTTGAACATTTCAATCAGTTCTTTATATACGCCCAAAGGGGTTGAACCGGTTGGTAAACCCAAAACAAAGGGTTTGTCTGCCGTAGGACGGAAACGTTTGATTCTATCTACAATGTAGTTGGCAACCCATTTAGCACATTCTTCATAGTTTTTTTTGATGATGACGCGCATTATCTTTCTCCCTTATAAATTTTACCATCGATGATGGTGTTGATGGTTGTAAAGTCTTCATTAAAAATAATTAAATCGGCATCGAAGCCGGGGGCAACATAGCCCTTGTTTTGAATTTTTAATATCTCTGCCGGACTGGGGGAAGATACATGGATAGCTTGTTCCAGGGTTAAGCCCCAATCGACAAGATTTTTGACGCCGTCTATCATGGTCATGGCAGAGCCGGCAATCACATTATCTGATTTGCGATAAAAGCATTTGTCAAAGTAAACTTCTTCGTTGTTAGCGTATAAAACATCGGCTTTTTGTTTGGTTGGTTTAAGAGAATCTGTAACCATTACCAATTTATCAAGCGGTTTGAACTTGAACAGAAGTTTTATCAAGTTAGAATCAATATGAATTCCGTCAGCAATAAATTCACAAGACATTTCCGGATGGATAAATACGGCACCGACGGCTCCGGGGTCACGGTGGTGCATGCGGCTCATGGCGTTGAATAAGTGCGTGGTGTGCATTATCCGTGCTTGCATACCTTCAACCATTTGGGCATAGGTGGCGTTGGTGTGTCCGGCTTGTAAGATTATGCCTTTAGAAATGCACCATAAGGCAAGTCGGCGCATGTCTTTTATTTCGGGGGCTACTGTCATATTGATAATATGCCCTTTGGCAGCTTTATAGAATTTTTCCATCAATTCTATATCTACCGGGCTGACGGCGTCTTCCGGTTGAACACCCAAGCGTTCTTTGGAGATGAACGGACCTTCTAAGTGCATGCCCAAAATATGAGCGCCTTTTTCTTTGCCGATGGCTTTGACCACGGCTTTGATGTTTTTGAGCATTTCATCGGGCTTGGCAGCGTAAAGAGTAGGAATGAAAGAGGTGACACCGTATTTGGGCAAAATCTCTGACATTTTTAATATCGACTCTGTTTTTCCGTCGTCTGTTCCGAATCCTCCAATGCCGTGAATATGCGTATCAATCAAGCCGGGGGCAATGAAAGAACCATTGACATTAATGATTTGAACTTTGGGTGAGAATTGTTTTTGTTGAAAGCGTCTTTCACTGAAGACATCTACTATCTTGTTGTTTTTAATATATACAGCACAATTTTCCATAACCGAAAAACCGGTTAGTACGTTGGCGTTATGAAGACAAATTCCACTGTCCATTTAAGCATTCCTTAAGTTTTGTTTTATATGGCACATAGTCTAAAAACAAAAAGTAAAGATAGTGTATAAATTAAAAGTTTTTGTACACTTATTATACACATCTTGTATCTTTTGGAAAGATAAATTTGTTAAGGATTGAAATATGCGCTTTTTTTCTAAAATATCATCTTTGTTTGCTAAGGATTTTTGGTGGCAAATGAAGTCTTATAAGTTCAACGCTATATTTTCTTTGTTTATATTGTTTGCATATAACAAAATCTTTTTTGAAAAATTGTGGGAGGTTTATCCCAGTTCGATTTTTGTCAGTATGTTGACCTTGGTGTTATTTTTGCTTTTAAACGCAGCTTGTGCCATTTTATTTTGGCCGAAAATAACCAAGTTTTTAGCCATTCTTTTTACCATGCTTAATGCGAGCGTTTTCTACTTTATGTTTGTTTATCATGTGGCCATTGATAAAGTGATGCTGATGAATGTGCTTGAAACAGATGCTCAAGAAGTTGCCGGATTGCTTAGTTGGGGAATGTTATGGATGTTTTTGGGGTTGGCGGTTGTTCCGTCAATTTTGATTTATAAAACAAAAATTATTTTTGCTACCCCAAAAAAAATGGTTTTACAAAAAATTGCTCTTATCTTAGGTGTTTTTGTTATTTCTGTCGCCATTATCGGTATGGGATATAAAGAAACGGCTCAGTTCTTGCGCAATAATAAACCGATTAAATATCTTTTGGTTCCGGTAAATTATGTCAGTGCGGTCATTTCCGTTAGTAAAAAGAAGCTTAAAACTCGTCATCATGAGTTGGTAAAAATCGGCGAAGACGCTTCTTTGCTGCCTTATTGGAAAAATAACGGAAAACCGAATCTGTTTGTTTTTGTTGTGGGTGAAACAGCCAGAGCAGCTAATTTTTCTTTGAATGGCTACAATCAACAAACCAATGAACCATTGCAACCTTTCATGAAAGATATGTTGAGTTATAAAAAAGTATATTCTTGCGGTACTTCTACGGCTATTTCTTTGCCTTGTATTTTTTCTGCAGACGGACGTGATGATTTTGATAAATCGGAATCCGAATATACCGAAAATCTTTTAGATGTTGTTCAACGTGCCGGTTATAAAGTTTGGTGGCGCGGTAACGTGACCGGATGTAAAGGAATTTGCTCTCGAGTGGAAACTCAAATGCTTTGTGATAAAGATACCTGCTTTGACGAGATCTTAAACCAAGGTTTGAATGAGCGTGTATTAAAAGAAAACAAAGATATGTTTGTGGTTTTGCATCAACTCGGCAGCCATGGTCCGACTTATTATAAGCGCTATCCAGAATCTGCCGAAAAATTTAAGCCGAATTGTGAAACCGAACGCTTGGATAAATGCTCTCGTGAAGAGATTGTGAATGTATATGATAATACCATTTATTATACTTCTCAAAACTTGGCAGACTTAATTAAGCAGCTGCAAGCTTTGCAAGACAAGTATAATACTTTTATGCTCTATGTTTCCGACCATGGAGAATCTCTTGGCGAAAACAATATTTATTTGCATGCGGCACCTTATATGGTGGCTCCCGAAGAGCAGATTAACGTGCCGATGCTTATGTGGTTTGATGATGAATTTGCAAATAAGTTTCATCTCGACCGGAAGTGCCTGAAAACAAAATTAGAGAACGAATATTCTCACGATAATTTGTTCCACTCGTTTTTAGGTCTGATGGGAATCAAAACTTCTGCATATGATGCGAAGTTGGATATTTTTAATCAATGTCAACAAAAGTAATTAATAGGAAAAATTATGGAAAAACTACAAGATTTGTTTACAAACCATCCGGTATTACCGGAATCTTGGCTGTGGGTGATTTTCGGTATTGCCGTTGTTGTCCTCTTGCTTTGGGATTTGTTATTCTTTAACCGCAAAAACGAAGTTCCGAACTTTATGCATACACTCGTTTTGTGCATTATTTACATTTTGGCAGCTTTGCTGTTTGGTGTGTTTATTATGTATGAAGAAGGTATGGATAAAGGCATGCTCTTCTTTACCGGATTTTTGGTTGAGAAAAGTTTGTCTTTGGATAATATTTTTATCATGTCTATCATCTTTACCTCTCTCGGTGTGCCGCGTATGTATCAACACCGCGTTTTGTTCTGGGGTATTTTAGGTGCTCTTATCATGCGCGCCATTCTCATCTTTCTTGGTGAGGCTCTTATCTCAAACTTCCACTGGGTATTGTATATCTTTTCTGCTTTCTTGGTTTACACCGGTGCCAAAATGGTTTTGCCGGAAAAAGAACAAAAGAAAGAGCTTAAAGATACCAAACTTTATGCTTTTCTCTCTAAATTCTTCCATGTGACTCATGAAATCAGAGGTGAACATTTCTTTGTTAAAGAAAACGGAAAACACTATATTACCCCGTTATTCTTTGCTCTTTTGATTATTGAAACCATGGATGTGATTTTTGCTCTCGACAGTATTCCTGCCATCTTTTTAATTACACAAGATGTGTTTATTGTTTATACAAGTAACATCTTTGCCATTTTGGGCTTGAGAGCTTTGTACTTCTTGTTGGAAGCTGCCGTTCATAAGTTTGTATATTTGAAACAAGCTTTGTCCATCATTCTTATCTATATCGGAATGAAGATTTTCTTGCCGTATTGCGGTGTTAACATTCAACCGTGGCACTCGCTGTGCATTACATTCTCCATTCTGTTTATTGGAATTGCGGCTTCTTTAATCAAAGCCAAAAAGCAAGAGCAAAAAGCTTAAGAAACAAAAAAATCCCTCGGTATTCCGAGGGATTTTTTTATCTTGTTTTATTCTTATTTGATGTGTTCAATTAAAACAGTGATGTTTGTGGTGAACAATTTGACCGAGATGGCCAACAAGATAATGCCAAAGAATTTTTGCAACATATAAATAAAGCCGTTGCCCAAAATCAGGTTTAATCTCTTAGCTGTTTTGATAACACCGTAAATGACGACGATATTTGCCAGAATGGCGGCGATAATATTAATGTCGGCAAATTGGGCGCGAATGGCGAGCAGGGTGGTCAAAGCGCCGGCACCTGCAAACAACGGAAAGACAATCGGAATAAAGGTGGCATCTTTCGGCATATCCGGACGTTCGTGAAAAATATCAATATCCAAAATCATTTCCAAAGCCATAATGAAGATGATTAAAGAACCGGCAACCGCAAATGAAGAAATGTCCAATTTGAACAAGTTCAGAAAAGCTTCTCCGACATAAAAGAAGCCTAAAAACATGATGAATGATAATAAGGCTGCTTTTTCGGCATGAACGGTTTTACCGCCGCGTTTTAATTTCAAAATAACAGGAATCGAACCCGGAGCATCGATAACCGCAAACAAAACGACAAAGGCGCTGATAAACTGGCGTAAATTAAATTCTTCAAACATTTTTTCCTCTGTAAAATAAGTGTTTTAGTAAAAATATGCCTTAGGTAGTAGCACATTTTTTTTGACTGTCAATCTTTAAAAAACATTCCTTATTTGTGTTTTTATAACTTGATTAGCGACAAAAAAATTCCTATCTTATTTGTATGTTTGAAACCCTCTCATAAGGATATAATAATGAGAAATATGAATGATTGGCTGGTTTTGGTCTTTTGGGCAGCGCTCGGAATGTTTGCAATTGTTTTTGCTTTTTATGTTGCATCTATTTTGATTCCGGTTTTGCTGTTTATTATTGCGGCATCAGGACTGGCAAGTTTTATTGCCGGATTTTTGAAACGTAAGCATCAAACTTCGGAAACCAAAATAAAAATTGAAACAGCTTCAGCGCCGCGTCAGTCTAAAATCATTGATGCAGAATATGAAATTATTGATGAAAAATAATCGAGAAAAAAGATGAAAATACTTTCTTTTGACATTGGCGGAACCAAAATTGCTTTTGCTATTGTTGATGAAAACGGAAAATTGGTTTCGCAACCGGTGAAATATTCAACGCCGGCAACCAAAGAGGCTATCGAATCTCTTTTGAAAAAAATTATTACTCAAAATGAAGCAGATATTGATGCCGTTGCTATATCTACTGCCGGTACCGTGGATATTGAGAATAAAAGAATTACCGGTTCTGTCGGAAATTTGCCTGCCGGATATGGAGAAATTGATTTTCAGGCTCTTTCAAACAAGAAAGTATTTGTGGAAAATGATGCTAACGCTGCCGTATGGGCAGAATATAAAGTTGGTCATGCGCAAAATATGAATAATGTTGTGCTGTTGACACTCGGTACGGGTGTTGGTGTCGGCATTATAGTGAATGGCAAACTCCTGAAAGGTAAGTCCGGTGCAGCTGGAGAAACACATTTTCCGGTTCGTCAAGACAGACACCGTCGTTGCGGTTGCGGTAACTATGACTGTTTGGAAATTTATATGTCCGGAACGGCGCTTAATTTAGATGCCAAAGAATTTTATAAAGACGATAATGCTACGAGTTATGATATTATCAATGGTTTGAAAGAAAATGATGCAAAGGCCGTGCATGTATTTGAGCGCTGGCAGGGAATGGTCGAATCCGGCGTGCGAATTTTTGCCAGCATCTTTGATCCGGATATTGTTTTGCTCGGTGGCTCAATGGCACATTTTATCAATTATCCGATGATGAAGAAAAATGTGAATGGTTCTATTGTGGTAGCGCCGATAAAATTAAGAGAAGCCGAGTTTGAAAATAATGCCGGTATTATTGGCGGTGCTTTGCTGTGTATGGAAAATATGAAATAAGGAAAAACCTTAGATAAGGAAAGGCGGTAAATGTATCGCCTTTTTTTATAGCTAATTTATGAAAAGTTGTGGGTTCAAATCCCTACGTAACTTTAAATATGAAAAAGGCGGTAAAGATACCGCCTTTTTGAATGGTAGCGAGAGA
>CALXZK010000031.1 GCA_944393225.1 uncultured Alphaproteobacteria bacterium
CTCCCGAGTGCAAATGGTTCTAATTGTTTATAAAACAGAGGATTAACAAATTTTTCTTCTTTATTTTGATGAAACAAAGCACAAGATGTGGTCATCAAAGCAATCACACCAAATATCAAAACACCTTTTCTCATTCTTAAACTCCCAAGATTAAGATGAATAAAGTATATATTGCAAAATTGAAAATATGGTTAAATAGAAATTGAAACCTATTGTCATTGAGGTCAATAAGTCAAAAATTTGCGCTAACCATTTGATTTTGGCTCGGGTTCTGCACGTCGTCTCCACCCTTTCCGGGGAACTCTAAAAAAGTCTGCATTCTCCCCATAACTTATTGTTTATACGCATTTTAATATCAATCACATTTTCAAAAATATTATATATATCATATTAAAGATTGTAAAACAGAAAAATATTAAAAGTTGTTGATATATTTTATTTATATCTTGAAAATTGCACATGTATTTGTTATAGACTTATTATCACTTGGTACAAGTGTGTCCAAAATCCGAAGATTTAGTTCTTCGGATTTTTTTTATTTTAAATCCCTCAACATTAACATGAAAGGAAAAAATTATGAGTAACCTTATACGTTATATCATTCAGG
Organism: uncultured Alphaproteobacteria bacterium; assembly: GCA_944393225.1. Lineage (GTDB taxonomy): Bacteria > Pseudomonadota > Alphaproteobacteria > RF32 > CAG-239 > CAJLXD01. The sequence goes on from CALXZK010000031.1 coordinate 608, forward strand.
AAGATCCTGAAAAACAAATGAGAAAGAAAACTTGGGAAAAACCAACATATTCATCTATTGTTGCGCCTCAAGAAGAGATAGAAGCTTCTAAAAAAAGATCTCAAAATTTATTAGAGAGTGCATTATCTTCTTATAATACAAAGCAAACACCTACACCTTGGGCGAAAAAGCAATCAGGAAATTTACTTGAAAGAATTAACAATTCTAAAACTTCTGGCCCAAAGAGAATTGAAAATAATACTCCGGATTTAAACCGCTCATCTGTCGGTGACATTGCCTTGGAAGGAGCCAAAGGCGTTTTGCAAGGAACCTTAGGAGGTATTGAACATGGAATCAATTCAGCCTCACTAGGTTTATATGACTTTATTAATGATGCATTTTTTGATGGAGGATATGAAAAACGTCAAAAAGCTCTTGAAGAATTAGCTAAAAGTGCAAATTTAGATAAAGCCTACAAATATGCAAATTATGCTATTGAGGCTGGTTTTGATGCATTACCAATCAGCAAAGGTGCAAAAAAATATCTCAGTCAGTGTCAAAAATATCTAAAAAATCAAATAACTTGACTTTGACATAAGCATTCAATTATGATATTGAATGCTTATGTCTTACAAAAAGGAATTAACCATGTCTCCCTATGCTCAAAATTTAAATAACAATCAAGAAGATAGTTTGTTTTCTTATTTCTTTTCTAAGGACGGCTTTCTTGGAAGGGGAGATTTTCTTGGAATAATTGTCCTTTGTCATTTATTTCTGCAATTTGCTATGAAACAATCTTTAATTTTGAATGATATTATATATTGTTTGGCTTTTTATATATTATCAGTAGCCATCCAAAAAAGATGTCAAGATATTCAGTGGAAGGGGACCTTTTTTCTTCTCCTGTTTTTTATAACATTTCCTTTATTAAATTATTATCAATATATGAAGATAAATGATATTTTGATTCCATCTCAACTTAAAAATATTCTTGCAATTTTTGGAAGTATATACTTTTTCTGTCACTGTCTTTTATTGTTTATTCCTGGAAAAAAGATAAAAGATAAGCAAATAAATAGCAAATTTCTAAAATATCCATATGTATACATGAGTTTTGGAATAATTTTGTTTTTAGTCGGACAATATTTTTTATCTATTTATAATTTTTAAGTTCAGGCAAATAAGATAACATTTTTTCTTTGCTACTATTTATTAAACCCTGAATATAAGAATGTAATACCTTTAATGTTTCCGGACGGCTATTCACTTCACATAAATTTCCGCTAGGCCATTCATATTTATTTAAACATGATTGTATTGAATAAGCATTGGTTAGTGTTTGTTTGAATTGCTGATATACTTTGATATTGTTTTCAGGATAAACATACAAATTTTTTAATATTTTTTCAGCAACATTATCATAGCAAAAAAATATTCCATCCTTTTGCATTGAACAATCATTAAAATCTTTTTGATAGGTCAAAAGCAATTTATAATCATCAATAATTTCTTTTATTTTATCTTTGCTGCTCCAATCGCTTTGCGAGTAAACTTTATCTATATCAATTCTATGATATGTTTTAGCAGAAACATTAAAACTAAACAGCATTGTTAACGCAAATACCCAAACACCTTTGCTCATTCTTTAAGCTCCCAAGATTAAGATAAATAAAGTATATATTGCAAAATTGAAAATATGGTTAAATGAAAAAGCATTAATAAGAATATTTACATAAATAGAAAGGACTTAATTACAAATAAGCATTTAAAAAGCAATAACTTTTTTGATATGATTGCGATAATATGGATTGATACGACCTGAAAAGTATGATAATATACATGATTATGTTTAGGCTAAATCAGGGAGCTGACAATGATAGAAAAAAGCAGAATGGAAGAACTCAATAAATATATGGTTTCAGAACAAAATCCTGCAGACTATTATAAAAATCAAATAAATTGGGAAGATGGTTTTATTGTTGGCTCTTATTGGGCAACATACAACACTTACAAAGGATCAGAGAGATACACCTATAACGACAAGTCCGGTGGCTGGAAGTTTCATATTCATGCCGATATTGATGAGCAAACCAAAGAAGAATTTGTTCAAATGTTAAATGAAGAAATGTCATCTAAAGGTAAAAATGGAATGGGACTAACTCCGGCTCAAATCCAAGCTGTCAAACAAAGAAACCCAGATTTGTTTACCAAAGAAACTCAATCCAACCTTATACAACAAAAAATATTGGCAGACCGCTTAGCTCAAGTAAAATCTTAAAACAAAAAAAAACCGCTTCGGCATGAAGCGGTTTTTTTATAAAAACTAGTCTTGTCCCCCACTGGTAACGATCAAAGTTTGACTTTGCGATTTAACAATCATTTCTAAGACTTTTCCATAGCATATAAAATCCAAAGCTTGAGATGGACGGCGATAGCTTCCGCTAATTACCCACGCAGTCTTTCCATAAGCCTGTCGATACCGATACTCATTCTCGGAGATTAACGTATAAGCATCATCAACAGCCCAAAAAATCATAGGAACTTCGATATGTTTCTGAACATTTTCACTCAACGAATTAAATAAATTCTCCGCCAAAATCACCAATTGCGGATAGTTTTGACTAAGATTAATCAATTTGGGAATAAACTCTTGCTTCAAATTCAGTGGCAAGGTAAGCATAAACTTTTTCAGTTCTTCAAAACACTCAAGCTGTTCATTATCAAGCCACCAGACCACTTTACAAAAATATTTAATCAAAGCATCGACATCGGCAGCACACCGATTAGTTTTTTCTAATTGCGCCATAAATTCTTGCTTTATGAGCAGCGGATTTGTAGCATTCTTCATAATAAAAGAAAATTAATTATACAATATTGTAAAAAGGCTATATGGTCACAGAATTTCTGTCAAGAAAAAATAAAGTCTTGACTTAGAGTACACTCTAAAGGTTATGATAAATCAGATTCTTAAAATTATTAGGGAGAAACAATATGTTTGGATGTGCTATCACCACTTCAGTTTTGGGCAGTTTGGCTGCTTTGTTGCTTTTTTTGCGATATTGCGCCTTTATGCCTTTTGCGATTTGGGCAAAAGTTGCCTACTTTGCCTTATTTATTCTGATAGGTTGCTTGCCAATATTTGCCGAATATAACTTTGAACAATATGTCGGCAAATTTTACATTCCCTACCGCTATACACTCTATTTCTTGTTCATCACCATGGTCATTTTGTTCAGTCTGACGGTTGTTCGTGACTTGGCATGGGGCATTTTAAGACTATTTTCAAGCGACTTTCATCCCCTTACCTCCCCCAATTTAATGAAAATCAACCTGATTACCATTGTGCTGGCGTTCATTGTCGGCGGAATTGCGTTATATGATGGAACCAAAGTTCCCGCAGTGAAACACATTTCCCAAACCAGCGCCAAAATTTTGCAAGACAAAAAAATTGTATTATTACCTGATTTACATTTGCACCGCGCTTTATCTTTAAAGAAATTGCAAGGCATTGTCGATAAAACCAATGCCCAAAATCCGGATGTTATTTTGCTGATTGGAGATATGATTGATGATGAAATTGTTCGCGTTTCTGAACAACTGAATGTCTTAAAAGGCTTAAAAGCCAAACATGGCGTTTATTTTGTTTCCGGCAACCATGAATTTTATCACGACTTTAACAAATCCACCAAAGCTTTGCAAAACTTAGGTTTTAAGTTGCTGGAAAATGAAGGTGTCAGCTTGGATAAAGATTTATATTTGGGTGGCATTCCCGATATTCATTCTCGCTATTTGAGCGGCAAAAATTATGATTTAGCAAAAACTTTTGCTCAATCTAAACCCGAGCAATATAAAATTTTGATGTCACACACCCCCGGAGACTTTAAAGAAACACCGTTTGATTTGGAAGTTTCGGGACACACGCACGGCGGTCAAATCTTTCCGTTTGTCTTTTTCATTTATGCCCATGCACCTTATGTTGCCGGCTGGTATGATTTAAATGATGAAGCTAAGATTTATGTTTCCAGAGGAGCCGGACAATGGGGACCGCAAATGCGCTTTTTAGCTCCGTCTGAAATTGCAGTTTTAGAACTCAAAGCTTCTGAGGAGAACAAAATAATGAAAAACAATCAAGAAAAAGCCAAAGTTTATTTCACCTCCGAAATCACGCCAGAGGCTTTGGTCAATATTTATAAGAAAGTCAATCAAAATATCAATGGCAAAGTTGCTATCAAGTGGCACTCCGGAGAACCTCACGGTCCAAATATTTTACCCATTCCGATGGTAAAAGCCATTCAAGCCGCCATTCCGAACAGCAATTTGGTAGAAACCAACACGCTTTATGAAGGCGGACGCCATACCACCGAACAACACCGAAAAACCTTAAAAATCAATGGTTGGGATTTTTGCAAAGTAGATATTATGGACGAGTTTGGTAATGTTATGTTGCCGGTTAAAGGCGGCAAACATTTCAAAGAAATGTCCATGGGTAAAGGCATTTTGAATTATGATTCTATGCTCGTATTAACCCACTTTAAGGGACACCCGATGGGCGGTTTCGGCGGCTCAATCAAGAATATTGCCATAGGTAATGCCGACAGCAAAATCGGCAAAGCCATGGTTCACGGCGCCGATGAGCATAGTCTTTGGAACGCTACCCAATCTCTGTTAATGGAAAATATGGTTGAATCAGCCAAAGCCACACTCGACCATTTTGGCGATAAAATCACCTATATCAATGTTTTGCGCAATATGTCCGTGGATTGCGACTGCATGGGTACGGCAGCCGCCAAGGTCAAAATCCGCGATTTAGGTATTTTGGCATCAACCGATATTGTGGCACTTGACCAAGCCTCCATAGATTTATTAATGCAACAACCGGAAACCGAATTGCATGATATAAAAGAGCGCATCTTGAGCCGCGAAGGTTTGCATCAATTAGATTATGCCGAAGAAATGGGATTGGGCACAAGAAATTATGAATTGATTAATTTAGATTCAGCCCCATCCGGCTATGAACAAGCCATTGAGCAAGTTAAAAACGGCTTAGCTTCTGCGCTGGTTGTCAAAGACAATCAAGTTGTTGCCAAAGCCAACGGCAAAGGGATAATGCCTTTGTTGGAGCTCTATGATAACCAACCGGAAGCTTTGGAAGATGGTTCACTCATTGATAAGGTCATTGGACGCGCTGCAGCTTTCATCGCCATTGAGGGCAAAGTCCGCACCGTTTATGGCGATTTGATGAGCGAAGAAGCCTTGCGTTTGTTGCAACAACATCATATTCCGGCAACCTATGGCAAACTTGTTCCGCAAATTTTGAATCAAAAGCAAGACGGCCTTTGCCCCATGGAACAAACCGTGGTCGGCATTCAAAATTCTCAAGAAGCCATAACCTTGCTGAGAGATAAAATAAAACAAATGCAAAAATAAGAAGAAAGCCCCAAAATTTGGGGCTTTTTTTATAAAACCAAAGCTCTGCTCTGGAAATTAAAAAAAATATAATTATAGTTATTATAGGGATAAAAAATCTATGTTCAAAATTTTGCTCATATCTTTATTTTTGTCAGCATGTCAAAGCATTAGCGCTCCATCTGAATTTTCTTATCGAACAATTCAAACCCGCAATTTTGAAATTGCTTCTTGGCAAAAAATAAACAATCCCTATGGCGTATATAAAATATATATTGAAGGCGATGGTCATGCTTTCAATGCACACGGACATCCTACGCAAGACCCCACGCCGCAAGGAACGTTGGTCAGAGAAATGGCTTTTAGCGATAAAAGCCCCAATGTCATTTATCTGGCGCACCCCTGCCAATATATCAAAAGCAAAATTTGCTCGCAAAGACACTGGACCTCTGCACGCTTTGCGCCCGAAATTATCAATGCCGAATATGAAGCAATCAAAAAAATTGCTAAAAATAATCCGGTCATACTCATTGGTTTTTCCGGCGGTGCCCAAGTTGCAGGTTTGGTCGCTACGGCTAAAAACGGCATAAATGTCAAAAAAATCATCACTATTGCCGGCAATCTTGACCATCTGGCTTGGACACAATACCACCAACTGCCGCCTTTGAATGAATCAATGTCGCTTGAAAATTACCAAACACAATTCCTACAAATCCCGCAAATCCATTATGTTGGAGATGAAGATAAAATCATGCCGCCGCACCTCATCAAAAACTGTGTTGGTGCAAAAGCAAAGGTCATCACGGTTAAAGGCGCTTCACACAACAACGGCTGGGGTTCTATCTTCCCAGCCGTACATAGCGAACAATAATTTATCAGAAATTGTATCTCAAACCAACTGTTCCGCCAATGTTATAGAAATCTTTGCCAAACTGATAAAAGCTTTCAACAAAAATATCTAAATCTTCATCATTTTCGGTTGTCAAACGGAAAGCCACATCGGTAATATCTTTCGGTGCCTCAATACCTTGAGAAGAGAACAACTCTTGTTGAGGCATTGGAAACACCGGCATAAATGGCACCCAAAGTCTGATCTCCGCAACTTCCGCCATCATCATCTCCACCGCTGAAAGGTATAAACTGCACACCGGTAATGGTAATCACATTACTTTCGGCTCCGGCACCGCCTTCAACATTTCCGCCGATTTTTCCGCCTGAGATGTTGATGTTATTTGAGGTTCGACGCAAACTTCCCTTATAATTTCCGCTATCTTCGGTTGCCAGAATATCACCTTCTATCGCACCTCCGCTGATATTAATGGTGTTAGTGCGAGAAATATTGATATTGCCTTTATCGCGATACAAGCCGACAATATCTCATCCTGCAGTTCCTCCCAAAAAATTAATGGTTTGATTAACAACATTTTTATTTTGTGTACCAATTAAATCTTTTTTGAAAGTGGCAGAATTACTTGTTGCGGTAAAGTTATCAAAGCTGGAGCCGCTAACCTTATCTGTAGCCACATAAATATCATTCTGATTTCCGGTAATTGTTATTGAACCATCTGCAGCTTGAGCAACAGAAGGAATTGCCGCCAAAGCCACGGAACAAAGCAAAGATATTCTAAAAGCCATTTCTCAACACCTCAAAATTACACATAATTAAGAGATATACTCCAATTTTCGCTTTTCAAGTGTACATGAAAAATTTTTATTTTTTAACTTCATATCCTTGTTTATCAATATAAAACCAATGTTTGCTTTGCCATGTATGATATTCACCATGCGAGCCATGAACTTCGACTTGATGCCCTTCATATGTCACTTTTGCAGTTCCTTTATGGAAAGGATGAGCAAAGGCAAAACGCGGCTCAATCACCACTTTGCCATCCGGAGTGGCATAACCCATTTTTTGCGTTTTTGGGTCAACAATACGTACCAAACCCTCTTGCGCGTAGTCATCACCGTTATCAAATTGATAAACTTTGTAATGATGCCCGATATGACAAGCACAAAGCAAAAACAACAAAGATAAATAAATGTATTTCATAGCAAAATTTCCTTTTCAATAGCATAATAATAACTTTTGTATGGTAAAAAAAGCGTTATAAAAAAAAGGCACTGTTTTTTTTAACAGCACCTTTTTTTGATTAAACAATGGCAATAATTAAACCAATTGCCATCAAAACTACAAAAAGAACAAGCAAATAAAAAATAATCAAAATTTTATCATGCTTTTGCTCTTTTTCAGGATCAGGGCGGCAAAGCAAGACCGATGTTTTTTCATCGGCATGATACAAACTCAAAGCTGTTGAAACAGCCTTTTTTTCCTCTTCACTTTCGGGTTCTTTTATAACCAAACTTTTTTTGTTATATTCCATCAAAGCATGGTCAATCCAGAGCCAAAGTTTGAAAATGACCGCCAGCGCAACGATAATGATAATTAAAACTAGCATGAAAAATAGTTTTCAATTTTGTCAATGATTGAAGTTTTTGTTCTCTGCTTGTCCGAACAATCCGGATTATAATATTGGAAATATCTTTCTCGGTTGATGATACTCAGTTCAGCCGGAGTAAAATTACTTCCCCAACTTTTGATAACCGATGGATCAAACAAAAAAGTACCATATTTCGGACATCCCAATTGTTCATCATACAACGAATAGTTGTTACAAGATTTTTGAGAAAAGATCTGCATTCCGGCAGACAATGCCATTGGCTCACCTTCCTTCAAATATTGCTCTCGCAGAGGAATCACACTTTTGTTTTTCTTCAGCAAAATTGCTTCCGCCAAGTGATAAGGCAAATCTGTATATCCGGCATACAATCTTGGCAGAGCCGAAATAACTTTCCCCCACTCACTTTTTATTTCTGCATAAATACCGTGTTCCGTCATCCACGCATCAATTTTTTCAGTTTGCTCGGTTGAGTTTCCGTCAATACTATCTTGCAAAACCTTTGCGCAAATAGCAAAAAACTTCCGCAAATTTCCCAAAGAGCTCAAAGAAAACTTCTCTTTTACATAACTAAGAGATCCTTCATAAGAAACGGCTTGAGCCAAATTCATGGCCAAATCAAAAGAATCTTTATCTTCATGAATATAAAATCTTCCATTCTGACGTAAATATGGATATTTTTTATCCAAGGCTTTCAGGTAAGCATCATTCGGAAACATGGTTAACATTTGTTCCATATTCGCCCACCAATAATTGCCCTTACGAACATCAGACTTTTTAGAAAAAAGATAATCTTTATCTTGGTTCAAATGAATAATTGCCGGACTTTTGGGGACAATGTCTCTTCTTCCGGAAGAATAATAACGAATGACCGTATCACTCAAAATCATTTCTTCTTTATCTTCCTTCAAAAAATCCGCTGCGGCATAATTTTCCGGATCAAAAACAAAAATCTCTAGTTTTTTCAATCCCCACACTCTTTCTTCAAACACCAAATGTTCATTTTTAGTATTAAATTTGAGTGGTGAATCTGCAGTCAAAATTGCAAGTAAACTATTATTTTTCATAAGCTAAAAAAATTTAATAATTGTTACATAATACTTTAATATTGAGTACAATTTTTAGCATTACGCACCTTTTTGTCAAGTCTTTTTTCTAAAAAATATTGACAAAACAGATAGTTTTGTTTAATGCTAATAAAATCTTTTTTATTATTTATATATTAACATTTTTAATTTTTTTAAATTTATGGAAAATAAAAAGTTTATTCTCGCAGCTGCACTTTGCTTACTAATGTTTGTCGTTGGTATTGCTTCGTGGAAAATTATGGTTGTTTTGATTCTTATTCTTGTAGCCATTGCCATTGTTTACATGGGGCCGGAAAAGTTTCTCGCTGAAATGAAAGAAACTTTCACGATTTTATCCAATGTAGGGCAAGAGAAGCTCAAAGAAGCAAAAGAAAGAAGCAAACCTGAAATTTTAACGATTCATGATGTTGAAGTCAAAGAAATTGCCGGCGGAATGTATGAATTGAGCATTTACACGGAAAAAGGCAAAATGACCCTTGAACCACGTCGCTTTTCATCCATCCCTGAAGTTTTGACCAAAGGCAAAACCGTCTCTTATAAAGAAATATATTCTTTAGACGGAACCATCAAAAAAGAAAAAAGCATTTCGGCTATTGGTGCAGACGGAGAAGAAAGAATTTTTCGCATACAATAATCTGCGGAATAACCTAAAAAAACAGCGTTTTGAAAAAAAACGCTGTTTTTTTATTTTACAAAATATTTCTTATAACATAAGGTATAAAAAAATATAACGGGAGAAAAATCATGACTAGCATCGGTATCATCGGCACCGGAATTTTTGGAACAGCCTTAGCCTTAACGGCTGCCAGAGCCGGCAACAAAGTTCTTTGTTGGGATAGAAATACCGAAATCACAGATTCTATCAATCACAAACACATAAACAAAACATATCTCCCTCTCGTTCCCCTTCCTGACAGCATACAAGCCACAACCGAAATCAAAGATATTTTTAACTTTGCCGATGTTGTATTGCTTGTTGTATCGGCTCAGGCAACTCGTACTGTTTTACAAAGCATAAAACCTTTTGTTAAAGAAAATACAATCATTGTTCTTTGCGCCAAAGGTATAGAGATGGAAAGCGGCAAAATGCTTTCCGAAATCGCAGCAGAAATCATTCCGGATACAACAATTGCCATTTTATCAGGACCTGGTTTTGCTGTAGATATTGCCAATTGCAAATTAGCATCTGTCACAATTGCCTGCGCCAAAGAAGGCGTTGCCTCCAAACTAACCCAACTTTTAGGAACCAAATATTTTCGTCCCTACAGCACGCAAGATATCATTTCAGCCCAAATCGGAGGGAGTGTCAAAAATGTTATAGCCATCGCATCAGGAATTGTAGAAGGAGCTCAACTGGGCGATGGCGCCAGAGCCGCTCTCATCACCAGAGGTCTTGCCGAAATGGTACGTCTTTCTCAAGCTCTCGGCGGCAATACAACAACTATGATGGGAATGTGTGGTCTGGGCGACCTAGTCTTAACTGCCAATTGTCCGCAATCACGCAATTTTAGTTTTGGCTATGAAATCGGCATAAGCGGAAGTGCTCAAAAAGTTTTACAAGAAAACACAAGAACGGTAGAAGGAATATACACAACCAAAGCCGTATTAAAGCGTTCACAAGAGCTTAATGTTGAAATGCCGATATGCGCAATTGTCAATCGAATTTTATTTGAAGGCATTTCTATCAAAACGGCATTAGAAGAACTCATGTCCCGCCCCTATAAAGAAGAAGGATTTTAGAATTGTTTTTTTGTCAAAAAGATGTTATTATAAACATATATCTTAATCTATTACAGGACGTAAAACCATGGACAAAGATGAAGAAAGACTAAACAAACTAAGAAAAAGAGCAAAAAAAATTGCCAATAATCTGAAAGAATTTATCCCAGAAATTTCAGGGGCTGCCATCGGTGCTGCTTTTGGTAACCCTATTGTTGGTGCCGTAATTGGTACAACTGCAAAAAAACTGTTAGATGTCTTCATGAAAGCCAAGTTAAAGCCCTCTGATTTAGATGATGCCATAAAACAAAACATTGAGCGTTTTTCTCAAGCAACCCTCGTTTCTTACGGTACAATGAAAAAAATAGAAAAAGAAGATGAAATGTACCACTACGACACCAAAGATATTGATAACAGTTGCTGCTCAGTAACTCCGGAATATGTCGCACATATGTTCAAAACAACATGCACCAGATAAAAAAAGAGCTTAAATCCAATCGATTTAAGCTCTTTTTTTAGTTCCTTATCGTTTGAAAAGATTAATCAAAGAAATAAAATAATTCTCTTCTCTGGTTGAGAACGGATGAAGCTCATCCTCATCTTTTCGACGAATCTCCAACATTCTCTCCAACGGCAAGGCCAACTTTCCGCTCATACCGGCATCAATAAGCTCTTGGGCATGGAAATGCAAAACCATAAAGGTTTTTTCGCTTATCCAATCACCTTTGAACATAAAATCAAAGATAAGCGGATGAGGTGTAATTCCACGCTCAAAACATTCATCAATTTTAGCAAACATAAATGTCCGAACTTCTTGATAATTAGCACCTTGTCCATGCTCATCATAAGTATTAAGCATCACAAGTGCGACCTTTCCAAAAAGCTCATAATCCAAAGTTACCACATCCCAATCAAAAATAAGTTCATAATAACTCATCGGAACATTCACATCGGCTTTTTGCATTTCTGCAATTGTTTTCAAAGCTTGCTCAATTGTTTTTTTCTTCAGTTCCTTTATTTTTTCAGAACTTTGAGCTTGCTTGACAAACCTTTTAACTGCATCAAAGTCGTTTCCTTGCATCAATGAAGCATAGGACTGCTTACGCAACTTGGAAGATAAAGTTCTTAAAAACTGACTTTCTTCCGCAGTCAATTTTCGAGTGGGCGTTATTGTTCCTCGTTCTGGATGCCGCAATTTAGAAATATAACGATAAATCTCTTCAATACTCTTTCCCTCATCAAACATTTTATATGCAATGTTTTTATACTGAGGTTCAAGCCCATTGATATAGGCCTCTTTTAAAATTTCAAAATCATTCATAATAAATAAAAAATTAAAAATTTATACAAACTTCTAATAAAATACATCAAAAAGGCTTCACGCGCAAGACAAAAATTTGACAAAACACATTTTTAAGCATATAAAGACAATATATTAATATTAAAAATAAATTATCATGGAAAAAATTATTACAGTCAGCTTGGGGATTTTGTTTTTCTTTATTATTTTACGCAAAATCAACCAATATTTGCAAAAAAAAGAACAAATCCAACACGAAGAACAGCTACAAAAATTTATCCGTAACCGCTCCGCATTTTTTGCCAGCGAGCGCCAAAAGGTCATGATGCATTATCGAGAAAAGGTCGTCTCAGGGGAAATGGATATTTTTTCAGCCTTAAAAGACACGGCAAAGTTGCTAGCGTTCAATAGTGGTGGAGAAGATAGCTGGAAACAAGAGTTTTCCGCTTTCAAAAAAGAAATCATACAACGCAACCGCCACACGGAAAAAGGCGTTGTGAGAAAAAACTAAGCCACACGTAGCACCGGAAAAATGGATTATACGAGGAAGATAATAAGATTTTCTCCGAATAGTTCCTCGTGGCACAATAAAAAGGTGTTATATGAGGAAGATAATAAGATTTAAAATCCCTACGTAGCACCCGAAAAAGACGGAAAAGTAAGCGCCACAAGGCACCATAAAAAGGCGTTATATGAGGAAGATAATAAGAAACTGGAGGATTTTTAAGGAAGTGTACAAAGAGCGTACATGACCGCAAAAAATCCTCCGTGTTTCTGTATTAGGTTTCCATAGAACGCCTTTTTAGAATGCGTAGTTAAGTCCGGCGTTGACTGCAGCATTCGTATAGTCTGAGCCGAACGTATAAGCAGCGTTAGCATAGCCGCTCCATTGTTCATCAAAGCTCATACTTCCACCAACCTCGATACGTCCCAAGGTAGAGTTTTCTAAGCCATCAACCTTACGTAATGAGGTAACTTGAACATCACCGCTACCAATATTTTGGATAATGCTCGGTTTAACATAAAGTTTTGCGTAGCCGTTCTTGCGGAGATATGTCTTTTCAACCTTAACACCGGCTTCAACTTCAATGTTACGAACATCATCATATTTTGCGGTTTTACCGTAGTTATCTGTCGCATCATCATAGTTGATTTGCGTGTATGCCAAGCGGATAATCGGTTCAATCGTCAAGTTTGTCATCGGGTTGAAGATTAAACCTCCTTCCACAGCCGCACCAAACTCAATACCATCAGTTGAAGATGATACACCATCATCTGATGATAAAGATACATCTTGGTAGCCTAAGAAAATCTGACCCATCGTCCACATTTTACCTTCATCATAACGATGGTACAAACCTAAGATATAGCTATCAATATCCATATCTGCACCGACTTTTGAGTAATAGTCATCGCCGTCACCATCAAAGTCGTAACTACCTTGACGATATGAGGCAAATACACCTAAGCGGTTGTAAACATCCGATTGAATATCAAATCCACCTTCAAAGCCCGAAATCTCAGCTTCATAGCTATAAGGTGCTTTCACATCACTGTAGCTATAAACCGGAGCTGCCCAAGCATTACGCAAAGCTTTGCCGTCATATTCGCAGTCATAGAAACCATGACATTGTTGGCTATAAACTTTGGTCGAAGCCACTTTGTTGGTAATATTTCGGGTCATATCACGTGTTTGTTCAATACCGGCTGAGGGTAAGCCCATATAAGCAATTGCTTCACCGACGACGCTCGGTCCTTTGCCGTTATCCGGTTTGCTGCTCGGTGTATCAGGGAAGTTCGGCGGCAAGACAGCATCGTCTTCCAAGTTCTCATCGTCTTCCAACGCACCCGTCGTATCATCACCATAACCAGTATGTTTGTCATCAGAGATAATGTCATCGGTTGCAGTATACCAAGCGCCATCTTTGTATAAGCTGTTCCAATTAAAGGCACTACCATCAACACGGAAGATGTTGAAATATGCACCCGTACTCAAATCATCATTTGCTGCTTCAACAAATTTAATAAGCTCGGTCGGACGAATATCAGCACCAACAATATTTAAAACCACATTGGTTGTTCCGGAAACATCACCATCAACGCGCAATAAGTCAGACGTGTTGTCAGTCGGGTTAACATCTATCGTCATTTGCGCATTGTTATATGCCGTGTAGTTACCATAAATCGTGGTAATATCATCAGCATCATCGCCGGCATGAGTAAAGGTCATCGAACCATCATTACTAACCGAACCGGTAATCGTATAGTTAGACGGAGAGTTACCAGCCAAGTTCAGATTAGAACCGTTTTCGATTATGAGTTTTTTGTTTGGACCGGTTAAGGTGATGTCACCTTCAAGTTTAACATTAGCGTTATCTTTGAAAGTTAACATATCCCAACCTTCAACCGCTTGTGCGCCGTCACCGATGGCATAATCACCGGCAGTTAAGTGCAGGCGTTTGCCTTCAGTGGTGTTAACAAGTGAGCTTTCTGTCATCGCACCGTTCAAACCACCGACAAGGGTTAAAGAACCATCTTCGGTTACTTCATCTTTGAAGATTTTGCTATAGTCATAACTTCCGCCCATTTCCGCATCGGCATGGATGATAATGTTACCGGTTAAAACTGCACCGCTGTCAATATCCAAAATTGCGCCACCATTGGCGAGCATATTGTTCAAGCGAGCTTCAGCCTCAGCTGAGAGTTTACCGCCGGAATTAACTGTCGTATCTTGCGCCAAACCACCGGCAGCTACATTCAAAACACCACCTTCGTTAACTTCGGTACGGTTAATTTCTGCTTTATCGGCAACATTCAACGCACCACCAGAATTAATGATACTGTCTTCCGC
>CALXZK010000032.1 GCA_944393225.1 uncultured Alphaproteobacteria bacterium
CTTTTATAGGCATTATTTTCATTTGACTTTACCATAATATTTTCTCTTCCGAATTATATTGGTTACAAAATAATTAAATCGTGCTTATCGTAGCACTAACTCTGAAATATGTCAAGGAATCAATCAGAACAATTTGAGCTGCTTGTAGAGTTCTATATCTCCCCTGACTTCAATGTAGCGACAGCCGAATTTCATGGCAAAGTTCTTCACAGCCGCTCGCTTCAGCTCAAAATGGCTCTTATAGGCTTTTTGAAAAAGTTTGCTTGAGCTGTTGAAGACAAACTTTTCTTTATCATCTGCTGCCATATATTCTCCGGATTTGGGCGCAAAGTCTTCCAAAACATCAAAAACATTTATCAAATACACCTTTGCTTTTTTAGCCAAGGCGGCGATGGTTCTTTGCAACTCTTCAGTCATAAAGTTAAAATCGCTCACGATAAATACACTCGCTCCGGTTTTGATGCTTTGTTGCAAAATGCGCAAATGTCCGGCAAAGCTGCCGCTCGCCTCATGCGGAAGCAATATCTTTTGGCTCACTTCAGCTAGTTTTTTGAAAACGGCAATTAAATTTGCCTGATGATTTTTGGGTTTAAAAATATAATTTTGGCTGCCATCATATATCAAACAACCAAATCTATCTTTATTTTCCAGCGCCATCCAACCGAACAAACCGGCAATTTTGGCAACAGAAACCGATTTAAGCTGCTTTTTGGTACCAAAAACCATATAAGGCGACATATCTGCCGCAACATATATCTCTCGGTCTTTTTCCTCGGCATAGAGCTTGACATAGGGCGTGCCTTTTTTGGCAGTAACGCGCCAATCCATATCGCGCACGTCATCGCCAAACGTATAATTGCGGATTTCTTCCAGCTCGATTCCTCTACCCTTAAAAGCTGATTTGACATCGCCGGCTTGGTTGGAAACACTCAGTTTGGGTGCAATATGGCGCAAATAGCCGACATAGCGGCGTTGTTCTATCAGCTCATCAACACTGACGAACAAGCCCGAATTGTCCGACTCTTCGGCGCGAGAAAAAATTTTTGCCAAGCTTGCCAATCTTTTCATAGCAAAAGCCTTTCTTTTACTTTATGGCAACGGAACCAAAGAAATCAGATTTTTGATAATATCATCTGCCGTCACGCCTTCGGCTTGGGCTTCAAAGCTCAAGATAATACGGTGGCGCAACACATCATATACCACAGCTTGAATGTCCTCCGGTGTTACAAAATCGCGTCCAGACAACCATGCATTAATCTTGGCACATCTATCCAGTGCGATTGTCGCACGCGGGCTGGCGCCAAACAAAACATAGCCGTGCAATTTGTTATCATATTTTTCGGGATGGCGCGTTGCCATAATCAATTGCACCAAATATTCCTCAACCGCATCGCTGGTGTGAACATTCAAAACCTCGTTACGTGCGGCTAAAATATCTTCAACGGTCAAGCGGTTAAACTGAGCTTGATTTTCTTTAGCGACCTCTCCTCTGACCAAATGTAAAATTTTCTTTTCGGTCTCGGCATCGGGCTGGTCAATTTTGATATACATTAAGAATCGGTCTAATTGAGCTTCCGGCAGATTATAGGTGCCTTCATGCTCGATTGGGTTTTGGGTGGCCATAACCATAAAAAGCTCCGGCAAAATATAGCGTTTGCCGCCAATACTGACCTGACGTTCAGCCATGGCCTCGAGCAAAGCAGATTGCACTTTTGCCGGCGCACGGTTGATTTCATCTGCCAAAACCAAATTGGCAAAAATCGGACCTTTTCTAAATTCGAACTCACCTTTGGCAGCAACATAAATTTCACTTCCGGTGATATCGGAAGGCAACAAGTCCGGCGTAAACTGAATGCGGTTAAATTTGCTGTTAATGCACTCTGACAAGGTTTTAATGGCTTTTGTTTTTGCCAACCCCGGGGCACCTTCAACCAAAGCATGACCATCGGCGAGCAAGGTTATCAGCAATTTTTTGACTAAATCTTCTTGTCCTAAGATTTTGGTTTCCAGATATTTTTGCAAAGAAATAATTTTGTTTCTGATTTCTGTCATTTGTTTTTCCTTACTATTTTTCACATGCGGCACGGTTTAAGAAGTTGTGATATTCTTCCAAAACGGCTTTTTTCATGGTTTCATTTTCAAGAAAATCATATAATTCGATTGAGCGTTTATAATGGGCTTTGGCAAGCTCATAGTCTCCTTGTTCGCGGTTATAAGCTTCAACACGTGCCAAATAGAGCAAAGCCTCGGCTTCGGCAAAATGGTGTGTGGCTTTGCCATACAGATAAACGGACTTCATCAAAGCCTTACGCGCATTAGCAATATCTTTTATCACATAGCGCAGACTGCCGATGGCAGACAAGGCACTGGCCTCACCTAATAAATCGCCGTTTTCGCGGTACAATTCGCGGCATTGTTCCAAAATATCATGGGCGATATCGTAGTTGCGATTTTTCATCTCAATACGAGCCATGGCGCGCAAAACGGAGGCTTCTTTCAAACCGGTTCCGTCATGATGGAACATCTCGGCGGCTTTTTTATAAGCTTCCAAAGCATCTTTCTCCTGATTTTTCATCAAAAAGATATAAGCCTCGTGGTCAAAAGCATCGCCTTGCAAATCAAAATTATTATTTTCTTCGGCAGCGTGTTGTGCCAAGCGCACAATTTCCATAGCCTTGCCCAAATTGCCGCGAGAAGCTTCCAATTTGGAAAGTTTTATTAAAGCCTCGGCATAAATATTTTGTCCTTCGGGGAGATTTTTTACCAATTCGGCAGCGGATTTCAAACTTCTTTCGGCTCTATCAAAATTATCCAAACTCAGCTCGAGTTCGCCTAAACGAGCCAGTACAATGGCTTCGCCTTCCGAATCGTCTTGTTCATGATATAAAAATGCGGCTTTTTCATAAGACTGGCGAGCCAAATCATAGTCGCCTTTTTTCCAATATTCATCGCCGTCTTGAAAGGTTTGGGCGGCTTTGGTCTTATATTTTTCTTGAGTTGTTCCGGTCATGCAAAAACTCCTTTCCTTTCTGCCAATATTAATATATATATGGTTTGTTTGAAAAAATTACAAGACGTTTGAATGAAGTATCAGCAATGGAAGATATATTTGATTTAGCCGAACCGGAAACCCCGCAAACTTATGATAACACCAGCCTTTTGGCTCCGACTTATCCTTGGCTCGAAGCACTTAACCCCGAGCAAAGACAAGCCGTGGAAACAACTGAAGGACCGCTTTTGGTGCTTTCCGGTGCAGGTACCGGCAAAACCAAAGTTTTGACCACGCGTCTTGCCTATATTTTGGCACAACACTTAGCTAACCCATGGAACTGTTTGGTTGTTACCTTTACCAACCGTGCCGCCCGCGAGATGAAAGAGCGTGTACAAAACCTTATCGGACCAATGGCTGATTCCGTTTGGCTCGGTACTTTTCACAGCATTTGCGTAAAGATTTTGCGCAACCATGCCGAGGTTGTCGGTCTCAAATCTAACTTCACCATTTTGGGCGAAGATGACCAAAAACGATTGATGAAGCAGATTGAAGAAGCCGAATCCATTGATACAAAAAAATATCCGCCGCAAGATGTGTTAGATAAAATCGGGCATTATAAAGACAAAGGCTGGACGGTTGATAAAATTGCCCAAGACTTCAAAGAAAATATCGTTACTTATCTTTATAAAAAATATCAAGAACGCTTGCTTGAGCTAAACTGTGTGGATTTTGGCGACATTATTCTTTATGCGCTTAATATTTTGATGAGCGATGCCGAAGTGCTGGCAAAATATCAGGACCGCTTTAAATATATTATGGTTGATGAGTATCAAGATACAAACGTCACACAATATTTGCTCATCCGAATCCTTTCACAAAAATATCGCAACCTTTGCTGCGTGGGCGATGATGACCAATCCATCTACTCTTGGCGCGGGGCTGAAATTGAAAATATTTTACGTTTTAACAAAGACTTTGCCGATGCAAAAATCATTCGATTGGAACGCAACTATCGTTCCACTGCCAATATTTTGGCTGCGGCTTCCAACCTCATCAGCCACAACCAAGGACGCTTAGGTAAAACCTTAAAAGTTGCCGAAAACTCTCCGGCAAGACAAGCAGAAAACAGCAAGATTAAAGTGGTGAGCACTTACAATGGCGAGGAAGAAGCGCAATTTGTAGCCGAGAATATCGAATCGCTGCGCCGTCAGGGATTTGCTTATGCCGATATGGCGGTTTTGGTACGCACTGCCGCACAAACCCGTGAATTTGAAGAAAAATTTATTTCCGAAGCTTTGCCTTATCAAGTGATTGGCGGTCTAAAATTCTACGAACGTGCCGAAATCAGAGATGCGTTGGCTTATTTTCGCGTGGTTTTACAACCGAGCGATGATTTGGCTTTAGAAAGAATCATTAATAAACCGGCACGCGGAATCGGTGCAAAATCCGTGGAAAAATTTGAAGCTTTTGCCCGCGATAACCACATTTCGCTTTATGCGGCTATCAACCAGATGCTTGCCGAAGGTTTAATCTCAGGCAAAGCCAAAACCGCCCTTGCCGATTTGATGAACAAATTTGAAGATTGGCGCCGTACCATGCAAGCCGTTACACCCGATGAGTTGGCTTCGCAAATTTTGGAAGATTCCGGTTATATCGACATGCTCAAAGCCGATAATTCGGTTGAAGCTCCGGGACGCTTAGAAAACCTGAAAGAACTTATCAACGTGATGAGTGATACCGAAAATTATCCGACAATGAGCGAATTTATGGAGCACGTCAGCTTGGTGATGGATAATGACAGCCAAGCCAACGAAGATGTGATTACGTTGATGACGCTGCACTCTGCCAAAGGTTTGGAATTTGATGTGGTCTTTCTCCCCGGTTGGGAAGAAGGTTTGTTTCCGCACCAGCGTTGTTTGGATGAAGGCGGAACGCAAGCTCTGGAAGAAGAACGCCGTTTGGCTTATGTTGCCATTACCCGTGCGCGCAAAAAATTGTTTATTTTGATGGCGCATAACCGCCGTGTTTACGGTCAATGGCAAAATAATCTGCCTTCACGCTTTATCAACGAGCTGCCGCCGCAGAATATTGAAATCGTCAACAACTCTGCCAACTATTTTTCAACTAACAACTACAGCAGTTATAAATCTAACTCTGCCATTCCGTCTTGGGGCGCAAAAAAGAAACAATCCGTTTCTTATGACGACGATGACCGCTACAGTTATGTTTCCGATGATGAATTTGCCTCTTCTTGGGGAGGAAGCATGTACAAAGCCAAGCAAAATGCCAAGAACCTGATGTCTTCAACACCGGTCGGCACCAAAGTTTATCACGAAACTTTCGGCTATGGCAAAGTGATTGCCGTGGAAGGAAACAAGCTCGGCATTATCTTTGATAACTACGGCTTGAAAAAGCTGATGAAAGACTATGTACGCAAAGTTTGATGGCAAAATACAAACCAATTTATTCAACAAAAACTTTAAAATACTTGTGAAAATGTTGTTTTTTACCTATATATTTGAATAATTTTATTTTATACTTCGCAGAAGTTAATTTATAAGGAGAAAAGTATGTTTATCAGTGATGCTCTTGCACAAACAACCGATGCCGCCGCTTCTCAAGGCTCCGTTACCGGTATGTTTATTCAACTTGCACTCATCTTTTTGATTTTTTACATTTTGCTCATTCGTCCGCAGCAAAAGAAAATCAAACAACAAGAAGCCATGCTCGCTGCCATTAAAAAAGGTGATGAAGTTATCACCAACGGCGGTGTTTACGGTAAAGTTGTTGAGGCTGAACCTTTCGATTTGACTATCGAAGTTGCCGAAGGTGTGCGCGTTAAAATGGTTCGCGCCATGGTTCGCGAAGTGGTTACCGATGAGGTAAAACTTCCCACTCAAGAAAAAAGCAAAGCTGCTAATTCAAACAAAAAATAACATAAGGCATGAATAATGTATAAATTATCTAAATCTAGAATACTTATCATCATTGCCATCTGCTTGTTGGGTATTTTCTTCACTATTCCGAACTTTTTACCTAACAAAGACAGTTTGCCGAAATGGTGGCAACCGGTGAATCTCGGTCTTGACTTGCAAGGCGGTTCAAACTTGCTGCTCCAAGTTCAGGTCGATGATGTGATTAAAGAAAGAATGGGCACAATCGAAGATTCTGTTCGTCAGGTTTTGCGTGAAAACAAAATCCGCTACCAGAATTTGCGTGCCGGCGAAAATGACGTTACCGTCAAAATTGAAAACCTCAATTCTCGCAACAAAGCCATGGCTGCTTTCCGCAAAATTGAAGATGGTTTGAATGTTGAAGAATTGGCTGAGGGCACGGTTCGCATTGCTTATACCGATGTAGCTTTGAACCAACTCAAGCTCAAAATCGTTGACCAATCTATTGAGATTGTTCGTCGTCGTATTGATGAGCTCGGCACTAAAGAGCCGGTTATCCAACGCCAAGGCGTGGATAGAATCGTGGTTCAACTCCCCGGTTTGCAAAACCCAGAATATGTTAAGACTTTGCTCGGTAAAACCGCAAAGCTTTCTTTCCACATGGTTGACTCTAACACCACCAGCGCTGATGCTCGTCGCGGCAAACTCTCAAATGCTTCCCGCATTGTTCCGGGATCTGACGGTGGTTCTTATGTTATCAGTCGTAAACCCGTTGTCAGCGGTGAAAATTTGATTGATGCACAACCTGCTTTCCAAGAAGGCGAAGCCGTTGTCAGCTTCAAATTTGACTCTATCGGCGGTAAAAAATTCGGTGAAGCCACCAAAAACAATGTCGGAGAAAGATTAGCCATTGTTTTGGATAATGAAGTTATTTCCGCACCAACCATTCAAGGTGCCATCCTTGGCGGCAGCGGCGTGATTACCGGTAGTTTTACCGTAAAATCTGCCAATGATTTGGCTTTGCTCTTGCGTTCAGGTGCATTGCCTGCTCCTTTGGAAGTTTTGGAAGAACGTACCGTTGGTGCCGGTTTGGGCGCTGACTCCATTCAAGCCGGAGCTATTGCTTGCGTTATCGGTTTGGTTGCCGTTATCGTCTTCATGATTGCTGCTTATGGCTTGTTTGGTTTATTCACCACTGTTGCCGTTTTCATGAACTTGTTCTTGATGCTCGGCGTTTTGAGCCTTATGGGCGCAACTCTTACCCTCCCCGGTATTGCCGGTGTTATCTTGACCGTGGGTATGGCTGTTGATGCTAACGTACTTATTTTTGAACGCATGCGTGAAGAAGTTAAACTCGGTCGCTCAACCAGAGATGCCGCTGAAGCCGGTTTCCGCGAAGCTTGGGCAACTATTTTGGACTCTAACCTCACAACTCTTGTTGCCGCCTTTGTTCTCTTCTATTTCGGAACAGGTCCGGTCAGAGGTTTTGCCGTAACATTGACCATTGGTATTTTGACCTCAATGTTCACTTCCGTTACGGTTACACGTGTGATTATTGCGACTTGGATTGAGCGCTATAAGCCAACCAGATTGCCAATCTAAGGATAAGGAATAAGAAAATGAAACTTTTTAGTTGGATTACTAAAGATACAAATATTGACTTTTTGGGCGCTCGCAAATTGACCTATTTTATCTCAGGTCTGAGTATTGTTTTGGCAATATTCTTTATGGCTACCAAAAGTTTTAACTACGGAATCGATTTTTCCGGCGGTATCTTAATGGAAATTAAAGATGAGCAAGTTATCAATTTGGATAAATTGCGCAAAGAATTGGATAATTTGGATATCGGTGAAATTAACCTGCAAACTATCGGTGAAACCGGTACCGAAGTTATGATTAGAGCTCAGGCGCAAATGCTTGATGAAAAAGAGCAAATGAAAGCCGTGAACGAAATCAAGAAAATTCTTGGTAACGATGTTGAAATCCGCCGCGTTGAACTCGTTGGTCCGCAAGTCGGCGATGAGCTCAAAAAAGATGGTATTTTGGCTTCCGTTATTGCCGTTTTGGGAATCTCTCTTTACATTTGGTTCCGTTTTGAATGGCAATTTGCACTTGGGGCCATGCTCGGTTTGGTTCACGATATTTTGGTAACCGTCGGTTTGTTGTCACTCTTCCAAATTGACTTCAGCTTGACAACCGTTGCCGCTATTTTGACCCTTGCCGGTTATTCGGTTAACGATACCATTGTAACCTATGACAGAATCAGAGAAAACTTGCGCAAATATAAAACCATGCCGCAAATTCAGCTTTTGAACAAAAGTGTGAATGACATTTTCTCTCGTACTTTGCTCACCGGTTTGACAACCTTGCTTGCCTCTATTTCACTTTTGATTTGGGGCGGTGATGCGTTGCTCAGTTTCTCTTTCACATTAGTATGGGGTATTTTGATCGGTACATATTCTTCAATTTATGTATCTACCGTTATCCTCAACTGGTTTGATTTGAGAAAGACCATTGAGAATAAAGAAAAAGACGTTAATCCTTTCGGTAATGTCGGTTAACTTTTTAAAGAGCTTTACCTCTTTGAGGTAAGGCTCTTTTTTTTAGTTAAACTTCTCTTAACTTTATTTTGCTAATATTATTAGCGTTAAAGATATTGCTTTTGATATTGCAAATTGAAATTTTGTATGATAAGACTTTCGTCAAGATTTAATGTAGGGTGTTATATCGATGATAATTGATAGTAACAATAGGAAGCAAAAAAGTATTTTAACAAATAAGTGCTTTTACCAAACAACTGCACAAATCATGCGTGACTTTGAAGAAAAAGGATACGCCAATTCTGCCGATGAGACTGCAAAAGTAATCACGGCATACCATCAACTCGTCAAAAGAAAAGTCAAAAACAATTTCAGCGCTGATTATAATGCCGCTTTCCGCCGCATTGATAATGCTATTGATACGCTTGCCAACAAGGTCTTTTATGATTGCGATAAAAAAAGCCATGACTATGCTTATCAATCATTTCAAGAGTTTGACCACATCAGCGCCATCGTCACTCGTCAAAGAGCTAAAAAAGGTCTTTCTTAGCCTTTTCTTACCTTATTTTTTTTATATTTTCTCTTATGCAAAGTTCAATTTTTAAGATTGAATTTTCTTTGCCGATGCTTTATTGCTATATATATTTATGAAGAATCTTATCAAGGAAGGAATAGTATGAAAAATATTTCATTAATCGGATGCGGTCGTTGGGGAACATTTTTGGCTTGGTATGCCGCAAATTATTGCAAAGATAAAATCAGCGGTGCCGATTTGTATGATATTCCGACCTCCCCGAATTTTATTGAATTGCGCGATACCCGCAAAAATCCATACCTTTCTCTTTCTGATAATATGGTTCTGCATGATAATATTGCCGATGTTTTGCAAAACGATACCATTATCGTTTCTATCGGTTGTCAATATTTTCGCGGGCTTTGCAAACAGCTCAACGGCTATGATTTAGCCGGAAAAACTTTTCTCTTGGCAATGAAAGGTTTGGAAGAATCTACTGCAGAAACAATGTTTGACATTATGAAAGAAGAAATCAAACAAGATATTCATGTTGCCATTTTGGCTGGTCCCGGACATGTTCAAGACTATATGAAAGGTGTTCCTTCTTGCGCCGTGATTGATAGTGACGAATTTGCTACCAAAGATTATTTAATTAAACTTTTGCAAAGCGAGCTAATCCGTTTTTATTATGGCTCCGACCTTATCGGAAATCAAATCGGCGCCGCACTCAAAAATGTTATCGGTTTGGCTGCCGGTATTTTGGATGGCTTGGAATGGTATGGCTTGAAAGGCGCTTTGATGGCTCGCGCACCGGTTGAGGTGGGTCGTTTTATCAAACATTTTAACGGGAACCCGCACACGGCTTACGGTTTATCTCACCTGGGCGACTATGAGGCTACCCTCTTCTCTCAACACAGTCACAACCGTATGTTTGGTGAAAAATTTGCTCGCGGTGAAGATTTTGGTAAACTGGCGGAAGGTGTTCCGACGCTCAAGGCCGTTAAATTGATTGCTGATAAAGAAAATATCGACATGCCGATTTGCCAAGCTCTCTACAAGGTCATCTACGAAAAAGCCGATATTAAATCGACCATCAGAAATATGTTTAACCGCGACCTTAAACAAGAATTTGAACATATTGCCTAAAAGAGTTTTATTATGAGTATTGAGGCTGTTCGTGCGTATCTGAAACATTTTAATTTGGATGCGCAAATTAAAGAATTTTCCGTATCTTCGGCAACGGTTGATTTGGCTGCTGCGGCTTTGCGTTGTGAGCCGGCACGAATTGCCAAAACTCTTTCATTCAAATTACCGGAAAAGATTGTCCTTATCGTTTGTGCCGGTGACACAAAAATTGATAATCATAAATATAAAGAGTATTTTAAAGCCAAAGCAAAAATGCTTTCTGCCGAAGAAGTGGAGAAATACACCGGACACAAAATCGGCGGAGTTTGTCCTTTTGGCTTAGCAACTGATGATATTGATGTTTTTCTGGATATTTCTTTGCAAAGGTTTGCAACCGTATTTCCGGCTTGCGGTAGTGCAAATTCGGCCATTGAATTGACGCCGCAACTTCTGTTTGAAGTTAGCCGCGCGCAAGACTGGATTGATGTTTGTTCAAAACGCTAATCTTCTAACCGCCAGTTGCCGTCTTCATACACCAGATGAAACATTTGGCAATTTTCCATTTTGCCTGTGCGGTACCCCAAGCCTAAAAGCAAATAACGAATGGCAGCGCCGTGAGATGCTATGCCAATGACATTTTCTTTGGTGTGGAGTAGGCTTTCCAAAACTTTGTGCATACGATTAAAAATCTGGCGTTTGGTTTCACCGCTTGGGAAGGCTATGTCCCAATGGTCAACTTTTTCATCATACCAGAGATTATAAATTTCAGGATATTTTTCAGCCACTTCCGTTTTGAGCATACCTTCGGTTTGCCCTAAATTGCCTTCATGCAAATCGGTAATAATTCTGATTTCCACGCCCAATTCGGCAGCAACAATTTCTGCGGTCTTAATAGCTCTTCTCAAACCGCTGCTGTATATGATTTGCACATCTTTTCCGACCAAACTTTCAATTAATTTTTCGGCTTGTTTTTTGCCGTTTTCATTCAACTCGGCATCAATTCCGCTGCCTTGCCAACGCTTTTCTTTATTATAGTCGGTTTCTCCGTGCCTGAAGATATAAAAATCTTTACGCATTGATTTATCCTTTTTTTATATTCTCCTTGAGCTACTTTATTTTAAAAGGCATAATAAATCTTTAATAAACATTCCTTTTTATCCACTTTAAATACTTTATCGCTGGAAAGCTCGCGTCATTTGGAATATAAAATTTTCAAATTTGTATTTATGAGGATTTATTAAAATGAAAAAGATGTTTTTATCTCCTTTTTTCACTCCATTATTCTTTTTGATTACTTGGGGTGCTCTTTTGGCTGTTGTTTTGATTTTCTTTCCTGAACAAAAATTTGCCATTACCGTTGACGGAGCTATTATTGATATTGCAACATATACCGGTTATGCTTTGCTTTTGTGCGGTATGCTCTACTTTTTCCGTGATTATAAGGGAAAAGCTAAACTTGACTGGGTGGTCTTTTTCTTACTTGCCGTATGTGCTCTTTTGCGTGAAGCCGGTATTCAACACCACCTTTCATCAACAGATACCACTCCGTTCAAATCTAGATTTTTCTTAAACCCGAATAACCCGCTTTCCGAAAAAATTATTTTCGGTTTGGTCTTGCTCATTGTTTTTGGCATGCTTGCTTATGTTGCCATCAAATACACAAAACACCTGGTTACCTCTTTCTTTAAGATGAATACGGTTACATGGTCTATCGCCGTTTTGTGCTGCGATTTGGTTTTTGCAAAATTTGCTGACAGATTTCCGGGTAACTGGCGCAAAATGCACGATGGCGTTTCTTTGCCACGCGAACAAATTGATATGTGGTCCCTTTTGGAAGAAAGCAGTGAGATTTTCTTGCCTTTAGTTGCGCTTATCATCATGTGGCAATATCATCTTATCAAAAAAGAACAACATTAATAATAAAAAAAAGAGCCTTAAATTAAGGCTCTTTTTTTTACAACATATGATTTTCTGCCATATACTTCCATAAAGCACAAGCGTGCATGGATTGGATGATTTCATTATTTTGCAATAACGTTTTAATCTCATCCAAAGACAGAAGCTCGAATGAAATATCTTCGCCACCGTCCAAATGCTGTTCTCCGATGGGTTCCACATCTTCGGCAATAAAATTATATGTCCAATTGTTTGTGGTGCTCGGATTGGCAGACATTTTCAGGTTGAAACGCCATTTACCATTACCAAAACCGGTTTCTTCCAACAACTCACGTTGTGCAGCAACAAGAGGCGAAGCATCTTCTTTATCGACACAGCCGCCACAAAGTTCATAATTAGTTGTTCCCGTCCCATGGCGATATTGGCGCACCATCAAAAACTTTTTATCTTTGGTAATTGCCAATACATTGACCCAATCCGGATATTCCAAAACATAATATTCCGGAATAACAACTCCGTTTGCGAGTTGGATTTTATCCTTACGAACAGTCATCCATGGTTTATGGCTTAAATAAACACTTTCCAGCACAGTGGCTTTTTTGTCATTTTCTCTTTTCATGATGATATTTTCTATTAATAAAAGAACTATTTTTATAACATATCTCGGTTAGCATGTCGTGTAAAGCAAAAAAGAAAACCGCCATTTTTTGACGGTTTTCTTTTTTATGATTTTAATCCAAGTTTACATCCGGAAGTTCTATGGCATAGCGAATGATGGTAGCATTTTCTTTTCCCGAAAATGGATAAGTTAAATAATTTCCGTGTACAGGATCTCCGTGCAGTTGTTCCAAAATTTTGTTTATTTTAGTTTGTGCTGCAATCAAAGATTTTTTATGCCGCTCATTCATCACTTCCCACTCATTTCCGAAAAACTTGGGAAAGCTTTTGGCTTTGGCTACTGCTTTTTTGACAATCATAACCTTTTTTTCTTCAAAGAAAGAAACTCCAAAAACACCTTTTTTGTTTTGGTAAGGAACAACAACGCCCCAAATTCTCAAATTAGGTATGATTTCATTGGAAACCATTAACGATTTTGGATTGTTGAGGCTTTGATAGAGAATTTTACCATCAATCCTTTTATTTTTTTGCACGTCCTCCTCTGTTTTTTCTGCTATTGAAGGCGGAGGATTGAGGTTTTCCGAAACATTTTGTTCCGTAGTTGCATTCTCTTCCAAAGTTACATTCTCTTCCGAAGTTGCTTTCTCTTCCGAAGGCGAGTTTTGTTCTTCTGACGAGGGCTGAGGCTCTTCACATGTCTTTATTTGTTCCGGCTCTGGCAAAGAAGGCGAATCTTCTTTTGCTTTTTGGCGGCGCGTATAAGGCTTGCGCGGTGTACCATCCTTGTTCAGTTTTACCGGCTTTTCTTTATGCTCTGGCTTTGTTTTTTTGACTTTCTTTTCTGCAGCATCAACTTGTTTTTCTTCAACGAAAGTATTCTGCGAAACAGAAAGTAAATCAAAAACCGGCTGCATGGAATCTCGAAGGACTTCTACAATCTGCCGATTATATTCAGGCATAAAATCCAGTAAAGGAACATCTAACTCGGTCATGATAGCTTGAATCAATGACTTTTTTTCATTTTCTTTAAACTGCAAAGAACGAATCATATCCAATGCAATTTTTGTTTTTTCCTGTGTGGTCATATGCTTCTATTTTTAAGGTTAATAATATTAATTAATAAGAAATTGGTTTTTCTTATCTAGCATATGAGCATTGATCTGTCTAGCTTTTTATTTGCCAAAAGAAAGCCTCCCTTTCCATCATTTGGCAAGTTGGAGGCTGTTTGGCTTCACCATTTTTTATACCGTGTCCCCTTTTATCCTTAATTTTCCACGGGATCACAAGTTCGTCCTTGAAACATTTCTATCAATAAAAAAACAGCCTACACAAGGTAGGCTGTTTTTTTATTGGTGGG
>CALXZK010000033.1 GCA_944393225.1 uncultured Alphaproteobacteria bacterium
GATAAGATATATGAATAATATTTTTTAGTAAAGTTGTAATTATTTTCTTGCTTTTCAAAATCAAATATGCTTAATTGTCGTTGTCGTTGGATAGATGGCCGAGTGGTCGAAGGCGCACGATTGGAAATCGTGTGTACGTCTAAAGCGTACCGTGAGTTCGAATCTCACTCTATCCGCCATTTCCTTTATAAAGAACACCCCATTTTGAGGGTGTTTTTTTGTGCTTAACTCAAATTTAGTATTTACATTTTTGCTCAAAGTTTTATTCTAGTTTTAATTTATTTATTTTTTTTAAATTATTGTTTCACTTTTTAAATTTAAGAGTTATGAAAAAAAGTACAATTATCGGAATGACCGTTGGCGGACTGTTGGTTGTTGGCGGTAGTATTTTGGCTTACTTCAAACGTGAGGAGGTCAAAGAAATTGCAAACCAAGTTGCAGAAGAGATTAAAAAGCGCTTGAATAAAGAAAAACCGGCAATTGAAGAAACAACTCATCAAGGTCAAGCCGAAGAATAGCTTTTTTTAGCTTTACATTTCACACAAAAAACCCCGAAAACTTTTTACGGTTTTACGGGGTTTTTCTTTTGCTTTTTTTATTTACTAATTTTTACCGAACTCGCGGGCAGGAACATGTTCACGCCAGTTCTTTTCTATCTTCTCCAGAGAAATGCCTTTGGTTTCCGGTACCAGATAGTATGTAAACAGCAAGCTCAAAGCGGCAATTCCGGCATAAATCCAGAATGTGTAAGCCTCACCGATATTGTGTATCAACGGCAAGAAGCTCAATACCACAATGAAGTTAAAGCCAAAGTTGGCAACGGTGCAAACGCTCATGGCGAATCCACGGATTTGCAACGGCAAAACTTCAGATACCATAATCCAGCCAATCGGACCTAAGCTCATGGCGAAGCACATGATGTATAAAATCACACTACCAACGGCAACCCATTTCAAATTGCCACCCAAAGCGGCGGCAAAGTGGAATGATGAGCCAAGAGCAATCAAGGCAATTAAAATTCCCCACAGACCAATATACAACAATGGTTTTCTGCCCCATTTATCAGTAAAGAAAATGGCAACAAAGGTCATAAGGAAGTTGACGGCACCAACACCAATCGTTGCATAAATTGCGCTGATGTTATCGGCAAAGCCTGCCATTTTGAAAATGGTTGTGGTGTAAAAGATGATGGTATTAATACCGGTACAAATTTGCATAAACATCATACCGACACCAACAAAAACCGGCATTAACATCCATTTTTGGAAAACGCGTTTTTTGCCCGATTTTTCTGCTGTTTGTAATGTGGCTCTGATTTCTTTGACATGAGCCTCAACATCATCATCAGGATTGATTTTTTTGAAAATTTCTTTAGCTTCTTTATCTCTTTGTTTGCTAATCAACCAGCGCGGTGTATCACCCAAAAAGCTAATACCGACCAACAAGATAATTGCCGGAATCAAACCTGCACCGACCATCCAACGCCAGTTATATTCGGTGTTGGCAAAAATACGGTTGATGAGATAAGAAAACAAAATACCGCCGGTAATGGCTAATTGATATAATGAAACCAGCATACCGCGGATTTTTTGCGGTGCAATTTCTGACAAATACATCGGAACAACAAAGTTAACCATACCAACGGCTAAACCGATTAAGCCACGAGATAAAATTAAAGCCATCGGCGTATGCGCATAACCACACAAAATGGAACCGATGGCAAAGATAATACCCGTGGCAACAATAATCTTCTTACGTCCGTATATATCAGACAAAGAACCGTTCATAGCGGCACCAATCACGGCACCGACGATGGCGGAACTCACAATCCAGCCTTGCTCCCATGCACTCATGCTCCATGTTTCGTTAATATAAAGCAAAGCGCCTGAGATAACACCGGTATCAAAACCCGATAACAAACCGCCAAGTGACGCCACCGCGGCAATCACATAAAGCCAAAAATGTTTGATTTTTATCACCTTTGTGGTGCTGTAAGTTGCCGCTGCCATAACTTTTCTCCTTCTAGGCTTGTTTCTTATTATCTTATGCTTCTAAATCCAAAATTTCAAGGCATGCTTCAAAATTTGATTGCTGCGGAGAAGCCAGATAAGCTCCGACTTTAATTTTGCCTAAATCGCTCGGCATATAAAATAAGCGGTGCTGGAAATATTTTACACCATCTAATGAATAGTAAGCAATATAATCATCTTGATTGCGGACCAGTTTATACCAGATTTCGGTTACGGGATAGGGCAAATCTATCACCGCCCAATCGGAACTGCCGGCAATGGTTAAACTACTGCCCAATTTGGCTTGGTCTTTGTTTTCTGACATCAGGCTGAATTTGAACCAATTTTTTTCATCCAAACGGAGCATTATGCCGCTTTGGCAAAAAGCATCGGACGGTTCTGTCAAATGCCATTTGGTAATGAGCCTAAAATCTCCTTTACTTTCGCAAAAGAAAAAATGTCCGTCATCTTTTTGAAAATGGTGTCCTTTGCTCTGCCAAAAATCGGTTTTGCTTTTGCTTAGAACAGACATTCCATTTTCATTGAAGCGGACATTTTCCGGTTCATTCTGCCATTCAAAATCTTTTAGGGCATCTAGCAGCATTAAAAACTCCGAATCTTTTCATCGCTCATGGAAGCCAGAGCTTTTTCCAAAGCTTCATTTTTAATTTTCGGGGTAACAACCTTTAAAGTGATAATTTCATCACCGATACCGCTTTGGTTTTTAATACCTTTGCCTTTCAAACGCAATTTTTCGCCACTGGTTGAATAAGGCGGGATATTCACATTGACTTTACCACTTATGGTCGGAACGGTGATTTTTCCACCCAAAACAGCTTCCTTGAAACTAATCGGCAGCTCCAAATGAATATCCAAGCCCTGAGCTTCAAAATAGGGGTGTTTGTCAACATTAATCGTTATCAAAACATCGCCGTTTTCTCCGCCGTTTAAACTCGGTTGACCTAACCCACGCAAACGTAGGGTTTGACCATCGGTTGTTCCTGCCGGAATTTTGACACTGATGTTTTTGCCGCCAATGTTTACTTTTTTCTCAGCGCCTTGGACCGCACTTAAGAAATCGACGCGCATTGAGTATGCAATATCTTCTCCCTTGCGCGGACGGCTGGTTCTTGAGCTAAACCCTGAAAAACCGCGACCTTGTCCTCCGGAAAATTGAGAAAAGATGTCATCTCCGAAAATGGATGAAAAATCAAAACCTTGAGCCCCATCACCAAACGGATTGCCGCCGGTAGAATAGTTATAATATGTTCCGCCGTTGCCGCCGCCAAAACCGGCTCCAAAGCCTGTGGGTTTGCCTTCATCATCTATTTCATTATTATCATACTTCTGACGCTTTTCTTTGTTACCCAAAATATCATAAGCGCAGGA
This sequence comes from uncultured Alphaproteobacteria bacterium, assembly GCA_944393225.1. Classification (GTDB taxonomy): domain Bacteria; phylum Pseudomonadota; class Alphaproteobacteria; order RF32; family CAG-239; genus CAJLXD01. The sequence continues at coordinate 3,399 of CALXZK010000033.1, forward strand.
AATTTCTTTGAATTTATCTGCGGCTTCTTTGCTGTCTTTGTTAACATCCGGATGGTATTTACGTGCCAATTTACGATAAGCGGATTTTATCTCCGCATCGGTTGCATCTTTGCTTACGCCTAAAATATGATATAAATTTTTGCTCATGTGTTTATGCCATAAATTAATTGTTCTTTTTCTATTTTATATAGGAAACGACCTATATTTTTGCAAGAGAGTTTCTCTAGCGGCACATAAATTTTGCACGACGGGCGTTGTTATGATACAAAGTGATATTATCCAAATAAGCTCGGGTAGAATTGTGGTCTTTGCAATATAATGCTGCCAACACAGCCAAATCATCTACTCTGATATTGCGATATTCATAGATGACATAATTATCTCCTTGAGCGGCAACCGTTACATTTTTGGCATAGTCAGCATAATCCGCATCAGTCAAAACCGGAGCTTCTTGACTTTGGAACATATCCGTAAAATCGGAAAAATATGAACAACCGCAAAGCGATATTACCGCAACACTCAGAAAAAACTTTTTAATCATGCATTTATCTCTTTTTGTTTATCTTTTATAATATGCAACTGATTTTTATGCTCTTCATCCAAATCCAAAGGGGGTAAGCCTTCCTCAGATTTACCATCCTTCATCATAATGACGCGATAACGCATTTCTTTGATATGTTGCAAACTTTCTTCCGCATTAAACATTTGTTTGTCCTCAAATATTTATGATACTTGATTATGGCAAATTTATTTTAAGATATCGTAAATTTCTTTACCGGCATCTTCCAATATTTTTAGCACCCTTTTATTATCGCTGTTTTTGGTTTTGGTATTTTGCAACTTATTCAGCATACCCTGCAATTTTTCATTAAAACGGGCATCTTGGCGCAATCTTTCTACATTTTTATATTCTTCTTCATCATTAATTTTATAGTTAGCAACGGCTTTGATGGTTGCTAAGTATTGCGCATTTTTAGTTGATGAATATTGTGCTTGAGCTGATGATGCACAGATTGCAACAGCCATAATTGTAATTATAGAAAGAAAACGCATACCACCCTCCAATAAAAAGATTGTATTAACCATTTATCTGTAATATTACTGATTATATAATCTTTTTACTATTTATTTTTAAGAGTTATCAAACATGAAAAAAACTATTTGGGCTTTAATGGACTCTCGTGTTGGCAGTGCTAATGCCATTCGCGGTGTTTTACAAAACTTTTCACAGAGCCAATTTGAAATTATTGAAAAACAGATTGCTTATACTTGGTGGGCAAAACTGCCAAACTGGCTTAAAGGAGCTTCGCTTATCGGCTTGACCGATGAGGCAAAAAAAGAAGTTGCAGCTCCCTTCCCTGATTTGGTAATTGCCGCATCCAGACGCACATCTTCCGTCGCTCGCTGGATAAAAAAACAATCTAAAGGAAAAACAAAAATCGTGCAGATTTTGCATCCCGGTCCGGGATCTCACCTCAAAGAATTTGACCTGATTTTTGTTCCTGAACATGACAAATTAAAAGAATCTACTCCCAATATGATTTATACTATTGGCTCTCCGACACGTACAAACCTCAAAACCATGAAAGAAGCCAAAGCAAAATGGGAAAAAGTTTTTGAACACTTACCTCATCCATGGACAGTGGTTATTGTCGGTGGCGCCGTTAAAGGTAAACCGCTTACCATGGGAAATGCAGAAGGTTTTGCTAATGAAGTGCTGAAACTCAAAAATGAAATCGGCGGCTCCATTTTGATTACCGACTCTCGTCGAACCGGCGAACAAGCCAGAGAAAAAATTATGTCCATTCTTAAAGATATTCCGGCATATACATATCTTTTCGGAGAAGAGAAAGAGAACCCCTACATGGGATATTTAGCTTGCGCCGATAACATCATTGTTTCGGGTGATTCTGTTTCCATGACTTGTGAAGCTTGCGGAACAGGCAAACCGGTTTATATTTATACCGGTTTTGAATGGTTGACACCCAAGCAAATGCGTTTTGTGCAATCGCTTTATGACAATGGCTATGCCGTTCCTTGCATTTCTCCGAAAAAGTTGGACTTCGAAGGCGGTAAAGTTCTTAATGTTGCCGAAGATGTTGCTAAAAAAATCAAAGAGTTACTTAAATAGTTTGACAAATAGACAAATCAACTTTATCCTCTAAAAAGACAAATAATTATGATGTTTATTTTTAGAGAATATGAGACGAATTGTTTTTTTGGCATTGTTGTTCCTATCAGGGATAACAGCCTCAGCTCAGTATTACTATGAAGATGCTTATAACAACTCTTCATACGAATATGTGATTGACCCTGAAATCGATTTGACCGGTGAACAATGGCACCTTGCCGGAACTTCAATTCTGGCTGCTAGAAATAATCTTTATCTGATTATTGACGGTACAAACCGATTTGTTCGTACTTTGCGTTACTTTGACCGTAGATATTATGAAAGATTATGGCGTTGCCGTATTGCCTCTTACAGACCATATTATCACAATGGCTCTTTGGGGTGGTATATTGTGGCAAACCTCATCAATTATTTCTTATATCCTGACGGGCGTTTGGTTCGATTGAGCGCTGCTCCTTGCTATTACTCTTATCATTATGATATTGCGCATCGTCATCGGCTGAATTTCTATGATTGGCATTTTTGGAGATATCATCCCAGACCGCATTATCGTCCACATAAACACTATTCTCATCCCGTATATACCCGTGATTATAGGCATGTTCCGGATAGAAAAGTGTATAGAGATAAGAGGACATATCGTGAAAGCAAACCGATATATCGAAACACAACAAATTATCGAGAGAAAAATGCTTATCGTTCTTCCCATATTAGATCCAAATTGCCGGAACGAAAGTTAAGCGAAAGACGCTTGGAATATCGGACAAGACCAAGTTCCCGAACATATCGCTCCTCTGCATCTACCCGACATGAGCAAAGAGAAGTAAGGGTTCGACGCTAACAAATTATAAAAAAGACTCTCAAAAAATTGAGGGTCTTTTTTTGTAACAAAAATGTATTTTGACTAAAAGCCAAAAAACTGATATATTTAGCTTCAAACCAATATTAAAAAACAATTATTATGAAAACAAAAAATTCTTTTTCTTTGATGCTGATTTTAGTACTCAGCGTAATTAGTATGAGTTTGATTTCGTCCTGCGACCGATTGGAATCTCCAATTTATGGAGCTCAAGCCATTCCCGGACCTTGGGAAAACAATGGTTTTGAGATCAGAGAAGTCGCATGGGGAGAGTATGAGGTTTACGAATACAAATCCAATACGTATTGGATCGAGTATCTCGACCCATTTGCCTACTACGAGGACTGTGTCCCCGCCGGCTGTTGGGCTGAGAGATACGAACCATACTACAGCACTACAAAAGACGAGCTTTGCTGGCACGTCTATTGTCGTGGAGCTCACCAAGAAATACTCATATTTCAGAGCGGAAAGTATGCTCCGAAATATTAGTTCACTAACAATAAAAAAACTCTCGGCAAAATTACCGAGAGTTTTTTTGTTTTTAAGCTTTAGTGAGAATTAAGCGTTCTTTTTCAAAGCTTCGCCCAAAACATCACCTAAAGAAGAACCTGTGGAAGCAGATGTATATTCTTCCAAAGCTTTCTTCTCTTCTTCAACTTCCAAAGCTTTGATAGAAAGACCAAGTTTGTTGTTCTTTTTATCAACAGAAGTTACTTTAGCTTCTACAACATCACCTTCGTTGAAGTTGTCAGGATTTTGTCCTGCTTTTTCGCGAGACAAGTCTGCTTTTTTGATAGTAGCGTTAACGCCGTTTACTTCAACGGTAACACCTTTGTCATCTTTAGCAACAACGGTAGCTTTTACAACATCACCTTTTTTGATGTTTTCCAAAGCAGTTGCCAAAGTGTTTTCGGTCAATTGTTTGATGCCCAAAGAAATGCGTTCTTTTTCAACATCAACATCAATGATCTTAGCTTGGATGTCTTGACCTTTGGTGTAGTCTTTAACAGCTTCTTCACCGGCTTTATCCCAAGAGATGTCGCTCAAGTGAATCATACCGTCGATTTCATCAGACAAGCCAACGAACAAACCGAATTCGGTAATGTTTTTGATTTTGCCTTCGATTACAGAACCAACCGGATGCTCTTCAACATAAGCAGCCCAGGGGTTCGGAGTGCATTGTTTGATACCCAAAGAGATACGACGTTTGTCAGCATCAACTTCCAAAACCTTAACTTCAACTTCTTGAGAAGTAGAAACGATTTTGCCCGGGTGTACGTTTTTGCGAGTCCAGCTCATTTCTGAAACGTGTACCAAACCTTCGATACCGTCTTCCAACTCAACAAATGCACCGTAATCAGTAATGTTGGTAACTTTACCTTTGTAAATTTCGCCAACTTTGTATTTTTCTTCAACACCAGCCCAAGGATCAGCTTCGAGTTGTTTCATACCCAAAGAGATGCGTTGGTTGTCTTCGTTGAATTTGATAACTTGTACTTTAACAGTTTGACCAACAGACAAAACTTCTGCAGGGTGATTGATACGTTTCCAAGAAATGTCGGTAACGTGCAACAAACCGTCAACACCGCCCAAATCAATGAATGCACCGTAATCAGTGATGTTTTTAACAACACCATCCAATACGGAACCTTCTTTGAGGTCATTAATGAGTTCAGCACGAGCTTCTGCGCGAGTTTCTTCCAAAACAACACGACGAGAAACAACGATATTGCCACGAACTTTATCCATTTTCAAAATTTGGAACGGTTGAGAAATGCCCATTAACGGAGTGATATCGCGAATCGGGCGAATATCAATTTGAGAACCGGGCAAGAATGCAACTGCGCCATTGAGGTCAACAGTGAAGCCGCCTTTAACGCGACCGAAGATAACACCGTTAACTCTTTCGCCGGAATTGAGGCATTTTTCCAAATCATGCCAAGCTTCTTCACGACGAGCTTTTTCACGAGAAAGAACAATGTTGCCGTCTTTGTCTTCATAACGATCAACATAAACTTCTACTTGGTCACCAACTTTCAATTCAGCATTTTGACCAAATTCGCGAAGCGGAATGCGACCTTCTGATTTCAAACCAACATCAACGGTTGCAAAATCAGGAGTAACGCGGATAATTGTACCTTTAACAACAGAACCTGTGATGCCTTGAGAACCGAATTGTTCGTTCAACAAAGCTTCAAAATTTTCATTAGTTTCAGGAATTTTAAATTCAGTATTTGTCATTAAATATTTAATTTCAAAAAAATGCCAACTCTTTAGAAAAAAAGCGAGTGGACTTGTGCGGGGTTAAATACTCAAAAAGCCTTAGCGCACCCTAAGGCTTTTTCGTTTTTCTTTTATACACACAAATTATTATTTTTCAAGTGTTTTTTGTTCATCTGCGGCATTTTCTTCATTTTCATGATGATCATCGGGCAATATGCCTTTAGCTGCCAACATCTCAACGATTTTATTGCGACCTTGAACGGCTGCGTGTAATGCCGGATTGTAGCCGTTGCGCGGATAAATATCGCCACCGTTTTTGATAATGGCTTCTGCCACATCTTCCATATTGTATGTAATTGCCCAGAACAACATAGAACTTCCAAGCGGAACCTCGGCTTTGACATCCGCACCATGATTGATTAAATATATGGCAATTTCGGGGCGGTTGCTGAAAATTGCCCAACCCAATGCCGTGAAACCATTGTCTTGTTTCTCTTCCGATGTATCAAACGGAGCTTCCAAATCGACCTTGTTTTTTACCAAAAACTCTACTGCATCAATATTGTTTAGAGAAATGGCCTCACGCAAAGAAGATACTTGAGCTGAATTTTCTTCTGCAGTCGGAGCTTTGCTTGTGGTCAAATAATATTGATAACCAAAATAACCGCCCGTTGCCAATACGGCAATAATGACGAGAACTAAAAGATATTTAATGCTTTTGTTTTTCATCTATCACCTCACATGCTTTGATTGTTACTTCTTGAATGTTTAATGTTGATGTATCAAATATAATAGCATCTTCTGCCGGTTTCATCGGAGCGGTGGCTCGATTGGCATCTCTTTCATCACGAGCCTTCACATCTGCCAAGACCTCATTATAGTCAGCGGCAATGCCTTTTTGCAAAAATTCTTTATATCTTCTCTCTGCTCTTACTTCGGGTGATGCCGTGATAAAAAACTTAACATCGGCATGCGGGCAAACCACCGTGCCGGTATCGCGACCATCATAAATCACACCTTGAGCAGGACGACCGTCGGCAAAAACAGGATTTAAGGCAAAATCTTGCTGCATTTTTAACAAAGCAGCACGAACTTTGGGATATGCCGATACGATAGAGGCATTTTTTCCACCCAAAGCCGAACGGAAATCAGGATTTTTTGCCAACTCATGCATATGTTCAAAAGTCAAATTTTGAGCAATTTCCAAAGCTGCGTTTTCATCTGCTAAATCTTTGCCCAATAAGTGCATTTCCAATCCAACAGCTCTATAAACCATTCCCGTATCAAAATAAGCATAGTTATATTTTTGCGACAAATTGTTGGCTAAAGTTCCTTTTCCGGCAGCTGCCGGACCGTCTATCGTAATAATCATGACATATCTTTCAAAAAAAAATCTAATCTGTAACGAAAAGTTTACTTTATATTTTGTATAATTTCCAGCATAATAGTAAAGAAAAAGATTTTATTTTACACATTCATGAGGATTGGCGTGAAACATTTTTTTGTAACATTTTTTATTACCGGAATTTTGGCCGTATTTTCTTATTTTTCGGCTCAAGCCGCCGTAGTGCAATCTGCCAAAGATGCCCTATCTAATGATATTTTTGTATTCGGTCCCAGCAGAACACACCAATCGACCAAAGTGAAACATAATCGAACTAATACAAAAGCTAAAAAAGCCGAACCTCGAAGCGTATCTTCATCGCAAGATAAAAACGAGCAAAAAACAAAAGATACACCTCAACCCCAAGAAACTCCTTCTCAAGAAGAAGAGGATGATGTTCAGGAAACGCCTAAAAATCCTAATGCCGGCTATGGTTACACCAAGAAATATGCTTCAAAACTTTTTAAAACCTATAGCGGATATATTACCATTGAGCAAAAAAACATTCCATCGCGTATCGGGGTTACAAAAGGTTCAACCATTCAGTTTAACCTCAAAGAAACCCCCGATGCCATTTGGTATGTGGAGTTGGATGAAAAAATTGGCAAAATTATATCCAATAAGGTGAATGGAAAACAGCGAATTTTGATAATTCAAGCTATCAATGCCGGTAACACACGATTGTTTTTGGATAACATATCCATAAAAGATAAAAAATATAAAGTTATCTTCTCGAAAAAAATGTCTTTATTGGTGGATGAATAATGAAAAAAAATATAAAACCGCGCCTTTTTTCTCCGCAAAAGCTGGAAATAAACAGTCTGTGGCAGCCTGAAGAAGGACAAACACACTATTTATTGAATGTTTTGCGTTTAGAACTAAATGATGAGATTAAAGTTTTTGACGGGCAAAGCGGTGAATATATCGGGCAGATTTGCTCTTTGGCAAAAAAAAGCTGCTCAATAAAAATTTTAGAAAAAATCAGAGATATGGAATATTGTCCTGATTTGTGGTTGTTGTTTGCTCCGGTAAAAAAAGATAAAACCGACTTTATTATTGCCGGCGCAACCGAGCTTGGCGTTGCTCAAATTGTGCCAACGCTGACAGAACGTACCATTACAGAACGTATAAAAAAAGAAAGATACGAAGCGCAAGTGATAGAGGCCTGCGAACAATGCCGCAGACTTGATATTCCCAAAATTTGCGATCCGCAATCTTTAGAAAAAATTTTAGCGACATGGCCGCAAGACCGCATCTTATATTTTATGGATGAAACCGGAAACGGTGGTGACATTCAAACCGTTTTTAAAAATACATCAAATGCAAAGGCGGCTATTTTGGTTGGTCCCGAAGGCGGTTTTTCTGAAAAAGAATTGCAATTGTTAAGACAAAAAAGTTTTGCCAAAGCCGTTTCTTTGGGAAAACGCATCTTGCGTGCCGAAACAGCAGTTCAAGCAGCTTTAGCTTGTTGGCAAGCTACTTGCGGCGATTGGAAATAAGAGGAAAGATGAAATGAAAATTTTGATTGCTGATGATCATGAATTGTTTTTAAAAGGATTGGAGCTGATTTTATCTAATCTGGATAAACAAGTTGATATTAGTTTGGCGCATAATTACACCGAGATTTTTGATATTCTGAAAAAACAAAAAAAATTTGATTTAATTGTTACCGATTTAGCCATGCCCGGTGCCAACTGGCTTGATGCCATCAAACATATTCACGAGCAACTTCCCGAAACTCCGATTATTATCCTTTCGGCCGTATTTGATAAAGAAATCGTGCAAAAAACAATTGAGCTCGGAGCAGCCGGATATATTCCGAAAACATCTTCCAATGCCATTATTATGAGTGCCGTTCGTCTGGTACTCTCCGGCGGTGCGTATATTCCGCCTGAGTTGCTCAACAATTCTCTTAAAAATCAATATGCCGATTTAGAGCAAATTGACCCGGAATTTGAAAATAAAGATAACAAGGTTTCTTTAACACCAAGACAAATTGATGTCTTAAAACTCATCGCCAAAGGCTGCTCTAACAAAATTATTGCTCATGAGTTAGGTTTGACAGAAGGAACCGTTAAATTGCACGTGACTGCAATTTTGAAAATTTTGAATGTATACAACCGTACCGGTGCCGTAGTTGAAGCTACTAAAAAAGGAATTATTTCAGACAATGGATAAACAAGAAAATTTAAATATGAGCGAATATCGCCGCATTTTCGGCTCAAGCAAGATGCAAAAACTTTGGCAAGAATTTATTTCCGAAGCTCAAAACTATTTGCAAAATATTGAAGATGAAGATGCCGAAAAACAACAAATATGTTTTCATAATCTGCGCGCTTATGCTTTGGTTTTTGATATGACCGATTTCATGCGCGTTTGCACGGAAATGGAAGAAAACATTATAGAATTTGGTGCCATTTCTCATCTGGAAGCACAAAATGTGCGCAATATTTTACAAAAAAGCATTTTAGAAGTTGAACAAAAATTGGCAGGATAAAATTTATGGCAGAAAAAAAGATTCCTCTCTATTTGAAAGAAGTGTATGGCGATTTTTATAATAAAGCCAAACTGTCTTCTTTTTTTGATAAAAATTGGGTGCAATCTTTATTAACACTCGGAAACAACAAAAAATTGACCAATGCCTTGCTTAAAGAAATTTATCCGGGAGCAAAAGTTTTGCAACTTGGTTGCACTTTCGGACGTCAAATGGAAGAAACCGCAACAAAAATCGGGGCTTATGGTATTTATGATGTTTTAGATATCAGCAACATTCAGCTCAAACGCTGCAAAGAAAAATTCGGAAACTATTATTCGCAAGTGCGTTATATTCAGCAAAATGCCAATACTCCAGTGAAAAAAAATTATGATATGGTGGTTTTGTATATGCTTCTGCACGAAGTTCCGCACCGACAAAAAGCCAAAATTTTTCAAGCTGCGCTTGATAGCCTTAAAGAAGGCGGAAAAGTGATAATTATTGATTATCACAAACCGGTAATTTGGCACCCTCTGCGTTGGCCGGTCAAGCTTTTTAACCGTCTTTATCAGCCCTTTGCCGAAATTTTATGGGACAGAGAAGTTGACACCTTTGTCAAAGACAAAAGCAAATATATTTGGAAAAAGACACTCTATTTTGGCGGATTTTATCAAAAAATGGTGGTACAGAAAAAATTCAGTGATGAATTTGACAATGAAAAGCCCTTTGTTCCTTATCAGCCTTAAAAAAGAGAAAAGCCCTGAAGTTCTGTCCGAACTTGAGGGCTTTTTTCTTATTCCATTTTGGAGTATTTTCCGTTGATTACTTTGTATACTCCTTTGTTTGTCGGGATCAGCCAACCAAGGCGTTCATCCCTTTTTCTAAAAGTTGGGCGGCAGCTTTTTACTGATAATACCTGCAGACCAGCACCACCGGGCAAACATCTTACGGCCTCATTAAGAGGTCCAAGATAATAAGCATTGGCGACGCCGTTTCTGTCAGTCACTGTATACCAATTTGGTCGGCTTGTTACAGTGATTGTACAACGAGAATATTCGTCATACCAAGAGCCTGCTGCAGACTCAATCATGTCACCGATTAGACCACCACGCTGACCCGTTACACCGATTGCGTAATCAGATGCAACTCCTGCCAGAGTACCAGATCCCATGTAAGCTCCTAAACTTCCGCAAGAGCTTAACCCCATCATAACTACGCTGAGCGCAATAATGATGACAAAATTCATTTTTCTCATAATTATTTATAATAATTTATAGTTCGCATTTATAAAATAGCAGATTTTATGCTTCTTGTCAAACATGCTTTCACCTAAAAAAAACGCATAAGC
>CALXZK010000034.1 GCA_944393225.1 uncultured Alphaproteobacteria bacterium
GCTAATTTTTCATCAATATTAAATACTTCATTATTATTTTGGTTCTCCATTCTTTTTCTCCCATAAATGTGGATTCTATCTTTAGAAAGTTTATATTCACACTGCACTTTCTGTCCAGAATCATCTTAAGTTTTGCACCATGTTCTCAAGTTTATACTTAATTATAGCATAGATTCGATGTATTTGTCAAATTTTGTCTTGAATTTTTTTTATTTTTTTGTACAATGAAACAAATTTTTTTATTATTCATTTTAATTTTTCTGCTTATGAAATTATCTAATAACAATCTGCAACTGATTGCGGATATTGAAAATTGGTGTACTTATCGTCAATCTGACGGTGCTTTGATGGCTTTTAATTCTATGTCTGGCCGGCTTGAACCTATTCGAAGTTTCAATCTGGATAATATTCCCGAATTTGATGCTTTGCTTCTTTTCGGAGGTAATCCGCGACCGGTGAAATATGCGGCACTTGTTATGCATTATTTCAAGGTAAAGTTCAGCTATTATCCGGAGTTCTTAACTATCGGCGGAGCACCGAATAAAGGACAGGCCTATTCAAAACCGGAAAATGACCGCTATGAAGACATGATGTTGGCTTTGGGTTTTTCTAAAGATATTATTTATAAAAACCATATCTTTTCTAAAAGTCGCTCAACAAAGGAAAATATTGCCGAAATCAAACAGCTCGTCAGAAACAGTGAAGTATTATCTTTGCTCGACAGACCGCGTATTGCCGTGGTGACTTATGCCGGATATTCTTTGCGTGCTGCGCAAGAGTTGGGGCTTGCTTTATCAGACTATGAACTCATGTTTTTTGAAACACCGTCTTATTCGCAAGATGAGGCAATGTTTATTTCAGAAAAATATGATGGTTATCGGATTGACATTTTGCTGGCCTCGGCATGGCATTCCATGAATCAACAATCCTGGAATATAGAAAGGTTGCCTTTATGTCAGGCAAAAATGCAGTTTGCTCCATGTAAAGAAAATTTGCGTCGTATCGCTGAAGCCGGATATAATTTCTATATGTATCCAAATATGCTTGAAGACTTGGGCTTTAATGCACAAGAAATTTATCAGATGCGAAATAAACGTAAAATTGAGATTACAGGCTACAATCTTGAAGGTGAAAAGATTGCCGAAGGATGGCCGCAGGCAGGAGACATTTTCAATCAAGCTTTGATTGATAAGTTTTTGGAACAAGTCCATGAAGAATTTCTAGCTAAAGGAATTTTGATTGGATAAGTCAGCACAAAAAAACACTCTGGCGAAGTAGCCAGAGTGTTTTTTTGTATCTAATTTAAGTTAAAACTAATTATTCACCAGCTTCAACTTTGAACTCAGACATGTGCTCCAACAGAGAACGTTTTTCATTGACGTTTTCTTGAGCTTTGTTGAGCAAGTGCTCATAACGTTCCGGATTAGCCTTGTGAACGATTTGGAAACGAGTTTCGTTTGCCATATAATCGGACAAAGGTTTAGACGGAGCTTTAGAGTCAAGCATCAACGGAGCTTTGCCTTGAGCAATGTTTTCCGGATTGTAACGATACAACGGCCAAGAACCTGTTTCAACAGCGTCTTTTTGGTGGCTCAAACCATCAGCAAGGTTGAAACCTTGTGCAATACAGTGAGAGTATGCAATGATGATTGACGGGCCATCATAAGCCTCTGCTTCGTTCATGGCTTTGATGACTTGAGCATCGTTGGCACCAAAGGCAACTTGAGCAACATAAACATTGCCATAAGACATGGCAATCATGCCCAAATCTTTCTTCGGCAAGGATTTACCGGCTGTGGCAAACTTAGCAGAAGCACCCATCGGGGTAGCTTTAGATTGTTGACCACCGGTGTTAGAATATACACCTGTATCCATTACCAAGATGTTGATGTTTTTGCCGGATGCAATAGCGTGATCCAAACCGCCGAAGCCAATATCATAAGCCCAGCCGTCACCACCCAAAATCCAAACAGATTTCTTAATCAGGTAGTCAGCCAACTTATCCAAGTGTTTAGCTTCTTCGGTGTTGATACCAGCCAATTTAGCGCGCAATTCTTTAACATTATCGCGTTGAGCATCAATTTCAACATCGGTTGATTGCGGGTTGTTCAAGATTTTTTCAACCAATTCGGCACCAATCTTGTCTTTCAAACCTTCAAGCAAAGATTTAGCAAAAGAGGTTTGTTGGTCGATAGAAAATCTCATACCCAAACCAAATTCGGCGTTGTCTTCAAACAAAGAGTTTGCCCAAGCCGGACCATGACCTTTTTCATCTTTAGCATACGGAGTTGTCGGCAAGTTACCGGAGTAAATTGAAGAACAACCGGTTGCGTTGGCAACAACCATGCGGTCACCAAACAATTGGGTCAACAATTTAACATACGGGGTTTCACCGCAACCTGCGCAAGCACCGGAGAATTCAAACAAAGGTTGAATCAATTGGGTGGTCTTCGGCAAGTTCTTGGTAACTTCGGTACGTTTTACATAAGGCAAAGTTGTAAAGAAGTTCCAGCAAGCTTTTTGAACATCCAAGTGAGATTCAATATGATCCATATTGATAGCTTTCTTAGACGGATCAGCTTTGTTTTTAGCCGGGCAAGCGCTGACGCAGATACCGCAGCCTGTGCAGTCTTCAGGAGACATTTGCCAGATGAATTGTTTGCCGGCAAATTCTTTTCCTTTGTAAGCGGCAGACTTGAAGCCTTTCGGAGCATTCTTCAATTCTTCTTCAGTTGCAACTTTCATACGGATAACGCCGTGCGGGCATACCAAAGAGCATTTACCGCATTGGATACATGTATCAGGATCCCAAACCGGAATTTCGGTTGCGATGCAGCGTTTTTCGTATTGAGTTGTAGCTGTTGGCCAGGTACCGTCAACAACTTCTTCAAAAGCAGAAACCGGCAATTCGTTACCGCGGTCGGCAATGATTTCGGCAGTTACTTTCTTGACAAATTCAGGAGCATCGGCCGGAACAGGATCCAAACGATGGAATTTAGAAGTAACGCTTGACGGATATTCAACTTTGTGTAAGTGAGCCAATGAAGCATCAACAGCGGCGAAGTTCTTTTGAACGATGGCATCGCCTTTCTTGCTGTAGGTCTTCTTGATGGCATTTTTAATTTGTGCAATAGCTTCATCTTTCGGCAAAATGTTAGAAATTGCGAAGAAGCAAGCTTGCATGATGGTGTTAATGCGTTGACCCATACCGGTTTCACGAGCAACGTCTACGGCGTTGATGGTGTAGAAGTTCAATTTCTTATTGATGATTTCTTCTTGAACTTCAATCGGTAAATGATCCCAAACTTCTTTTTCGCTGTAAGGAGCGTTCAACAAGAAGGTGGCACCTGGTTTAGCAATTTTCAAAATATCAACTTTTCTCATGAACGGGAATTGGTGGCAAGCAACAAAGTCTGCCTTGTTGATGAGGTAAGCTGATTTAATCGGGTTGTCAGAAAAACGCAAGTGAGATGTGGTCATAGAACCTGATTTACGAGAGTCATAAACGAAGTAACCTTGACCATATTTACCGGCGTCTTCAGCAATAATCTTAATGGAGTTTTTGTTAGCACCAACGGTACCATCTGCACCCAAGCCGAAGAATACGGCACGAACAACGTCTTTGGGTTCGGTATCGATAGAATCGTCAAACGGCAAAGATGTTTTGCTGACATCATCAGTGATACCAACAGAGAAACCGTTAATCGGTTTTGCAGCAAAGCCATTGTCAAATACGGCTTTAACCATACCCGGAGTGAATTCTTTTGAAGACAAACCATAACGACCGCCAACAATTTTCGGCATGGAAGCAATTTCACCACGAGCAAAAGCTTGAGTGATGGTGGCAACAACATCCAAGTACAAAGGTTCACCAATGGAGCCTGATTCTTTGGTTCTATCCAAAACAGAAACCATTTTGACGGTTTTGGGCAAAACTTTTAAGAAAGATTTTTCAGGGAACGGACGATACAAGTGAACTTTCAAAACGCCGAGTTTGGCACCTTGAGCGTTGAGGTAGTCAATAGCTTCTTCAGCAGTTTCACCACCGGAACCCATGATGACGATAACTTGGTCGGCATCTTTGGCACCATAGTAGTCGACAACGTGATATTGACGACCGGAAATCTTAGCAAATTTGTCCATTTCTTCTTGAACAATGCCTTCAACCTTGTGATAGAACGGGTTAGAGGCTTCACGACCTTGGAAAAATACGTCAGGGTTTTGAGCAGTACCGCGGATGACCGGAGCTTCCGGACGAAGAGCATGTTTGGCATTGAATGTGTAATCAACACCTTTGAGCATGGCTCTCAAATCATCATCGGAAAGGAGTTTGATTTTTTTGATTTCATGAGAAGTGCGGAAACCATCAAAGAAGTGCATGAACGGAACGCGAGAACGCAAGGTTGAAGTTTGCGCAATGGCGGCAAAGTCATGAGCTTCTTGAACAGAGTTTGAGCACAACATTGCAAAACCGGTTTGGCGGCAAGACATTACGTCAGAGTGGTCGCCAAAAATTGACAATGCATGATATGCCAATGAACGAGCGGCAACATGCATTACAAACGGGGAAAGTTCACCGGCGATTTTGTACATGTTCGGAATCATCAACAACAAACCTTGAGAAGCGGTAAATGTTGTTGTTAAAGAACCGGCTTGGATAGCACCGTGGCAAGCACCGGCGGCACCAGCTTCTGATTGCATTTCTTGAACTTCAGGGATAACACCCCAAATGTTCTTTTGTTTTGCTGCAGACCACGCATCAGCCCATTCACCCATCGGAGAAGACGGGGTAATCGGGTAAATGACGCAGACTTCATTCATGCGGTGGGCAACGGAAGCGGCAGCCTCGTTACCATCCATCATTTTCATCTTAACGTCTGACATATTTTATCCTTACAATTAAGTTAATGTAAATAAAGCCGGTTTCTAGACGGTTTTACGCCTTATCTACCGGCTTTGGGTTATTTCTTATAGAATCTTTCTATATGGGCGCTTTTATATCACGATTTTTTTCAAAAATCTATTAAAAAAATTAAGCGAAAGGCGCATTGTTTATATCTTCTGGACATAAAAGATATTTTGTATTATTAGTTCTCTTGAGTGTTAATATTACTATGTTTTATATAAATTTGTTTAATTATGAAAAGTTTTGTAGATAGGTTATGGACGAGAATAAGTCTGGAAAAACCGATTTTTACCGATATTGAAATTTTCCGTTTTTTTGAAGATTTTTCTGAAATGATGGATGATTTTTGGTTTGAATATCATTCATTTTCTTTTTCCGCAATGCGAAAAATTGTCGTGGAAAATCAAGAACTGTTTGAAAAACTTGCCGATATTTTAGAGTATGAACCTAGGTTTTTTAGCCCAAGTTTTATTCAAGGTTGGTTGTTGGACGTTTTTGAAACGGGAAAAATGCCTTGTGCCGGAAAATTTATCAAATATTTGGATTGGAGCGTTGAAAAAGTTGCCCCATTGATTGCTTTGTATGTGAAAGATGAGCAAGTCAGATTGTGGATTGCTTCTCATTGGAATGTTTGTCATAAATATAGATACAACATTCTGTGGGCATTGCATGATGAACATATTTTTGATTATAATCTGTTTAAGGTTTATAATCCTCATTTTTTAAGGCAGTTAGCCATTGCCGTTGTTATATTTGGCGGAGCAGGGTGGCTCTATTTTAATGATTATATTCCACATGTGATGTTCTTTTTAATTTCGGCTCTGTTGGGATATTGGATTTTGACAGAACTCTTTTTTGCTTTTTTATGCGGTAAAATTAAAGCTTTTTGGTAAAAGCATGGAATTTTTATTCCATGCTTTTTTTATTATAGAATCGGATTTTTTATAGACAATTTTAAATCTCTGTGCTATCGGTTTTGTTATGTTCAATATAATTAATAACCTAAAAATATTACTATTATGATGTTGATGTATCCGAATTTTGAGTATGTCTTGGATTTGTGCGAACGCGCATCAATGTACGGAAGATGTAACCTTTGTGAACACACAATCGTTAAATTTGTTAAAGATTTGGCAGACCTTTTGTATAATCTGGAAAACACTTATCAAGATGATTTTGCAAAGATGGTTCAGGAACAAGCCGATGTTTTTTATAAATTTGAAAAAATTGCAACTTGGTATCCCGAAGCATTGGATATTGATATATTTTGGAGTTTTCTTGAAGATGTTTTGATTTCCGGACATTTACCTCATCCGGTGGTTTATTGCAAGGCTAAACTGATTGATGAATCCTTAATGGCTAATGTTGCAGCTTGGTATTTGGAAGATAAAGAGGTGCAACAATGGATCATTGATAACTGGAGTGAATGCAAAAAGTATAAGCCCGTTATTGAAAGAGAACTGCATGAACAACCTCATAAACTTTTAAAATTGGTGAAGTTGTGTCATATGCATTATGTTAAAAAGACTTTGGCAGTGTTGCTGTTGGTTTGGCTGTGCGGTGTATTGTGTTGGTTTAATACCGCATATGTTTTAGTTGCTTTTTTGATGATGGGTGTCTTTGTTTTTATACTCCGAGAAATATGCAATTATTTTTGTGCTGAAACCGCGTGTTTGAGAAAAGACTTAATTTGGCGTTAAATGAAAAAAGAGCTTTGCATTAATTGTGCAAAGCTCTTTTTTTGTTTTGCAACTTTGTTAAATGAGCGTATTTTAGACTTTGTTATGCAGGCATAATTCAATGGTTAGAATGCGAGCTTCCCAAGCTTGAAATGCGGGTTCGATTCCCGTTGCCTGCTCCATACATATAGAGTCCCAGATTGGGGCTCTATATGTATGAACTGTAAAAGACCGGAATCGAACGGAAAAGGGCGCGAGCCGACAGAAAACTTTACCTAATTTCCTCGATATGTAGCATAGCCATTGGCTGACATTGTTATCGGAATGTGATAGTGTGCATTTCCTTCAATTTGAAAAACAACATCAACATAGGGATAAATTGAGGATACATTTTGTTTTTCAAAATATTCTTGGGTTTCAAAGCTCAATTTATAAATTCCCGAATTGTCTTTATCTTGCGGTAAAAAATCGGTAATGCGTCCGTTAGAATCTGTGGTTCCAGAATCAATTTCTTGCCACGCGTTATCGGAATTTTTTTGATACAGTTTGATGATAACACCGCTTGCCGGTTTGCCGGAGTGAATGTCTAAAATATGGGTACTTAGTTGGTAAGTTGTTTTTTCTTGTGCATTGACAGCAAAAGGCGCTGAAAGGAGAACAATAAGAGGTAAAACAAATTTTATCATGATATTATTCCTTAAAGTTAAAAGCATATTCAGCCTATGAAGAAATTTGTTTTTTGTAAAGAAAAATCGTAATTATCTGTTTTTACCCAAAAATGAGATGATTCTGGCTTTGATTTTGTTGGCATTAATGTCTTGTTGATAGCTGTCTTTTCCTTGAGTTATTTTTTTATATTCAAGTTTTTCCATATGGGTCATGTTGTCGAATTTTTGCTTGTTTAAAAGAGCCCATTCTTTTTTCATTTCGGGAGTGATTTTGGCAAAAATTTCTTGTTCTCGGTGAGATATATGTTGCCAAAAACTATATCCGTCGATGGTGAAAATTTTTTCCATGACTTTTTGATGTTTATGTAAGTCTTCTTGAATGGCGGCAAAAGGAGCGTCTTGTAAAAAATATTTGGCTCTGGATTTTTCTTGGCTCGAATACATTTCATATTTTTCTTCCATCCATGAAGAAAAGACCGCATTGGCAATTAAAGATGCTTCATCTTCTGAAATGTGCTGAGATTGAGGTGTGATTTTTTTATCAATTATGGCTTGTTTGTAAGAAGCAAATCGTTTTGTTATGTATTTTAAATCTTTTCCATGAGCAAGATAGTTTTTTCTTTGCTCCAAACATTGAGCCAGATTGGCAGAAATTTCATCAAGGCAACATTCCACATATTTAACGGGATAGCTGTTCCATTTTCTGATATCTGCTAAGGTGTTTAGATAGTGCTGAAATTCGTGTCTGAAAGTGCAATTGTATTTGTTGTTATTCTTATCTATTTTTTCTTGTACATTGGGATTGTCCGCCGTAAATTCTCGAATTTTGATGATATCAAAATTGTATATGCCCATTGACGGCATATTTTTATATGGGACGGCGTCTTTGTTTTTGTAAATAAAGGTGTCTTTAGATTTTGCTGAATCTTGAGATTGGGATACATAAATCGTATCTACAATATGTTTTAATTTAATATCATTCAGAAGCTGCTGTTTGCTCTTTTCTTTATTGGTATAATCGCTGATGCTGTCTAGTTTAAATTTTTCTCCTTGGTTGTTGGTATATATCCATCCAAGATTGCTATTCTCCAAATTATAATAAAAATCTTGCATGGATACGGTATCTTTGCCGATGACAAAATAGGTATTGTTAAATTTGCCGGCATTTTCTTTGGCAATTTGGTGCATTAGACTATATGAAGATACACCGCATAAAAGTATACCCGTGCAAAATCCTGCTTTTTTTATCCATGCATTTTTCATATTATAAATTCCGTTAAGATACGAACGATTATAGCTTGTTATAATCTTCTTTACAATAAATTTGATTTATTTTATTTTGGGCTTGTTTGATTTGTATTAAAGGTTGTATCTGAATGGTTAATGAACAATATAAACTCTTGGGGCGAAAAGTTGAAGATTTGCGCCAAAAAGAAGATTTTTATCCAACGCCGCGTTATGTTACCGAGGCTTTGCTCAATAACTATCAATTTGAGGGAAAAATATGGGAACCGGCATGCGGTGACGGTCGTTTATCCGAAGTGTTGTTGGAACATTATTCCAATGTAGAAAGTTCGGATTTGGTTGACAGAGGTTATGGCAAAGGCGGGGTGGATTTTTTGAACTCGACGCAAACCGCTCCAAACATCATTACCAATCCACCGTTTCATTTGGCTTATGAATTTATTGTGCAAGGCTTGAAGTTGTCTGAAAAGTGTTTGGCTTTGCTCTTACCAATCAGATATTTAACCGGCAAAAAAAGAGCTAAGCTTTATGCCGAATTTCCGCCGGCAAAGGTGATTGTTATTCCCAATAAAGTGGATTTTTTGGGCTTTGGTTCTCCGGCCATGGAGTTTGCTTGGTTTGTTTGGGAAAAGGGTGTAAAACAAACAACAATTGTTTGGGCTGATGTTAAGAATGCAGATTTGAAAGAAAAGAGAAAAAAGAATGCGTAAAGATTTTTATGTTTTTCGTCACGGAGAAACCGAACTCAATAAACAAAAGCGCTGGCAAGGCTCCGGTATGGATTATGACTTAAATGAAAACGGAGTAAAGCAAGCTCAAGGCTTGATTGAAAAACTCAAAGACAAAGGTTTGGAAAAAATTTTTTCAAGTCCGCTTATTCGCGCCAAACACACCGCTGATGTTGTTGCCGATGCCTTAGGTATTGAGGTCGAAGTTCGAGATGATTTGCGTGAGTGTTTCTATGGAGAAGCAGAAGGGCAATTGATTGCCGATTTGCAAAAAAATGTTCCTGAAATTGTTAATAATTGGAATAATCCAAATTATTTCAACATTCGTTTTGAAGGTGGAGAAAGCAAGAAAGATGCGCTCGACAGAGTGTTAGCCGAATTAGTTAAAATAACTTCTGAAGATTTTAACATTGCCGGAGTTGCCATTCATGGCGGAACAATGGGAGCAATGCTTAACTATCTGCATTATGATTTTGACAAGCTTGCCAACTGTGCCGCATTTCATTTGGTGTATGAAAACGGTGAATGGCATATTGAAGGAACTGTTTTTTAATTAAGCATGACCGGCGCTGTATGACAAGCGATTGATGTCTATACCCATTTCATCCATGGCTTTTTGCCATTTATCTTCATCTTTGGTGCGGAATACGAGTTCGGTATTGGGCGTGATAATCAGCCAATTGTTATTTTTAATTTCATTTTCCAATTGGTTAGCCGTCCAACTGCTATAGCCCAATGCAATCAGATTATCTTTGGGACCGATACCAAAAGCAATATCGGTTAAAATATCTATGGAAGAAGAGATGGCCATGTTTTCATCAATGACAACCGTGTCATTTTTGACATAGTCTGTTGTGTGGAGAACAAAACCGCGAATCTTTTCCAATGGTCCACCTTGGTGTAAATCTAAGGGGGCAATTGGTTGAATCGGATTAATAGGTAATTGGGTTGCCAAATCGGCAAAAGAAAATTCTTTTATTTTTTTATTAACAATGAAACCCATCGCTCCATCTTTGGTATGAGAGCAGATGTATATCAGAGTTTGCGCAAAATGTTCGGCTGTCATATTGGGCATGGCAACGAGGCATTTTCCGGTTAAAAAATCTGTCTTGTTATTCATTCCAACACCTATTATATTGTTCTTAGACTAAAACACTAACTTGTATAATATCATATAATATAATATTATGAAATCAAAATTTCACTAATAACGGTATTTTAAATGAAAAAATTTATTTTATTGTTTTTGTTCTTTTATCTTTTTGTTCCTTTTGCCAATGCTCAAGATGAGGGAAAGGTGGTGTTTGAGTTTTTGCCCGAAGAGGAAGAGCCAGCTGAGGTTGAAGATGAAGTTGACTTGTATCAACAGTTTGAAAAAAGCTTTGCCAATTATTATTATTTTGAAAAAAAATATCCCGGAGAAAAGATTGATGGCGATATATTGCCTGATGTAAGAGAAAAATATCCGGACCTTTCAGAAAGCGAGCAAGAAGAAAAAGCCGATGATATTCGTGCAAGAGTGAAGTTTTATCGTTTTGTTAAAAACAAATATGCCGAAATTAAAGACAAATTGTTAGTGCCTGCACCACCGCCGTTGCAGGTTGATGAAAAGGACTATGATTTACCAAAAACATGGGAATATGTTGATACGGGAACAGACAAGCCTTTGATTATTCATGACTTTAAGAAAGTGTTGAGTTATGGAAATAATCCGCGCGATTTTGAAGCCATGGAGCTGTACTATAAGAAAAAATTGCAACGCGAGCGTGAAGATTTACAAGGATTTTTCCGCCTATCTGCCATGGTGAAAGAGTTGGAATGGAGCAAGCTCTTTTTCTACGGGATTGTCTATGATAATCCGTTTACCGGTAAAAAAGGTATGGGTGAGTGGAAAAAGTCTGATTATGGTTATTTGCGTTTGGTTTCTAATGAAATTTCAATCGGAAGTGAAAATATACAAACAGTTTTAGATTTCCGCTTAAAAAACGGTTATATGCTTTTGTGGAGCCCCGAAAAGAATATTTTGCCGCCATCATTTGATTTTTCCGGTTCAGAAAATGTAAAAGAAGCTACAGTTTTGTGGCCCATGCCAACCCGCGTGATTGATAAAACCGATGATAATATCGTCGGTTATGTCGGCAGCTTTGCCATTCCGGTTAAAGTCACGCTTCAAGATAAAACAAAACCCATGAAACTGAATGCTCATGTTAAAGCTACCGTATGCGGTGAAAATCAATGTCATCTTATAGATCTTTCTCCCGAGCTGAGTTTGGAGGTTGGGGATGACTATTTGCGTTCTGGTTTGAGTAGCTTTATTGAACGGACTTACAACAATTTGCCCAAAGCTTATAATGAATTTATTCATTTGCAAAAAGCCGTTGTTGATACAGATGCCAATGGCGTACAAACTTTGCGCGTGGTTTTGAAAGCAGATAAAAGTCCGGAAAAGGTCAAAGTCTTTGTCGATTCAAAAGACGGCATACTTTTCTATCGTCCGAAAATTACCTTAAATGATGATGAAATTATTGCTCGTTTCAAAGTGAGAAACGAAAAAGAAAATATCATCGGCAAAGAGTTTATGCTAACGGTCGGAATCAATGCTTTTGATACACTGCGTACGCAGATTAAACCTGAAAAAGCTTCAATTTTTGATACCAATAAGCCAACACTTTCCATCATGTTGATTATTATGGCTTTTGCCGGAGGTGTTATTCTTAACATGATGCCGTGCGTTTTTCCGGTTTTATCATTGAAGTTTTTAACGCTAACACGTTATGGAAGTATGGAAGAAAAAGCCATTCGCAAGAGTTTTGCTTATACGGCTTTAGGCATTATGTTGGCATTTGTTTTTTTGACAGGAGTTCTTTGCTCTTTGAAAGCAGCTGATGTGGCAATCGGTTGGGGAATGCAATTTCAAAATCCATATTTCTTAGTGGCAATGGCAATTGTGATGGTGTTTTTTATGGCGCAGATTTTTGGGCTTATCGATATTAAAACGCCGGAGTTTATTTTAAGACGCCTTCATAATAAAGATCCAAGACAAGATAATTTCATCAATATTTTAGCAGGGCTGTTTATTGTGTTGGTTGCCACACCATGCACGGCGCCGTATCTCGGTACAACGCTCGGTTTTGCTCTTGCCGGCACGATGACAGACATCATTGTCTTGTTGCCTACGGTCGGTTTTGGTTTGGCAATGCCGTATCTGCTTTTGGCTGTTCATCCCAACCTCGGAGAATTGATGCCCAAACCCGGACCATGGATGCAAAAACTCAGTGCTTTTATGATTTTGATGCTCGTTTTGACCATTGTGTGGTTGCTCTCCATTTTGCAAGCACAGACGGATTGGAATACCGTTTTGTGGGTGGGTGCAGGGCTTATCATATTCTTATTTATGTTTTATATGCGGCGCTTGATTTATGATTCAATCGAAAACCAGAATGAAGATTTAGCCATACGTCAGAATGCCAAAAAGCTTGTACGTCGCGTGATTAGTTTTGTGTTGTTGATGGTAACAATCGGGTGCTTGTATCAAGCAGACAAAGCTTTCAAAATCCATATGGCGGAAGTGGCGTTAACGAAAGAAGTGAAAATTGACCGCGCGCAGATTGATGCCTATTTGAAAGAAGGAAATATCGTGATTGTGCGTGTGGGGGCTGATTGGTGCCTGACTTGCAAATTTAATGACGTGACGGTGTTTGACAACAGCAAAATCGAGGAATTGGCGAAGTTCTACAAGGTGAAATATATTGATGTCGATTGGACCGATTATGACCGCAAGGTGCTGGAGTTTATGCGCCAGTTTGGACGTTCCGGTTTACCGTTTTATATCATCTTCAGTCGCAGTGTGCCGGATGGAATGGTTTTGCCCGAGATTTTGACCGAGGATGAGCTGACCAAGGTGATTAAAGGTTTTGCAGATTAGGAAAAAATTAAAATTCGGGTAATGTTGCCGACAAAAATAAAATTTCTATTATCAGTAATGATGCGGCAATTAAAATATATTGACCTTTTTCATATTGTTTTAGTTTGCTTGCGGCTTGTTGACCTAACTGCATCAAAAGAGTTATCAGATATGCGCCTCCACAAAGTAATTTGATGCTTTGATATATGAAATCTCCATGATAGGTGTTGTATGTATGTTCATCAGGCATAAAAAAGAATAAGCCCAAACTAGGACTGATGTTAAGATTGCAAAGAAAAAGCTCCAGTAAAAAAATGATTTAATTTTTTGTAGCATGTGAGAATACCTTATAATTGTTTTTAGATATTCTCACATATTTTCATAATAGTCAATTATGGAAGCTTTTGTTCAAGTAAATTTATACATTTTCCTTTGTTTTCAAGCCCAGATTGTAAACCTTTCCAGTTATTTTTTATATCTTTTTGACTATCTTTAAAAATATTTACCACACCTCTTATTTTTATTTTTTCTTGGTTGATATGCTTTTTAAATTGGGAGTTTTTGTATCATTTGGCGGTTAAAAGTTGGTATCAATTTTTGGGAAAATGATT
>CALXZK010000035.1 GCA_944393225.1 uncultured Alphaproteobacteria bacterium
AAGGAAGTTTGACGAGGAGGAGAGCTAGTAACAAAAGTAAAAAAAAACTGCAAAAAAAAATCGTCCTAAAACCATATTTAGGACGATTTTTTTGTAGAAGCCAGTTGGTTTTATACAACCCCAACCATTTCTTTCTTTTCTCCTTTTTCTAAAACAACACGCCACGTATCCTCGTCATGCTCAACGGTTTTACCGACTAGAGCAAACATAAAGCTTGGATACTTTGGCAAAGGGAAATGCTTAGTAACCCCATTATTCAGAACAACATATGCCACATAACTATTAATTTCTTTGACATTGTCTTCCGGTTCTTCAAAAACAATTCGTTCACGGATTAATTCGCATCCAATAATTTCAAACTTTTCCATAAAAAAATAATTTAAAATAAATAAATAGCTTATATAAACCATATACATAGTTTGTCAATTTTGTCAACACATGAAATATATTTAATTTTTTACTCAAACAAAACACATAACAACCAAAAATATTCCGCTTAAAATCAACGCCACCGCAAAATTTAATTAAATAAGATTGACTAAATGGCAATTTTAAAATATCCATAAATACATTAGCAAAATTAATTTTAAGGAACAGACATGATTATCAAAAATATATTTTGGGATGTTGATGGCGTTTTAGCCAATCTCAACTACGCTTACTACAACTTTTTAACCAAACATCCTAAATATGCCCCAACCTATGGTAACATAAAATGGGAAGACTTACCTAAAGTTTTACCTATCGTTCCTAAATACGGCGCATTAGAGCTCAAAACCCATCCTGAACTGGGTACCGAAATGGATTATGACTTTTGCCATTCTCCTGAGTTTTTTACCAATCGTCCGCTCTATCCTCATGTTATTGAAACCTTAAAAGAATTGCATGACAAAGGCTACAAACAATTTACCATGTCTGCCACATTTGATGTTGAAACCAAAAAACGCTTCTTGAACAATTTGTTGCATGAAGTGACCGACTTTTTAACAATTGAGTGTGTTCAACACGGAAAATTTATGCATGACTCTGCTAAAGAAGATATGCTCAAAGCTTGCTTTGAAAAATATGGTTTGAAAGCAGAAGAAACCATCTTGGTTGATGACCGCATTTATAACCAATATGCCGCCATTAATGTTGGAGCGCACCCAATCAGATACCGTTGTGAATTTACTTCTGACCTTCCTGAAGAACTGAATTGGATTCCGGAAGTAAGAAGTATGGAAGAGCTGAAACAATGGCTGGCCGATAATACCTCTATGAAATAAGCCTAAAAATGACCTCCATACAGCTATGCTTCGGACTTTTAATCTTTTTATTTATGATTATAAAGCCGATTGCATATAAACCATGTATCCAATATTTTCCCTCAAAAGTATCCGCTAATTTTACCAGTGTTTGGCTACTTATCGGGATAGTTTTTTCATGGCCTTTTTTAGGACATTTATTTACGGATAATTGGCGGGACATCTGTTCTTCTCCATATATTCTTTTTAGCATTTTAAAAGGCATTTTATTATATGCCATGCTTATCTATCAACAAGAAGTCAATAAAAACAGCACTTCATCATCGGTCTTTTTTGGCTTCATAGCCACCGCTTTAGGCACGCTCATCATCAACATATTTTTCAAAGAAGGTTTAACTTCAATACAAATTGCGTGCATATGTTCTCTAGGAATTTTAGGTGGCATATTTTATGCCAATGGTGATGCGAAACGACTTTCCTCAAAAGGAAAAAAAGAATTTTTATTAATCATAATATTAAGCGCCATATTTATGGTCTGTGACCACTTAGCCATTTCTCAAATTGGTTGGTTTTCACACCTTCTATTCTCCTACCTATTCATGTTTTTGGTATGTTTGTATTATGGAATATCTCGTCAAGATTATATCAACATATTCAAAAACAAAACAGTAGGATGGGCAGGCATAATATACGCTTGCTCAGAGTTTTTAATTATCTACGCATCTGTTAACATTCTGCCTGTTTCATTAGTCTCTGTTTTTATGAGAATAGCCGCACCAGTTGTCATGATTATTTCCGCCTTCAAATACCATGAACTGTCATGGAAAAATCAATTATTATTTGGCGGATTGGCTCTGCTTTTTGTTTTGCCTCTAATTCTCATTAAAAACTAAAAAAGGCATAACAAAATCATCGAACCTATTTTTTATACTCAGTTTTGTTTCAAAAGGACCAAACCTTTGCGGGCAGAAAAAGCTGTTAATGCGGCACAAACCACCAAAACCACGCCAGTTGCAATCATAATATTTCCCAAGCCCACCAATGGCGAAACGATTGAGCCAAACAAAAAGCCCAAAGCACCGAGAAGTGCCGAAGCTGTTCCGGCTTGAGCTCGAGCAGCATCCATAGCCGTTGCAGTGGCTACCGTAAAAGACATACCGAGCATAAAGCACAAAATAAGGAGCAACCCTTCAAAAATGATAATAGAAGCACCCAGAGGCATGGCAATCATCAATCCCCATGCGCAAAGATTTATCCCCCAAACACTAATCTGAATTGCCTTAGCCATAGAAGACATTTTGGCAGGAAATGCAGCTCCAACGCCAATGCAAATGGCATTAGCTCCAAAAAACAGACTAAAAGCAAACGCCGAATATCCATAATGATTTTGAATGATGAACGGAGAAGAAGCGATATATGCAAACAAAATAGCCAAAGCAAAAGATTGTTCCAAAGTAAAGAACAAATATTTTTTGTTTTTCAAAACCTTTTTGAAATTAGAAAAAATCTGACTGAGTTTAGCAGATGAGCGGCGTTGAGTAGAAAGACTTTCCTTAAAATAAAAACAACAGCCAAGTAAGGCTAAACCGATAACGAGTAAAATCTCAAAAATGCCTTGCCAACCGAGGGCTTTGAGCATCAACCCTCCCAAAACCGGAGCGGCGATGGGAGCGATACCGTTAATCGCACCGATAATAGCCAAAGCCTTGGTTAAATTCTTGGTCTTAAATTTATCTGTAGCGATAGAACGCGAAATAACTATTCCTCCGGATGCGGCTATGCCTTGCAAAAAACGTAAAGCAACAAAAACTTCAATCGTCGGCGCAAAAATACAAAGTAAGGTAGAAATAACAAATAAAAACATGGAAATAATCAGAGGCTCTCTGCGTCCGCGTTTATCACTTAAAGGACCAAAATAAGTTGTCCAAACGCCAAACCGAGCATAGAGAAAGTCAAGCCCATCTGCACCATAGAAACACTGGTGTTAAAAAAAACTTGCATGGAAGGCAAGCTTGGCAAATACATATCTGTTACAAACGGACCAAAAGCCGTCAACATACCTAAAAAAACAAAAATAAATTGAGCAGAATTTTTTCTAACATTCATCATATTCACCATATTTTCATTCAAACACCCTTGTTTTAATCTGAATTTTTCAAATAGCAAATATTTTTTCAAAAAAATAGTGTAAAAAGGTATGTAAAATCAATAGACTTTTTTAAGAAAAAAAGTATACTCCGTTGCATGAAAAAAATATCTGAATTGCTTTTAGAATGGTATCAAACATATGGACGCGACTTACCTTGGCGCGTTAAAGGCGGCGCCCATCCCGACCCTTATGTTATTTTGGTTTCGGAATTTATGCTCCAACAAACCACCGTTAAAACCGTGATACCCTATTTTGCACGTTTTATAGAGCGTTTTCCCAATATTCAAACTTTAGCCCAAGCCAATGAAGAAGAAGTTTATGCCTATTGGCAAGGACTGGGATATTACACCAGAGCAAAATCATTACATAAAACAGCACAAATCATTATGAATGACTTTGGGGGCATTTTTCCGCAAAAGAAAGAAGATGTTTTAAAACTCAAAGGTATTGGCGAATATACGGTTGCAAGCTTTCTCTCCTTAGCCTTCAATCAGCCTGAACCTGTAATAGACGGCAACGTCATCCGCATCATCTGCCGTATGTATGGTTTGCTTGAGCCTGTTGAAAAGATTATGCCCGAGATTAGAAAAAAAGCTTTAGAACTGCAAAGTATTGAACATCCTGCCGACTATGCCTCCGCCATCATGGACTTGGGAGCCATGGTTTGCACGCCTAAAAAGCCGCAATGTTTACTCTGCCCATGGCAAAATTTTTGTGTTTCCAAAGGTAAAGAAAATATTGAGCAAATTCCCAATAAAACCAAAATCGGCAAAAAAGAAAAGTTTGGCTTTGTTTATGTGATTAGGAATAAGAAACAAGAAATTTTCATACGCAAGCGTACCGAAAAAGGCTTGCTGTCCGGCTTATATGAACTTCCTTGGTGTGATGAAGGAAAATTATTTGCCAATAAAAAAATAAAAGAAACAGGAAAAAGCATAACCCATATATTCACCCATATTAAACTCAATTTGCAAATCTGTTTAATTGAAGATGAACACCCCAATTTTGATGGCTTTTTCGTTGCCACAGACAAGCTTTCTGCTTACCCCTTCTCTACCCTAATGAAAAAAGTGTTCAAGAAAATAGATTTGACTCTTTAACTTTCTTTTGTTAGAAAAAAGACCTTACTTTTAATTTTTATGCCTATGATTGTACTTTATTTTTTATCTATCTTCTCCAAACGAGCCAAACTCGCATTAGGAGGAATTGTCTGGGATGAATTAGATGCTAAACTTCCCGAAGCCGTAGGCGTCATTGAAGATGACAAGCCGAGAATGGAAAAGTTTTCCAAAATATCAGAAAGCCTTGGATGCATAAAAAAGCAGGCTCTTCGAACATGGCTTGAGGATCAAGTCTATGACTTAACACACAATTTCAGTGAGTTTACCACCTCAAGAGAAGAAGAATTTGAACGCAAATGGCTGCAAATTTTCAATGAACATTTACGCGTTTTAAAATTAAAAATACCTTAAATGCTTCTGGTCTGTTAGAAAAACAATGTTATTTTAATTTTTATGCCTATGATTTTCAATTTTCTTTTTTCTATTTTCTCGAACAAAAATAAAATATCTTCCTTACAAGATATAGAAAAACAAGGAAGAATAATTTGGTATCAATTAGAACACCAACTTCCCTATGCTTATGGCTCTTTAGCCAAAGACGCTGTTCGTTTACAAAAATTTTCAGAACTTGTTCAAACCTTAAATCTGCAACAAAAACAAGCCCTGAAATATTGGCTTGAAAAACTAGTTATAAGGTTTGAAAGAGCCCCTAAAAATGAATATCATCGAGAAAAAGAAAGACGCCTCAAATGGGTGCAAATCTATTCATCACATCTTGATGTTTTAAATTCAAAGACACCTTAAACGGTGTCTTTTTTTTAACCTTTTTTCGTTATTCTCTAAAGAAATAAATATAAAGGAGAAAGCCATGCGTATCGTTATTTTGGAATCTTTATCTGTGTCTGATGCTGTTTTGCAGAGCTATATTGAACCATTACAAAAAGCCGGACACGAAGTAGAGTGCTTTACCCGCACCGATGACATTAATACTCAAATCAAACAAATAGGCTCTGCCGAAGCTTTAATTATTGCCAATATGCCGCTCAAAAAAGAAGTCATTGAGGCATGCACAAACTTAAAATACATTGATATTGCTTTCACCGGTTATGACCATGTGGCTATGGATAGCGCCAAAAAACAAAATATCTGTGTCAGCAATGCTTCCGGCTATGCCACAGAGGCTGTTGCCGAACTTGTTATAGGCGGTGTAATTAACTTATATCGCCAACTAAGAGAAGCAGATTCTCTTTGCCGAGATGGCAAAACCAAAGCCGGCTTAAAAGCTTTTGAGTTGAATGGCAAAACTGTTGGTTTCATCGGCACCGGCGCTATCGGCTCTCGCACGGCGGAACTTTTCCGCGCCTTTGGCTGCAAGACAATTGCTTATAACGGATTCTCACATAAACCCGATACCGATGTGATGAAATATATGCCCTTAAAAGAACTGATGGAGCAATCAGACATTTTAACTCTGCACTGCCCCTTGACCGAGCAAACCCGCAATCTCATCAATAAAGATAACTTAAAATACATGAAAAAGACCGCCATCCTGGTCAACACAGCACGCGGAGCGGTTGTCAACACACAAGATGTAGCAGATGCTTTGAACAATGAGCAAATTGCCGGAGCCGTAATAGATGTTTTTGAAAACGAACCTCCCTTGGATACACAAAATCCGTTGCTCCATGCTAAAAACACTTTAGTTACACCGCATTTGGGCTTTTATACTTCAGAAGCTATGGAAAAACGAGCACACATTGTTTTTGACAACCTCAATCATTGGCTGAACGGAAACCCGATAAACGTTGTAAAATAAAAAAAGGAGCTTAAATGCTCCTTTTCTTTTGCAAATAGAAATAATATCCAATACCGATGGCATCTGCCAAAAACCAGCCGATTGGTATGGACCACCAAACCCCAATCAAACCAATTGACGGAATAAAAGCCCACCAATAAGCCAAAACAACACGTGTTCCCAAAGATACAACCGTTAAAACAACGCTCATCGCCGGACGACCGATTCCCCTATACAAACCATAAAGTAAGAACAAACAACCTATACCGAAATAACAAGCTCCTTCAATCTGCAAATATTCGACACCGATACGAATAACCTCTTTCTCTTCTGGCTTGATAAAAATCAGCATCAATGGTTCAGCAAACACAAACACTCCGATAGAAATAATCAAACAAAAGATAAAGGCATATTTGATTGCCGCCCAAATTCCCTCACGGATTCTTTCTCTTTTTTTGGCACCGAAATTTTGCGCAATAAACGTTGAAAAAGCATTACCGAAATCTTGCACCGGCATATAAGCAAAAGCATCAATTTTCACGGCAGCGGCAAAGGCAGCCATAACAATTGTACCAAAACCATTTATCAAACGCTGAACCAATAAAATACCAAAGTTCATGACCGACTGTTGCACGCAAGTCAGCAAAGAAAAAGACAATATCATATAAAATATGGCTTTATGAAACTGCAAATGATGTTTGGAAAAACGTAAAACATTCAATTTAAGCAGATAATAACCGATAATCCCCAAAGCAGAAACAGCCTGCGCAATGACGGTTGCCCAAGCGGCACCGGCAATTCCCATATTAAAAACCAAAATAAAAAGCAAATCCAAAACCACATTTAAGATGGCTGCCACGGCTAAAAACCACAACGGAACCGTCGAATTTCCTAAAGCTCGCAAAAGAGAAGCAAAATAGTTATATAAAAACGTAAAAACGATTCCATAGAAAATGATGTATAAATAAAGGCGCGTATCGTCATAAATATCCTTAGGAATATCCAGCAAAATCATAATATTATCAATTTGCCAGAACACCAAAACATTAATAAATAAGGTAACAAAAGCAATAAATACAAAAGACGTAAAAATAGCCGATTTCAAACTATGCTGACTTCGAGCACCGAAAAAAATGGAAAAAGCAATACCGCTTCCCATACAAAGTCCTAAAATAACCGAGGTCAAAAAGACCATCAGCGCAAAAGAAGAGCCTACAGCGGCCAAAGCTGCGGAACTTATATATTTACCAACAATAATCGTATCAGCCACATTATAAAACTGTTGCAACAAATTTCCGATAATCATCGGCATTGCAAATCGCAACATGGACGAGCTGACTTTTCCTCTGGTTAAATCTGTCTGCATTTTTTTCCATAAAAAAATAGAATAGATATATGACTAAAGTTAATACCAAAATATAAAAACATACCTAACTGTTAAAATTTTATTAAATTTTTGTAGCAAAGTTATATAACTTATGTTATAATAAAATTGTCTTCGAAAGGAGGATGGGGAATGGAATACAATCTTATGAACTATGAAGCTCTGGAGATGGATGTCCGCCTACCTAACGGTAACAGAGCTGATAAAAACAATGCGATGTGGAAATATCTAATTCGCGTTGAAGAGTTAAAACGTCAAAAAACAATGGAGAAGAATTCTCTACTCCGCAGCAGAATTCAATGCAAGAAGACTTTTGATTTAATGTAACGGACAAACAACAATAAACAAACGCATACCTTTTACCAACACACACCTCAAAATAAAAGGCTGCCTGAAAGAAACAGAGCAGCCTTTCTTTTTTGCTTAAAATGCCGAAACCCAAACACCATCAACTTGCTTTTTCCATACAAAAGGATTGGTTCCTTCAAATGGGATGAGCGTAATATCCAATTCGCCCTCAGCCACCTTTTCCACATCGCAATAACAATTCAATAAAGGAATGTTATTTTCTTTCAGTTCCAAAAAACCCCAAGCATAGTCAAGGTAATATTTTTTTCCGGACTGAGTTACCAATGTTTTTGAATAGACACCGCTGTTTTCCAACAAGCACAAGGAATTTACCTTACCTTCTCCATCGACATAGAAGAAATCGAAACAAAAATCTTTGGCATTACAACGAATATGAGCACAAAAATCTTCTGTTCGATAGCGGAGAATAATCCCTGCATCTTGTTTTTTTTGTTTAATGAAGCGATCCAGCATATCCAAATCTTTAACTGAGTCAAACTTTCGTTGCGCCAATAATGGTTCCATATGAAAAACCCCTTCACGCAAACTATCAGGACACTCAGCTTCAAGATGAGCTAAAAAATCTTGCTTAAAAGATTTCATAAACTTTTGAGCATAAAGATTAAAGCTCAAGAATAACAAACACAAAAATACATAAATTTTCTTTTCCATAATGAAAAAAGTTTTAATAAATCATAAAATTATTAAAACTAAAATTTCTGTTAAATTTATTCTTCAAATGCCGGCTCAAAATTTCCTTTTTTGGGACGTCCCCAAACCTGAACATTTGTTCCCTCAAAAGGGATAATCGACATCTGATTTCCCAATCGATAACAAAAACAATTGAGCATTTCTTTCGAATTCTCATAAATTTTCAAAAACCCTTGGTTATTCTTAATCAAATACGAATAAGCCGGAGTAAGAATATATTGCTGCGCAGAACCATCAACATTGTTCAAGCTAAAACAATAAACCTTTTGGTCCGCTGCAACAAAATAGAAATCCAAGCCAAATCCATTATTCCTCTTCAAAAGATAAACCAAAACCTCATGACTTCTATACCAAAGAAAAACATCATCCATAGGCAGAGTATTTTCCACCTCAGACAAAGTGTTACTAATGGGTTTTAAATCACATGGGCTTAAAGAAATTGCTTCAGAATTCCCTTTAAAAAAACGATCTTCAAAAGAAGGTACTAACTTTTGCGCCTGCAAAGCACAACATGCACAACTTAACAATAAAATAAAAATAATTTTCTTTTCCATGATGAAAAATATTTAGTTAAACAAAATAATCAATAAAACATTAGGTTGATAACACGCTTATCAAACAAAAGCAACAAAAAAAGTCCGACAAAATGTCGGACTTTTTTATTTTTCTGAAAATGACCTTACTTTCTGAGTTCACCACCCGTTTTCTTAGATACATCAACAATAACCTTGTTCATCATTGTTTCAATATCTTGATCGGTAAAGGTTTTCTCTTTCGGCTGCATTGTAAAGGCAATAGCCACCGATTTTTTGTTCTCAGGCAAGTTTTCGCCCTCATACACATCAAAGATGCGTACATCGGTAATATGCTCTCTATCAGCGTTTTTAGCAGCCGCAATAATATCGGCAGCTTTCACTTTCTTATCAACGACAAAAGCCAAATCTTTATCAACCGGTTGGAAAGAAGAAAGTTCCAATTTCTTACGTGCTTTATCGGTTGTTGCGCGAGGTTCCGGAATATTATCGAGATAAACCTCAAAAGCAACGACTCGTTGTTTAACACCCATTTTCTTCAATACGGATGGGTGCAACTCACCAAAGTATGCCAACACGTTTTTACCCAAACGCAAGCTACCGCTTCTGCCCGGATGATAATAGCTCGGTGCATCGGCAAATACTTGAGCATTTTCCCAAGGACCGTTGGCTGCGGCAATAGCTGCAATTGCATCAGCTTTGGCATCAAATACATCATAAGCACGCGGCTCTTCTGCCCAGTGTTTCTTAGAAGTCATACCTGTTCTGATACCGGCAGCAACCGTCAATTGATCGGTCGGCTTACGAGATAAGAACTGCGGACCGACTTCGAACAAAGATACGTTGGCATAACCGCGAGCAATATTGTTTTTGGCACCCATAATCAAGTTCGGCAACAAAGACGGACGCATTTCGTTCAAATCAGCCGCAATCGGGTTATAGAGCAAAATAGCATCTGCTTCGGGTTTTCTAAACATTTCGGCAACATTAGAGTCTGTAAAGCTCCAAGTAACGGTTTCATACATTGAGCGGTTAGCAAGCTCATGTTTAACCGTAACGATACGACGTTGATGTGGGGTCAAAGTTTGTTTCGGGAACTTGTCATGCGGCATGGTTTCGGCCGGAATTTCATCCAAACCAATCATACGGACAACTTCTTCAACCAAGTCATGCTCACCTTCAATATCACCGCGCCATGTCGGAGAAACAGCTTTAATTTTGCCGTTTTCTTCACTGGTTTCAAAACCTAAATGGTTCAAAATTTCAATGATTTTGGCTTTTTCAACATCAACACCGATAAGGGTTTTGATTCTCTCGGGGCGCAAATAAGCCACGCGTTTTTCAGTCGGTTCAGCACCGGCAATCTCTTGTGTTGAGGCTTCGCCGCCGCAAATTTCCAAAATCAATTGGGTAGCATAATCAGAACCCAAAATATTAGATTGCGGGTCAACCCAGCGCTCATAACGGTAGCGAGAGTCTGAATCAATTTGGAATTTGCGACCGGTACGAGAAATGCATTCCGGTGTGAACAAAGCACATTCCAAGAAAACATTTTTGGTGTCATCAGAGCAACCTTTGGACAAGCCGCCCATAATACCGCCCAAGCATTGAACACCTTCATCATCGCAAATACCCAAAGATTTTTCATCAAGGCTGTATTCTTTTTCTTCCAAAGAAACAAATTTTTCGCCTTGTTTTGCCATGCGAACGGTAATGTTACCGGCTAATTTATCAGCATCAAAAACGTGCAACGGACGAGCCATATCAAAGTTGATATAGTTGGTAATATCTACCAAAGGAGAAATTGAGCGCAAACCGATAGCGGTCAATCTGTCTTTCATCCATTTCGGAGTTTGTGCATGGTTGTTCACATTTTTAATGTAACGACCGACATAAACCGGACAAGCTTCCAAAGCTTGATTGTTTACTTTAATCGGGCTGGTGAAAGTCCCTTGAGTTTTAACAATTTTCAAAGGTTTCAATGTACCCAAACCGGCAGCAGCCAAATCGCGAGCCACACCGCGAACACCCAAACATTCGGCACGGTTCGGGGTGATGGAAATGTCAAATACGGGGTCAATATTCAAAACCTCGGCAGCAGGCAATCCGATTTTTGTATCGGCAGGCAATTCGATAATACCGGTATGGTCATCACCAACGCAAAGTTCTTTTTCGGAACACATCATACCAAAGCTTTCAACACCGCGAATTTTACCGACTTTGAGTTCTTCACCATAGCACGGAATAATCACACCGACCGGTGCAAAAATACCTTTTAAGCCGAGTTTGGCATTCGGTGCACCGCAAACAACTTGATAGTTTTTAGAGCCGTCATTAACGGTCAATAAATGCAAGTGGTCTGAATCGGGGTGCATTTCACAAGTGGTAATTTCTGCGGTAACAAAGCCTTTCAAAGCCGCAGCCGGATTAATCACTTCTTCCACTTCCAAACCGATTTTGGTTAAGGTTTCGGAAATTTCATCAACGGATGCGTTTGTATCCAAATGTTCTTTTAACCAAGATAATGTAAATTTCATCGATTTGCTCCTCCGTTATTACTCAAGCCACCGGTCATGGAAGCTTCATCCAAAGCATTAAAACCGTAATGTTTCAACCAACGTACGTCAGATTCAAAGAAGGTACGCAAGTCTGGTATTCCGTATTTAAGCATAGCCAAACGGTCAATACCCATACCGAAAGCAAAACCTTGGTAAACATCGGGGTCAATACCGCCGGCGCGCAAAACATTGGGGTGAACCATACCGCAACCCAAAATCTCGAGCCAATCATTACCGGCACCGATTTTGAGTTCGTTTTTGGTTTTCAAGCAACCGATATCCATTTCAGCCGAAGGCTCTGTGAACGGGAAGTATGAAGGACGATAACGTACCGGAATTTCATCCAACTCAAAAAAGGCTTTAACAAAGTCATAGAGACAGCCTTTGAGGTGAGCCATGGTAATATTTTTATCAATGACCAAACCTTCAACCTGATGGAACATCGGTGTATGGGTTGCATCATAGTCAGAGCGATAAGTTCTGCCCGGAGCAATAATGCGGATAGGCGGTTGTTGATTTTCCATCGTGCGGATTTGCACCGGAGAAGTGTGGGTACGAACAACATAGCTGTCATCAAAATCATCACTATCCGGATTCGGAATATAGAAAGTATCCTGCATCTGACGAGCTGGGTGGTTTGCCGGCATGTTCAAAGCATTAAAGTTGTGGAATTGGTCTTCAATATCCGGACCTTCGGCAACGGAGAAACCCATTTGACCAAAGATGGCAACCACTTCTTCATAAATTTTGGAAACGGGGTGGATTCTGCCTTGGGTTTCCGGACGCACCGGCAAAGTAACATCAATGGTTTCTTGAGCTAATTTTTCGTTCAAAGCTTGTTCTTCCAAGGTAGATTTACGTTGGTCGAGAGCTTTTTCCACTTCAGCTTTGAGCAAGTTCAAGTTTTTGCCCATTTCTTTCTTTTCTTCCACCGACAAAGAAGACAAGTCCTTCATCATGGCGGTCAATTTACCTTTTTTACCGGTAATGGCAACTCTGGCCTCTTCAAGGGCTTTCAAGTCTTGAGCGGCTTCAATTTCGGCCACCAATTCTTTTTTCAGATTTTCGATATTTTCCATATTTCACCTGTAATTTGTTTTTTTTAAAATGCAAAGGAGCTGACCGAAAACTCCAGTCAACTCCTTTGTATAAATCTAATTCTGCGAAATTGCTAAATTATTTATTCAAAGCGTTTTTTGCAGCTTCAACCAATTTGGCGAAGTTAGCAGGCTCTTTCAAAGCAATATCAGCAAGTACTTTTCGGTCGAGTTCGATGCCGGCTTTGTTGAGCCCGCACATAAATCGAGAGTAAGTCATATCGTTCAAACGAGTAGCAGCATTGATTCTTTGAATCCACAAAGCGCGGAAACTTCTCTTTTTAGCTCTACGATCGCGATATGCATATTGTAATGCTTTTTCAACTTTTTCAACAGCAACTCTGAACACGTTGCGAGAACGACCTCTATAACCTTTAGCCATAGAGAAGATTTTTTTGTGACGAGCACGTGCAGTTACACCTCTTTTAATACGAGACATTTTTCTTCACTCCTACAAATACGGCAAAAATTGTTTAACAATTTTAACATCGCTCTCGTTAACCAAAGTTGTTCCGCGAGCTTGTCTTTTCATTTTAGTACCTTTGTTAAAGAGCAAGTGTCTCTTATTGGCAAAGTTTCTTTTGAGTTTGCCGGTACCGGTAACGCCGAAACGTTTTTTAACGGCACTTTTATTTTTTAATTTTGGCATTTTAATCCCTTTCAAAAATCTAAATATTCTTGGATTTTATGAGTCTTCAGGCATGCCTTTTCGCCCG
>CALXZK010000036.1 GCA_944393225.1 uncultured Alphaproteobacteria bacterium
GTAAAAGATTTGAGCGGGTCGGCGGCATAATTTTTGCCGTTGCGAATGCTGTAGGTGTTACGAACATTATAAGCTTCTTGCACGCCGAGATTGATACTTCTTTCTTGCGAGAAGTTCACCTTTTCAACCTTTTCAATCGGATAGGGCAGGTGATAATGCAAACCGGCATCGGTCGTTTCCAAATATTTACCAAAGCGCAAAACCACACCTTGTTCGTTCGGTTGCACTTGATAAAAACCGGAAGACAACCATGTGAGCAAAATCAAAACGGCAATTAAGCCGATTCCGATTGCCGGACGTTGCATATTGTTATCGCCGCGCAAGGTTTCAATTTTCACGGTTTTAGGCTTTTTTTCTTCCATGGGTATGGTCTGCCACGGATTATCGGGTTCATTATTTCCCCAAGGTCCTTCAACTTTTGCCATAAAATTCACCTCTGTTATTGTTTGACTAAAATATTTATATAATATAAAAGAGGTAAAGACATGCAAGAACAGAGATTTTTATCAACAGGAATATAAAATCATGGAAGCAAAAATTAAAGCCATTGTTGAACAATTTTATCCTACCGAAAAAATAGAAAGTGTTAAAGTTTTCGGCAAAAGAGCAATTATCACGCTGCATAGCGAAGAAGAACAAAAAGAAGTTACCGAGATTATAGAAAAAGCCGTATCTGCAATAGATGGAATTGAAAAAGTATCAGTGATTTATACGGCAGATAAGAAGGTGCAAAATTTGCGCCCTCAGGTCGAAAAATATAATGTCCGTAATGTCAAGAAAATCATTGGCGTGGCTTCCGGTAAAGGCGGCGTCGGAAAATCAACAACGGCAGTTAATCTGGCTCTGGCTTTGAGCAAATTAGGTTTGAAAGTGGCTGCTTTTGATGCCGATATTTATGGGCCGTCGCTTCCCACCATGTTGGGCTATGAAGGTGAAAAATTAGCCACTACCGACGGTCAAACTTTTGAGCCATTTGAGAGTTGCGGTATTGAGTCTATGTCCATAGGCACTTTGATTGATAGAAACCAGCCGCTGATTTGGCGCGGCTCCAAAGCTTGCGGTGCTATCGAACAACTTTTGACCCAAACCAATTGGGGAGAGATAGATGTTATGGTTATTGATATGCCTCCCGGCACCGGTGACATTCAAATCACTTTGTCACAAAGATTAGATTTAGACGGCATCGTCATTGTTTCCACCCCGCAAGATATTGCTTTGATTGATGCCATTAAAGGCGTGAATATGTTTAAGCGCGTAGACGTTCCGATTTTGGGTATTGTTGAAAATATGAGCTATTATATTTGCGAACATTGCGGTACCAGAGCAGATATTTTCGGTCATGCCGGCGCCAAGAAAACCGCTGAAGAAATGGGCGAAACTTTCTTAGGCGAGATTCCTTTGCATTTATCAATTAGAGAAAATGCCGATAACGGTACCCCGATTGTCGATTCTTTGCCCGATAGTCCTTATGCCAAGGCTTATTTGGAAATTGCCGAGAAAGTTAAACAAAAATTGAAGCTGTAAAGGTGTAAGATGAGATTATATATTTTCAGACATGGTGAAACTTTTGCTAATGTAGAAAAATTGGTTTCAGACGGACACAGTCCAAAAGTTCAGCTCACCCCGCTTGGTCGTGAACAAGCAACCAAGTTAGGTGAAGAGTTGTCACCTCAAAATTTGCCGATTATCTATGCCAGCCCTTATGACCGAGCCTTGCAAACGGCTGAGCTGGTTGCTGCTCCGCATCATACGCCGATAACAGTTTTAGATGATTTAAGAGAGTTTTCTTTTGGGCTTACAGAAGGTTGGTCTGAGGCGGAAACTTTTGCCAAATATAATGATGAGTTTAATGCAGTTCTTAATGTGGGTGATGAACAAACTTATCAGGTCAGATTGCCTCAGGGGGAAACCAAGCAAGAGGCCTTGCAACGTTTTATTAAGGCGCTGGATTATATCAAGCAAAATTGCCCTTATGATAAAGCCGGCGTGGCAACCCATGGTCATATCATGAGCATATATTTTTATCATTTGTACCATCAGGTTCACGGTTTTAAGAATTGTGAATATATGATATTGGATATCTGAGCTTCATCTGTTATGTATAAAGCAAAAAAAAGGACCTTTGCGGTCCTTTTTTTGTTATTTATAAGATGGCTCAATGTGAATAACCACTCTTCTGTTTTTACGGCGGTTATTGGGAATAGGTTCTCCATATGGATCCAAGTTCGGATATTTCGGAGCAACATCATATAACCCAACGGCTTGCATACGAACTCTGGGAATACCGCGGCTCTCCAAAAAGCGTACGACGGCAGCGGCGCGAGCGGCAGACAATTCCCAGTTGGAAGCAAACATAGCATTAGAAAAAGCCTCATCGCTGGTATGTCCTTCAACACTGAACTTAAAGTTTTTGTATCTTTCGGAAAGTAAGGTTGCGGCAACGCGTTTCAAAAAGGCAATGGCAGTCGGGCTGAGTTGTGCAGAACCTTGGTCAAAAAAGGTATCGCCGTCCATTTCCAAAACCAAGCCTTGAGCATCGCTTCCGAGAGAGAGTTTGTCGCTAATATCGGTAGATTTAATATCATCTTCCAAATCTGCTTTCATAAGCTGTAACGGGCGTTCATTGTCTTTGTTGCCGAGGGCATCATTCATACTTGCCTGAATTTGCTCAAACAAAGCCAAATCAGGTTTGGAAACAGATGCCATCATAACAAAGAAGCACAAAAGCAAAGTGACCATATCGCCATAGGTGGACATCCAGTCTTCATCAAGCTTTTCCTCAGGCTTTTTCTTCATACGCCTTTCTCCTAATTTTCAGATTGAGAAGAGTTATTCATATCTCGGTCAATAAGGAATTGTTCTTTTGCATCAACAAAGGAGTTGATTTTGTCTTGAATATAGCGCGGACTTTTACGTTCAGCGAGCAAAACCAAACCTTCTTTCAACATGGTGTTCTTAAACAAGCTGCGGTCATAACGGGCAGAAATTTTGGTGGCAATCGGAATAAAGATGATTCGCGCCAAAATAATACCGTAGAAAGTGGTAACCAAAGCAACAGCCATACTCGGACCGATTGCGGCAGGGTCCCCGCCCATTTTACCAAGCATGATAATCAAACCGATTAAGGTACCGAGCATACCGAAAGCAGGAGCATCGCCGCCCATTTTTTTCAAGGCATCGAGAGCTGTTTTGTTACGTTCGGTTTCGGCTTCAAGCATTTGATCCAAAATCTGATTAATTTCTTGCCCTGTATAACCGGTAATAACCAAGTCTGTACCATAAGCCACAAAAGCATCTTTCTTGCGCAGTTCATCGGTAATTTCATTTTCCAAACCTTGCAGACCGTTTTTCTGAATAATATAAGCCCAACGAACAATACGTCCGATTTCGTCTTTAAGAGAAATGTAGGAATCAGAGTGTTTACGGAAAATTGTACCCATCAATTTCAAGGCGCTGAGAGCCGTTTTGGTTTCATAAGAAATAAACAAGGCAACGACAGTACCGCCGAAAACAATAATCATACTCGGAATATCAATAAAAGCACCCGGAGTATCGGTTGCGGTCATAATAGAACCGAGAACGACAATGGCTGCCGCAATAAAAGAAAAGACTGTTCCTAAAGACATATTACATTTCCTTATATGATTAAAGAAAGATTATTTTTTGACGGCTTTTACATAAGCAATATTGGCATGTTCGTCACAGTAGGTCTGTCCGATACGCACTTTGCGACCGCAAAAATGAAAGTTTTCATCTTTCGGATCGCCTATCGGCCAGCGGCAGGTGTGGTTATCTAAATCTGTTAAAGATGTTTTGCCGTTGTGGTGATGAGGAGCGGGAGCAGAAATTTCAATTTTTTCTTCGACTTCAACTTTTTCTTCTGCTTTTTTCTCAACTTTGGGAGTTTTGGGCACCGGAGCTTTTTCTACTTTAGGTTTGGTAGCTTTGGCAACATTTTCGGTTGCTTCTTTTTTCTCTGCCGGAGCTTCTGTTTCATCTTTTTTCTTAATTGGAGAAGGACGACCGGACAAGCCCAAACGGTGAACTTTGCCGACGATGGAGTTTTTAGAAACGCCTAAACGCTTGCCGATTTCTCCCGTTGTCAAACCTTGTTTCCACATTTCTCTGAGTTGGTCTACCATCTCATCTGTCCAAGCCATCTTCTAACTCCTTATATATAAAAATCCATTTATCCCTAGTTATATTGCAATAATTCTCTCGAGTCTAGTGGTATTAATAAATTATCACTTCTTTTTTGAAAAAAAGTAGATTATAGTGAGTAAAAAATAACAATTCAGGAGGAACTCATGCGTATAAAAAACAAGGCATTGGTATTGATGTTAGGGCTTTGCGCCGTTAGCGGAAAATATTCTTACGCCAAAGAAGTTTTGGTCGGACAAGACCAGAATACGGATATGGTTGTCAGTGTTTATAACAATAATCTGGGTTTGGTGCATGATACACGCAAAGTCAACTTGCTCAAAGGCAAAAATGAAGTTGCTTTTGAAGGCGTTGCAAGTTCCATCCAGCCCGAAAGTGCCATTTTGAGCGGTTCGGGAATAAAGGTTTTAGAACAAAACTATGATTACAATCTTTTAACCGCCAACAATTTGATGGAAAGCTTTGTCGGTAAAGAAGTCAAAACGGCAATTCAAAACCCGCAAAACGGTCAAACAATATATAATAAAGCCGTTTTGTTGAGCAATAATTACGGTAACCCCGTATTGCGCTTTGATTATGGCGTGGAAGCTAACTTTCCCGGTCGTGTGATTTATGAGAACGTTCCGCAAAATTTACGAGTTAAGCCGACATTGGTTGCTAGCGTAGAAAATAAAGATGCCGGAGCAAAAGCACTCGAGTTAACTTATTTGACCGGAGGTTTGAGCTGGAAAGCCGATTATGTAGCAGAAATCACGTCAGATAAAGAATTGGACTTAAATACATGGATTACGCTGAAAAATGAAACCGGTACCGATTATGAAAATGCTAAAGTTCAGCTGATTTCCGGTAGCGTTAATCATACATCGTCAGCCGGAGCCGGCATTCGTCCGATGATGGCAAAAGCCGTTCGTATGGAAAATGCTGCTATGGATTCTTTTGCTGTCGCCAGCGTAGCTCCACAAAGTGTTGCCGACTATTATATGTATAAGCTCCCGCAAAAAACAACCATTAAAGATAAGCAGTCCAAGCAAATCAGTTTGATGAATATTGATAAAGTAAAGTATGAAAAAGAATATCGCTTTACATCACCGCTTTATTTGGGAGTAGGAGCATCAAAAAGCGAATTTGAAAAAAATCATCCCAACATTGTTTTCAAGTTGATAAATGAAAAATCGTCCAATTTGGGGCAGCCTTTGCCGGCAGGTATGGTACGCTTTTATGAAAATAAAAATGGCGAAAATATGGTCTTCTTAGGTGAAAATCGCATTGAACAAACTGCTGTCGGTGAAAAAGCAGAACTCAATATCGGTCAAGCTTTTGACTTGTATGCCAACGGCAAAGTAAC
The DNA here is from genome assembly GCA_944393225.1 of uncultured Alphaproteobacteria bacterium. Classification (GTDB taxonomy): domain Bacteria; phylum Pseudomonadota; class Alphaproteobacteria; order RF32; family CAG-239; genus CAJLXD01. The sequence goes on from CALXZK010000036.1 coordinate 5,507, forward strand.
GGATATTAAAGCCATTTCTAAAGATATTTATGAATATCAAGTAGAAGTTACCTTCAAAAATGTTTCATCTCAAACGGCTCAAATTATTTTTGAACAAAATGTTTATAATAATTGGGAAATTTTGCAAGAAAGTATGAAGAGCAAACAGAAAAATGCCTCAACGGCACAATGGTCGTTTGCGTTGGCTAAACAAGAAACAAAAGTCTTGAAATTTACAGTTAGGATAAATCGCAATATATGAAAAAAAGTCTGATATTGTCAGGAGTTTGCGGCTTGCTTATGATAGGGCAAGCCGCAGCGCTGGCTCCGCAAGATTATGCCAAATATTTCAAAATCGACATGGATGCCCCTTTGCCGACATTTGATGAGCTGGCGCAAAAATATGCCAATCCCGATGATTTTTATGACAGAAAATATGATTACGGCTGGAATATCAGCGAAATTTTTGATGAAATATTCCGCATTCGCATAACCGCCAACGGCAAGCGCGAAGAACGTATTCCGTTTGAGGATGAAGAATTATTGTTGAATATGCTGCAAAGTGTTCCTAAAGAAATTTATCCTTATGTCGGACCATATTTGCATACGGTTCCCGGAATACCGGAAAAAATCCTTAATCTTCCCGGAATAAAAGAAACAAAAAATAAGTTTCCGGAAAGAATTGCTCCGCAATTGGCAGATATTCCGGATTTAGAGTTCTTATCTCCGTCTTTGTATTTTATTTTAATGCCCGAAGCTTGGCCGCAAAACTTGCCCAGACAAGAAATGCCCAATCTTTACCCAAGTTATCCTAAGGTCACTTATGATGCCGATTTTTACAAAAAAATCAAAAAATTGGTGCCGGTAGAAAAGTTTTTGCCGGGAAATGAAAAGGCTAAAAAGAAAGTCACCAGAAGCGATTTTCGCACTTTGGATGCAACTCAAACCAGTTTGTTGACTGCAGCTGATGTCAAAGCTTTTGCCGATACTTTGGATGATGTTCAGGCATTTGGCAATCGTGACGGCAACTTTTTAAATACATTCAATGCCGGTATCTTCCTTGATTTGTATGAAGTTGAGAACGGAACGGGGATTCGTAACAACAATCAAATCAAAGACCAAGTCAATCCGTGCCAACGTTTGGTGCAAAAGATCAAAATGCTCGGTGACAATAAAGCCAATGAGTTTCTTGAAATTGTCGGTAAAAAAGGCTTCACGCTCAATACTTGGGCTTATACCTGCGACAAAACCATCAAAGCTTATCGCGTATCAAAAGTAAATCGCGCCACGTTAAAAGAGCTGAACGCTTTTTCCAAAGGTTTGTACATGCCTGAAATCCGCTCTTATAATATGCAGAGCCAAAGTTTTCAAATGTCAACCATACAAGGAATTTTGGAAATGTATAAGGCTCCGATGAGCGATGTGATTGAGGTGAAAAAGAATCGCCGGATTCTGGATGAGAAATTTAAGAAAATGAAATATTTGCTGGTTTCGAGTCCAATTGCCATTCATTATTAAAAAAAATAGCAAATATAAAAGGTTAATAATAAAAAAGTAGATTTTTTTGCAAAATTTTATTGCAATTAGAAATCATAATATGTATAAGTATGATTAATTTTGTTTAATAGCATTTAAATTAAGGTGAAAATAACATGGCACGCGTTACTGTTGAAGACTGCATTGATAAAATTCCTAACCGCTATGAATTATTGATGGTTGCTGCCCAAAGAGCAAAAGATATTGCTTCCGGTGCTCCGATTACCGTTGCAAGAGATAATGATAAAAATACGGTTGTTGCTCTGCGCGAAATTGCAGATGAAACCGTCAGCATTGAAGAATTGCAAAAGTCTTTGGTTATGGGCTTACAAAAATATGTTGAAGTTGAAGAGCCTGAAGAAGAAGAGCTCGAAATTATGGCTGCCGAAAAAGAATTGTCTGACTTGGATGAACAATTTGCCGGCTTGTCACTTGAGAGCAACTTGGCTGATAACATGCAAGTTCATGGCGAAGATGATGACATCGATCTCGATGCCGAAGTTGAAGGCGATGCCAATGTCGATTTAGACGATGAAGATGACTTAGGCTACGGAGACGGTATGGATTTTGATGCCGATTCTGGTGACGATTATGATGAAGAATAAGTTCTAGGTTCATCAAAAAACTTTAAAAGAGGCTGTAAAGCCTCTTTTTTTTATGTCAAAACAAGGGATTTTAATAAATTTTAATTTTTTGTGTTGTAGTATTAGAACAATTTCTGTAATATTTGAGAAGTGGTATTTTTTTTATGATTGCAGGGGCCCTATGTTAAGACAGTATGAATTGGTTGATTTAGTAAAATCTTATGATCCTGACGCAGATGAAGATGCCTTGAACAGAGCATATGTCTTCGCCATGAAAAAACACGGCGCACAATTGAGAGCATCGGGCGACCCATACTATTCTCACCCTGTTGAAGTTGCCGGTATTTTAACCAAGTTTAAATTGGATTGTGCCTCTATCATCGCCGGCTTATTGCATGATACCGTAGAAGATACCGATACCACGATTGAAGAAATTAAAAGCCTGTTTGGCGACCAAGTTGCATTGATTGTTGATGGTGTGACCAAATTGGCAATGATTGAACAAAAATCAGCCAACAAAAAACAAGCTGAAAACTTCCGTAAATTGCTGTTGGCAATGTCGGAAGATATTCGTGTTTTGTTGATTAAATTGGCAGACCGCCTGCACAATATGCGCACTTTGCATTTCTGCGCTCCCGAAAAACGCGCTCGCATTGCCAAAGAAACTTTGGATATTTATGCGCCTTTAGCCGAACGTATCGGCATGCAGGAAGTTAAAAGCGAGTTGGAAGAAATTGCTTTTGCCGAATTGCACAAAGAAGCCCACGATTCAATCGTTGCTCGTTTGAACTTCTTAAGAGAACAAGGCAATAACTTAGTTCCCAAAATCATTGAGCAACTGCAAAAAGATATGGAAGAAAATGGTATCAAAGCCACCATTACCGGCAGAGAAAAAACACCATATTCCATTTGGCGCAAAATGCAGCAAAAGAATGCCTCCTTTGAGCAACTTTGCGATATTATGGCATTTCGCATTTGTGTAGATGATGTGGCAACTTGTTATCAGGCTTTGGGTATTGTTCACAGCAAATATCACATGGTTCCGCGCCGCTTTAAGGATTATATTTCCACCCCGAAACCCAATGGCTATAAATCAATTCACACCGGCGTTATCGGTCCTGAAAATACCCGTATTGAAATTCAAATCCGCACCTATGAAATGCATGAAGTTGCCGAGAAAGGCGTGGCAGCTCACTGGGCCTATAAACAAGGCGAAAGAGTTGTCGGACGCAATTTCAAATGGATACGTGAATTATTGGAGATTTTGGAACAAGCTTCCAATCCGGAAGAGTTTTTGGAAAATACCAAACTCGAAATGTATAACGACCAAGTATTTTGCTTTACACCGAAAGGCGATTTGATTGGCTTACCGGTAAATTCCACACCGGTCGACTTTGCTTATGCCGTGCACTCTTCCGTGGGTGATACTTGCGTCGGTGCCAAAATTAACGGCGAGATTAAACCGCTTCGTACCATTTTGCAAAATGGTGATCAGGTAGAAGTTTTAACATCCAAAGCACAACATCCATCAACCGAATGGGAGCGTTTTGTCGTTACCGGAAAAGCTAAAGCCGCCATTCGTCGTTATGTTCGCGCCCACAAAAGAGAACAATTCATCACCATGGGACAAGAAACCTTGGAGCGTACCTTCAAGGGAGAAAATCTTGAACTTTCCGATAAAGGTTTGGTCAATGTTTTGCCTAACTTTGAAGCAGAATCAATTGATGACATTTATGCCAAAGTCGGTGAGGGTTTGATTAGCGGTTGGGATGTTTTGCGTGCCGTATATCCGGGCTACAAACAATCCAAACTTGAAAAAGTGGTCAACTCTTTGAAACCTGTCTTTAAGAAGAGTTTACGTAAAAATAAGAAAGAAGATTTAAAAATTAACGGCTTAATTCCTGGAATGGCCGTTCACTTTTCCGGCTGCTGCCACCCGTTGCCGGGAGATAGAATTGTTGGTATCGTAACAACCGGAAAAGGTGTTGCCGTCCATACCATCGATTGCAAACAATTAGAAAAATATGCTGATGAGCCGGAGCGCTGGTTAGACATTTCTTGGGGCGAAGAAGCAACGCAGGAAGGTGTTTATACCGGACGTTTGAAAGTGATGTTGACCAATGAACCCGGTGCTTTGGGTGAATTTTCAAATGTTGTCGCTCGTTATAATGGAAATATTTCTAACTTAAACATTGTCAACCGTACCATTAGTTATTTTGAAATTTTGGTTGATATTGAAGTTAAAAACTTGAAACATCTGACAGACATCATCGCTGCGTTGCGTTCGTCAAAAGTTGTTTCATATGTATCCCGCGCTAACCAATAATAAATGGAGAAGAGTATGATCGTCGGAGTAGGAAGTGATTTAGCCAACATTTCCCGTATTGAAGAAACTATCAAAAAATTTGGTCTTCGCTTTTTGAACAAAATTTTTACCAAATATGAATTGGCAGAAATGGCTAAGCGCCAAGATATTTCTAAAAAAGAATATGCCAGCATGGCTGCCAAAAGATTTGCCGCCAAAGAGGCTTGTTCCAAAGCATTGGGCACTGGTTTCAGAGAAGGTGTATTTTGGAAACACATTGAGGTTCATCACTTGGCATCCGGAAAACCAACTTTGCGTTTGACCGGAGGTGCTTTGAAGCACGCTCAAAAGTTATGTGAAAACGGCAACGCCAGCGTTCATGTTTCCATGAGTGATGACTATCCGTGGGCACAGGCTTTTGTCGTCATTGAAAAAATCTGATTAAGGCAGACAAGGTGCAGAAGGAAAGAAAATTTCATTGGCTGAAAGTTTTAATCTTAGGTATTGTTTTATCCATATTTCTGCGCCTTTTTGTTTTTGAAAAATTTAAGATTTATTCTATATCCATGCTCCCGACCATGCAGTCGGGAGAGTTTGATTTTGTTACCAAATACAATTATGGCTATTCTCGCTATTCCTTTCCGTTTCCCGTTCCGCTTCCCGAAGGAGTGAGAATTTTTCCCGCATATCCTCAGAGAGGAGATATAGCCGTGTTCAAATCTCCCAATCCGCGAGCCCGTTGGCCTTATGTTAAAAGAATTATCGGTATTCCCGGCGATAAGGTTGAAATAAGGGACGGGCGGTTGATAATTAACGGACAACAGATTCCCAGAACCTATATCGGGACATATGAATATTCCGACCATCGAGGACATCTTTGGATATACAGCATGTATGAAGAAGAATTGGTAGCCGGAAAAAAACACAAAATTATAGAATTATCGGATAAAGAATTGCTGGATAATATGGAAGAAATCACGGTTCCCGAAGGATATTACTATTTTGTCGGCGATAATCGAGATCAATCAGAAGATAGCCGCGGAAGTCTGGGCTTAATTCCTTTTGGCAATTTGATAGGTAAGCTCGCTTTAAGAGAATAATCTAAAGTTTTGTTAAGAGGTAAAATATTTGTTGCTATCTATAAAATATTGAGTAGTATGTAAAGCGCGATGCCTCGTTAGAAATTATTTTCTTGTGTTTGAAATTAATTTCCAAAGAGGTGTCATCTTTTATAAAAACTATAAAAAAGAGGTTGTTATGGAAAAAGATGAAGGCATAATGGATACGCTTAAAACAGTCGTAATCGCCATTGCCATAGCCGTTTTAATCCGCACGTTTTTGTTTGAACCGTTCCGCATTCCGTCCGGTTCCATGTATCCGACTTTATATGTCGGCGATTATCTGTTTGTATCAAAATACACCTATGGATATTCCAAACATTCGTTTCCGTTTAGCTTACCTTTGTTTGACGGACGCATTTGGGAAGACAAACCGCAAAGAGGCGATGTGGTTGTGTTTAAGTTTCCGCAAGACAATCGTACCGATTTCATTAAAAGAATAGTTGGTATGCCTGGAGAAAAAATCAAACTTTCCAAAGGCAGAGTTTATATCAACGGCAAAGTTTTGCCTCGTGAAAAAATTGATGATTTTGTTTTGAGAGATCATCAAGGCAATGCTGAAAGATTCCATCAATATATTGAAACCTTGCCGAATGGAAAACAACATAAAATCTTAGAAATTTCGGACTATGAACCCGCTGATGACATGCCGGAAATCACCATTCCTAAAGATAGCTATTTTATGATGGGTGACAACCGTGACCGTTCTGATGACAGCCGCATCAGTGTTGGTTTTGTGCCGGAAGAAAATTTGGTCGGCAAAGCGCGCTTTTTGTTCTTTTCTCATAATGATGAAGGTGCGTGGTATTTGCCATGGACATGGCCCAAGAAAATTCGTTGGGACAGACTTTTTGATAAAATAAACTAAAAGAGTGTCAATCTCGGGAACTTGCGGCTTAATAAATTTTTATCCAGAAAATTTATGAGCTGCTTTTCCTTGTTTATATAAAATTTAAGGTAATGAGTATGATAGAAAGTTTAGAAAACATTTTAGGTTATAAATATCATAACATAAATTTACTCAAACAGGCTTTAACACATAGCAGTGTTTCTGCCGATGTCGATAAAAATTATGAACGTCTTGAGTTTTTGGGCGATAGAGTTCTGGGGCTGACAATTGCTGCCTTGTTATATAGAATTTTTCCGCATGAGCCGGAAGGAAGTTTATCGCAACGTCACACGGCATTGGTTTGCAAAGAAACGGTGGCCATGATAGCCAAACGCTTGGAGTTGGATAGATATATGACCGTTGCCAATGAAGAAATTCGCGATAATGAAAATGTGCTGTGTGATGTTTGCGAAGCCGTCATTGGCTCCATTTATATCGATTCGGATTGCGACAGAGCAATTGAGTTTGTAAAAGTTCATTGGAAAGATTTGATTGATAAAAACATGGCACCGCCAAAAGATGCCAAAACCAAATTACAAGAAGTGGCTCATGCCAAAGGACATGGTGTTCCGGTTTATAAATTGGAGGCGCGTAAAGGCAGTGAGCATGAACCGATTTTTTATATTTCGGTAGAAGTTGCCGGATTGGAGCCGGAAAAAGGTGAGGGCAAAAACAAAAAATTGGCAGAACAAGCAGCTGCGGCAAAAATGCTGAAAAAATTGGAGAGTTTATGAGTGAAGATATAAAAAATATAGAGCAACCGACACGTTGCGGCTTTGTGGCTTTAATCGGCGCGCCAAATGCCGGAAAGTCAACCGTAACCAACAACTTTGTCGGCTCAAAGGTCTCCATTGTTTCCCCCAAAGTGCAAACCACGCGCACACAGGTCAAAGGCATTGGTATCTACGAAAATACGCAAATTATTTTTATTGATACCCCCGGAATTTTTAAGCCGAAAAGAAGATTGGACCGTGCCATGGTGGCTTCATCTTGGAGCGGTGTCGGCGATGCCGATATTGTGGTTTTGGTTGTTGATGCCAAACGCGGTTTTGATGATGAAACCAAAGCCATTATCAATAAACTGAATAAAAACAAAACCGAAGCAATTTTGCTTTTGAACAAAATAGATTTGATTCAAAAAGAAAAATTGTTAGGACTGTCTGCCGAGTTAAATGCTGCCGGAAAATTCAAAGAAACATTTATGGTTTCAGCCTTAAACGGCGAACAAATGGAAGATTTTTATAAATATCTGGCAGACAATTTGCCGGAAAGTCCGTGGTATTATGATGAAGACCAAATATCTGACATGCCGTTAAAATTGCTGGCAGCAGAAATTGTCAGAGAAAAACTGTTTTTATATCTGCATCATGAATTGCCATATGCTTTGACGGTTGAACCGGAGTTATGGGAAAGAAGAGAAGATGGCTCCGTACGCGCCGAGATAACCATTTATGTTGAGCGCGATAGCCAAAAAGTGATTGTCTTGGGCAAAGGTGGAACAATGATAAAGAAAATCGGTCAAGCCGCCAGAAAAGAAATAGAAGATTTATTGGAAGAAAGAGTCCATTTGTTCCTATTTGTAAAAGTTCGTGAAAATTGGATAGATGATCCTGCACGTTACAAAGATTGGGG
>CALXZK010000037.1 GCA_944393225.1 uncultured Alphaproteobacteria bacterium
GTTGGCGGAATTGCCGCTGACAGATTGCGTTCTTTAATTGAAAGAATTGAGCGTTTGGAAGAAGAAAAAGCCGCTATTGGTTCAGACATTCGCGATGTTTATGCTGAAGCAAAATCAGCCGGTTTTGATGTCAAAATCATGCGTGCCATCATCAAATTGCGCAAGATGAATGCTGCAGACCGCGATGAGCAAGAATATTTGTTGGATGTTTACAAAAAAGCTTTGGACATCTAGTCATTCTGAAACAATAAAAAAAAGAGCAATTTCAATTGCTCTTTTTTTTATGCTTAAAGCTGAAAAACAATCCCGACAACTGCAGAAATCACAATATAAAAAATTGGGCTTTTTTTATAAAAATGAATGGCGCACCAGAAAAGCGCAAACATCAAAAGTGTTTTCCAATCAATAATAGTCAGTTTGGCTACTTCCAATCCGGCAAAAAGAATAAGAGCAATCACGGCCGGACGAATACCGGAGAGTACGCTGTCCACCCAAATATTATCTCTAAACTTTTTCAAAAGCTTGGAAATAAGCATAATGATAATAACCGAAGGCGTGACCAAACCAAGCGTTGCCACAATCGCCCCACCGATACCTGCGGCCTTAAAACCGGCATACGTTGCCATATTTACCCCCAACGGTCCGGGAGTTGATTCGGAAATTGCAATCATATCTGCCAAATCTTTAGCATCAAACCACGGATAAACTTCTGCCAAGTCAAACAAAAACGGAACGGTTACCAAACCACCGCCGATTGCAAACAAACCGATTTTGAAAAACTCGTAAAATAAAATCAGATAAATCATTTGCTTTCTCCTTGTTTTTTGCCAAACTTATAAATTGCAATACCGGCGAATGTTGCCAAAACCACAATCCAAATGGCAGAAAGATTAAGCCACAAAAGCAAAACCACACTCACAAGAAAAATACCAAGCCCCCATTTATCTTTAATGCCTTTTTTCCAAAGACCGAGCAAAACATCGGCAATAAGAGCCGTAACAGCAATGCGAATACCGGCAAACGCATAAGATAAATATTGATTATGCATATATTTTGCCAAAACGGCAGCAATCAGCATAATAATCAATAAAGGAGGCATAATCATTCCCAAGGTAGAAACACAGCCTCCGACAATGCCTTTTTGCTTATAGCCGATAAAGGTAGAAACATTAACGGCAATCACCCCCGGCGTACATTGCCCAATGGAATAATAATCCAACAGTTCTTCATCTGTCGTCCACTTACGACGGCGCACCAACTCATCTTGCAGCAAAGGCAACATGGCATATCCGCCGCCAAAGGTAAAAAGTCCGACCTTAAAAAAAGTAATAAAAAGCAAAAACAATTGTTTCATCTTTCTTCTTTCTTATGCAAATTTAGATATGTTTCATTCTTAATATAAAATGTTTTGATGTAAAACAAGAAACAATCTTACTGTTGATATCTGCGGCATAATTTGCTAAAATGAGTTCAGAAACGGAGTATAAAATATGAAAATTTTGAACAAATCCGAACAGAAAGAAATTTATATCAATTTGTTAAAAGAACAATTGGCAACGATTCGAAACATGATTAAAGAGGCAAAAGTTTCGCTCTCCGCCGCTGAACAAAAAAAGACGGAAACCATGCTTTTGCGTGTATTGAATATGGCCAACAATTACAATCTTTCTTTTGATAAATGCGGTGAGGAAATTAAAAACATTCTTCAATCACCGCGCCCCGTTTCCAAACTACAAGAATATTGCCAAAGTTTTTTTGCTTCTGCTCATAAATATAAAGATATTTTGCAAAACACCATGACGGAAGGACTAAAACAACGCCAAGAAGTCAACCCGCACTACCCGTCATGCTTTGACAAGTCCCAAACCATTTATGCCGGTATTGATACCTCTCTCTCCGCTTTTGATGTAATTGAACAGCGCTTGGAACAAATCAATGAGGTTTTACCGCGCGAAAACCGCCTACGTTATAATGAAACCAATAATAAATTGGAAGACGGCAAACAGAGCTATTCCGTCGGTGCTTTCTTTTCAAGAAGAGCCTTAGGGCTTAAAGACATCAATCAAAAAGATGAGATTTCTTCGGACCCCGAATTATTTGACGTTTTGCAATCTCAAGATTTTTCCGAATTAATTGAGCTTAGAAAAAACCGCTCTTTCAACGATAATCATCTCAACAAAAAATTAATCCGCCTGCTGGCAGATAAGGTTCTTTTTTATCAAGTTTCAGACCTCATGCAAAAACAACATACCGGCGATTGCACGCAAAAACTGCAAAGCGCGCTCTCGGGTTTGGAAGAAACCTATTCTCGTTCCGAAAAGATGATTGAATTTGCGCAACAAAAATCTGCCATCTCCTCAGATTCTCTTTCGGTAGATACACTTGTCATTTCCATCAATCCGCACCAAATTGCAACGCAATCGGAATACAAAAACTGGCGCAACTGCACCTCTGCCGATGACTTCAACCATCATCGCGTCATTGATGGTATTGCTCAGGGAAGCATTATTGTTTATGGCATAAACTCTAAACTTCCGCAGAAAAAAATCTGCCGCATTCTTTTAACCCCGTATCAAAACGAAAACGGCAATATTGTATATCATGCCAACAAAAATTACGGAGAATATAATTTAGGTTTTAAGAAAGCCGTAGAAAATCTGGCAGAAGAATTCAGTTCCAAAGAGCAAGGAATTTATAACATCAACCCGCATATTTTGCCGGACAATGCGCCGCAAAAATTGTTAAAATTTGCATCGGTAGAAGAATTTTTGAAACATCAAAATCAAGATTTTAGCCGTGATAAAGATGGCAAAATTTTCATTCCGTCATTAAATCTGGCAAAATTCGGTCTTAAAACGCTGCCCGAGTTTTTTAGTCAAATCCGCACCAAAGACCTCAATCTATCGGGCAATCCACTGGAAAATTTGCAAAATTGCCCTGAATGTGAAAACTTGGATATTTCCCATTGTAGTGAATTTGATAAAAATATCGGCAAACAAATTCCTGTAACAGTCAAAACTTTGAACGCTCGTTTTTCCAACTTCAACGGGTTAGGCTTTCCCGAAAATTCTGCTTTGGAAGAAATCAATATTAGTAATAATGATGCCGTTGACAGCGCATTCTTAGCACAACTCCCGCCCAAAGTTTCAAGCGTGAAAGCCAACTTCACCAACTTAACCTCACTTAAGGGAATGCCTGCACACGTCAAACATATTGAGGTCAGAGGCTGTGATATTGAAAATGAAAAAGACCTTTTGGCTTTGATGCAAAACCAAAATCTAACGCGTTAATAAACCCCGAGCCAGCTCAGGAACAAAGCTCCGAACAAAACCAAATACAAAATCACACCGAGCCAATCATGACCGGCAACGCGCATATCTTGCACCGAAGGCACCGCATTTTCAATGATAATGGTTTGTAAAAGCACGTAGAGAAAGTAGTTTCCGAGTGTTGCCGGCATAATCGGCAATAAAAGCTTATCTATATAGTAACCGATTGGCAACAGCAATAACGGAGCCAGCGCCGCCGGAACGGCATTATAACCGGTGATATTGCGAAAAGCAACCGACCCCATAACATAGCCCCCGTCCATAGAGCGTCTGGGAAAGATAGAAAAATTGCAAGGTTGAGCGTTAAGAATACCGCCGACAACCGCATGCATGGTTTCATGCAACAACGTCCCCGGAATATTAACCAAAGCACACATCCACATACTGCGATAAGTGGCATATTTAAAACGCGTAATAAAAATCACCATCAAAATCAGATAAAAACGATTATCCAGCACACTTTGCAAAAAAGCCTGCGAACTCAAAATATTAGAAAGGCGATAATATATAATTTCCAAATGTTCTAGCATTTTTTTACTTTTTCAAAACGCTCAAACCGGCCAAATAGGTATTGAGCAACAACTTACAAATTGTCTTTTTATTAATGCGGCTCATTTTATCCAAAGTTGTCAATGTCAAATACGAACTCAAAGAAAACATAGATAGCCACAATACTTGAAGTGAAACTTTAATTTCCGCTGCCGAAAGAGAACCAAAAATTTTAACAAACTGACTGCGCCACAAATTGGTTATCTTTAACAACTTACGCAAATATGCTTTAGGATAAGCATCAAAATTGCTTTTCAAATGAAAATTAAATAACAAAAACCACAAATTTGGCTGATTAAGCACAAAAGCGACAAAAGCATCAATATATCTGTTCAGATTCTTATATGGATTCGTATCGGGCAGCAAAACCGCAAGATGCTGATACAAGTCATCAAGCGTCATCATATTTTGTTCCAAAACAAAATTATCCATATTGCCAAACTGATTATAAATTGTGCCGACAGAAGCTCCTGTTGCCTCAGAAAGCTTGCGTGCCGTAAGAAAATCTGCGCCTCTTTGCAAAACCAATTCTCTGCCTTTGAGCAGCAGATCTTGATGAATTTTGTCTTTAGTTTGTGTCATTGTTATATATTAGTTAATAAAATTAGATTATAAAAGTTTACAAGCACTATAAAACAAAGTTGAACAGTGTTCAATTTTTTTCTTGATGGAGAAGAAAATATGTTAAAAAAAGCCGCCTTATTAACAATGTCGTGTATGATTCCGCTAAGCATGGCTCACGCTCAAAGTAATGCCGATTTTTATCAAGACCTGTTAATCAGCGATGAAGTAAAAGCCAACGAAGCCAAACAAAAAGAAGAACAAAAACTGCGTGAAGAAATGCAAGATGTTCAAGATTCGGCACGTTCTCTTCTCACCACCAAAACCAAAAATCTTAAAATCGATGTTCCGCAAATTGAACGTCGCAACAATGCCGAACATTCAGACAAAGAAGTTGCCATTGAAGCTCAAAATTTAGATGCAGCCCCCTTTGGTTTACTGTGGAAAGCAAGCGAAGCTGCCATCAAGAACATGGGTGTTATTTTAACACCGGCAGAGCAAGAAGACTATGTCAACTCTTTTGTTGCTACCCAATTACCGGTTGATGCCAAAGGTTTTCGCACCATTCAAATCACCTTTGGCGAAGAAGATGAGCTATGGCGCATTATTGCATACGGAGATTTTATAGAAGATACCCCCAGCGCGTCCAAAGGTTTAAGACAATATGAAATGTATGCGCGTCTTCTTAACCAAAAATATGGCAAACAAAAAGATTTTTATACGCCGGCTATGAAAACGGTTGAAAAAGAAGTCATGATAAACGGACGCAAAACCATGCAAACCGAACAAGTTCCCGAAAAAATGGGTAATCCGAACTTTTTATCTCAATTGCAAGACGGCACTGCAACATTATACAGCACCTTTGAAGGCAACGGCATTGGCGTCGCATTAACCTTAAATGTTGACGGCGATGGTAAAAGTTATATTGTAATAGATTATAAAAACTTAAACATTCTCAAAGAAAGAGAAAACGAAACTCTAAATATTTTATAAAAAGAAGAAGGATAATAAAATGACAAAAATCAGTTTCTGCGGCATTTCCGGCAGCGGCGTATGTGCTTTGGCTCAAATTATGGCATTAAAAGGTTATGAAGTCAGAGGTTCTGACCGTGCTTTTGATAAAGGTTTAGACCAAGACAGAAAAGAAGCTCTTGAATCTTTAGGTATCAAAATCTATCCGCAAGATGGTTCCGGCATTACTGATGATTTGGACGTTTTATATGCTTCTACGGCTGTTGAAGATACCATTGCCGATGTTAAAGTTGCTAAAGAAAAAAATATCCAAATCAAAACTCGCCCCGATTTGTTGGCAGAACTTTTCCACCAATATAAATACAATATTGCCGTCAGCGGTACCTCCGGCAAAACCACAACCACAGCCATGGTCGGTTACATTTTAGATACTTTAGGTAAGAAGCCTTGCATGATAGACGGCGGTTACCTGATTAACTATATGGATAGAAAAGGTATCCCGAATGTCATTTATAATGAAGGCGACATTTGTGTAATCGAAGCCGATGAAAGTAACGGAACAATCGAAAAATATAATCCCTATATTGGTTTGATTAACAATATCGGTGAAGACCATAAATCCATGGATGAACTGAAAGTTTTGTTCCAAAATTTTGCCAAACGTTGCAAACATGGTTTGGTTATCAATGCCGACTGCGAATTTTGTAAAGATATTAAAAATGCCAATATCAAAAATCTCACTTTTTCCATTCAAAATCCGCAAGCCGATTTTTATGCTTCCGACATTAAAGCTATTGCCGGCGGTACAACTTATGTTTTGGACGGCCAAAATTTCAAACTCAATTTAATCGGCCGTTTCAATGTTTCTAATGCTTTGGCTGCAATTGCCGTTTGCTCATTGTTAGGCGTAGATAAATTTGCCGCCGCCAAAGCTCTGGAAGGCTTTTTAGGCACCAAACGCCGTTTGGAAGTTGTCGGCAGCAAAAACAATATCACTCTGATTGATGACTTTGCCCACAATCCGGATAAAGTTGCTGCCTCCGTCGCTGCTCTGAAAGACTATGCCGGACGTTTGATTGTTATGTTCCAACCGCATGGCTTTGCCCCAATGAAACAAACCGGCAAAGACATCATGAAAGCCTTTGCCAACAATTTTGGTAAAGAAGACATTTTGATTATACCCGACATTTACTTTGTCGGTGGTACGGCAGATAAGTCCATTTCTTCGGCAGACTTGATTAAAGTTGCTCAAGAACTTGGTGTAAATGCGCATTACATTCCGAAAAAAGATGATGTTAAAAAGTTCATCTTAGAGCAAGCAAAATCCGGTGATCGTGTCATCATCATGGGAGCTCGCGATAACTCTTTGCCGGACTTCAGCCGCAAAATTTTAGGAGAATTATAATCATGATAAAGCTCAATCCCAAAGACAAAGTCGGTATTGCCTCCCCTGCCGGTTTTATCAATAGTTTAGATGACATTGCTCCGTCTTTGGAGTACCTGACGTCTTTGGGATTGGAGCCCGTTATCGGTAACCATGTTTTAGATAAATATTTCTACATGGGCGGAACCGATGCTGACCGCGCTGCAGATTTAAATGCCTTTTTTGCTGATGACAGCATCAAAGCCATATTCACGACAGCAGGCGGTGCCGGAGCTCAGCGCGTTTTACCTTTTTTGGATTATGATTTAATCAAAAAGCACCCCAAACCGATTTTTGGCTTGAGCGATAATACATCTTTGCAAAACGGCATATATGCCAAAACGAGTTGCCCAAGTGTAACCGGTTTTTCTTTGAAATATGATTTTAAAAGCGGTCATTTTTCAGACTTTACCAAAAAATCATTAGAAGCCGTTTTCAAAGGAGAAAAACAAAAAATTCAAAGTGGTAAGACTTTATGTTCAGGCTCTGCGGAAGGAATTTTAATTGGCAGTTGCCTGAGCACATTTCGCAACCTTTGCGGCACAGCTTATATGCCCGATTTAAGCGGCAAAATATTATTATTGGAAGACGTTGGCGAAAAGTCTTACAAAATCGGTGTGATGTTAACTCAACTTTTGCAACAAAAAGATTTTGCAAAAGTAGCCGGCATCATCTTTGGACAATTTACCAATTGCGCTCCTTTTGAAGAGCAAGACGGAACGGTTGAAGATATGCTACAAGAATTTCCGCAACTCTTAGAAAAGCAAATTCCGATAATTACCAATTTCCAATTCGGACATATTCCCGACCGCTATGTTTTGCCGCTCGGAGAAAAAGTTCGTCTGAATGCCGATAATTGTCTTTTAGAATATATTTGATATATATCTTTTAGCCAATTCAATATTTTGACTATTCAATTTTGAGATCAAGCTTTGATAAATCCAAAATCCGTCCCATCCGCGGCTATTAAATGCTGCCATGGAGCCGATTGCCCACAAATTTGCTCCGGGAAGAAAAACAAAGCAAAACTTATAGCCGACTTTGGGCAAATCTGTCTGCTTTTCATGAATTTGCGATGTAACGGTATCAACATGATAACCGATAAAAAAGCCCATAATTAAACTCAAAATAAAATTATATTGCCAATAATGCGTATAAACGGAAATACCTAACATAACGCACATACCAAATAGCGGAAAGAAATAAGGTGCAATAATAATCAACCAATTTGCCGGACCTTCAAAGCTCATAGCTCCGCCATCATTTTCCGGATTAACACGCAAACTTTTAACCTTATGCAGAGTGAGCAAAGCAAAAAAAGCGTGCGTCATTTCGTGCGCGGCAATTTCCATGGTTGTTTTTGAGTCATTATCCATAAACCCGCGAATGATAAAAAAGGCTAAAAAGCCACCAATCAAAGCAATGGTCGGAATATTTCCTATTCCGAAATAAGAGATAGACTGTATAAATGCCGGCAGAGAAAGTAACATATAAATAGCAACCGGCCACTTCAAAAGTTCAATAAACTTGTTCAGCAATGTTTGCATTATTCATCCTTTCTTTTGTTGGCAATAGTAAAATATAAAAGCAAATATTTCACGCTTTTTTATCTAAATATTAACATATCTATCATAAAATACGTTCAAACAAGAAGTCTAATCCCCAATTAAAGGATTGAAAAACATGGAAGATAATGAATTAAATACATATGATTTTGTTGTCAATGAAGAAGATGAGGTTATGTTGCTTCTTCACGCCCAAGACAGTGAACCGCAAAACCCTCGTTTTGAAATTGATATGGAAGAAAAATCCGCCATTTTGGTTCGTAACGAAAATGACGAGATTTTGCTCGAAGGTATTGACGATAACATTTTAGATAGCCTGCAAGATGAAGATAAGTTATTAGTTTGTGAATTGAAAGTCGGCGAAACCGATGAAGATTCTCAAATTGTTTATGCTTATGAAGCAGATTTAGTTATCTAATCTAAAAAAACACAAAAAAAAGCCGTGATAAAAATCACGGCTTTTAATTTATGGGAAAGTTATTTATTTCACTTCCGCAATGTCTTTAATGGGGATTTCATTATCCTCACTCATGCGGAATGAAACTCTAACTTTAGAACCTACTTCATCAATCCATCTTACCGCCGGCACCATTTCCGAGAAGGCGTAGAAAGTTTTACCATCATATTCTTCAAACAAGAAATTGTAGCGACTGCCTTCCTGACGAATTTTCTTAATCGTTAGCACCTCTCCGGCCACATCGTTGCCATCTGATGGCAGAGAAACTTGCTGCATACTCATATGATAAGCTCTCATATAAGCAGCATAGGCTTCTTCTTTGGTCTTGCCGGCACCGACAACATTGACGTTCTTCAGATAGCAGAAACCGTGTCCGACAATCTTTCTTCCACTGATAATCGGGGCATAGTATGTCTGCAATCCGCCAACGTTATACATCACGGCCTTACCCACTTCATATGACGGATATTTAGCCGTCCACTCATGAGCTTGGATAGCACTTGATGCACGGTTTTCATCAATACCTGACATCTTGTAGAATGTACCAACACCGGTCTTTGCATTAACCAAAACAAAACCGGATGTTGATCCGTCTTTACCAACTGAAGTCAAACCGCTGTAATAGCAGCACTCCTTCTGACCATAGACTGCTTCAATACCATTAGGCATCAACAAATCTTTTCCAGACCAATTGAAATAGCCATGGATTAAGCCATAATGTTTTTCAGTCAGGTCAAAAGTCAGTTCAGTCGGCTGGACTACATCAATGAACGCAGGGGTTTTATCCAAAGAATATTCTTTGATTTCTCCTGTTTGCATATCCACAAGGATACTTCCAACTACTTTATCTCCGCCCCAACCAATTTTATTCTCAATTTTAGCGAAGACATTGTAGGGTTTACCATTTCCATCTATCTGGATTCCGTTATCGGCAATTTTACCCATAAAACCGGAATAACGCAAATGACGGCGTAGCTCCTTGCTAAAGCAAGATGATTGCAGATACTGCATTTTCAGCGGCTCACCATTAACTGCTGTCACGAGATGATAAACATTCTCGTTAGTCGCGCTAACAATGATATAAGCTTTAGAAATACCATCTGTCTGTCTCCATTTCCAGAAACTTCTGAATTCCAATGGTGCTATATAAACAAAATCATCTTCAAACGTAAGATGATAATTTTTACCGACACCATCAGTAATATCAAATTTTCCGGTAATAGATTGCAAAGACATTGCCCCTATCTCATACTGCGATCCAAACGCCGGTATCTGGCCCATCACCGTCTCCGCCAACAAGCGAGCAACTGATGGTGATACTACACGCATTTTCTCCAAAGATACCGGAGAAATGCTCTGGTTGAAAAGAGAGTCTTGATTTGCAGTGATGTTTGCAGAACTCTGCATAATCATACCATAATCGTCATTACTCATCTCCAACAAAGCTGCATGTTTTTCTGATTGTATCCACTTCCCTGAGCAGATTTCTGTGGCTAGCATACCTAAAACTACAACCACCAAAGCCATCAGAGCTTTGTAGTTGAATTTCCAGCCTTTGAAATCAATTGGCAAAGCCAACAAAATGGTAACAAACAACTCCCAATAGATGGCAGATCTGTCCCACGCAATGGCTGGGGTGTAATACCAATTAAATACCACTAATCCAAAGTACAGTACCGGATAATAGGTACAAATTTTAACAACAAGTTGTTTTTTTAATTTTTTGTACTCTTTTTCCGCTTCTTTGCGGTAATAGTCGTTTTTATAATCTGCTATTTTTGCTTTTTCTTGCCGCAACTTTGGCAGAGCATAAGCAAGATATAACCCAATGAATACAATTGAACAAATCAATGAAATCAAAAGATAAGTTCCCATATATTTATTTTTTTTCGTCTTTATTTTCTGAGGCGCGTGGGTTTCCTAGGCCCTTCCTCTATTGTTAATAATAAAAATAATTCTTAAGTTTGCAGATAATAAAATACCATATTTTGTCCATTCGGTCAAATATATTTTTATCTGACAAAATTTTCACATAAAAATATCAATTAAACTAAGATTTTTAATCTGTTTCATACTTGCCAAAATAAGCAAAAAAATGTATTATAATATTGGTGTGATTGTTTTTAGGAGTATGTGTTATGAAAAAAACTGCTTTTAAAGCAGGATTACTTGTATTGGGATTCTTAACGTTTTGTTTATCCAAAACAGCATCTTCTTCCGATACATCTAATTCCGCAATTTATTCGTATTCAATAAATCTTCCATCCATAGCATCAGAGCAATTTGCAAAAGCTACTTTTTTGCCCGAATACAACGGAGATAAATTTTCTGACTATGATACGATAGAAGACGATTACAATTTTAGCACTTGTGATGGTTATCCTCTCGCATCTTGCCCAACAGGTGGTCGTTGCGAAGCTTGTCCTTTTGACGCAAAAAAATACAAAGTACTCGCTTGTAGTTCTCCCTATATTTTCACCGGAGAAACATGTTCTTGCCCGCCTGCAACGCCAATAACATACCCAAACGACGTCTGCACAAAATATTGTGGCAACACATGTATAGCCAAAACTTGTACACCGACTGCAAATAAAACAACTTGTACAAACGGTTTTAAAAATTGCGATAATGGTTGCGGACAAAATACCCGTCAATGCTGCAATAGTTGTGAACACAAAATAACCTCTAAGCCAGCAAACTCTTCGTACACCTATTCTAATTGTACAGATGATGATGGCAACAAGCAAATTCAAACCGGTTGGACATGTAATTCTGGATATCATGAAAAAAATGGT
>CALXZK010000038.1 GCA_944393225.1 uncultured Alphaproteobacteria bacterium
CATATCTCCTTTATAGCGCGAAGATATGGGTATGTCTACATCTACCTGCTTACGCAGGTAGTGTTACGTTCGAATCACAAAAGAAAAGGCACCAATTCTAGGTGCCTTTTCTATAACTTCTCAGCTTTCAGAGAGTGTCTATTATATTAATTAGATACCTCCGATACATTGTTCACAGCATCTGCGCCATGAGTCGACATCGCATGTTCCTGAGCCAACTTGACCACTTTGGTTGCAACTAGAGCCCATAGAGCCATATTCTGTCGAGCATTTCGACATGGTATATCCACTCCATTTAGAACAAGCTGTACCACCATAATAACCTGAATCTGAACATTTCTTTTCTGCAGCTACACAACTACCATTTTTACAAGTTTGACCATTTGGGCAGTCACCGCAACATTCCGAAGTTGCAATACAAGATCCATTACAATCTTTCATGCCTTTTTCGGCACAAGTTTTTGCAACACAAGTACCATTAGAACATTTTTCTCCGGATCCACATCCACCACAACATTCAGATGTTGCAATACAAGATCCGTTACAATCTTTCATGCCTTTGTCGGCACAAGTTTGAGCACGACAAGATCCTCCGTCAAGGGTATATCCATCTAAACAAGAGTCAATTTTATACCTTTCACCATCTGTTGAACAATTTGTTGCCGTAATGGTACATGTAGAGAAATTTGCATTATCTGGCTTATTGGATAATGGGAAACCCGAACAGTTTGTTGCATTACAATCTTTTTCGCATTCTCCGTTTTTCTCATGATAACCTGAATTACAAACCCATCCGCTATTAATATCATGAGTTCCATTACCATCTGTGCATTTGGAGGTTGTATAAGAAGAGTTGCTGGGTTTAGTTGTTATTTTGTCTGTGCAAGGAATACAACATTTACGATTCGTCCCGCAGCATCCATCATCGCAACTTTTTGTTCCGTTGGTACAATTTATTTGACTTGACCAAGGAGAACATGTTTTATTAATACATTTACCATCGCATGTAGATATACATTTATCGTTTGGACAAGTTAAAGATACAGTTGCCGGACAAACGCATTTTTCGTATTTATTATCGCAACTAACACCCCCTAAAATATAAGGAGGATTACAAGATGTCAGCTTAAATTGTGATAGACATTTGCATTGAGTGTAATATCCAGGAAGAAAAGGGCATTGAGAGGCGGCAACAACAGCTTTAGGGTAGGTACAGTTTTTTGTGGTGTAAAGGTTATCTATATTTTTACAATCGCCTTCCATCCCATTATAGTCATCATCTAATTTATTTCCAGAGAAACCATTTTCTACATAATCAGGTAAAAAGGTAGCCTTTGAAATTTGATAAGAATCAGAAGAGATAGGCTTTAATTCAAAGGTATGTGTTAGTTGGTGTGTTATAGCATATGGTGGAGCATCAAAAGCCATAGCCGTATTAAAAAATCCTATTCCAATATAATAACAAAATGGTACAAGAGTTTGTAAGACATATTTCTTCATGACACGCCTCCATAAATAATAAGAATTAAAGCCTATACCCTTTATAATAAATCATTTTTTTATAGAAAACAACCCTAAGGAGACAAAAAATTTTTTTACATAAAATGCTATATTTTTAGAAGAAAAGATTTATTTTTTATTTTCTGAATTCTGCTTAAGCTTTTATTATTTAGTATCTCAACTAACAAACCGTGTTGTGTTGAAAAAAGCCTCTTAGAAAAAGAGGCTTGAAATAAAATCACAGAAAAACACAAAATTCTGCATGTTTAATGTATTAAAACTTCTTTTTTTAATTCTTTGCCGTCAAAATATTTTCGTATGTTTTGACCAGTCATCTCATTATAAAACAGCCCTGATTTACTGCGAATGGATGTATCGGCTCCGGATTGAATTAAAAAATCTCTTAGCTTAGGATTATCATAAGTATAAAATAGAGCAGTGTACCCATCATTATTTTGTGTATTAATGTCTATTCCTTGTTTTAAGAGATATTCGATAATATCGAAATTTTGGTCTTTATTTAGATTTATCACGGCAACATGTAAAAGAGTATTTCCTTTTTCATCTTTATAACTTAAGTCAGCTCCGCTTTGCGCCAATAATTGCAGCATCTGCAAACTGTAAGGTTCTAGTTTTTTCTGAGCCAATGCTGCTTGACGATTGATTTCTTGTTTCATTTGATTAATTCTTTTCAAAGTCAAATATGGGCAAGCAGCATCATAGTTTGGATTTTTCTGACAATTAGCATGAATTTTATAGAATTCACCCAAAATTACCTCATTCCAAACGTTTGTTAAATTTTTTAAGGTAGAATGCAAAGTGATGGCTTGCTCTGTCGGAGGTACAATAAAAGGACAACCTTCCGGTTTTTTGATACCGTTCACATTTGTACCCGCTTGAAGTAAAATATTGACTTCTGAAAAAACGGTTTCGGGAGGAAGCGGATTTTTTACTGAGCCAAAAGAAAAGGCTAATCCTTTTATGGCAAAGTTGAGGAGTGATTGACAATTATAATAAGAATTGACATTAAGTCCTTCATCCAGCATTTTTTTCAGCTCAGTCACATTTCCTTGTTCTAAAGCTTTTTTTAATTTTCTGAATTCCGCCTCCGACATTAAAACACCTTCGGCTTGCGAAGAGGGAGAAGCATAAGCTAAAGAGGCAAAAAAGCAACCTAAACTAAAGAAAATGATAAGCAGATATTTTTTCATATATATTCCCATAAATTTATTCTGCAGCTATCTCATCAGCTTCATGAATCCGCTCAATATTAGCTCCGACGGCTTTTAATTTTTCTTCCAAATGTTCGTAGCCTCTATCCAGATGATAAACTCTATTGACGATAGTTTCACCTTCCGCTATTAATCCGGCTAAAATGAGGGCAAAAGAGGCGCGTAGGTCGGTAGCCATGACTTGAGCTCCGGAAAGTTTTTCCACACCGCGAACTATAGCTGAGGCATGTCCGTGAACTTTAATGTTAGCCCCCATGCGTAAGAGTTCGGGTACATGCATAAAACGATTTTCCCAAATGGTTTCAGTAATCATTGATGCACCTTCGGCTGTGAGCATCAGAGCCAAAAACTGAGCTTGCAAATCTGTAGGAAAACCGGGGTAATAGTCAGTCATGATATCTTGTCCGATGAGATGAGCTTGTGTGGCATCTACCAAAATACCATTTTGAGTTTCTGAAATTTTAACTCCCATATCTTTAAGAATTTGCAAGGGATTTTGCAAAGTTTGCGGTTGGGCATTGATAAGCTCTATTTTACCGTGAGTGATAACGGCTGCAGCAGCATAAGAACCTGCTTCAATGCGGTCGGGAATAACTTTGTGCACGGCACCATGCAAAGTTTCAACACCTTCTATTGTAATACTAGATGTTCCTTGTCCGGAAATCTTTGCTCCCATAGCAATCAAAAGTTCGGCCAAATCGGAAATTTCCGGCTCTTTAGCGGCATTTTCAATTATGGTTGTGCCTTGAGCCAAAGTAGCAGCCATCATAATGTTGCACGTTGCACCGACGGAAGCCGTATGGAAAGAAATTTGCGCTCCTTTTAGTTTGTGAGGACAATCGGCAATAATGTAGCCATTTTTGATTTCAATTTTTGCCCCCATCTGCTCTAAGGCTGAAAGGTGAATATCCATCGGACGAGCACCGATAGCACAACCTCCGGGGAGAGAAACCTCAACATGACCGTAGCGCGCCAAAAGAGGTCCGAGAACATAATAAGACGCGCGCATCTTACGCACATAATCGTAAGGAGCAATCAGTGAAGTTGCTTCGGGAGTGCGATAAGAATATGTTTTGGTAGGGTGACCATCTACAAAGTCATCAAACTCGTCAATTTGAGTGCCGAGCTGTATAAGTAAGGCATTCATGGATTTGATATCAGAAAGTTCAGGCATATTGGTGAGTGTGACTGTATCTTTGGTGAGCAGACTGGCGCAGATAAGAGGCAGAGCGGCATTTTTTGCTCCGCTGATATAAATTTTTCCGGAAAGTTTGTTTCCGCCGATGATTTTGATTTTATCCATGATACACGCTCCTTATAAATAAAATTGCCTTAAACCAAAAAAAGCCTGCGATTATTTATCGGCAGACTTTTTCAATTCATCACGAGCTTTCTGTTGTTTTTTTCTTTTTTCCAAATTTTTTTGCAAAGCTTTGGCTTCTCGTTCAAAACGAAGTTCAGCACGTTTCTTATTTTCCTTTTTTTGAGTTTCAGACATTTTTTGCTCCGATTAATATTGAATATCTGTACTATAATACAAGATAATTAATAAAAGGATAAGAATTGAAATATAATATAAATATGCTAAACTGAATTACGATATTATACCGATAAAAGGAGGATATAATGGCAGAGTCAATGAAGTTGGGAGCGGAATATTCTAAAAACAGTACACAATTTTGCGTAGCGTCGGAACATGCCCAAAAGATAGAGCTGTGCCTTTTTTCTCCGGATGAAAAAGAAGAAACCCGTATCCCGATGGAAAAACAAGGGGATGTTTGGCAAGCTGAAGTTAGCAAAATCCAACCCGGACAAAAATATGGTTACCGCGCACATGGAGAATATAATCCTGATGAAGGTTTATATTTCAACCCCAATAAATTGGCTATGGATCCCTATGCCTTGGAGGTTTCTGCAACATTTAAAAATTGGCGAGATGAAGCGCTGAGCGTTGAAAATGATACGGATACGGCACGCATTATGCCTAAAGCCGTAGTTGTTGACAGAAACGCTGTTTTTGATATGCAAAAATATCCTTACTTTGCTAAACGTCCGCAATTCAAAATCGGCAGTAATATTATTTATGAAACCCATATCAAAAATTTTTCTTATCAAAACAAAAATTTAGCGCCTGAAAAAAGAGGTCGATTATCAGCATTGGCAGATGATTGGACAATTGAATATTTGCAAAAATTGGGCGTCAATAATATTGAGCTTATGCCAATAACGCCGACTTGTCCCGGACGCCAAATTCCCGAAACCGAAGGGCGCTGTGATAGTTGGGGATATAATCCTTATTGCTTTTTTGCCATAGATCCGCGTTACGGCAATTTGCAAGACATGGTAGAAGTGATTAACAAACTTCATCAAAACGGTATAAAAGTGACCGTCGATGCTGTTCTAAATCATACGGGAGAATATGCAGCACGTGGTTATTGGAATCATGCTTTATCATTCAAGCTACTTGACAATCCGAATTATTATCGCCCTAACGGAGATAAAAAAGCCGATTATATGAATTCTACCGGATGTGGTAATAATTTTAATTTAGATTCCAAATTAGGGCATCAACTTCTGCACGATTTTATTAATCACGTGCATCAACTCGGTTTTGATGGCATTCGTTGGGATTTAGCCGGAGATAATGCATTAAACCAATATGGAGAATTTCAAGCAAACGGAGCTTTTATCCAAGAGTTACGCCGAGCCGTAAATGATTTGAATATGGAAGTTTATGTAGAACCATGGAGTGCTTTGGGTGGAAATTATACCGGACGTTTTGCTAAGCTAATCCCTGGCGTGAAAGAATGGAGCGATAAACGTCGTGAATTTACGGCAGATTTTTTCAGTGCGCGAGAAAACATGGCAGGAGAATTTGGTCGCCAAGCCTCAGGCTCGGCAATTGAAGACCGCGCTAAAAGAGAAACTGCGATGGTCGGAACGGCATTCACGCATGATGGATTTAGTTTGGTCGGGGCATTTAAATATCATAAAGATACCACGGATAATGGTGAACAAGGACGAGATGGTAGTGCAGATCATTATGCAAAGTCCTATGATGAAGAAGAATTATATCGTCGTTCGGCAACAGCCGCAGCCATGAATATTTTAAGTAAGGGAATTCCCTTAATGAGAAACGGCGATGAAAGAAGTTATGCCAGCCCAAATAATAATCCTTATTGCATAGATGATCATACTGTTTGGCTGCAATGGAAAAATTTAAATGATAAAGAAAAGAGATTGTTTAAGCAAATTTGTCGTTTGAATGCACTACGTCGCAGCCATCCAATTTTTACCGATTTGAGCTTATTTAATGGTCGAGAAAATCCTGAAAACGGGGTAAAGGATATCACATGGTTGCGTCCGGATGGAAATGAAATGACGGTCGCCGAATGGACATATCCGTATCATAAAACCGGAGCATATATGCTGAACGGAGCCGCAACACCAAACAGAGCTTCAGATGACGATTTTTTGATTATGGTTTCAGGCGACAATTATCATACCATAAATTACAAGTTGCCGACACCGCCGTCAGGAGGCAAATGGCAGCTGTTGTTGGATACTTCGGAAGGAGAATTTAGCAAAAACTTACGTCAATTTGAAGCCGGCAGTGAATATGCTCTAAAGCCATATTCCTTTGTTATCTTTACAAAAAAGAAATCAAGAGTTCGCATCAACCAGAGAACGCTTGCTGCCATGGTTGCTAAACATCAATCTTCAAGAAAATAAAAATTTCTTGCAAATAAAAAGATAGTTTTTATAGTTAATGACAAATGAATATTATTAACTATTAAATTTTTATGCTTATGAATTTGTTAAGTAGATTTGGAAAAGTTTTTTCCAAAAACAAAATTATGAAAAATTCTTCACAAAAATCTGAAGGAATCAGTATTGTTCAAAAGTTGGTAAGCCTCTCATCTTCGGGAATTCATCCGTCAGATTTTATGGAAGAATTGAGCATAGGGCTTGCCTTTGATATTTCCGGTCCAATAAGTTTTTCTTCTTGCGATATTAAACTTTACAGTCTGATAAGTTTAGACCACGGTGGTTTTATCGGTAGTTTTTACGGCCTTTTCAAAGAAGGAAAATATTACGGTTATATTGTCGGCGGTCCGGATATCATTTGTTGCTATCCTACGGCTTTTAAGTTTGAAGAAACCGATGAACTTTTTATTCCTCTGGTCAGACGGGGAGAAGATGGCTATGCCTTGATTGGAAGATATAATCGCTTTCAAGGCTCATTGAAACCGCTTCGCTTTATCAAAGTTAGAGAGCCGATTTATGCTCATCAAGAATGCATTTTGCATCATTTTGAAGAAAATCAAAGCATGAGCGATGCTATCAAATATTGTAAAGAAGAATTGGAAAAACTGTAAGATTAAAATCAGCCCGTGATAAAAAATCATGAGGCTGATTTTTTTTATCAAAAATTAAGTTGTTTAGGCTATATCTTTTTTATCTGATAAAAAAGAAAGGATAGAAGATGAAAAAATATTGCTTATTGTTAGGAATGGTTGTTGCTTTAAGTTGCTGCGCCGAATTGGATAAATACATTAATGTGGGTGAAAATGCCACGGCACAAGAAAAATTCAGAGCCTGCGCTTTGGTTGAAGCTCAAACCAAATTGAAAAACGGTACCTTGTTTGCTCAAGATATGACAACAACCAAAAATGAAATCGTCAATACTTGCTTGAAGAAGATGGCTTTGCAAGCCGCTGGTATTGATTCTGAAGCAGAGAGTATTGCTTCAAACATCATCAATAGTTTGCGCACAAAGTAAAAAGGTTTTAGATGAAAAAGTTTTTGCACCCTTTGACAACATTTAAACTGCTTATGGCCATTTTTATTGGTGGCTATGCCAGTTTATCTTTGGAGTTGATAGTTTTAAGACAGCTGAGTAGTTTTGTCGGAACAACGACCATCACGGTATCCATTGTCATGGGGTGCTTTTTAGCTTTTATGTCCATGGGCTATTATCAAGGTTCTACCTTGAGTTTGAAAAATAATAGCATTCGACAACAAGCACAAAATGGTTTTTATCTGATAGCATTAATATCGGTTTTGGCTTCATCATATATTTTGATGGATATATATTTCATTTTCTTAAATGCGATGGGAATTCGGGCAAATGTTATTCAGACGACAATATATTCTTTAATATTTTTATCATACGGTCCATATCTGTTTGGTAAAATAACCGCCATGTTAAGCCGCTATTTGCATTATAAAGACAGAAATTATACCGGCAAGATTATGGCAGTAGATACCATGGGCTCTGTGCTTGGATCATTGTTAACCTCATTGTTTTTAATGCCTTTTATCGGTGTCAATTACAGTATATTGATTTTGGTAGCGGTAAATCTTATCGGTGCGTTGTTGGTATCACGAAAATATCAATATAAATATATCGGTATAATAATATTGTTTGCCGCTTTTTTGTTAAATCAAAGCTCTTTGTTAAAGGATATTTATGATATTGTTGAAAATAATGCCGTTTCAACCATCAGCATTTATGATGCAGACGAAGGAAAATCCAGAATAATGGATATCAATCATTCTTTGGCATCAAAAGTATCAACAGAACATAATCTCAATTTTCCCTACATCAATTTTATCAATGACAATTTTATAGCTACAATTCCTCAAGGAGAGATAAAAGATATTTTGGTTGTCGGCGCCGGCGGGTTTACGGTTGGTTTAGATGACAAGCAAAACAATTATATTTTTGTAGATATAGATAAGGACTTAAAAAAACATGCGGAAGAAAATTTTTTGCATCAAAAATTAGGTCCCAACAAAAAATTTATAGTGCAAGATGCCAATCAATTTTTGAAAGAAAGTGCTCAAAAATATGATTTGATTGTTTTAGATACTTATTCTTCGCAAAGATACATTCCGCAAGAATTAATTACCAAAGAATATTTTACGCGAGCCAAAAATAATTTGAAAGAAGGCGGAATTCTGGTCTTAAATGCCATTGTTTCAGCCAGCTTTGCCGATGACTTTAGTATGAATTTGGATAACACGTTGCGGCAGGTTTTTGCACATAATTTACGTTCACAAACTGTAAGAAATTTTAACGCTTGGTCCACGCAAGATAGAAATAACTTGATGTATGTTTACTATCATCACACCAATCCGCAAAAAGTATACAGCTTAAATAAAAATGCCTCATTTTATGATTATGAAATGACAAATTTTGATTAAACGTAATATTTATCTTGTCATGCCTTTGCCGCTGTTTCCGCCAAAAGGAGGCGTGGTTGCGCGCATCGTTTCCAACAAGTGAGCCATATATTTAATTTGCTCATGAGAAGAAAGTTGCGCCAAATCTTGTCCGCTGCGCGTATTGGGCGTAAAACGCTGATGCCCCGACCAGAGCAGGCGCATGCTGTCAGCATCTTGCAGACAATCTAAAATAGGGTTGTTTGCCGGACGCGAAGATGAATTGTGAAAAACAATCGCTTCAATAACTTGGCGTTGTTGTTCAGGAGATACCAAATCTTTATCCGGATAAGTTTTGAAAAAAGCTTCGGCAATCGGTTTGCAGTTAATACCGTGATTGATATCTTTGCCATCGGTTGTGCGTGCGCAGTCATGCAAAGCGGCAGCCAATAAAATCGGCAAAGGATTACGGTTTTCTTTGAGTGCAATATCAATGGAGAGCATGGCCACTTGCTCGGTGTGCCACAAACCGTGATATTGTAGATTGTTCTTTTTTTGCCAAGAGATTTTTTCAATTCTCGGCATCAACATTTGGTTAAAATATTTCATATAAATATTTTTGAGATATTCTTTATCAAAATCAGCAATGCTTTCTTTGCCCAAAGCAATATTTTTAATATTCATCTTTTCAATTTGCCCAAGCAAGCAATATTGTTGAGCTCTTTTATATCGGCGATATTGGTCGGTATAGCGTTCAATATCATTTTGATGAAGGTTTTGATTAATCTGATAGATAATGAGTTTGCGCAAATCGGTGGTAGAGATTTTCAAATGTCCGTTATTGGCAAACTTAGGGTTTGCCCGCATATTATATTCCATGTGGTGAGCCACGGCGCGGCACTCTTCATCGGAAGGGCGATAACGTGTTTTTTTGACAATGGCGTTAAACACATCTTTATTGAAATCTTGTTGAGTATACATACATTTCTTCTAATAAACAAAATATTATCATAATTTTGTCCAATAATCAAGATGCGATTAGCGATAAAACCTTTGAAGCAACAAATTTTACAATAATTTATAAATATAAAAAAAATACCAATTTGAAAATTCAAATTGGTATTTTTTTTAACAATCAAAGTTGTTTTGAATAAAACATAAGTTCTTCAACCACAATAGCGCCGACACGAATAGGTTCAGTTGAAAGATAATGATAACCGTCGCGGAGCAACAGCTCTTTTGAGCGCAAGTTTTCAGCATCGCAAGCCAAGGTAATGGATTTGTAACCTGCCTTGCGCATAATGGCTTCAAAAAGCTGAGTTGCCTCATAGCCGTAGCCTTTATGTTCATAAGCTGTAGCGGTAGCTCTGGTTCGCACAATGGAATTACCTTCAACTTCATCGCCGAATATAAAGCCGACCATTTTGTTTGTTTCGTTAAGGATAACAAAATATCCGGTAAAACGGTCGTTATTATATTGTTGCGCGACAAAATTCTTGGCGCCGTCAATATTTTGAAAATGCAAAACCAAAAACTTTTCCCATTCGGTTTTTGAGGTCAGATAAAGCTGATAGAATTCCTTGTATCTATCAAAAGAAAAAGGTTCTAAAGAAACGAGTTTTCCTTTTTTGGAACGAATGGTTTTTAAAATTTTTCCTTGTTTCATAAAAAATATTTTTAATGATTAAACATACTAATTATTTGAATGGAGGAAAACATAACATATTTAAGAAAAAAATCAATATTGATGTTTTGTGGTGGCTATGCTAGTTTGAGAAAAAATAATTTTGAAGGGACAAGAAAGATGAATGATAAAGGCTTTATTTGTTTGAGCAATGCCAAAGCAGAATGCAAAATATCGCTCTGGGGCGGAAATTTGTTGTCATATCGCCCCAAAAATGAAGAACATGATGTCTTTTGGCTGGGCGATTTGAACAAGTTTGACAATGTGCAAGCCATTCGCGGCGGCATACCGGTTTGTTGGCCGCGTTTTGCCGAAGAAGTGCTGAATAATCATTTGCCGCGTCACGGTTTTGCTCGTCTTTCCACTTGGGTTTTGCAAAATGTGAATGTGGATGAAGACAAAATCGAAGCCGAACTCTCTTTGACGCCCGATGCTAAATATAATCTCAATTTGGCGGTAAGGCTTTTAATCAAAAT
>CALXZK010000039.1 GCA_944393225.1 uncultured Alphaproteobacteria bacterium
CCTGTGGCAACAAAGTTACCTTTTTCATCAATATAGCCGGAAACTTGTTGACCTTTGCCTAAAGCACCGCCGTTTTCGTTAACGGCAAAGCCTGTGGCAACAAAGTTACCTTTTTCATCAATGTAACCTGCAACTTGTTTACCCTTACCGGAAACACCGCCATTTTCGCTGACTTCAATTCCGGTAGCAACAAAGTTGCCTTTTTCATTGATGTAGCCGTGAATTTTCTTACCGGTAGCAATTGTATTACCGTTATCTTCAATTGTGTTGTTGATAGAAACGACATCGCCGTTTTCATCAACATAACCGGCTAATTTAATGCCTTTTCCGGTTACGTTGCCTCTTTCAACAACGGAAGAGTCCGTAATAACAACTTCACCGTTTTCGTTGATATAGCCTTTTACGATTTTGCCATTACCGGAAGCGCCGCCATTTTCTTGTACGGAGGAGTTAACAATGACAAAGTTGCCGTCTTCGTTGACATAACCTTGAACGGCTTGACCTTTGCCTTGAGTATTGCCTTGTTCGTTAATAATGACGAATTTGTTGTTTTCATCAACAAAACCGGTGCTTTGTTTTCCGGTTTCAAAGATGCCGGCATTTTCATCAATTTCTTCGGCAAAACCTTGAGAAGATGCATTGTAAGCCGTGTAGGTTTGAGTATCTGCAACTTCTGCCGGTAATAAATCTTGCGGTTTGAGGTCTTTAGAACCGCAGCTTTGCAAAGCATTAATACCGTGCAATTCTTCGGCATATTGGTTTTTGAAAGTGATTTTGCTCTTTTCTTGCTCTTTGATTTGAGTTAATTGAGCTTGCAAAACTTCCGGTTTTACTCTCTTTGAAAGTTCGGTATTGTAGCATTCAATTTGCGGAAGTTTGCTCAAAGCATCGGCAAAAGCACGTTCAACAAGCAAAACTTCGCCTTTATATTCACCGTCTTTCATTTCACCATAACCGGTGGTGGTGCCTTTGCAATAAACGTGGCTCTTGGTCAAGTCCATCAATCTCCAGGTAACGGTCATCTCGGAAGTACCGGTACGCAGATCTTTTTTCTTGACGTCGTTCCAATCAAATTCATCGCAAACGTTCATGAAGTAGTCATTGATTTCGGCTGTTAAAACGTATTCGGCCTGAGCTTTGTCAGAATACATATAGTATGGGTTGTTCTTTTCAACCACAACCGGATAATAGTCATTCATGGTTTCATAAAAGATATCAAAGAACTTCATATCTTTTTGCATTGCACGACCTTGGTTCAAGAAAACTTCTTTATCAAAGCGGCGGCAGCCGAAAATTCTGAAACGATAGTTGCCGAGTTTGTTGGTATATTGTTCGTATTGTTGAGCCTTGGGAATACGGAAATCGACATATTCCAATTTAACAGGAGCATATTGGTCGCGAGATTGATGCAGATATGCATAAGCATTGAGTTGATCTTGGGTCGGGTCAATTTGCGGCTCGTTTT
Source organism: uncultured Alphaproteobacteria bacterium (assembly GCA_944393225.1). GTDB lineage: Bacteria > Pseudomonadota > Alphaproteobacteria > RF32 > CAG-239 > CAJLXD01. Next base: position 1,466 of record CALXZK010000039.1, read on the forward strand.
GAATGTAAGCTTGTTTTTTTACCTTTTTAACCGGCTTACTTCTTCCCGGTTCACACATACATTCAAAAAGTCCAAGTGTTTTTTCCGTTCCGTCACACATACAAGGAATGAGATCCGGACTTTTCAAATCCGAGCAGGAAATAAGTGCTGTCGGGATTAAAGCCAATTTTGCCAACCGAGATAGTTTCATTTTTATATACTCCATTTAAATACGTTTCAACGGCCTTATCCTACGGTAGGATAAAGCCTCGGCAATATGCATCTTAAATATTTTTTCGCTATTTTGCAAGTCTGCAATTGTTCTTGCTAACCGTAAAGTGCGATGATAAGCCCTTGCAGAGAGCTGATTTTTTTCCGCAAACGAAATCAGAAGCTGTTTGGCATCATCTTCAAGAGTGCAAACTTTTTCCAAAATTTCTCCTTTAAGCTCTGAATTTGTGTGCAAATTTTTGCAACCAAGAGATTCAAAGCGCTGCTTTTGAATGTTTCTTGCGGCAATGACTCTTTTTCTGACTTCGGCAGAAGTTTCACCCTCTTTAGCGTTGGATAAGTCCCATGGGCTGACCGCCGGAACCTCAATATTAATATCAATTCTGTCCAGCAAAGGACCGGATATTTTGTTTTGATATTCTTCGGCACAAAGCGGAGCACGCGTGCATTCCAAGGCGTGATTTCCCAAATGTCCGCAGCGACAAGGGTTCATGGCAGCAATAAGTTGAAATTTTGCCGGATAAACCGTGTGTGCGTTGACGCGAGAGATGGTGATTGCTCCGTTTTCAAGCGGTTGACGTAAAGCTTCCAACGTGGAGCGATTAAACTCAGGTAACTCATCAAGGAACAAAACACCGTTGTGAGCCAAAGAAATTTCGCCGGGTTGAGCTTTTCTGCCGCCACCGACCAAAGCCGGTGTTGATGCAGAATGGTGCGGATCACGGAAGGGACGCTCAAAAGAAATTTTGCCTTCTTTTAATTCTCCGGCTATGGAATGTATCATGCTGGTTTCTAAGGCTTCTTCCGCGCTTAAGGGTGGTAAAATGGTGATTAATCTCTGCGCAAGCATGGATTTTCCCGAGCCCGGAGGGCCAATCATCAGCATATTGTGTCCGCCGGCGGCTGCAACTTCCAGAGCTTTTTTGGCGCTTTCCTGCCCTTTGACATCTTTTAGGTCTAAAAGGGAAAGTTTGGCTTCGGCTTTTTCAGCTTGCGGAAAAGGAATGAGCTGTGTGCCTTTGAAATGGTTAATCAATTGCAATAAGTTTTGCGGGGCAACAATATCTTTAATGCCGGACCAAGCGGCTTCACTTCCTTGGGCGGCGGGGCAGATTAGTCCTAAATTTTGTTGATTGGCTTTGATGGCAACAGGTAACACGCCGTTGACCGAGATGATTGAGCCGTCAAGACCTAACTCTCCCAAAACCATGTAACGACAGATTTCTTCAGACGGTATAATGCCCATGTTGACAAGCAAACCTAAAGCAATCGGCAAATCAAAGTGAGAGCCTTCTTTTAATAAGTCTGCCGGAGAAAGATTGACGGTTATTCTTTTGGCGGGCAAACTTAAACCTAAAGAGTTGAGTGCGGCGCGAACACGTTCTTTGCTTTCGGCAACGGCTTTGTCCGGAAGTCCGACTATGGTAAAAGCAGGAAGACCTGCAAAAATTTGAATCTGCAGGTCTACATTTAAAACTTCCAGTCCGTTAAAGGTTATGGTGTTGATGCGCGATAACATGGTTACCACCGTGGCGTGTCTTCACTACCGCGCCAACGACGGGTCGGGTAGGTGTCGGTTTTTAAAAAGTCGTAATCGGCAGTTTTGTACGGAATGTTGCGCAGGCGAACGTAGCCTTTGGATTCAAAAATCTTGGCGCAGGCTTCGGCAGAAACATCTTCCGTGCGGTAGCAGGTGGCAATAACACGGCTTTGGGGGTGTTGTAAAACAATTGTTGCTTGGTCGTTGCCATAAACGGTACGTTTAGGCTTTAAGTACATTGTTTCTTGCGCTTTTTGCCATGTGCACGCAGATGTCAATGCGATGAGAATTAAAGATAAAACTTTAAGTGTTTTGTTCATTTTATTTTGCCGAAATTGTTAATTTGGTGTGATTATATCTTAAAATATGTTAAGAATGTATAAATTAATAATTTTCTTAAAGATTGCAAGTGAAAAAATGCTTGCAAAATTAAAGTTTTGGTATATATTCCCAATCGTCCCTTGCTGGTGGCAGAGTCCATCGGCTATACATTAACCGGTCAAAGTGTTTAAATTTTGACCATTTGTTGAGAATCCATAAGGAGATAATAATAATGTCATTTTATGAGAGCGTGCTGATTGCACGTCAAGACCTCGGTCAATCTCAAGTTAACACCATTGTTTCTGATTTGAGCAATGTTATTGCCAACAACGGTGGTGAAGTTGTTAGAGTTGACAACTGGGGTTTGAAAAATCTTGCTTACCGTGTTAAGAAAAACCGCAAAGGTTACTATGTTGTTTTGAATATTGCTGCTCCGGCTGCTGCTGTTGCTGAATATGAAAGACAAATGAGATTCAACGAAGATATCATTCGTTATATGACCATTAAAGTTGATGAATTGAGCAAAGAAAATGCCAACAATTCTGAAGCAGGCGAAGAATAGGAGTTAGAAACATGGCTAAACAAGTATTCTTTAGAAGAAAAAAAGCATGCCCGTTTTCTGGTGAAGACGCTTTGCAAATCGACTACAAAGATGTAAAATTGCTTTCTCGTTACATTTCTGAAAAAGGCAAAATCATTCCTAGTCGTATCACATCTGTTTCTGCTAAAAAGCAAAGAGAATTAGCAAGAGCTATCAAACGTGCTCGTTACATTGCTTTGCTTCCGTTTGTTGCTGATTAATAAGGAGAGGTAATATGGAAGTAATTCTTTTGGAACATGTTGAAAAATTGGGTAAAATGGGTGACAAAGTTACCGTTAAAAACGGTTACGCTCGTAACTACCTCTTGCCTCAACGCAAAGCTTTGCGCGCTACAGAAGCAAATGTTGCTTACTATGAAAAACAAAAAGCTGAGTTGGAAGCTCACAACAAAGCTTTGTTTGATGAAGCTTCAAAATTGGCTGAATCTTTGAAAGGCTTCAGTGCTGTTTTGATCCGTCAAGCTGCTGAAACCGGTCAATTGTACGGTTCTGTTACCATTCGTGACATTGCTGCTGCAATCAAAGAAAAAGGTTTTGCTGTTGAACGTAAGCAAGTTTATTTGGAAAATGCTATTAAAGATTTGGGTGTTTATGAAGTTAAACTCAACTTGCACCCGGAAGTTAGCCAAACCATTTTGGTTAACGTAGCACGTACCGATGACGATGCTGCTAAACAAGCTAAAGCTTTTAGCGCTTCTGCCGAATAAGGTTTGAAGAAATTCGTTTGAAAAAAGGCACTCTTGATTGTTGAGAGTGCCTTTTTTGTTTGAGAGGAAAATATGCAAAAAATAAATCTGGTTGAAGTTAAATCTGATGATGATTTTGAAATAGATATGATGTATGCCAAAACACAAAACATGATGCAAACAGATGTTTATTCTGCCGTGGGTATGGGAAACAGATGTTTTGTGCAACCGGATTTATGGGAATGTTTGCAAAACTTAAGACCTATTTTGCAGACAAAAGGACTGAAACTTAAAATTTGTGATGCTTATCGCCCACCACTTGCTTTTGACTTAATGAAAAAGATTATTCCGATGGAAGGCTTTTTTGCTGCCACGGCTGAGCGTTCACAACATTGTCATGCTTCTGCCATAGATGTGACGTTGTTGGATAAAAACGGGGTCGAGCTTGATTTTCCTTGTGCCGTTGATGCTTATGAAGAAAAATATGCTTTGCAAGTGCTTCAGGGAAAGGTTGATGAATTTTATAAGCATTTGGAAAAAGCCAAATATTCGTGGAATGCGCCGGAAGATGCCGAAAAAATCAAAAATCGCGAGATGTTGCGGCAAATGATGGAAAATGTGGGCTTGGCGGCGCTTGAGCATGAATGGTGGCACTTTAATTTGCCCAACAAGGAAAAATATCCGCTCGTGAACAGTGTTTTTGCCGCAGACGGAAGTTTTCAATTTTTCATCTAAGATTCTGAATCGATTCACTTTTTTTTAATTTATTTTTAGTTTCATATAAATAAAATTTATATGGGTGAATAGATTCTATGTCAGATATAAAAATTTCGGTTGTTGTGCCAGTTTATAACGCGGCAAAGTTTTTGCCACGCTGTTTGGATAGTATTTTAGGGCAAGATTATCAAAATTTGGAAGTTATTTGCGTTAATGACGGTTCGCAAGATGAGAGCTTGTCTATCTTGCACATTTATGCGCAAAAAGATTCTCGTGTGAAGGTGATTTCTCAATCCAATCAAGGTATTGCCGGAGCCAGAAATGCGGGGCTGAAAAATATAACCGGAGAATATGTTTCCTTTATTGATGCGGATGATTTTATTTATCAAGAATTGTATAGTTCTTTTGCCCAAGCGGTTCAGAAAGATAAGGTTGATATTTTTATGTTTAACGGCGTTGTTAATGGTTCGGATAGTTTTTTTACACCCAATAATTTTTATAAACCGATTTCTGAATATCAAAATGTTACATACAAAGATTTTTATGGGGTTTTTTATGGCAACAGCAGTGTTTGCAACAAGATTTTTAAAACCTCCTTTTTAAAAAAACATAATATGCTGTTTGAGGATAGCTGTTGCGAAGATATTGGTTTTTGGTTTAAAGGATTGATTCTTGCTAAAAATATCAAGGTTTCTTTTAGACAGTTTTATAATTATATGTTTGATAACACCGGTTCCGTAACCAAACATTTTGGTCAAAATGCATTCAACCTTTTTGATATGTTTGATGCAATGCTGAAAACTGCAAAAGAAGCCGGTGTAGACATTTTCTTTCAAGATGCATTGTTTCAATATCAATATGAAAAAGCAATTGAAACAATGTTTTTAATGCTTCCCGAATATCAAGAACAGTTTTTCTTTAAAGCAAAAGAATTTTTGCAAAACAGAATCAAACAGCTTAAAGGTGAGAGTTACAAAAATCTTTTGAATTTTGGCAATTGCTATAATCTTATTCATAATGATTTTATAGATTTTAAGAACAGCACCTTATTGTTTAGAGAAAAATTTAATTATTTGGCGGAAAAGCCCAAAAATTTGCGCTTTTCAGTGATTGTGCCGGTTTATAATGTGGAGGCATATTTAGAAACATGCTTGAAAAGTTTAATCAACCAAACGTTTCAAGGTTTTGAAATTATTTGCGTTAATGACGGTTCAACAGACAAAAGCGGCGATATTTTAAATTATCATGCCGCAAAAGATGCGCGCATTAAAGTCATAAACCAAGAAAACAAAGGTTTGGGTGCCGCAAGAAATGTAGGTGTTGCTCAGGCTCAGGGTGAATATCTGGTTTTTGTTGATAGTGATGATTGGCTTAGAACCGATGCTTTGGAAGTTTTAGATAAACAATTGCAAGAAAAACCGGTTGAAGTGTGCTTGTTTGGGTATAATGAGTTTTATGACGGCATACATGTTAATGTTCATATGCAAATTTTAAATCAGCTCAAACAGCAAATTGCCGGTAAAGAAACAGATATTTTAGATTATATGTTTGTTACGCTTGCGGCATGAAGCAAAGTTTATAGACGGGATTTTTGGGAAAAGCATAATTTTTCATTCGTTGAAGGAATGTTCTTTGAAGATGTTTTGCCCAATGCTCAAATTTTTGCAAAAATAAAAAGTTTCAGTGTTTGTTGGCAAAATCTGTATTTTTATCGCCTAAGTGCCGACAGTATTACCAGAAAAATGTTTTCTGAACAGAAAATCAATGACTTTTTTGAGGTTTATGAGCAAACATATTCTTTTTTGCAACAAGCTCAAATTTATCCGAAAGTTCAATCTAAGTTTGTTACGTTGGTGCAAAATTGTTTTAACTACTATTTAAAGCAAATTCCCGAGCACGCAAAAGCAGATTATTTGAGCAGACTTTCTTCTTTTATACAAAGGATTAGCCATGCGTAATCGTTTGACACAACATGCTTTTTATGATAGTATAATAAGAGTTATTATCAATCTCAGAATGAGAAAGAGGTGCAATATGTTTAGGACTGGTGCATTTCTATTAGGTTTTAGCTTGATGCTGGGCGTTGCTCCGGCATGGGCTGATGTTGTTGATATTTCTACATATCCTCCTGAAAAGAAAGTTGAAGTTGGGTCTTGGGGTGAGCTCAAGGCTGCGGTTGAGGATTCGGCAAACGCCGGAAAAGTGATTGTCCTGACCGGAGATATTCAAGCTGATAAAAATAATCCTATAGATACGGTTGCAGGTTCGGGCATCATCATTGATGGCGGCGGCTTCACCATCACCGGTCAAGAAAGTCCTTATGACGGACAGTTTATTGATTTTTCTAATAAAAATACTGATTTGATTATCCAAAATGTCAAGCTTGAAGGAGCAAGCGTAAGTAGCAGCTTTTCATTTCATGGAGGGATGATTAATAATTATAACGGCACAATAAGTAATATTAATGCTGATTTTTCTAACAATCATGTTCAATCTCGTGATGCTTTGGGTGGAGCTATTTATAATAAAGGTAGCAAAGCAATCATTGGCGATATTACCGGTGATTTTTCCAATAATTTTGTAAAAGCAGATTCTAGTTCTGCCGAAGGCGGGGCGATTTATAATGATAGAGGTACCATCGGCGATATTACCGGTGATTATTCCGGTAACTATGCAAAATCTAATTCTGGTTCCGCCTATGGTGGGGCGATTTATAATTATGAAGGGACCATCGGCGATATTAGCGGTATTTTTACAGGAAACTATGCTCAAGGAAAATCTGCCTATGGCGGGACGATTTATAATCAAGGTACCATCGGTGATATTAACGGTGATTTTACCAGCAACTATGCAAAATCTACTTCCGGTTCAGCCACTGGCGGGGCGATTGATAATTTTAGTGGAACCATCGGCGATATTACAGGCGATTTTTCCGGCAACTATGCGCAGGGTTCTTCTTACGCCCAAGGTGGAGCGATTTATAATAGTGGTTATTCCGCAACCATCGGTGATATTAACGGTGATTTTTCCGGTAACCATGCAGAATCTGTTCATTCCTTTGCGTATGGCGGGGCGATTTATAATCAAGGTACCATCGGCGATATTAGTGGTATTTTTGAAAATAACTATGCGCAGTCAGGTTCTTATTATGCACTAGGTGGAGCTATTTATAATGAAAAAATCATCAGCAACATAGATGCCAATTTTATAGATAATTATACTAAATCTGTTTCTTCCTATGCACAAGGTGGCGCTATTTATAATCACGGTACCATCGGCGATATTATAGGAGATTTTACCGGTAACTATGCTCAATCAGATAAAAATTATGCTCAAGGTGGGGCGATTTTCAATGGTAGTAATGCTACAATCGGTGATATTACCGGTAATTTTTCCGGTAACTATGTAAAGTCAGGTTCTTATTATGCCCAAGGTGGGGCGATTTATAATTATAAAGGTACCATCGGCGATATTACCGGCGATTTTTCCGGTAACTATGCACAATCTACTTCTAATTCTGCCTCAGGCGGGGCGATTTATAATGATAGTCCAATAACAAAAATTGGCGATATTACAGGTGATTTTACCGATAACTATGCAAAATCTGATTCTTCCTATGCCTTTGGTGGGGCAATTGCTAATAATGGTACCATCGGTGATATTACTGGAGATTTTTCCGATAACTATGTAAAATCTAATTCTGGTTATGCCTATGGTGGGGCGTTTCATAATGTTGGAACTATTGATAATATCAGCGGTACTTTTTCTGGTAACTATTCTCAAGCAGCTTCTGGTATTGCAGAAGGCGGGGCGATTGATAATTCGGATACCATCGGTGATATTAGTGGTACTTTTACCGATAATTATGCAAAATCTAATTCTGGTTCAGCCTCTGGTGGAGCGATTTATAATGGTGGCACAATGACGCTTACCAATAGTAGCTTTTATAACAACTATGTACAAACCGGTGCTTTGAGAGATAGTAACGAAGGACAACTGACCTTTGGTGGAGCGATTTATTCTGCAGGAGATTTAACCATACGTGCTGATAATGGCGAATCTATTTTCCGTGGCAATAAGGTGATTTGGGGCGATGGTGAAGATTCTTCCGCTGTTTATTTTGCCGGAAATCTGAAACTAGATTCTATCCATAACGGTTTGATTCAATTTGATGATAAAGTATCCGGTGCTGAAGTACAAGCTGGATCTGGTATAAGTAAAGATGATGTAGACTATTTGATTGAAAATGCAAAGAAACAAGGTCTTGAAGTCAAACAAGATGGTGAGAATTATATTTTGGTACTTGTAGAAGGTGGGATGTCTATTACTTATCAAATCATCAAACAACCTGATGGAACTTATATTATGATTGCGACTTCCGGAGAGATGACCATTACCGGTGATAGCTCTAGTAAAGTTGTTTTCAATAATGCGATTGAAAAAGTTAGCACTATAGATATTTCAGGTACTAATGTCGATGTTAATGAAGGTGCAGGAACAATTTATCGTACCATTACACATGATGAAGGCGTGTTGAATATTAATACCGGAGCTAAGGCTGAAGATAATATTGTTAATTCCGGTGGTACTTTAAATGTTGCAGACAATGGTGAAATTAATCGTACCGAGATTAATGAGGGCGGTGTTTTGAATGTGGCTGCCGGTGGTTTGGCGCAAGATACCACGGTTAATTCCGGTGGTACACTTTCTGCTGAAGCTGAAGCTCGTTTGAACAATATGCTCGCTAATGGCGGGGCTATTTTGGATATCGATAGCGGTGCGGTTTTAACCGGTAATATTATCATTCATGCCGATGCGGAAATGGGCGGAAGTTATGATTATAGCCAAATTTTCAAAGATGAAGTGACCGAAGACGGATCTTTAACGCTTGTCGGTGGTTTGAATGAAGCGATGACAGAAAGCTCACTTATCAACAAAACCGAAGGTAAGAGATTACACTTAACTGCCGGTGATTATACCATCGGTGACGGAGCGCAAGCAGTTGAAGGTTGGGATATGTTAACTTTCAAAGACAATGCTAACGTTAAACTTGAAGGTGATATCACCCTCACCGGTCCGAACAAAAAACTCATAATCGAAAACGGTTCTAATCTGAACTTGGCTGGTAACTCACCTTCTAACTATACCATTACCGGTTCGGTGAGTAACGATGGTTCAATGACCTTTACTCACGCCGGAGATGATGCAGATGATGTTACTACGATTTATGGTAACTATACTGCTTATAATAAAGCTCAGATGACAATTGATGTTAACCCGACTGCTAACACTTCCGACTTGTTACGTGTTGATGGTGACGTCGCCGGAACAACCAATGTGGTTTTAAATATTGTCGGTGCGGATGTTCGTCCGACTGAGCTCATCAAATTTGTCGAAGCAGCAAATGATAACCTTTCAACCGGTGCATATTTCAACATCTT
>CALXZK010000040.1 GCA_944393225.1 uncultured Alphaproteobacteria bacterium
CCGCAAATTAATTTTGTGGACGAATATAATTTCTTTTGCTATGCTTTCAAAAATTACCCTTTAGAGAGGCAGAGATGAGCAAAAAAATTTATCGCTGTATTGGTATCATGACCGGCAATTCGTTAGATGCCGTTGATGTCGTATTATCAGAATTTGATAACGAACATATCAAAGATATCTGCGGATGTTCTCAAGACATTCCCACTTCTTTAAGCAACAGCTTTCGCCAACTTAAATTTTTGCTGGCACAAAACAACTGCGATATTGAAGCCTATTTCGCCAAAGAAAAAGAGAGCTTTATGTCTTTGCATAATGAATACATCTCTCTGGTTGCTCAAACCGTCAACCGTATGCTTGAAGAAAATAACATTTCACAAGACAGTATAGATGCCATCGGCTTTCACGGTCAAACCTGCGGTCACTGCCCTCCATCTATCGCCCAAAGTAAGGACCCAAGCCAAATTTACACACTTCAAATCGGCTCCGGACAAATGCTTGCCGATTTGACATCAATTCCGGTTGTCTATGACTTCCGCTCTGACGATATTATGAATTTGGGCGAAGGCGCCCCCTTAGCACCGGTACACAATCAACATATTGCCCAAGACTTAATCAGCAAAAAAATCTTTCCCGTCGCTTTCTGTAACGGAGGCAATACCGGCAACTTATCCATCATCTCACGCAACAAAATCACCGGCAAAGATATTGTCATGGGTTGGGATGTTGGTCCATTCAATCATTTTATAGACATGTTAATGCGCAACGAGAAACACCTTCCCTGCGATTTTAACGGCGAAACCGGAAAGCTCGGCAAAGTCAATTTTCGTTTGTTGCGCAAATTATTTGAAAATGCCGTTCTCACCAATATCCGAGAAAACTTCATTACCATGCCTCCTCCCAAATCTTCTGACCCGGCATGGTATATTTTTATCCCCGAATTAATGGATACGAGCATTTCTTTTGAAGACAGATTACGTACGGCAGAATTCTTCAGTGCCTATGTTATGGTCTATAATTTAAATTTTATCCCTGAAGAAATAGAATTTCCCAAATATTTCTTATTTTTTGGCGGTGGTTGGAAAAATCCGATTGTTTTAAACGACTTCAAAAATTTGCTTAATGGAGATGCCGAAGTTTTACCCGAGCACCAAGAAATTTTTGATAAATTATTTACCCCCGAAGCCATTGTCCGCTGGTCTGATGACTATGGTTATAACGGAAAATATATGGAAGCGCGCATTTTTGCCGATATGGCCAAATGCTTTCTGACGAAAGAACCTTTTTCCTATCCGGAAACCACCGGCTGCACCAAACCCACAGTTGGCGGAATTATGGCAAAGCCCAAAGGCAAAGATAAAAGACTTTGGTCACGAGCTGCACCCGGCTGGGCAGAAGAAAATTAAATTAAAGAAGAGCCTCCTTGCTGACGCAACATCATACCCATATTAATATTTTGCTGAGGAGCACGCATTTTTTCTGCCGCTTTAGGAGTGTCTTTAGAATCTAAACTTTGACCGTTGCGCAATTTTTTCAAATCAGCTGCAGAAAGTTTTTTAGAAGCATCTTTCCCCTTTGTTTTCTGTTTATCGGCACTTTTATCTCTATCATTAGACTGAGCGTCTTGATTACCATCATTTTTATTATCTTTATCCTTACTCTTATTTTTATCTTTTGCTCGATCACTCGGTAAAGGATTCAGGGCTATGTCTGTAATAACATGATAAGATTTTTTTTCACGGGTTGCTAAAATATTCTCTAAAGTCAATTTATCTTTATCCATTTTAGCACCGATTTGCACGCCTTCAACCAGCCCTAATTTACAAAACTCAATGTCTTGTTTAAGCAAGTCTTCTTCACTTGCCTCTTGCTTATTTCCGCTCTTTTCAGAAATTACTGTTTTCTGTAAAGATTGCTGATTTGCCTTTGCGGCATCTTCTCTAGCTCTTTTTTTCAGTTCAGCCTCAAGTTTCTGTATTTTGACTCTGAGAGCCGCTTGAATTTCATTCAACTTAGATTTTGCTGCAGCCACACGAGGAAGCAAAGCGGAAACTTCACCAAAATAATCTTCCCGCTTATTTTCAAAAGCCTTTTTATCATCTTCGGTTTCAAGATGATAATATTTGCTTAAATCTTCTTCTTCGTTATTTTGTTCCGTTTGCATGGCTTTACCCATAAAAATTATTCTTTATAAAAGTATAGCAAAAAAAATAGTATAATAAAACAAAAAAGCACTCTAAAAAGAGTGCTTTCATAAAAGTGCAACAAAGCTTCTATTTTACTTTTTCTACTTGAGAAAATTCCAATTCTACCGGAGTAGAACGACCAAAAATAGAAACAGAAACTTTCAAACGAGCTTTTTCAAGATCAACTTCTTCAACCAAACCGATGAAAGAAGCGAACGGACCGTCATTAACACGAACTTGTTCACCAACTTCGTAGTTAACAATGGTTTGCGGACGTTCAATACCTTCTTGCATTTGGGTCATGATTCTTTGAGCCTCAGCTTCAGTAATCGGATAAGGCTTATTGCGGCTACCCAAGAAGTTGGTAACTTTCGGATTATTTTTAATCAGGTGCCAAGCATCATCGGTCATAATCATTTTAACCAAGATATAACCGGGGAAGAACTTGCGTTCAGAATTAACTTTTGCACCTTTTCTGATTTCAACAACTTCTTCGATTGGAACCATTACATCCAAAATTTTATCGTCCATTTTTTTAAGAACGGCTTGTTCTTTAATAGATTCGGCAACTTTTTTCTCCGAACCGGAATGAACATTTACAACATACCAACGAGCGTCCATAAAATTAATCTCCAAGACCTAAAACTAACTGTACTGCCCAACCCAAAATTTGGTCAACAAAGAAAAAGAATGTTGCGGCAATAGCCACCAAAACAATCACCACCAAAGAAGTTTTAAGCACTTCATTTTTGGTTGGCCAAGTAACTTTTTTAACTTCTTGTTTAACTTGTCTAAAAAACTGAATCGGACTGATTTTTGCCATGGACTATATCCACCTTCAATTAAAAAAATTAAAAACTTCAGAACTCACCACCCACGACAAAACGTTCGGATAATAAAGCTCCGACTAATGTCGCAAACATATTAAATAATTTTAGATATGTCAATAACTATATTGTCGCTATAAGCAAATAAAATGAGCAAAAATAACGCCAAATAAAATTATTGCCAAATTCGCGCACGCGGATATAATGCCTGCATCAATCAAATTATCATGTCTAACTATTAAAATTCAAAATAAAAAATTATGAAAAATATTATTAAATTGCTTAAAGCGCATGCTTATGACAAAGCCAAAGAAGCCGCCAAAAAAGGTACTGTTCCGGATGTAAAATCTCAGCTCAAGCTTTTTCAAATGTTAGACCTTTCTCTTACAACCGAAGAAGCCTTGATAATAAGAATAATCTATTATCACAGTGGTTTTATGTATGACATTAAACACCTTGTTGACGGGATTGAAAGCTCTGTTATTGAAAGTCTTGATTGGGCTAAAATTAACACTCTGATTGAGGAAGCGCCGTTGCAAATTTCCAACCTTGTCTTATTGATAATGACCATCTATCAACACAAGAATGATGAAAAAGCTAAGGAAACCCTTCTCAACTATGACCGGCTTTATAATTTGGATACCGTTTCATGGCCGGAAAATGTCAAAGCATCTTGTCAAAACATGATTGCAGAAATCAAATCTTAAACTAAAAACCCTTGAAACATTGTGCTTCAAGGGTTTTTCTGTCAGAGCTTAAATAACTTTTTAATCAGCGTAAAAAGGCTGATGCTGGTACGATTGTAAATTCGGTTATAAAGTGCTTTTTTCGGGTTGGTCAGCCAGCCCCAACCGCGCGGCGCTTTCAGCCCCAAATTATGCCGGACGATGCGTTTGATCGAAGTTCTGGCCGCAATCATCTTATTGAGCGATGGCTTTCTGATACCAAATTTCATATAAACAACTCCCTATCAGCGAATAAAGTTCGTCCAGACCGGAATTTCAAACTCGGGCGGAACAATGCCTTCTTTTTGCGCCGCTTGTTTGCATTTTAAGAAATATGCCATATTTTTGCCCAAAATGCGCATATTTTGCATTCCCTCGTCATCTTTTTGCACCTCTTCCGGCGTACGACCGTGAACCATATTCCAATAGCGACCGGAAATCACCGGCATTTCGGCAATTTGAAAATATTTGTTGAGCTGGTCCAAAGTAACGGTTGTGCCGGCTCTGCGGGCCGAAACCACCGCCGTCCCCGGTTTAAGTCTGAAAATATGTTGTCCGGAAGAAGCCTGGGCATAAAATACGCGGCTCAAAAACGGCACGATATTACCGCTGGCCGCAGCATAATGCACCGGTGAACCAAAGACATAGCCGTCAGCCTCTTTGGCTTTTTCCAAAAATTCATTAACCTTATCGTCAATCACGCATTTGCCGAGTTTGGCGCATTGTCCGCAAGCCAAGCATGGGTTAATGGCCTTGTTTCCGGTCCAAAAAATCTCGGTTGCAATACCTTCTTTTTCCAATTGGTCAGCCACTTCTTTCAAGGCGGTATATGTACAACCTTTTTCATGCGGTGAACCGTTTAACAACAAAACTTTCATTTTTTCCTCCTTAAAAAAATTGATATCTTATATATAAGAAGAAAATTTTCTTGCGACAAGATACCCATTCAAACTCTTTGGTAAGTATAAAACCCAAAGGTAAGTATTGTCCTCAATATGCAAAAAGCCTTAAATGATAAATATCATAAAAAACTTTTTAAGGAGGAGTTATGAGCAAAAAAATCATCATCTTAAACGGTAGCCCGCGCGCACACGGCAACACCAAAGAACTCATCAAAAGTTTCACTATTGGCGCTGAAAGCAAAGGCCATCAGGTCACTTGTTTTGACCTGCAAAGCATGAACATTCACGGCTGCATGGGCTGTTTTGGCGGCGGCAAAGACAAAGCCAGCCCTTGCGTGCAAAAAGATGATATGACCAAAATTTACCCCGCTTATGAGGCAGCCGATATTGTGGTTTTGGCTTCACCGATGTATTATTGGGGTCTCTCCGGTCAGCTCAAATGCGCTTTTGACCGTTTGTTTGCCGTGGCCGAATGCAATCTGTCATATGAAAATCCGCACAAAGATTGCATTTTGTTAATGGCCTCGGAAGGCGATGACAAAGACAACTTTGCTCCGGTTGAAAATTATTACAATGCCTTACTTAAAAATTTGGGCTGGAAAAACCTGGGCCATGTTGTGGCCGGCGGCGTGCTGAAAATCGGCGATATTAAAGGACACAAAGCCCTAGAAGAAGCCAAAACTTTAGGCGCTTCTTTATGATTTTTGCGGCCGGTGTTTATCACCCCAGTCACAAAGCTCAAACAAAATCGGAATAAGCGACTTTCCTTTGTCCGATAAACGATATTCCACCTTGGGAGGCATCTGCGGATAAACGGTGCGCAAAATCAAGCCGTCCGCTTCCAGCTCTTTCAAGGTGGAACTCAGCATTTTGAAAGATATTTTGCCAATCAGCCTCTGCAAAGCATTGTAGCGCAAAACCTCAAACTCACCCAACCAATAGAGAATAATCATTTTATATTTTCCGCCGATAATGGACATGGTGTAGCCAAAACCCGTATCTTCAATTTTGATATTCGGCTCAATACAACGCTGCATTTCACACTCTCCTATGGAACATATAAGACCAAAAGAACAAATATGCCCTGAATATAGCATATAGAAAAAACTTTGCAATCTCCGACTTGACGATAACCTCAATCAACGATATTTTTTTATAAAAAACAGGGATAAGATTATGATTTTGTTGCACATGGAAAATAAAAATATCAGCATTTATCCGAGCCAAAAGGAGAACCGCCCGATAATTTATCTGCATAGCTTTGCCGATGATGGTCAAGCCGTCCGGCAAGAATTGCAAAAACGAAACTGCCCCGATTTCAATCTGGTTGTCATCAATCAGCTGAACTGGAACCAAGACATGACGCCATGGCCGGGCGTTCCTGTTTTTGCCAAAGAAGAGCCTTTTGGCGGCGGTACCGAAGCTTATTTAGAAATTTTGACCGCAAAGATTATACCGACTGCAGAACAAAACATCAGCGGCACACCATGCTGGCGCGGCATTGCCGGATATTCTCTGGCCGGTTTGTTTGCTCTTTTCAGCTTATATAAGACCAATCTTTTTTCCCGTATGGCCAGTGTATCGGGTTCTTTGTGGTATCCCAAATTTTACGAATATGTTTTGACCCACCCTCTCGCCTGTCAACCCGAATGTCTGTATTTTTCTTTGGGAGACAAAGAAAGCCTCACCAAAAATGAGGTAATGCAAAAGGTGCAGAAAAACACGGAAGAAATTGTCCGCCATTATCAAAGCCAAGGCCTGAAAACCACTTTTGAGCTCAACCACGGCAACCATTTTCATCAACCGAACACCCGCACCGCCACCGGAATTTTGGAACTGTTAAGGCAATAAAAAAAATCGCTATATTGCCACAAGACAACATAGCGATTAATTTTACGCAAATAAATTATTCATTTTATCAATGACGAGTTCCGGCTTAACATCATCATAAAATTGGGCGCTTCCGACTGATGGTTTATGGAAAAAGCTTCCCAACCATTTTCTAGGTCTGCTATCCTCACTCAAGACAACAACTTTATCATTTTCGCTGACGGCAACCAAAACGACATCACGTCCCTCTATTCCCAACTTGTTGGCAACATAGGGTCTGAGATAATAAACAAGCCTAAGAGCAAAATCTTCAGCATCAGCATAATTTTGAGGAACCCGAGCAACTGTGTATTGCTTTTTAAAATCAAAAGCAATGTTCATTTCTTTAATTTGGTCTATAAACATCATAATTTTGTAAATTTAATTGTGACAATAATTATTTTAATGCACGTCATATAACACATAAGAAATGAAAATTCAAATAAATTATACTTCCCCTAAATACCTATACAAAATTCTTTACTTTTCACCCTAGTAACATATATTTAACATAAAATAAAATTATGATGTCTAACTATTAAAAATTAAGGATTATGGAGAAAAAAGGTCCAGTAAAAACAGATTATTTGAATCTTTCTGCTTTGCTTAAGGCTGAGAAAAACGGCTATCTGGAAGAACAATTAGCCCTTCAAAGAGCAAATGCTGGAAGTTCAGGATTTACAACGGAAAGTTATGTCCTTGAGATTATTAAGATGAGACACTGCAAAGAATCTAAAGGACTATCCGTGGAAGATGTTACTAGAAAACATTTTCATGGTGATTATTAAAGGCATCAGAACAAAAAAACCGCCCTTTCGGACGGTTCTTTTATGGACAGCGGCAGTAAGATTGTCCGCGAACTTTGTTAATCACAAAACTATTTACTTCTTGCAAAATTCCAATATAATGTAGCCACAAATAAAATTATGATGTTTAACTATTTAAAATTAAAATTATGAAAGCAAGTAGAATTAATGATTATGACATATCTATAGGTTCGCCTAATCAATTTGTCATAGCGAGAGTTTCAAAATCTTTCCAAGATAAGGAAAGTTTTTTTATGGTAGCACTAGACATTATTGCTGTTGTTGCTAAAAAAAATAATATCATTTTTGATGATGTGAAATTAATTGTTATTAGTAAAAATAACAAAATTATAGTTCATGCGCGTGATATATATCATTACAAGAAATTTGTTGGCAATTCAAAAGTATCAATTATAACTCCCTTTGATATGTTCATTGATGATGGATATAGCGAGTTGCTTATAGAAAACATAATAAAAGGAGAAACAGAAATCATCCATATTTAAATCCTTCTAAGAAGAAGCTAAAACCTTTAGCCTCACAATAATCTACACCCATAACGCGTTTTAAGCCCTTCCTTTATTAAGGTTGGGCTTTTGTTTTATTTCCTCAAACTCATTCGCTTTCGCACACCAGCGCGCTCTCGCTCGCCTTTCGCTTGGCGTCGAACTCACTTTCTCGTGAGTTCTCATCAACTTCCCCTAAACGCCAATAAAAAAACCGCCCTTTCGGACGGTCTTTTTATTGGCAGGGGCAGTAAGATTGTCCGCGACATTGCTTCGCAATGCTTGTTCCTTCGCGTTCATTCGTTTCACTCACCGGCGCGCTCTCGCTCGCCTTTCGCTTGGCGTCGAACTCACTTTCTCGTGAGTTCTCATCAACTTCCCCTAAACGCCAATAAAAAAACCGCCCTTTCGGACGGTCTTTTTATTGGCAGGGGCAGTAAGATTCGAACTCACGACATTCGGTTTTGGAGACCGACGCTCTACCAACTGAGCTATACCCCTATCAAATCTTGCGTAATATTAGATACACAACTATTCACTATAAATCAAGTCTTTTTTTTATAAATCAAAATAAAAGTTTATAAAACAAAAAAAAGCGGAACTTAATCCGCTTTTTTCAAAAAGCAATAACAACTCTCTTAACAATTTTGCTATCCATTTTTCCGCAAGCGCCGTCTAAAATATAAGGAAAACAAACTGCATATTGCCGCCATGGATTACATTCTGTTGATGACATCACCCACCCTTTCAAAAGCGGAGATTTTATTCCTTTCAGGGAGACATTTATAACATCAACATTTTCGGCAATCTTAAGCAGCTGATTTATTGCCGGAATAAAGGCTTTTTGTTTTGTTCTCTCATTATATTTTTGACACCATTCAACCAAAGGAAAAGAAACCTTATTTTTCAAAAAAGCTTGTTTGCATTTCTCTGTATTTTCTTCTCCATTGTCTTTATCGGAAGTGTTAGTCAAACACTTTTTGGTTTGCCAAACATCATCAAAAGCATCAGGTAGAAGAATCAAACCTCGAGAACCTTTTAGCGCACTTCTATCTGGATTAACCCATGCCACAACGCCCAACAAATTCTCACAAGCATTTTTATCAGCAGAAAACTTTCCGTTAGCAAAAGCATACCAACCGATTTTCACATTAGGAAATGCCTCTTGCGCATAATTTTCGATAATCTTTTCGGTTACGGATGATAACTCAGTAAGAGTAATCTTCTTTTCTCTTAACAAATCAAGAAGATAAATTTCTAGCTTTATACTTTCTTCACTCATAATTGGTTTAATAATATTATTTAGATTTGCAAAATAGCATATTCATATAAAAATACAACTAAAAAGCAACCAAATAAAAAAAGCGGAAATAAATCCGCTTTTTTTTAATAAAACAAATCATCAAGATCCTTCTCTTTTGTTTTTTCAAACAAGAACTGAATAATTCTTTCTTGCTCTTCTTCTGTTTTCCAGCTTCCTTCCCAAAAGCAGTAACTTAAACTACCATGAAAGCGGTCAAATGCTCCTTGGGCTATATCAGCAAAACCGGCATACAAAACACTTCCAAGTTCTGTAAAAATCACCACATTTTGAACGCGTTGCATCCAAAATGCTCTATCAATGATTGCTTCAAACCTTTCATGAGGCAAATTTTTAACAACCAAAAGCTCACTTTTAAAACGAGAACGATCAAGGCATAATTGAGCCGCCTTTTCTTCTTCCTGAGTGATGCCTGATTCTGCTCTGTTATAGGCTCTGACCTCTTCTATATCTTTGCTGGAATATCCCATACGGATTAATTCAGCCATCTGATTCACATCATAAGGATATTTGTTATAAACATCTTCATCATTAGCCAAAACCAATGCTTGCCATTTGTTTAGGGCAACACCGCAATCATTGGCAACAACGCGCAACGCTGAACGTTCACAATTAACCCTATAATTAGGAATGAGAATAGCACCCTTTCTCACAGAAGAAATTCCCACGAGATACGGTTGTTTGTCTTGGGCAATAATCGCATTCACTTGTTTTTGTGTAACATCATAAATGCCATATTGACCTTGCTCTACAAACTCAAAACCAATACCTTTTTCTTGAAGAATTTTTACAATTTCTGCCGTTACGGCATTTCTTTTTCCGATAAAATAATATTTTTCCATAAAGCTATATAATTAAATAATAAAAAAATCATATAAGCTTTATCATACTTAAAAAAATATGCAACCCAGAAGTCTTAACAAAACACGCGGTCAAAACTCTCCACAGGGTACCCATAGAAACTCGATAATTGAGATGAGTAGAAGCAAAAATAGAAAAGCCGAAAATTCCAAACAAAAGATACACGGGGCACTTTTCTAAAAGCTCATGATTTGAGGATTATAGCGCAAAAAACAAGTCTCTCGGAGACACGCGGTCGAAACTCTCCACAAGGCACTCATAGAAACTCGATAATTGAGATGAGTAGAAGCAAAAATAGAAAAGCCGAAAATCCTAGTGTACATATGCGTACATGAATTTCGACCGTTCTGTAGTTTTTTGCGCTCATCATCACCTCTACAGACTCAACACAAGGCATTTTTTAGAACGCAGAGAATAGTTTAGATAGAGTGAAAATAAGAAAGGGAAAAATTCTAGTGTAGTTAAGCCTACATGAATTTTTCCCTTTTCGAAATTTTCGCTCTAGATGAGCTGTTATATGCGTTCTAAAACTTATTTCAAGATTTTAGATACTACACCAGCACCTACAGTGTGACCACCTTCACGAATAGCGAAACGAAGACCTTCGTT
>CALXZK010000041.1 GCA_944393225.1 uncultured Alphaproteobacteria bacterium
AATGCCGAATATAAAGACGGTGTTTTGAAAGTTATCTTCCCGAAATCACAAAATGAACAAGGCAAAAAGAAAAAAATCAACATTAACCGTAAATAAAAGTTAGTTGAGAGTATAAAAAAAGCGGCTGTAAAAAGCCGCTTTTTTTTGTTGTATTAGATAGATTATTGAGCCGGAATAACGCGAGCTTCTTTGCCATAAAGAATGTAGCATTTTTCACCCGGTGTCATAAGAACATCGCTACCTTGCGTAACGGTCATAACATTGCCGTTTTCGGTTTTAACCACATATTCATAACCTTCTTGTTTAGAAAGTCCGCTTTGCGCAGCATCGCCGGCAATACCACCGACAACGGCACCGCCTAAAGCGCCCAAAATTTTTGTGGTATCGTTTCCGCCGACCATAGAACCGGCCAAACCGCCGGCACCGGCACCAGCCAACATACCAACATTATTATCACTTCTGACCACAACCTGACGCACGCTCAAAACGGTGCAACCCATGGCGCGTCCGACTTGACGCACGCCGGAGGTGGAATAATCATTGGCACCAATGTTTGATGTGCAGGCGTTCAAAGACAATGCAAAAGGCAACAAAGCGAGCAAAGCAATTTTTTTCATAATAAAAACTCCCCTAAAATTAAATTATTTTGATTTTATACCCCAAATAGCAATTGTCAATGCTAGACAAATAAAATCAAGTGATATATATTCTAAAACGCTCTTTGAGCGTAAAAAGTTTTAAATTGTAAAAAATTGAGGAAAATAATAAGGAATATACAATGTTAAAGAGAACAAAAATTGCCAAACTTATGACGGCTGAAGCGCCGATGGAAGAAGTGTTGGTCAAAGGTTGGGTAAGAACCCGCCGCGATTCAAAAGATTTTTCGTTTATTGAAGTTAACGATGGTTCATGTCTCAAAAATATACAAGTTATTGCCAATAATACCCTCAATAATTACAATGATGTCAAAAAATTGAGCACAGGTTCATCTTTAGCCGTAAAGGGAGCTTTGGTTCCCTCTCAAGGTGGCAGCCAAAAGTTTGAAATTGTCGCTAAAGAAATTGAAATTTATGATATTGCACCTGATGATTACCCGTTGCAAAAGAAAAAACATACCGATGAATATTTGAGAACAATTGCTCACCTTCGTCCGCGTACCAATAAGTATGGTGCCGCTTTCCGTGTTCGTTCGGAATTGTCTTATGCTATCCATAAGTTTTTCCATGACAGAGGTTTCCGTTATGTCCACACACCGTTGATCACCGGTTCCGACTGTGAAGGTGCTGGCGAGATGTTCCGCGTAACAACTTTGGATATGGAAAACTTGCCGCGCACCAAGGACGGTAAAGTAGATTATAGCCAAGACTTTTTTGGCAAAGAAGCTCATTTGACCGTTTCCGGACAATTAAACGGTGAGATGTATGCTATGGGTTTGGGTGATATTTATACTTTCGGACCGACATTCCGTGCTGAAAACTCCAATACCACACGCCACGCTGCCGAATTTTGGATGATTGAACCTGAAATGGCTTTTGCCGATATTTATGATGATATGGATTTGGCAGAAGACATGGTTAAATTCTGTGTTAAACATGTTTTGGAAAACTGCCGTGATGATATTGAGTTGTTTGACAAGTTTGTCGAACCGGGCTTGATTGCCAAATTGGAAAACATCATCAACAACGGCTTTGCCCGCATTACCTATGCCGAAGCTATTGAGATTATGCAAAAATCAGGTGAAAACTTTGAATACAAACCGGAATTTGGTATTGATATGCAAACCGAACATGAACGCTTTTTGGCAGAAAAACATTTCAAACGTCCGGTTATTGTAAGAGATTACCCCAAAGAAATCAAAGCCTTCTACATGCGCTTGAATGACGATGGCAGAACCGTTGCCGCTATGGATGTTTTGGTTCCGGGTATCGGAGAAATGATTGGTGGTTCACAACGTGAAGAACGTTATGATGTTTTGGTTCAAAAAATTCATGAAATGGGCATGAAAGAAGAAGATTATTCTTGGTACCTCGATTCTCGTAAGTTTGGTTCTGTTCCGCACGCCGGATTCGGATTGGGCTTTGAAAGAATGATGATGCTCATTACCGGTATCGGAAACATCAGAGATGTTATTCCGTTCCCGAGAACCCCGAACTCAATCAACTTCTAAAGAAATTTTGCAGCCGAATTTGAATGAAAACAGATTCGGCTGTATTTCTAAAAATTTGAGGATTAAAAAAATGCGCCAGTTTATGTTAGCTTTTGCTTTTATGCTTTTGGGAACAACGCTTTGTCATGCAGAAACAACCGTAAGCAAAGAAGCAACGGATAAAGCCAAGCAAGAAGAAGTTTCGGCTAATATTTCTCTGCAGCAGTTAAAAGCCGTTATCAGCGAGAGTTCTTTTTTCAATGAAAAACCGGCAGTTTTTCATCCGGAATGTGACAATCCGCGTCTTAAAGAAAAAGTATTGGCGCGCATTCAAGAATATTACCAAGAAAAAAAGCAAACCAGCATTGTTGATGAACGCCGTCAGGCTTTGATGTTGAAAAGATTAAAGAGCTTTGTTCCCGTGGATGTAAAATCCTTTCAGCCGCAAGAAAATTATAACGTAGCAGATAGATTAATTGACATCAAAATTAATGACGGTGTAAAAGCTCAAGATTTGAGTTTGTGCAAAAGTACCGGTGATAGAGAAATATACCTGCTGATTTATCCCCAAAACAATTTTTACACGGTTGAAATTATCAATTTCCCCGGACAGCCGGATTCTAAGAAATTTACAACGGTATATGATTAAAAAAATCAATTAAGGGTATTGATTCATATTTAAAAATAGTGCATAATAAGCTTTGCTCTCAAAAGGAAAAGACTTTTGTCTGAGCGGACAGTTCTGAAAAAACTGCATTATTTTATAAGGAAAAGAGGTCGACATTTTATGGGAAAAGAACTTATCTTAAGAAACTCCGGTAACTTACCGGTTTTGGCAGAAAGCAACTCGCTGGTAGCCTATCTAGAGGAAATTAAAAAGTTCCCATTATTAAGTGAAGAAGAAGAGTTAAACTTGGTTAAAGATTTCCATCAAAAAGGAGATTTAACCGCAGCGCAAAAGCTCATCACTTCACATTTACGTTTGGCAGCAAGAGTTGCCATGACCTACCGCCGCTACGGCTTGCCGATGTTGGATATTATTTCCGAAGCTAATATTGGTTTAATGCAAGCGGTTAAAAAGTTTGATTTAGACAAGAAAGTTCGTTTGGCAACCTATGCCGTTTGGTGGATTAGAGCAGCCATCAACGATTATATTTTGCGCTCTTGGTCTTTGGTCAAAATCGGAACCAAAGCTGCGCAAAAGAAGTTGTTTTATAATTTGAACCGCATTAAATCTCGTTTGGGAATATACGAGAACAAAGAATTGGAACCGGAAGTCGTCAAAAGCATTGCTAAAGAGCTGGTTGTTGATGAAGCCGATGTCAAAGAGATGAACACACGTTTGTCCGGCGATTCTTCTTTGAACGTTGCCGTTTCCGATGAAGATGATTCTGAACGTATGGACTTTTTGGTTGATGCGCGTCAAAACATTGAAGAAAATTTGAGCCGTCGTCAAGAAGCCGGTTTTAAGAAAAAAGTTTTGTACGATTGCTTGAGCAAATTGAACGAAAGAGAACAATATATTATAAAAAATCGTATGCTTTCCGATAGTGGCATTACTCTGGAAGAAATCGGCGCTAAATTTAACATCAGCCGCGAAAGAGTAAGACAAATTGAAAAGAAAGCTTTTGAAAAACTGTCAGAGATGGTTCGTCAAGAAATGAAGCTTGAAGAAGCCGCCTGATAAAAGGAGAAACAAATGGAACTGTTAGCAGAAAAAAACACCGACACACAGCGCGTTATCAACTATGCTGATAGTTCGGTGTATTTAAAAGAAGCGCGTAGCCGCATGGATGAGCGCTTGAAAAAGTTGCGTGGCGAAAAAGATGAACAGCCGATATACGCAGCTGATAAAAGCCGCGGCAGTTACGATGCTTAAGTCATAAAACGCTTTTTTTACAAAGCGCCCTTCGGGGCGTTTTGTTGTTTTAAACTTGCAAATAAAAAGAAGGAAGGTTATCTTCAAGCCAAAATAAAGGATAATACATGACCAACGCAGTTCAAAACATAGCAGAGATATTAAAATCCCATCAGATAGAAGAGCCCAAACTTGAGGCAAGAATGATGGTCGCTTCCGTATTGAATTTGGAAGCAAATGATTTGTTTTTTGATTGTCCGGAGCTGAATGCCGAACAAGAAAAACAACTGGCAGAACTGGTAGAAAAACGCATTAATCATTATCCTCTTTGCAAGTTGTTAGGGAAAAAAGGTTTTTACAAATACGACTTTATTGTGAGTGAAGATGTTTTATCTCCGCGTCCCGATACAGAAATCTTGGTCGAGGCAGCCATAAACTATGCCAAAGAAAATAAGGCAAAGAAAATATTAGATTTGGGAACAGGTTCCGGCTGTATCATTCTTTCGGTTTTGGGCGATGTTGCAGATCTATCCGGAGTTGCCTTAGATGCTTCAGTCAAAGCTTTGAATATTGCTGCTCAAAATGCCGATAATTTGGGACTGGCAAACAGAATAAAATTTGTTCATGGCAGTTGGTTCGATGAAGACATTTCTTCATCATTAGGCACGGATTTTGACCTGATAGTCACCAATCCACCCTATATTCCGAGTAAAGATATTGAAAATTTGGATGAAGAAGTAAAAGCACACGATCCTCTGCTCGCTTTAGACGGTGGGGAAGATGGATTAAAAGACTATCGTCAAATTGCCAAAATATCTTATCCAATGCTCAAAGAGGGTGGAAAAATTTTTATTGAAGGCGGTATCGGACAAGAAAAACAAATTGCAGATGTTTTTGCCAAAGAAGGTTTTTGCTTAAGCACCATACTCAAGGATTATGGTGGAATAAATCGCTGCATAATTTTAAAAAAATAATTTGCAATTAATAATTTTGTCTGTATTATCATCCGCAGATGGAAACGAGGTTTCCGAGGTGCTTTTTTTAATTTTTTGTTTTGCATCTGAAACATTCTCAAAACAAAACGCAAGATTTTAGTTTTAATTGGCTTATTCAGAGAAATCTGAAAAGTATTTATTTTGGTATGAAGACTTATGAAAAAAACGAATAATAAATATCGTAATAATAATTCTAATCAAATTTATTCTCTAAATTACAAGTTCGATAGTATCAGTATTGCCGGCAAAATCAGCGGTACCGCTTTGGATTTGATAAAAAAATACAATGAGTTGGCAAAAGAAGCACATGCCAACGGAGATTATGTCACTTCTGAAGTGTTCAGACAATATGCCGAACACTACCGCAAAATTGTGACCGAAATCAATGAGAAGAAAAATGCTCAAAAAGTTGTCAACTTCCCCAAAGTTGAAGACAATGAGCAAGTTGCAGATTCTCAAAATGAAAATAATGATGTTGAAGATGATGCCGATTTGGATATCACCGCCAAAGCAGAAGATGAAGCTGCCGTACATGACTTGGTTGCAGCCGAATTAGCCGCACCGATTCCTGAAAAGAAAGAGTTTAAAATCATCGAAATTACCGAGGCAGAAACACCGGTCGAAATGGTTGATGAAAATGC
The DNA here is from genome assembly GCA_944393225.1 of uncultured Alphaproteobacteria bacterium. GTDB lineage: Bacteria > Pseudomonadota > Alphaproteobacteria > RF32 > CAG-239 > CAJLXD01. Next base: position 5,641 of record CALXZK010000041.1, read on the forward strand.
TGCCAAACCCAGAGGACGTCGTCCTTCTCGTAAAAAAATTGACAGTAATAATGATGATGTTAAAAACCAAGACCTTGCCGTCTAATCTAAAATAGGAAATAAAAATGTTCTTTCTGGTTGCCTCTCTGATTTTGACTATTGCTTGTTCAACCATCACAATCAGAACGTTGGTTGCCTACACGGACATGAAATTTATTTATAAGTTAGCCATCTCAATCTTGATTGTATTGGGATGGCTTTCGCCTGTTATCGTCAACTTTTGCCGCAAACAATTTTCCTTACATGGTCTGATGTATGATGTTTTGACCTATGGCGGCTATTTTATGTTTGGCTTGGCTTTTATTATCTTTATGCTTTTGTTTGCCCGCGATTTTTTGTGGTATGTAAGCTTTAGTATCAGCAAGCTTTTTCATGCCGATTGGGCGTGGTTCAATCCGCAAAATCAACAAAGCTTAAAATATGCCAATATAGCAACCGGAATTTTGGCTTTGTGCGTTTCTTTGTTTGCTGTTTATGAAGCAAATAAATTACCCGAAGTCAAAGAGGTCGATTTGACTTCCGATAAGCTAAAACAACCGTTGCGAATTGTTCAATTATCAGACTTGCATATCACACGTTCATCTTCCGAGCACCGCATTCAAAAGATTGTAGATAAAGTAAATTCTCTTAATCCTGATGCCATTGTGTTAACCGGAGATATTATTGATGATAGGGCATCAGCTGTCCAAGAATATTTCCCGATTTTAGATAAGTTAACAGCCAAAGGCGGTGTTTATTTTGTGATTGGTAATCATGAATATTACAACGGTTTGGGACAAATTTTGAAAGGCATTCATCAAACCAAAATCAAACATCTGATGAATGATGGCGAGTTGATAGCGGACAAAAATTTATATATCGGCGGCGTGCCCGATAAATCTGCCGCGATGATGAACCCATATTTTGCCATCAAAATAGAAGAAGCATCGAAGAAGGCAAATAAACAAAATTATCGCGTATTGCTCAGCCACAATCCCACCACGGTAGATATGGTAACCGATAAAGATTTTGATTTGGTGTTGTCCGGACATACACACGGCGGACAAATTTTTCCGTTCAATTTTTTAGCAGAAAAAGCCAACAAATATTTAGCCGGATTATATGAGGTCAACGGCGCTCATCTTTATGTATCAAGAGGTGTGGGCTATTGGGGACCGCCGATGCGTTTGGGCGCGCCGGCTGAGATTACAATCATCAAAATCACACCGCAAAAAAATTAAAAATTAGACTTGATTTATATACCCTGACCTTACTATATTTTTAAAAGATAAAGACAGGAAAGGGGTGTATATAAGTATGGATTTTGATAAATTAACCAATAAGTCAAAAGAATTGATACAAGATGTTATCAATCTGGCGGCAAAATATAAACATCAATATATTTCAACCGAACATTTGTTGAAAGGCTTGCTCGAAATTAAAGATTCGCAAGTCAGAGAGTTGTTGCAAAAAGCAGGCTCTTACGAGCTGACGGTCGCTGCAAAAGTTGATGAAGCTTTGGCAAAAATTCCGGCAGTTGAGGGCGCATCTGTACAAAGTTTGATGAACCAAGAGTTCACCCGTGTTATGATGGAAGCAGAAAGCTTGGCTGACAAAGCCGGTGACAAATTTGTGACCATTGAACGCATTTTGCAAGCTCTTGTCATGACCGGCGGTACCAAGGCTTACGATATTTTGAAAGCAAGCGGTGTCAATGCCGAAAAACTGAACCAAGCTATTAACGAGTTTAGAAAAGGTCGTATTGCCGATAGCGAAGATGCCGAAGATAATTTTGAGGCTTTGAAAAAATATGCCATCGATATTACCGGCAAAGCTAAAGAAGGTAAGCTCGACCCTGTAATTGGTCGTGAACACGAGATTAGAAGAACAATTCAAGTCTTGTCGAGAAGAACCAAAAACAATCCGGTTTTGATTGGTGAACCTGGTGTTGGTAAAACCGCCATTGTTGAAGGTTTGGCAATCAGAATTGTCAATAATGACGTTCCGGAAAGCTTGCGCGGTAAAAGATTGCTGGCATTGGATTTGGGTGCCTTAATTGCCGGTGCCAAATTCAGAGGTGAGTTCGAAGAGCGTTTGAAAGCCGTTTTGAAAGATGTTGAGGCATCTGAGGGCAACATCATTTTGTTCATTGATGAAATGCACACTCTGGTCGGTGCCGGTGCCAGCGAAGGCTCAATGGATGCTTCCAACTTGTTGAAACCGGCTTTGGCAAGAGGCGAGCTGCACTGTTTGGGCGCAACCACTTTGTCTGAATATAAAAAATATGTGGAGAAAGATGCTGCCTTGGCAAGACGATTCCAAGCTGTATATGTCAGCGAGCCGAGTGTTGAAGAAACAATTTCGATTCTGCGCGGTATTAAGGAAAAATTTGAACTCCATCACGGAGTTAGAATTTCCGACGGCGCTTTGATTTCCGCCGCCACATTGTCCAATCGCTATATCAGCGACAGATTCTTGCCTGATAAAGCTATCGACTTGATGGATGAAGCGGCAAGCTCATTAAGAATGGCAATTGATTCCAAACCGGAAGAGTTGGATGAGCTCGACAGACGTATCTTGCAGTTAAAAATTGAGCGTGAGGCTTTGAAGAAAGAAAGCGATGCCAAATCTAAAGAGCGTTTGGAGCTGATTGGCTATGAAATTTCAGGTCTTGAAGCCAAAGCCAAAAGCATGGAAGAAAAATGGAAGAGCGAAAAGAAAGTTTTGGCAGATTTGACAACCGTTAAAGACAAGTTGGATAAAGCTAAAATCGAGGTTGAAATTGCCAAACGAGAAGGTCGCTTTGAACGTGCCGGCGAGTTGCAATATAGTGTTATTCCTGAGTTGGAAAAACAAATTCAAGAAGCCGAAGCGCAAGAAAAGAAACATAGTTTCAGCGAAGTGGTAACCGAAAGCGATATTGCTGCCGTTGTTTCCAAATGGACGGGTATTCCGGTAGATAAAATGCTGGAAGGCGAGAAAGAAAAACTCATCCATATGGAAGAATATTTGGGCAAACGCGTTATCGGTCAAAAAGATGCCATTGCTGCCGTTGCCAATGCCGTCAGACGTTCTCGTGCCGGTATTTCGGATTCGCGTCAACCGATAGGTTCGTTCCTCTTCTTAGGTCCGACAGGTGTTGGTAAAACCGAGTTAAGCAAGGCCTTGGCAGAGTTCTTGTTCAATGACGAGAGTGCTTTGCTCAGAATTGATATGTCTGAGTATATGGAAAAACATAGCGTTTCTCGTTTGATTGGTTCTCCTCCGGGATATGTCGGTTATGAAGAAGGCGGTGCTTTGACCGAGGCTGTTCGTCGTCGTCCGTACCAAGTCATATTGTTTGATGAGGTAGAAAAAGCCCATCCGGATATCTTCAATGTGTTGTTGCAGGTTTTGGATGACGGTCGTTTGACCGATGGGCAAGGTCGCACGGTAGACTTTAAGAATACCATTATTATCATGACGTCTAACTTAGGTTCAGAAATCTTGTCCACAGCCACAAGTGCGGATGATCCAAAGAAGATTCGAGATAAGGTAATGGATATTGTTAAAGCATCTTTCCGACCGGAATTTATCAACCGTATTGATGAAATTACCATATTCCATCGCTTGGATAAAAGTAATATCAAAGAGATTGCTCAGCTGCAGATTAACAATATTGAGAAGCGCTTAAGCGATAAAAAGATTAAGTTGCATGTTAACGATGCGGCTTTCATCTGGATTGTCAATAACGGTTATGATGCAATTTACGGTGCAAGACCTTTAAAAAGGTTGCTAAAAAATCAAATTGAGAATAAATTGGCTTTGAAAATTTTGAATGGCGACATTGGGGAAGGTGATACCGCAGAGATCATCGTATCCAACGGCGCTTTGGATATTGTTAAAAAGAAGAATAAAGAAGTAAAAGACAATGGATGATTTTTATGACAACGCTTTGGCGGTGGCTAAAACTTATGATGTGAGTACCAAGCCGGATTCTCTGGTTTTATACAGCATAAGTTTTCTGCCGACCAAAGAAAATAAGATTCAGGCCTTTGAATACGTCAAGAGCCATCCCGGCACAGTGATGTTGGATCATACGCCTTGTGGTATCAAGATGATGGATATGGGGCTTGAAAATGGTCGTTGCGACCTCCAAGAGGAAGAAATTGCCTATTTGTGGAAAGTGGCTTCCAAACGTTTGCTTGAAGGCGCCAGCGGCAATATTACGGCATTTGTAAAGAATGCTGATGAGCGCAGCGTATTCAGAAGCATGGAGCTGCCGACGATTTTGGCCAATGAAAATATCAAAACCATCAATGGTCAAGATAAGTTTGAGTTTGCCAAGACCAACTTCTAAATAATGAAAAAAATAAAGCCTCGTTTTCAAAACGGGGCTTTATTTTTATATCTAAATTCAAAATCAGATAAAAAGAAAAGGCTCTTAAAACTAAGAGCCTTTTGTTGATTGGTAGGGGTAGTCAGACTCGAACTGACACGGCCTGAGGCCACAAGATTTTGAGTCTAGCGCGTCTACCAGTTCCGCCATACCCCCATCAGATAACGGAGATAT
>CALXZK010000042.1 GCA_944393225.1 uncultured Alphaproteobacteria bacterium
CATCGCGGCGACAAACCGGTTTATATCCTCACCTCTCACGAAAGTCAATAACTTTTTTTCATTTTTTTGATTTTTTTGTGGAGAACTTTTCAACCGTTTGTTTTAACGAAAAATTAACACTTAAAAATTTTAAAGTCCAGTATTTTTTTCAAAAAAATTTATTATATATTAATAGAATTACTTTTATCTTGCCTTTACAGTTTAGATTTGTATTATATTTAGCAGTTAACAACAATTATGGAGGCTAAAATAGCTAAAGAGAATACCAATGCGCCAGTACGAGATGATAACGGACCGCGCATTAATGAAGAAATTAGAGTTAAAGAAGTTCGTTTAATTGATGAAACAGGTGAGAATCGCGGTGTTGTTTCTATTAAAGAAGCTCTTGCAGCCGCCGAAGAAGCCGGTTTGGATTTGATTGAGATTTCTCCACAAGCCAACCCGCCTGTATGTAAGATTTTAGACATCGGCAAATATAAATATGAAATGCAAAAGCGCAAAGCCGAAGCCAAGAAAAAACAAAAAGTTGTTGAAATTAAAGAACTTAAGCTTCGTCCAATGATTGATACTCATGACTACGAAGTAAAAGTAAAACAAGCTAAAAAGTTCTTGGGTGAAGGCAACAAAGTGAAATTCACCATGCGCTACAAAGGTCGTGAAATGAACACTGCCGATATGGGTAAAGATGTTTTGATGCGCCTCCTCGACGATTTGGAAGGAATCTGCAAGGTAGAATCGGAACCCAAAATGGAAGGTAAGCAAATGATGATGGTGATTGCACCGGATAAATAATTGTCCCATTTTCAAAATACGAATCCTCTGCTTCAACAAAAGCAGAGGATTTTTTATTGTTTTTCTTCATTCAATATCTGCTGAGGACGTCGTCTGTCCCAATTGATATTTTCTTTAACAACTTTTGCCGGATTTCCGACAATGACTGTATTGCTTTTTTCAAACTTTTTGGTTACGACACTATTCCAGCCGACAACGGAATTATCTGCAATCTTGGTATTTTTACAAATTTTAACATCGGCTCCAATCCACACATGATTTCCGATTTCAACAAACTTACCGATGTTAGAAACTTTGTTATCCGAATCTAAAATGCTATGCGTATCTGAGCACCAAATTTTAACATTTTCAGAAAACATACAGTCTTCGCCGATTGTGATAGAACTGTTATCTTCCAAAAGCAAAATATGAACATTTCCTGCCGTTGAATTTGCTCCGATTATTAAAACACAGTCATTAACCGGGCTATCTTTTGTGCCTATCATTATTTGGGCTTGGAAGTTTTGCAAATTTTCACCAAAAATAATTTTATTATTATTTCCATATACTTGACCATTTATTCTTTTAGGCAACATTCCTTCCCATGAATTATTTTTGCCGTGAATATTTAATTTAAATTCACACTGATGTCGGATTTTTTTAAATGGTATAAACTTTATAAAAATCTTTTTTAATTTTCTCATTTTGCAAACTTTCGTACATCATCTTTTGTTATTTTATTCTGATTTTAGCAAGATTTTACTAAATGAATTTTAATCCAAAACAAAAGAATCGATTGATGCATTATTCTCTTTGCTTAATTAACTTTTATTTTGAATTGTTTCAACAATTTAAAATACCGACACAAATTAACCAGAAGATTAAAGTCTTTTCGTAAACTGCGTTTTTTAGGATTAACTAATCGGTGATGCAGCATTTTGAAATAAAACATTTGCATGCCTTGAAGAATTTTCTTATCCAAATCTTGTATCTGAGGGTTTATCTTTTTCCATACTTCCAATAAATTGGTTAATCGTTTAAAACTTCCTAAATATCCTCTATAGCCACTTAATTGTAAAAACAAATTTCCCCAATCTTCAAAATCATATCCATAGCGGAAACACTCAAAGTCAATCAGATGAATATTTTTCTGCTCATCTATCAAAATATTATTTACCGTAAAGTCACCATGGATAACTTGATAATTTTTGGGTAAGGCTTTTAAGTCCTTTTTAAACTTCTGCCAAAAAAAACGTTTAATTATATGATTCATCCAGAGGCTGGTGTCTTCTATGATTTGTTCTATTTCTGCATACATTTTCTCAAAATCAAGTGGTTCTGATATACATTCCTCCGGAAGTGATTTCTTTAACAATTGATTATAGGCATCCCTAAGGCGAGACAAAACTTCAGCTGAACAATCGCTATATGACAATTTTTTACCCCGAAAAAAAGGCAACATTAAAATCTTATAATTTTTAAAATTTTCTTGTTGCAGAGGGAAATTATAACTTGATATCTGCCATGCTTTTTTTAATTTTTGAAAATGGATTTCTCGCTCGGGATAATCAGGTAATAATTTAACCAAAAACTCTCCCGAATCGTTTTTCAGATAAAAATTATACGAGCTTCCTCCCCTACATATCTCTCGAAACTCATCAATTTGACCGACATTCTCAGTTTCATGCAAAAACCGATAAAACTCTTGTGTATGTTGAAATTTCATTTTTATCTCTATTATCTGTTATACTTTGTTTTACAATAAAAAAGCTATTTTCTCTTGTCAAAGCTTAGAAACATTTTTTTACAAGTTGTGGTTAAATAGGTTTGTATTTTTTACCGTAAAAATTTTTTATATTATTTTGTTGGGAAATAGAGCTTATATCTGGAAACTTCTGATATTTATCATTATGATATTGGGAACATTGGCAGGGATGATTATCTTCTGCTATCTTGTGGTGAAAAGAAGGAATTTTTGATGACAATTGATGAACTTAACGAACAGCAAGCTTTAATCGAACTCAAACGAATCGCCGAAGAAATGGCTAAAGCAGATATTGCTTATTATCAAAATGATGATCCTTATCTGACTGATGCAGAATATGATGCACTCAAACGTCGTAATGAAGAAATTGAAGCTAAGTTTCCGCAGCTCAAAATTGCTAATGGTCCATCTACGCGAATCGGCGCCCCGATAAAAAGCGAATTTGGCAAGGTAGAACATAAAATTCCGATGCTCTCACTCGGTGATATTTTTTCCGAAGAAGAACTCGTCGATTTTACCTCTTCCGTCAATCGCTTTTTGGGAAATGAAACCGATAATCAAATAACCTATTCCGCTGAGCCGAAAATTGACGGACTTTCTTTTTCTGCTCGTTATGAACATGGTAAATTTGTTAAAGGTGCAACACGAGGTGACGGTAAAACAGGAGAAGATATTACCGAAAACCTTAAAGTTATCAAAGACCTCCCCCTCACCCTTTCTGCTCCCGATGTACCGGAAGTTTTGGAAGTGCGCGGCGAAGTTTATATGTCTAAGGCAGACTTTCTTGAACTTAATGCAAAAAACGAATCTGAACATAAAAAAGTTTTTGCCAATCCACGCAACGCTGCTGCAGGGTCACTGCGTCAACTAGATGCCAATATTACCAAAGAGCGTAAACTTTCTCTCTTTGTTTATACTTGGGGAGATGTTTCTAATATCCCATGGAAATCACAAAGTGAATTTTTGGAAAAAGTACGCAATTGGGGCTTTAAAACCAATCCATACAATCGAATCTGTCACACGACTCAAGACCTCATTGACTATTTTAATTATCTGCAACAAGAACGTGCCGATCTTCTCTATGATATTGACGGCATTGTTTACAAAGTGGATGACCTTGCTTTACAGAATCGGCTTGGCTTTTTGACCCGTACGCCTCGTTGGGCGATTGCACATAAATTTCCGGCAGAGCAAGCTTTTACCAAAATCAATAATATTCGCATTCAAGTCGGTCGCACAGGAGCGCTCACTCCGGTTGCCGATTTGGAACCAATTAACGTTGGCGGGGTAATTGTTTCTCACGCAACACTCCATAATGAAGATGAAATCAAACGTAAAGATATTCGTATCGGCGACACTGTGATAATCCAACGTGCCGGTGACGTTATTCCGCAAATTGTCGGAGTGGTTTTGGACAAGCGTCCGGCAGAATCGCAAGAATTTATTTTTCCTCACATCTGCCCAATGTGCGGAGCGCATGCTATCCGCGAAGAAGATGAGGCTGTTCGTCGTTGTACCGGCGGTCTTACTTGTCCGGCACAAGCCATTGAACGCTTAAAACATTTTGTATCTCGCGAAGCATTTGATATTGAAGGATTGGGCGCTAAAATTATGGAAGAATTTTATAATGAAGGGATTATCAAAACTCCGGTTGATATATTCACTCTAGAAAGCCGCAACAGACGTTTGCGTGATGACCTTTTCTCTGCTCTCGACGACGGCTCAATCTATCTCGAATCGCGTGAAGGCTGGGGCAAAAAATCAGTTGAAAATTTGTTTAAAGCCATTAACGAGCGTCGTAAAATTTCTTTACCACGTTTTATTTATGCGCTCGGCATTCGTCAAGTGGGCGCAGCAACCTCGCTTTTGATTGCCAAACATTTCGGCTCATTCTCATCTTTTGAGCAAGATATGCTTAAATCTGATACCGCAAAACTTTTAGAGATTGATGGTATTGGTGAAGCTATGGTCAAAGATATTGTAGAATTTTTTGCCGAAGAGCATAACCGCCGCACCATTCAAGAACTTCTTCAACAAGTGAACGTAGAAGATTTTGTTGATACGGCCGATTATTCTTCCGAGCTTGCCGGTAAAACCATTGTCTTTACCGGAACATTAGAACAAATGACCCGCGCCGAAGCTAAAGCCAAAGCACTTTCACTTGGTGCCAAGGTTGCCGGTTCGGTTTCTAAAAATACCGATTATGTGGTGATGGGGGCAGATGCCGGCTCAAAAGCAACCAAAGCTAAAGAACTCGGCATTAGCATTTTGTCTGAAGAAGAATTTTTAAATTTGGCAAAATAACTTATTCTTCAACAAAGAAGAACTCATAGCATCTGGCCATTACGACATTGACATAAACAATCAACGGAGAAAGTACCAGATAAAAGATATATGGCGGAAGTGCGAGATAGTGATTGAGTTGTTCTAATATGACATAAGGAATGTTAAGAATAAGCAGCAAACAAACGATTTGCTTATAGTTTCCTTGGGTGTGATAAAATGCATATTTCAAGCTTTTATTATACCCTAAGGCGGAAGCAATCCACGCAAAAAACGGACGGAAGAACATAAACGGAGCCAAGAATATGCTGACAACGCCGACAACGGCATTCAGCATTTCTTTATCGTTTAAGAAATGCATATAATAATCGGCATCACCCAAGCCTAAAAACGGCAAAATAAACGGTAACAAGATAAGAATGGTCATAATGACAAAGCTCAATACCAAAATTTTGGTTGAAGGTGACAAAGATGATGTCATCGACTTAAACTCTAAATAAGGTTTTTTATCAAAGTAAAAACGGAAAAAATAGCTCCACAAAGCATAAGCAAAAATTAAGACCACAAAAAATGCCGGAGAGCGCCATGTATATACGCCCAAAACAACACTGACATAATTCAGCAGACTGAATACACTCATGGCTGCCAGTTTAGATTTGAAATAAGCACCACTGCTGCACAAAATGTGAAAAACGGGCAGATATTTTCTTTTTTCGTTAATCATAATAAATATACCTTAATTTTCCTTTCTTTTTATTGATAAGGACATAGAAACAGTTTGTCAAGATTTTATATATTTGATTTATTTGTGAAAATAGCGACGAATGGCTTCTTTGATTGAGGGCAGACCAAAATCATCGACATTGATTTCTTCCGGTTTTAAGAACGCATAATCGCTGTTTTCGGACAAATCGACATTCATAGATGACATATCGACCAACTTGCACTTAAAAAAGAAATCCAAAGGATAGCGCTCTATACCCTTATATTGATATTGGTTGGGAATGGAGAATAAATATTCTTCGGCTTTGACCTCGATGTTCAATTCTTCTTTTATCTCACGTTCAACCGCCTGCTCTATACTTTCGCCAACTTCAACAAAGCCACCCGGAATATGCCATGTTCCTTTAGCTGGCTCTTTACTGCGGCGAACAACAAGAAGCTTACCTTCATCGTTAAAAACAAAACCGGCAGCACCGATAGATGGATTGAGATAAATTTTATAACCGCAATTTTGGCATTGTGCCGTTGTATTACTATCTTTTTTCAAACTCGGTTTGCCGCATATCGGGCAAAACTTATATGCTTCTAAAATATCCATTTTAACCTGTTTAAATTTTGATTTGAGATTATTTGGTAATGCGCAGATTAATCATGCCATTGTTGATATGAGCTTCAACGCGCAATTGCTCAATATTGAAAGTATCATCATCTCGAGCTACATTCATATCTGACAATTTTTCTTCCAAAAGCTCGGCAGCGGCTTCTGCATTTGAAATCTTACCCGGAAAGATTTTGTTTGAGACATCAATAATTTCGGCAATATCTGCAGATTTTACGGAAGAAGATGTATCATAATCAAAAGCGATAATAATCTTGGTTATCTCCTTAGAATCTGCCTGCAAAGATAAACGAATGTTATTTTTAACGCCGGAATATGTTGATACACCATTTTCGCTTCCAGTTAAAAGAATCTGGTAATCAGTCAATTGGGCAAAAGGAACAACTTCAACTTGTTCAACCTCGTCGGAGTTAACAGAAGCAGCATCAACGGAAATTATTGAAACTCCCGAACCGATAAATAAAGCACTTAAAATATATAAAAAAGCTTTTTTCATTATCTCAGCTCCTTTGCCGTCTTTGACGTCTTTGTTTTATCTTTTTATATTATATGTTATTTATTTTTATCAGTAAATAGTTTATCAAAAAAATATCCTCTAAAATCGATATTTTTTAGTATGTAAACAAAGAGTAAACTTCAGCAACGGAAGATAATTTTTGACGACCGTTTAAGGAGGAAAGTTCTATCAAAAATGCAGCTGAAACAATTTTTCCGCCCAAACGATTAACCAGCTCGCAAGCCGCAGCAACAGTGCCACCGGTGGCAAGCAAATCATCAATAATCAAAACGCGTTTACCTTGTTCTATGGCATCTTTATGAATTTCTAAAACATCGGTGCCGTATTCCAAAGCATATTCCACCCTCTCTACTGCGGCAGGAAGTTTTCCGGGTTTGCGCACAACTACTAACCCTGCCCCGAGTTTATATGCCAAAGGCGCTCCCAAAAGATAGCCGCGAGATTCTATCGCCACAACATAATCTATTTTTTCGGAAGAAAATTTTTGTGCCAAAGCATCTATCACATCATGAAAAGCTTTAGCGTCTTTTAACAATGGTGTGATGTCTTTAAACTCTATTCCTTCTTTTGGAAAATTGGAAATATTACGGATTTTTTGTTCTGCTTCTTTTAACATTTTTCTATCCTTATTTGTTTTTTTTAGAAAGTTTAGATACAAAATCTTAAAATTTGTTTATAAAAAACTCTTGCAAGTTTGCAAAATTTATATTATCAAAGCTTTTGTTATATGGTCCCATCGTCTAGCGGCCTAGGACATCGCCCTCTCACGGCGGTAACGCGAGTTCGAGTCTCGCTGGGATCACCATTAAAAAAAGCGCCTTAATGGCGCTTTTTTTAATGGTGATGCGCCGACTTGTTAAACGCTGAGGAATGCGACAGCTTTCCAAATGCGGTGTTACAAGTCAAGTGCCCGAAGCGTAGTTGGCAAGCCGCAAGACGAGCCTTACAGAGCAAGACACCAATTCAAACGGCAGTCATGAGAATGGCTGCAGTTTGCGCCGCTACGGAAACAAGTTTCCTACTTGCGCGACCAACTAACCTTTGCTGCGGCTAACGCCTTGCAAAGCTAAGAGAAGGTTCTTTTATTTCCAAGGCTTTCATCAAGTTCGGATGTTTCTTTTTCAAAAATCATCATTTTTTCAATTTGTCCGAACTTTTTTATTTTATTCCTTTTATTTTTAATCAACAATTTTTTTATTTTTGAAATTTAAGGGCTCATCGTCAAAGTATGGGGCTGGAGGAAAAAAATTTCTCCCGTGGAGGAATTTTTAACGACAGGCGAACATTTGTTGGTTTTGAGCCAAACGGAAGTGTAGGCGAAAAACGTTACAAATGGAGTGACCGAAGCGAGTTGGCGAAAGCTAAAAGCTTGAGCTTATGAGCAAGAAAGAGTAAAAATTATAAAAAAGTATCATAATTACAGTAGAAGTTCGAACCCGGAAGGGAGCGCTAAGCAAAAATGCAAGCTCCTTGGAACATCTTAAATAACATAAAACATAATTACCCACAAGATAGGAATTTTTTCCTTTGCTTTAAATAGAAAATATTATAAAAGATAAAATGTCACTTGGGAAAAGTGCGTCTAAAAACCGTTGATGAAAATCAACGGTTTTTTTGTATCTAAAATTAACAAAGAATAAGGAAAAAAATATGTCACAATTTAAATTAAACAAAGATGTAGCATCATCTTCAGCTGTAGCTATAGAAGATATGCTTCCGCTAAAAAGCTATCTAAAAAAATTTGGCGCATATGATGTACCCTCATATGGAATGACGGAATATCCAGATAATGAGTTATTTGAAGGGATAAAAACATATCAAAGAAAAAATAATTTAACCATTGATGGAATAATGAAAAAAGATGGTGAAACCATTAATTCATTAAATCAAGAAATATCCCAAAACAAACCTTCGCGTTTAGAATTTAACGGAAGAGAACTTTCTTGGTTTGAAGATGATAAAAAGACAAACTCATGGAAAGGAATGTCAGGTAAGCCAGATTATCAATGTAAAGAATATGACAGCGTAAAAGATAAAGGGCCATTACCGGAGGGAAAATGGTTGATGAGACAATCTCAACATCAGAACTTCTATAAAGACCAAAGTAAAATAGGTCAATTAAAAAGTGAATATGGTTTTGGAATCATGGGAGGATGGCCTGGAGGAAAAGATTCTTGGGGTAATAACCGCATTTGGTTGGAACCCGCTCAAGGAACAGATAATAAAGACAGAACTAATCTTTCAATCCACGGAGGTAAAGAATATGGCTCTAAAGGATGTATTGATTTAACAGATAAGATGGATGAATTTACCAATAAATTTAAGAAATATGGGCATGATATGATTCTTAATGTAAAATATGATAAAGATTGTTGGTGATTTTTATTGTATTTAAGGTAAATGCTGAATATACTTTGAATAAATTTAACCGAAGGTGCAATTATGAAAAAAATCAAACTCATACTGTTTTATCTATTGTCAGGATTATATGCCTTTGCGGTTTTTATCATAGCAGTAACATATCCAGATGATATGACAAGTGACGGCATGCCATGGAATGCAGAGGCATTAGGCTGGGCATATGAAAATAGGTTTAACTATACCATAATGACATTAACAATATTGTTGATAATAATTGCACCTACGATTTATGCTTGGAAGAAGCGTAAAACAAATCTGATAAAAGCCTATATAATTCTATCCATCCCGGCTCTTTTATATCTGATACAATATATCTATTTTATCAACTTTTTTAATATATAGCCTCATTTAAATTTAAGAAATATGGGCATGATATGATTCTTAATGTAAAATATGATAAAGATTGTTGGTGATTTTTATTGTATTTAAGGTAAATGCTGAATATACTTTGAATAAATTTAATTGAAGGTGCAATTATGAAAAAAATCAAACTCATACTGTTTTATCTCTTATTGTCCTTAAATGGATTTTTAGTTTTTATATATGCCATAACATATCCAAAAGAAATGAGTAGCAACCAAATGCCATGGAATGCAGAGGCATTAGGTTGGGCATATGAAAATAAATGTAACTATACCATTTTTACGATAATAGATTTATTAATAATAATTGCACCTACGGTTTATGCTTGGAAGGAGCGTAAAGCAAATCTCAAAAAAGCCTATATAATTCTATCCATACCGGCTCTTGTTTATTTGGCGAGATATATCTATTTTACTAATTTTTATAATATATAAATTCAGCCATCGTGATGATTATAAATAACTTGTGATTAGGGGGGG
>CALXZK010000043.1 GCA_944393225.1 uncultured Alphaproteobacteria bacterium
GGTATCGCCGGTTTTGCCCAGGCAAAAATTGCGCCTGTGCGGCTGAGTGAAAACGACGCCAATCCTCTCGTCCCGACCAGATATAAAAAGACCTGCTGAAAAGCAGGTTTTTTTTGTATCTATTTGGCGGACTTTTGGGCTATTGTCACACGCTCTTTTTTGTGATATATTAAAAATGTAACTAAAAATTATTTTATATGAAATCAAAGACTTTAAATGTGCTCATTATATTATTGAGCATCGTAAGTGCAGTTGTAACTATAAAGTTTACACTCGAAATAGTGAATAAAATGATAAATTCAGAATTGGGGTTTATTAGAACCAATCCTATGCATCTTTTGATATGCCTTATTGTAGGCGGAGCAATATCATTTTTTTCATTAGCAAAAATTAAAAAAATTTTTGCGACAATCGGTATGTACTACATAGGTGTACTTATTTGTATCACTTCCTTTTATTATGCTATAGTAGCATACATATTGCGAGGCGGTATAGAGTATACTATCATTTATTCTTGCATAGGTTTAATGATGCTTTTTGTCACCAAAATAATGGCAAATTTCGTTAAACTTATCAATGAAAAAAATAATAAAAATCCTCTTTGAATATCTTTTTTTTCAAAGAGGATTTTTATTTTTTGTAACCTATTGATTGCAAAAATAAAATGATAGATGTTCTTGTTATTTTTTTATAATATGCTATTATAATTATAGGGGGATGATTGAAGTGCCTTTGAAAGATATTGATAAAATAAAAGCTTTAAGAAACGGTTTGACAGTCAGTGCAATTGCCGCTGCTTCTATTTTACCTGCACAATCTATGAACAAAATGCCTGAAAACAATGTTCAAAATCATCAAACAACAATTTCTATTAATCCAGAGAAAGCGAAAATTTCTGAAGATACTTTAGATTTAGAAAGTGCTTTTAATGAACTGTTTCCTCCATCTGCTGAATTTCAATCAGTAAAAAAAGAATTTTCTTCCCTTTCTTTATCAGAAATGCAAGATGATAATAATCTTGATTATAATTTAGACCGTCTCAGAATCTTAACTCACAACGATAAATATGTTTCTTACATGAATAAAGAAAACCGTACAGAAGAAGAAAATAATTATATACAATTCTACGAAAATGCACATAAAGACATATTTAAGGAAAAATGTACTCAAGATGAATATAATGAAATTGACATGTTAAGCTTTATTAATGATGAAATTTTAGAGTATTCTGAAAATCGAATTAAAAATGCGGTAGATAATTTTAACCCTAAAGGAAAAGTTATTGATCCTGATGCTTATTATATAAGCCAACTTCATGGTATTGCCGACAAGCTAGATGGCTTTGACCAGCAAAAAAATAAACAAATTGAAAATAAGAATATTCCTGTTAGCATGCTCTTACAACAAAGATCTCGATAGCATTATGGATTATAAAATGTTAAAATTTATATCTGTTCAGACAGACAATTTGCATATTGCGCAAGAAATACAGAAAAAAGTTTTTCCTAAAGAATATCAAAATGATACATTGGAAAACTCTTTGACTTCCACTCCTGAATATCTCTCGCAATTTTGGTTGGTAAAAAAAGGCAAAAAATTTATCGGTCTGACCGGAATTTATTTCTACCCGCAATATCCTAAAGATGCTTGGCTAAACTGGTTTGGTGTGATTCCGGAATTTCGACGCAAAGGATATGGACGCAAAATTTTTAACCGAACTTATGCTTATGTGCGCCGCTTAGGTTTTGATAACTTCAGGCTTTATACAGATGCCAAAGATAACGAAAATACTTTGGCTTTTTACCGTTCACTCAAAATGAAAGAAGAAAAGTATCTGCCTCAACAAGATGATTTTACCGATATTTTGATTTTTTCAAAATCTTGTCATCCTTTCAAAAAAAGAATTCACGCTTGGAATAACAAATATCTTTATATTCAAGAGCAGCTGCTTTTGTCTCAAAATAATATGATTTCTTATATCAAAAAGAAAAAATCTTTATCTTTGCTGATTTTTCTTAAGCATCCTTCAATTTTGTGGCGTTTTGCCGAATGTTTTTCTTAAATAATAAATATTAAAAAAGCATGGAAAAAAACATGATTGGAAAAAATTATGCCTACTTAACAAAAGAGCAATCCTTATTATTAAAAGGATTAGCTATATTTTGTATCCTTTCTCACAATTTTTTTCATTTATTTCCACCAATTACATTTCAAAATGAAATGTCTTTTAATGCTGAATATGTTTCTCAATTTTTAAATAATTTTAATTGGCCAAACATTATAAACTGCTTTTTTTCTTTTTTTGGATTTTATGGAGTTTATATTTTTATTTTTTTGAGCGGTTACGGATTAACCAAAAAGTTTCAACAAATTTCATCCTCCCCATTTTATTTTATTCTAAAACGAATCGCCAAGGTTTATAAACTTCTACTATTTTCCATAATTGTTTATTTATGTGTTGCTCCTGAGATAAAGTTCAAAGGTTTATTGTATGTTTTGACATTGACGGCAAATTTTGATGCTGTAACACTCTATGCTGCTTGCGGTCCGTGGTGGTTTTTTGCCCTGATTATCCAATTGTATATTTTATTTTTATTTCTTTATAAAATTATTTCTAAAGATGCCTTCCACATTATATATATTTTATTTTTCTCTTTTACAGTCGCCATTGCCTGGAACGATTGTATTGGTAAGACGACTCTTCTTTATGCCAACGCTTTGGGTCATTTACCCGAATTTTGCTTAGGTATTTTTGTGGCTTGTTATGAAGACAAATTGAGTTTTCTTGATTCTAAAAAATTTAATATTGGTGCTTTGCTGCTATCGCTGTTAATTATCATTACGGCTCAAATCAGTGTATATGCCTTTATTTTGAGCTTCTTTTTCAGTGTCTTATTATTCTTAAGCGCATATAAGCTTTTTCTTTCAAAAAACAATTTCTGGATTTTTACAGGTAAAATAAGCCCTTTTCTCTTCGGAATTAATGGATTTTTCTACAGAGAATATTTTGTTAATTTAGCAGAACAAAGCTCTTCTGTATGGATGCAAAACGGATATTGGCTGCTTTGGCTCTTAATCAACTTTGTCTTTGCCGTAGCATCTTATAAGCTTTTTAATTGGAAAAAAGCTTCACCAGCTTCATAAAATAAGAAGGTGGATTTTCGGTTTTGGAAAGGTTATAGCCAATATACGCCAGCATGGTAAAATCTGTTTGCTTAATATCTATTTCCTCATCAACCAGCTTATTATATCTCTTAATCACCTCTACCGCCAAGTTGCGATTGATTTTATATAGCGGAAAAAAGTCTAAATATTTGGGCTCAATAACGGCATTGGCAAAATCAATGATACCGACCAAAATATCATCTTTTTCGGGATTTAAGAGTATATTACTGCCACTCAAATCATTATGGCACAATGCTATAGCCTCGTTTTTATTCTCGCATTGATAATCGCCCAAATCAAAAGGACTTACCTTTTTTAAGGCTAATCTGGCTTTGGTATAATCAAAATCGGCTTTTTGAGTTACATCCCAAATATCAATTGTTTCATTTGTGGGTGGAATATGCAATTTGCTATAATCGATTTTGTGCATCATGGCAAAGAACTCAGCCAGATTTTGAGCCAAGTTTTCTTGCTTATCTTTTGGTAAATCTTGAACTTTGAGAACATTGACTTCATCATCGCGATTATCGCAAATCTTACCGATAAATCTTTTAACAACCGAAAACTGATATTCTCCCTCTGCTAAAGATATTTGATGAATTTTGTTTTTGAATTTATTGCTTATTAAAGGCAAAATCTCTCTCAATATTTGATTTTCTCTTTGCATAGTATGCCAGATAACCTCTGCTTTTGGAAAACGCACGACATCATCGCCAACAGCAAAGGCAAATGACTTGGAACCGCCGACCAAAGCCCTCAGCTCACCCTTATATCCGGCTTTTGAGATGATTTCTTTTATAAAATTGAGGTCTTGAGCTTTTTCTTTGGTTAAATAATTCATTATCGCTCCTCTTTGATAAATTCTGCCGGAATGACACCATCTTTTAAAACAATCAGATAATGTTTTATTACACCGAATATCAGCCCTTTGGAAGCATCGCATTTGTACCATGGCAAAGGTGCCATATCTATCTCATCTTTTGAAACCTGATAAAAATGCTCATTCACACCACTTGCTTCAGAGCCGTCTTTGCACCAAATACTTTCGACCAAACCAGCATTAATTAAGTCTTCCAACTCAAAAGAATATAAAATACATCTATCAACAAGTGCTTTTAACACTTTATCATTTCCCTGCCAAACAATCGGCTCGGTCAAGCAAGAGATGGCGCGGCTTCTCCCTTTAAATGTCTTTTCTAACCAGTTGATAATATCTTCTTTTTTATCTGACCCTACGCGTTTGACATAAGAATGCAAGTTGCTGTCAATTTTGGAAATGGACTTTATTCCCTCTTGCAAAACCGTATTTTCTTTCGGTGCATAGTGATATAAGCGCATTTTTATCTCCTCTTAAGCTTGTAGGTTCCAGAGTTTGGCAAATTTTCCTTGTTTATCAAGGAGCTCTTTCGGAGTGCCGACCTCGATGATTTTGCCTTCTTCCATGACCACGATTTTATCCATGTTCTTCAAGGTGGACAAACGGTGCGCCACAGCAATCACCGTCTTGTCTTTTATCAATTTTTGCAAAGAAGATTGAATAAATTTTTCTGACTTGCTATCCAAAGCTGAAGTTGCTTCATCCAGTAGCAAAATTTTACTATTCTTCAAAATAGCTCTGGCTATTCCTACCCTTTGTCTTTGTCCTCCGGAGAGTTTGACACCCTTATCCCCGACCACAGTTTTATACCCTTGCGGCAAATCCTTCACAAACTCGGTGATATAAGATTTTTTAGCGGCATCTTCAATTTCTTTTTGTGTGGCTTTGAATGTCCCATAACTCATATTCTCAGCCAAACTTCTATGAAACAATGTTGTATCTTGCGGAATAAATGACACGGCATCATGCAAGCTTTCTTGTGTGACCAAAGCCACATCTTGACCATCTATATAAACCGAGCCTTGCGGTGTGTTGACCAAGCGTTGCAACACGTGCAGCAACGTGGTTTTACCGCCACCCGACATTCCAACAATACCAATTTTTTCACCGGCTTTTATCTTCAAGCTAAAATTATCAATCGCCGGCTTTTTATGGTTATAAGCAAAGGTTAAATTCTTAAATTCAATTTCTCCGGATTTAACTTTAAGCTTTTTAGCGTTTGGTGCATCCGTAAACTCCGGTTCGGCATTCAAGAGTTTTATATTGCTTTGCAACTTAAACAGCTCGGTGCGATAATACATCCAATGTGAGGAAAGAGCACTCAATATTGAACTCATATTTCTTCCGGCAGTTAGTAAATATACCACATTACCGACATTTATTATTCCTTTTGCCCACAAAACAACGGCATAAATAATCATAGCGGCATCAAACAGCACAACAACAATATCTACGAGCATATAGTTCTTATTTCTGAGCCAAGCGTTTTTACGCATGGTTTTGGCAACAAGAGCATAATCTTTGCCAAGTTTTTTTAGCTCTCTATTCAAACTTCCGAAAATCTTTAAAACCAGATAATTGCTTATCATATTGGTGGTTTTACCAAAAACTTTGTTTTTCATATTTTCTTGTTGCTTAGAAGCTTGTTTGGTATTTGCAGAAAGTTTATGAAAAAAAACAAACAGTAAAATGGAAGATATGGCGTAAACAAATACCATCGGCAGATAAATTTTACCTATGAAATAAAGTGTTATAACAAGTGACCAAAAGGACATATTAGCAAAAACGACCAAATCGCCAATAGAACTCCAAGCCGCGGTCGTGCGTCTGGAACTATCTATTTTAGCATAAACATCTCCGGCAGAATTTTTGTTCCAGAAATTTTTATGCATCCCCAAAACACCCACAAACAAATCTTTTCTAACCTTGATTCCCAAAGGAGAAATGAGTTTATTTTGCATCAGATACATTGCAAGCATCAGCAAAATATTGCCGCCAACCAGCACTAAAGCTAAAAAGATAAAAGTATTAATTAAATCTTGCCATGCTAAGTCACTGATATCTCCGGTATTAAGTGTATTAACAATATCACTCACATACCATGGAGCAAGCTGCCCACAGAGCGCGACTAAAGGTACTAAAACAAAAATTGCCATAAAACGGAATTTTACCGGAAGATAATATTGTTTCAAAAAGCTCCAAAGTGAATTATTTTTCATTTCTTTCTCCTTTGAGTTTTTGCAAATTCCAATATTGCCAGAATTTGCCTTTATTTTTTAACAACTCATCCAATTTACCGTCTTCTACTATCTTGCCTTTTTCGAGCACAATTATTCTATCCATATTCTTCAAAGTTGACAAACGGTGAGCCACGGCAATCACAGTCTTGTCTTTGAGCATATTTTCAATGGCTTTTTGAATGTAAAATTCTGACTCACTATCCAATGCCGAAGTGGCTTCATCCAGAATTAAAATCGGAGCATCTTTTAACAAGGCTCTGGCAATGGATAAACGCTGCATTTGGCCGCCGGAAAGTTGGTTTTGCGCATTTAAAATGGTTTGATAGTCATTCGGCAGTTCTTCAATGAACTTATCGGCAAAAGCCTCTGCCGCGGCTTGTTTAATCTCTTCTTGTTTGGCATTTGGTTTACCGTAAGAAATATTTTCAGTAATCGAACGCTCGAGCAAAGCAGATGTTTGCGGAACATAGCCGATTTGTTTGTGCAAACTTTCTTGCGTAACGTTTTTAATATTTTGTCCGTCGATTAAAATTTCTCCGCTTTGTACATCATAAAAGCGCTGCAATAAATTGATTAAGGTGGATTTTCCGCCGCCCGACATACCGACTACACCGACCTTTTGTCCTGCCGGAATTTGCAAATTAAAATGATTGAACAGTGGTTTATTTCCTTTATAAGCAAAGCACACATCTTTTAATTCAATTGTCCCTTCTTTGACTTTCAGCACGCTGGCATTTTCATCATCCACAATATCTTGCGGAGTGCTGAAAGGAATCAAATTTGTTCTCATTTCGGAAAAAATTGAACTATATATAATCGTGCGATGAATGAGCCAAGAAACGACTGAGGAAACATCTTGTAACAGAAAGAAAATTAAAACTACATCTGCCGTATTAATGCTTTTATCTTTCCATAAAACCAATGCATAGAGGACAAATGCCAAATAAACAAAGTGGAAATAAAGTTTTTCTCCCTGAGATTGCAAGGTTTCAATATTAACAGATTTATTGGTCTTATCCGTTTCGTCTTGCAAAACTTTATCAACACGTTTTTGCTCATGTTTATATCCATTAAAAAGACGAACAAAAAAGTGGTTTTGCATAGCATCTATCATTTCTCCTGAGACTTTGCTTTTGGCCTCGGTCATCTCGGCTCGCAAATTCATCGACAATTTGCCGACTTTGAGTAATACTGCAACCGATACCAGCATGAAAGCCACAAAATAAAGTGAAAATGAAACATTCACGAGTGCCAGCATTACAAAAACGACAATCAAACGTAAAACATCTGAAATATAATATAGTGAGGTTTGATAAAAACTAGCGGCATCTGATAAGGCATTGCTTTTTTGAGCTAAAGCACCGGCCATATTATCGGAAAAATACCTCAAAGAATGTCCGTTAATATATTGAAAACAATCGGCGCTCATTTGCTCAAAAATACGCGGGCGAAAGACTAATTCGGTAAGCAGATTAAATATAATGAACATCATTTTTGCAAGCAATGTCGTGCCAACCACAGCAGCCAACAGCCACCATACAGAATCGGCAATATCGGCAAAAGTTACATTTTCTCCAAAGAGACCAACCATTTTGGAAAAGAACCATGGTGAAAGCTTACTAGAGATAACATTCACCACGCAACAAGCACAAATAGATAAGAATAATGTTTTATTGCGCATGGCATAGCGCCATAAAAATACAAACGGATTACTTGGGAAAGGCTGCATCTAATATTCCTTAAAAATTCGAATGATAGTTGCAATATATCACTTTTTTTGCCCTAAAACAACCTTTATTTTGCTGATAAAATTTTATTGCTTATTGAAACAGCTCTTTTTAGATGTTATTTTATTTTTAAGGTTTAACTTTAATTTTGACTAAAAAAATGGCTGAAAAAAAATCTCTCTATCTTTCCAAACCTCAGTTGGAAGCAGAACTTAATCGTTGTCTTAACTGCAAAAATATGCCCTGTATGAAGGCTTGTCCCGTGCACTGTAACCCACAAGCTTTTATTGCTGCGGCCAAAGAAGGAAATGGGGAACTCTCGGTCAAGCTTATTTCCGATGAAAATCCGTTCGGACAAACTTGCGGCCTTATTTGCCCCGATAAGTTTTGCATGAAAGCTTGTACGCGTCGTTTGATTGATTTTCCGATCAACATTACCAAAGTGCAAGCCACGTTGATGGAAAAATTTCGCAATTTCAAATATGATTATTCCAATGTTGTGCCCAATGGTAAAAAAATTGCCATCATCGGTGCCGGACCATCGGGTATTGCCGCAGCTTACTTTTTAGCTCGCAACGGATTTAAATGTGTGATTTTTGAACGCAGTTCTAAAATCGGCGGTGCGCTTAACCTCATTCCGCACGAGCGTTTGCCGCAAGATGCCATTTTGAAAGACTGGGAGTTTGTCAATAATTCCGAGCTGATCTCCGTTGTTTTTGAAGCTGATATTTCTAACCCTACTAAGCTTTTTAACCAAGGCTTTGATGAAGTTTTGGTTGCCGGGGGTGAGCCCAACTGCGCTAAGCTCAATATTGAAGGTGAAGAACTGGCGGTTTCTTATCTTGAATATTTGGCAAAACCTGAAAAATATGTCACTACAGGCAACGTAGCCGTTATCGGTGGCGGAAACGTGGCTGCCGATTGTGCAATTGTCGCGCAAGCGCAAGGTGCCGTATATGTGGAGATGTTTGTGCGTCGCGGATTGTCGGATATGAAAATCACCCCTGCCGAAAGACACGAAATTTTGGAACGCAAAATTAATGTTTCTGCCGGAACGAGCCCAGACAAAATTGTAAAAGCAGGTGAAAAATATTCTCTCTTTGTTCATAAAAACCGTTTTAACGGCGAAAAATGGGAGCCGATTTCCGATACTTCAATTGAACTGCCTGATTTTGATTTGATTATTCGTGCCATCGGCGCTAAGGCTGATGAAAAACATGTTGACCCTCGCCTCATATATATCGGCGATTGCAAAACCGGCGGCTCAACTTTGGTAGAAGCTATGGCCGATGCCAAAAACACTGC
>CALXZK010000044.1 GCA_944393225.1 uncultured Alphaproteobacteria bacterium
ACCGGACACGGCGTCGGCTTCATCTTGAATGTGCACGAAGCTCCGCGCATTTCCACCCAAGCCAAAAATTCTCATTTTTATAAAAATATGGTCACTTCAATCGAACCCGGATATTATAAAGAAAATGACTTTGGTATCCGCATTGAAAATCTATATTATACCAAAGAATGTGAAAATTCTGATTTGTTAAAATTTGAAGTTTTGACTTTAGTTCCCCTTGATAAGCGCCTGATTAATAAATATCTCTTAAACGAAGAAGAGATAAAATGGGTTAATGAATATCACCAAAAAGTGCTGGAAACCATGAGTCCTTATCTTGATAACAAACACAAAGAGTGGCTGGAGGATGCCTGCGCTCCGCTCTGATAGCAAGGAGAACCAAAATGAAAAAAGTGATAGCTTCGGCAATTGTTTTAAGCTTTGCCACAACACCTGTTTGGGCGCAACAACCGGTTTATGAAGGCGGCTATAATCCCAACCTCACATTTGAACAATATGAAGAGTTGGAAAATCCCAAACCCGAGCAATCGCAAATTTTCATCTTCACCAACGGCGAACCCTGCTATGGCTGTGAACAGACAATTAATTTGATAACCCAAATTTATAATCAGAATTATCAAAACCTCTATCTATTGCAACAAATCAACTATCAAACCGATACCGAATATAATTATCAGCAGACCTATAATTTGAACCAACCTTTGGAAATTGTGCTGGTCAAAAATCAATATGGCGAAAATTTAGGCTATCGCAAATTGGAAAATCTGCAATTTCAATATGACGATCCTGTCAGTTTTCAAGAAACATTTATCACTGATGTTAACAGCTATTTAGGTGAAGAATAACAAGTCTACTTTTTGCGATATGGCGTCAAACGAGGCAAGAATCTCGGCACGTTGCGTTTATATTCGACATAATCTTCACCATAACGCTTGAGTAAGCCCTTCTCTTCGGAAAGCGGAAAATAAACGGCATTAATCGCAACAAAGATAAGCGCATAAATCAGCAACGCTTGCGATTGAAAAAACAATGCCTCTGCAAACAAAATGCAAAACACACCTGAGAGCATGGGGTTTCGCACATAAGCATAAGGACCTGTAACAATCAACTTATCAATCGGGTTCCATGGTGCAGGCGTTCCTTTGCCCACAGCGACAAACAAACGCATTGTCCAAATAACCAGCAAAAATCCCAACACCAATAAAAACAGCATCAAGATAAGTTCTAAAGAAAACGCAGGAGAAATGATGTCAAATTGGCAAAAATACAAAATCACCGCCGGAATGGTAACAAGCACATTAAAAGGCAAAATCAAAATAGCTTTAAGCATGGTTGTTCTCCTTAATATCGGTAGTATAAATTCCAAAAATTAAAAATCAGTCAAAAAAAAGAGGATTTCATTACGAAATCCCCTTTTTTGTTTATGGAAATATCACTTACATCACTGCAAGAGATATTTTTTCAATCAGACCATCGACGCTCGGTACTGCCAACTTATCGTGGATAAAACCACACAAATTGGAAGCGCTGATAGATGATTTCGGAATACCGAAAGTTGTTTCCACAAATCCGGCAACAGCATCGGCGAATTCCAAAATCACAGCTTCCGGCGCACCAAGATAGAGTTCATCAACGACGATGTAGGCGCCCTCCATATCCTCCTTACCGTAAAATTCGATATACGAGCATGCGTATACGTCATCCGGCTTGGTGATATTGATCTGAGGGTTGCTCATTGCGACCATGGCATCCCCCCATTGCGGGATACATCCGATGAAGTCGCCAAACAGGTGAACCCATACGTAACGTGCTACCTTGGCAATGAAAATGGCGCGTCCTTGTTCATCCACAGCGTGAAACTCGTAGCGGGCAAAGAATTCATCGTTCTTTACACCCCAGCTACCGCCGCCTGAGCAGTATTCCACTTGCCATACGTCATCTGCGGCATATTCAGCAGCCTCATAAGCACCATTTGTATGTGCCATGATAAACTCACCGGTATCCGCCTTGCGTGCATAAACCGGCTTCAGAGCGTTTTTGATTGCGATTGAAGCGTTTCCGTCTTTAGCCATTTTGGTGTAGGCCATCGACTTGAAGTTCACCCCAACAATAAACTTACGATTTTTCTCATTATACAGCTCTCTCGGCACAGAAACATCTTCCTGTCCGTCAAAAGCAATATAACGCAAGGTTTCGTATGTTCCGTCGCTTTCAGCAGTGAGATAGCCCAACCCGTCAGCCTCCAGCTCTTCTCTCTCATATTTTGAAGCAAGATAGAACTTTCTGCCCAATTTATCATGCCAAAGAATACCTGTCATCGGCACCATCTGACAGACAATTTCACCGTTTTGATAAGCAATGACGGGATTTTCGGTTTTTTTCAAAGCTTTCGCCACCTTCTCGGGGTTGGTTGAGTCAAGCAACTTTGCCCAACGACCTGAACCGTCGGTAAAGAAAGATGATTTTACTTCTTTTCCATTTCTCACCACCACTGGCTTGCCTTCGGCAGTAAATGTAACATAACTCTGCAATTCATTTACTTCATTAACATTCACCAAAGCATAAGAATAACCAGCGCGGTCAAAAATTTTTGTTTCCATATTTCATTGTTTTTATGCCCTTTCGGGCGGTTAATATAATAATTAAAATTAATTCTTAAGTTTTCGGCAAAGAATATACCACAATTTTCACCCCTCTGCAAGATGTTTAGAACAAAAATTTTGGTTTATAATTTATGATTTTGCAGGAAATTGAGGTTAGATAATAACAAATTCTCCGGCAAATGATGAACATCAAACCACTGCCATTTTTCACATTTATCAGGTTCCATCACCTTAGGTTCACCTTGATACTTTTTGCAAAAAAAGTGCAATGTAATATAATGTCTACCGTTATCTTTATAAAAATCGTTAGTCACACCTTGCAAAACAACAGCTTCCGGCTCAAGCTTCAAACCAGTTTCTTCGTGCACCTCGCGCAGAGCCGCTTGTTCATTGCTTTCACCATATTCCATATGTCCCCCGGGCGGACACCACGTTCCCTGCCCATGCTTGCTTTTTCTCAATCCGAGAAGGACCTGATTTTTGGCATTAAAAATATAAACACCGACCCCAACACGTACAATATTTTCCATTTTTATATCTTTCTTGCCAGTTTTTTATGGTGTTGATAGCCCAAATACCATTCATAAATCAGCAACACGATACTTGATAAAATCAATGGCAAAACATAGTAGATAATGCGGTAAGCTAAGAGCGCACCGAACAAGTTTGCCATTTGTTCATCTCCGCCGGGGATGATGAACAAGAACAAACCTTCAAACACACCCAAGCCCCCCGGCACTTGGCTGAATACACCCAAAACTTGCGCGATGATAAACACACCGATAAACAAATCGAACGGAATATCAACAAAAGAAATTAGGACGGAATACAAAACCAAAGAAGCAAGCAAAATATCTGCCGCACCGAGAATAGTCTGTTCTAATGCCAATTTAAAGCTCGGCATATCAAATTCCACTTCTTTGATGATAAGCGGTTTTCTGTAAAACAAAGTTGCCCAGAAATAAAGAGCCAAACCGATAACGGCTACGATTGTGGTAATAAGTGTGGTCATTTTGGAGGCTGAACCTTCGCCAAAAGCATGATCCGGTGTTAAGAAATAGCCGATGATGATGAGCAAAAAGCAGCCAAACAAATAGGTAAAGCCCGAAAAAGTAACCATACGCAAAATTTCCGTGCCACGGAAACGCCAACGTGTGTAGAAACGATATCTAACCGTTCCGCCAGAAACAATAGCATGTCCGGCATTATTGCTGACAGAAAAGCCGATAAAGCCGACAAAAATCCATTTCCAAGCAGCAAGCTTTCTGCCGATATATTTCAGCGCCAAATAATCGTATGAAGACAAAGCGACATAACCAAAAAATGAAGCAATACAAGCATAAGTCAAGTTTTTGGCAGGAATACTTAAAAGTGCATTTTTAATATCGGCTAATGAATATTTTGAGAGCTGATTATAGAGCATATAAGCGGCAAAGGCAAAGAAAAACAAGCCAAGCCATGAAATCAATTTTTTAAAAAATCTTTTGCTTTTTCCGGACATTTTTCAAACTTCTCAACTATTATTGCAACAATTAAAATATAGATAACACAACTTATAAAATCAACTATAGCATTAAAGAAACTTTGTCCACAGAAATCGACAAGCTCAAATCACATTCCGATTCTTTGGTTAAGTTTCAACAAATCTATAATTGAAAAAATGCTGTAAAATTGGTTCACCACTTCACGCATTTTGCCATATCTTGCCGTTGTGGTGAACAAAGAGGTTGTTTCAAACATATCTTTGGATGTCGGTACCAGAATAAAAAGCTGATTATTAAAAAAGCTGAATTCAATTTTGGTTCCGTGAAAGAGTTTTTTCACTTTCAAAATGCGTTCCATAAAAGCTGTTGTCAAAACATATCTGGCTTCCACCTGATTGTTGCTGAATGTTTCAAAATATTTTTCAAAACGACTATCTTCTAAGGTTACCTTATCCAATTTTTTATTTTTAAAATCGATTTGACATCTGGGGCGGCTCATCAAAAAATTAAACATTCCCCAATCGGAGCGCACCACCGTCTGCCCCGAAAAATCTTTATTCATATCCAAAACAATGATAACGCCGTTAAACACGGTCTTTTCATACCTGCCTTTATTTGTCCTTATTTCAAATGTCAACTTTTCATTAGATACCTGCATTTTTACGCCATGATAAGTTCCGGAAAAGAAATCATCCGCATATTGATTATCAAATTTTCCAATCAATCCGGACTGATGTAAAATCTCATGTCTTGTTGCAGAATATGCAGAATAACGAAAATCCCCAAAAAAAGCCAAAATCTTATCCATGACCATTTTTTTTGTTTCATCTTTATATGCAATAAATGGGTGAGAAAGTGTTATTCCCATAACAATCAGATAAAACACCGAAAGATATACAAACCACTTCTGGTTCAAAGCATCTGCAGGAATAACATGTATTTTAAAAAGAAAAATAACTACGAGAATACCCAAACAAAAAAGAATACACCACTTAAAAAAGAAATGTAAATAATCTCGTCGGATGGGCTCCAATGCCTCAAACTTATCCCCCAAATTTTGCCGATAATATTGCAAAAAATTTGCTTGCAGGTCAGCCAATTCTTTATTGATTTTGCGCATTCTAATCTCCTTTTAGGGGAGATTAGAACACAACTTGATAAATTTATTCTTAATTATTTTTTGGGAGCCAAGAACAAAGCGCGCATGGCATTAAGAATAGCAATCACGGCAACACCCACATCGGCAAACACAGCTGCCCAAATTGAGGCATATCCTAAAGCGCCCAAGCCCAAGATAACGAGTTTAACCCCAATGGCAAAGACCACGTTTTGTCGTGCGATGGCAAGCGTACCGGCAGATATTTTCATCGCGGTAACAATTTTAGAAGGCTCATCAGTCATAATCACCACATCTGCCGCTTCAATCGCCGCATCGGAACCAATACCGCCCATGGCAATACCGACATCAGAACGAGCCAACACCGGCGCATCATTAATACCATCACCCACATAAAGGAGTTGTCCGCCTCTTTCCTTGTTTGCTAAAATCTCTTCGAGTTGATTAACTTTATCAACCGGCAAAAGCTCGGCATAAACATTATCAATTCGCAATTCTTCGGCAATTTTGAGAGCAATTTCTTTACGGTCGCCGGTCAACATCACAGTACGAGTTACACCATTTTCTTTCAGGCTTTGCAAAGCATGTGCCGCATCTTCTTTAATTTCATCGGCAATCACCAAATGCCCCACATATTTGCCTTCTTCAGCCACAAAAATCACCGTACCGAGAGCATTGAGTTTGGGACATTCAATATTGAGATTTTGCATTAGTCGGATATTACCAACGGCAATATGTTTGTTTTTCAGCTTCAAGGTCATACCTTGACCATGAATTTCTTGCAAATCAGCAACTTTTTTCTCATCAATCTTTTTGCCATACGCTTCTTTGATGGAAAGCGCAATCGGATGTGTGGAGAATGCCTCGGCATAAGCAGCTGTTTCCAAAACTTTTTCGGGATGTCCGTTGGTGGCGTGAATATCCATCACCTTAAAGTTACCTTTGGTCAAGGTTCCTGTCTTGTCAAAAACCACAATTTCTGCATTAGCCAAAGCCTCGAGATAGTTACTTCCTTTGATTAAAATACCTGCCTTAGATGCGGCACCCAATCCGCCGAAAAAGCTCAGCGGCACAGAAATCACCAGCGCACAAGGGCAAGAAATAACCAAGAATGTAATCGCGCGATAAAGCCAATCAGAAAAAGTTTCGGAAGCCATAAACATTGGCGGTAATATAGCAAGCAATACAGCCACAATCACCACGGTCGGCGTATAATAGCGGGCAAATCGGGTAATAAAGTTTTCCAAATTGGCTTTTTTTGAAGATGCGTTTTCTACCAAATCCAAAATTTTGGCAACGGTAGAATTGGCAAATTCCTTACTGACTTTCACGGTCAAAACACCGGTCTGGTTAATGCAACCGCTCACCACCTCATCGCCTTTTTCCACATCTCGGGGTAAAGATTCACCGGTCAAAGCTGCCGTGTCTAAAGAAGAAAAACCTTCAACAATTTCACCATCAAGCGGGACACGCTCTCCGGGGCGAATAACAATCAAATCACCAACTTTCACTTCTTCCGGAGAAACTTTGACAATCTCCTCGCCTTTTTGCAAATTGGCATAATCGGGACGAATATCCATCAACTCGGCAATTGATTTTCGCGATTGATTAACCGCATAGCTTTGAAAAAACTCACCTACCTGATAGAACAACATTACAGCTGCCGCCTCGCCAAAATCTTGCAAAGCAAAAGCACCTATAGTGGCCAAAGACATCAAAAAGTTTTCATCAAAAACCTGTCCGCGCAAAATGTTTTCTCCGGCTTTTTTCAAAACCGGCAAACCGACAATCAAAAAGCTAATGACCAAAAGCCATTTGCCATAAATATCCGGCAACGGCGCCGCCATTCCGACAATAAAAAAGAACAAGGCAATCAAAATAAGTTTGAGATTTTTCTTGAGCTTTTTAGTCATAACGCCTTCTCCTATCAGAAAATAATATCGCAGTCAGGTTCAATTTTGTTTTTGACTTTTTCTACTTCTTTCAAAACAAAATCAACTTTTTCATCTTCCATTTCGAGCACCAATTTTTCCGTCATAAAGTTGACCGTAGCTTTAATCACACCCTCAATTTCATTAAACGCGGATTCGAGTTTGGCGGCACATTGCGCACAATCCAAATTCTCCAATTTATATGTCTTTAACATGGCTTCCTCCATTAAACGATTAAATATATGTTTAATTGTATCACAAAAAATCAACTTGTCAAGAACAATTAAACAACCGTTTAATTGTTTATCGGGCACTGAATATCAAAAATATCATCAATCGAGCGGTGTAAAAGCTGCGCTTGCGCCTCATCAGAGAGTTTATAATACATTTCTTTGCCCTCGCGACGGCTGGACAAGAGCCCTGCCTGTTTGAGCAAACGCAGGTGGTGAGAAACTGCCGGCGCACTCATATTAACGGCGCAGGCAATATCATTGACGCATTCCTCACAATGGCACAAAAGCCACATAATTTTAAGGCGTGTCGGATCGCTGACGAGTTGGAAGAGAGCCGAAACTTTTTCAAAATCTTTATTTTCGGGCATTTTTTCAATCATCTTTTCGGCATTTTGATTATGATTATGCAACTTTTTATCTTCCGACATCAACTCATCTCCGAACATAGAATAAATATAAACTAAGGCAGTTTTACCACCGTTTTTCCGTTTTGAGAAGAAAGAATTGATATTTTTCCGTCGTCAAAAACCAACGCGGCACACTCATCAATACCAAAACCGCTTAAATTTCTTTGTTTTAGTAAAGAGATAATATCTTGTTTTAAAGATGCTGGCAAAATATCAAAATGCGGCACAGCAAAACCGGAAATAAAACCCAAACCTTTCAAAAAATCAAGCGGCTGATTCTCCGCTTCCATATAATCGGTATTATCATAATATTCAAACCAACAAACCGCACCGGCACTTAATCCGGCAAGAATGGTACCTTTTTCATAAGCTTTCTTAAGATAAATATCCAAATGATGTTTGCGCCAGATTTCAAGCATCAAACGTGTATCACCGCCACCCACATAAATAATATCGGCATTTTCTATTTTAGTACGAATTTCGTCATCTGTGTATGTTTGAGAGATAAGTTGCAAATCATCAACCAAACAACCGAGTTTATCTCCGTAATATTGATAAAAAAGTTGAATATATGAGGGATTATCATGAGAAGCAGTTAGTAAAAATAACACTTTGGGCTGAGGTCTGTTTGCCATCTGCACAAGAGCCATATCAATTTCCATGGTCTGGATTGGAAAAGTTTTGTAAGTTCCGTCAGGCATAAGTTTGGTTTTGCCAATTTCTCCACCGCCGATAGCTATGATTTTCCCCATTTTTGCCTCCTATAAAACAAAAATTAGCATAATCAAAAAAAATATTATTGACAAAGAAAAAATGATAAGTTATAAACTCTTTCGTTGATGCCGACATAGCTCAGTTGGTAGAGCTACTGATTTGTAATCAGTGGGTCCGCGGTTCGAGTCCGTGTGTCGGCACCATCATAAAAAAGGCCTCCCATTGCGGAGGCTTTTTTTATGATGATAACGCATATAGAGTTCTCGAACCGCGGAGGAAGCGGTTCGACTAGGAGGAGAAACAGACGGAAGTATGTTGGTGAGGGCATAGCCCGAGCGACGACGAAGCGGCGGAGCTTTTGCGACGTCAATCCTGTGTCGGCACCATCATAAAAAA
>CALXZK010000045.1 GCA_944393225.1 uncultured Alphaproteobacteria bacterium
CGCTCCTTTTTCTAAGGAAACAACATATAATAGAGTATATCACTTTTTATCACCTTAAACAAGCTTTTATCGCACTTGTCTTAACAAAAAGTGAATCGATTCAAAATCTTAGCTGATTTTTTATGGAAAGGGCACACCCATCCGCCCTGCACTTAGAAAGCATTGCAATCCACGGGGCACGGACTAAATTGATGCGGTCAAGCTGGCTGCAGCTTGTCAAACGTGCTACGTTTGTGCGGTCAAGCTGGCTGCAGCTTGTCAAACATGCTACGTTTGTGCGATTAAACGCGCTGCGTTTGAAGCTGGCTAGATATGTTGCGTTTGGATTTGTTCAATGCGGGTAGCTAAACCGGTCGCATCGTCGGTTTCAACCAAAACGGCACAGAGTGTTCCTGTTCCTTTAGCCGGCGAAAGACGTCCGCCGGTATATTTGCGCGCCAGACGATTGATAGGTTCTTGCTTGTCAAAGCCCAAAACGGAATCATAATCGCCGCACATGCCCACATCGGTCAAATAAGCCGTGCCGCCCGCCCAAATCTTGGCATCGGCGGTCGGTACATGGGTATGAGAGCCGATAACGGCAGAAACGCGACCGTCCAAATAGCAACCGAGAGCCAATTTTTCAGAAGTTGCTTCGGCGTGAATGTCTACAAAAATGGCGTCAATGTTTTTGCCGAGAGTGTAATTTTTCAATAACTTATCGATTGTGGCAACGGGGCAGTCAACAGCTTCCATAAATAAGCGCCCCAAAACTTGGATGATGAGCAATTTTTTGCCGTTTGCGGTTTCAATTTCGCAAAAACCTTTTCCGGGAAGATTTTCCGGATAGTTGAGGGGGCGCACAATGCGCTTGCATTCATCTAAAAAGGGAATGAGTTCACGTTGTTGCCAAACGTGGTTTCCGGTAACCAGAGCGTCAACGCCCTTATCAAGAAAATCGCGGCAAATTCCGGGAGTTGCACCAAAACCATGAGCTGCATTTTCAATATTAACGATAACAAAATCGGGCTGATATTTTTGTTTTAGGGCATCTAAATTGTTCAAAACGGCTTCTCGACCGGCACGAGCTACAACATCACCGCAATAAATAAACTTCATTCACAAACTTTCGATAAAATTAGCAACTAAAAAGCCCCTCTAAAAGGGGCTTAAAACTTTATGTGAGGGAGCCATCTTAGCCGTAGTAACATTCTTAACGAACCGCTTCTCACAAGGTGGGCACCATGTAAACAGACCACGATCTGTTCAGAGACAGTTCCCTATAAAAATACGTTGGCTCGGAAGATCTGCGGAGATACAAACCAGACAGCCTCCCTCTATGTAAATTAGTCTACAATGATTCTATTTTAGATGCAACAGATTTTATCTGATTAATTAAAGAATTAATTTTGCCTGTTAACAAGTTGTCGAGTTCTGCAATTTGTTTCTCGTCAATCTGAGGCTGAGCGGGAGTTTGCAGCGGAATGCCATTGCTCTTTTTGAGTTCAGTTAATTCGTCCGCCAAGAGCAGTCCGACCATGGCAAGCAGCATATTTTCATTGACCTGACCGCCGCCTTGGGTGAGAAGGCGTGCTTTTTCATCGAGGATTCGTGAAAGCTGTATGATTCGCACTTCTTGCCCGTCTTCGCAGGCAACGGCATATTCTCTTGAATTAATTGTTATGGTTACTTGTGCCATCGTTTTCCAATACTTTATCCAATTTAGAAATTACATTATCAATATTATGAATGATGTTTTGAGAAGCGGTTTTCAAAAGCTCAAGATTTTCGGAATCTTCTTTGGCTTGGTTTGTCAAAGCTTTTTTTTCAGCGTTCCAAGCATTTTTCTTTTCATCCAAAACATCAGAAAGTTTAACCAACACGTCGCTCAGCTCAGCTAAAGCGTTTTGTGTTTGTGTCAGTTCAATTTTTTTTGCTTCGGTCACAATTTTTCTCTTTCATTTAACGGATTATTCTCCTATGATTGGGATACATCATAATAAGATATAAGAGTTTTTCAACCAACAAAGAGATTTTATGCCAAAGTTTATTATCAAAATTGAAGAAAAAGACACTGATTTCATTAACAATGACGATATTTGTTGCTACATTGCCGATGAAAAATCCGCTAAAAAAGTTTTAGCTTTAGCTAAAGCCTCAGATAAATTGGTTTTGGGAGCAAATATTGACTTTTGCAATGCAGAAGATTTGGACGGTGTGATGATTCGCCATGAAGTGGATGAAAAATTTGCCAAGTTCATCAAACCCATTCAAAAGCAGTTTAAAAACAAGTTTATGGGCATATACTGCAATCCCAGTCGCCATGAGGCGATGATAGCTTCCGAAGCTGAGCCCGATTTTGTGGCTTTCGACGTGAATGAAAAAAACGCGGCTGAGGCATTAGAGGTCATGAGCTGGTATGCCGAACTGTTTTTGATACAATCGGCAGTCACCTATTTTGAAAAAATAGATAAAAAATTGTTGGATTTTGCCGATTTTGTCATTTTAAATGCGTCGGACTATAAGATTCTAGTTGATAAAATTAAAAGATTAGATTAATTTGCCATTAAAATCTTTTTG
Organism: uncultured Alphaproteobacteria bacterium; assembly: GCA_944393225.1. Classification (GTDB taxonomy): domain Bacteria; phylum Pseudomonadota; class Alphaproteobacteria; order RF32; family CAG-239; genus CAJLXD01. Next base: position 2,560 of record CALXZK010000045.1, read on the forward strand.
AAAATTGTAAATATGAAAAAAATAATTGTTTGGAGAAAAAAATGAAACAACAAGCTGGATCAATCAGAATTGGTTGGGTAATTGAATATAAAAACAAACCTTGGACTGTTACCAAAACAAACTTTGTAAAACCCGGAAAAGGCGGCGCTTTCATGCAAGTTGAAATGAAGTCCGTTGAAGAAGGAACCAAAACCAACGAACGTTACAGAACCGAAGATATGGTTGAAAAGTTGATGGTTGAAACCAAAGATTGCCAATTCTTGTTTGAAGATGCTACCGGCTTGACTTTCATGGATTCTGAAACTTTTGATCAATTTAGCATGCCTTCAGACATTTTGGGCGATTCTCGTCCGTTCTTGACAGATGGTATGGCTGTTATCATCAACTTCATTGATGGCAAACCGATTTCTGTTGAATTGCCGTTGCAAGTTATCTGCGAAGTTAAAGAAACTGAACCGGTTATTAAAGGTCAAACCGCAGCTTCTTCTTACAAACCGGCTATTTTGGATAACGGTGTTCGCACCATGGTTCCGCCGTTTGTTGGACAAGGTGAAAAAATCGTTGTTAACACAGCCGATGGATCTTATGTAGAAAGAGCAAAATAATGTCTTATTTATCAGCAAATTTAAACATGCTCATCAATGCCGTCAAAAAAGCTTCGGCTTCTTTGAACCGCGATTTCAGTGAGATTGAAAAATTGCAATCTTCCGTCCGTGGTTATAAAGAGTTTGTGGCTTCGGCTATCAAAAAGGTTGAAAACAACCTTCGAGTTGAGCTTTCTAAATCTCGTCCGTCATATGCTTTTGCGGAAAATAACAAACCGCAACCGGCAGGACCTCATTTTATTGTTTCAGCCTTGGATGGCGTGGTTAATTTTGCCCATGGCATTCCTTATTTTGCCGTTTCTGTTGCCACATATGAAAATGGTCAGATTACGGCAGGTGTTATCTACAATCCGGCAACCGAAGAATGCTATTTTGCTGAACGTGGTACAGGTGCCTACAAAGAAGGTTTCCGCAACCATGAACGTCTGCGCGTTTCTGTTCGCAAAGAGTTGGGCGAATGCATGGTTTCTGCCAAAACTTTGCCGGTTTATGAAAATGAGCATGAAGTTGCTTGTTGCCGCAAAATCCAAGCTCACATTGTGCCGACAGTCAATGCTTGCCGCACATTTGGCTCAACGGCTTTGGATTTGGCCTATGTTGCCGCCGGAAAATTAGATGCGGTAATCAGCTCATCTAATCCGACCACGGAAATTGCAGCCGGATTATTGTTGGTCAAAGAAGCAGGTGGTTCTGTTTTTGATATTGATCAAAAAGACATTCGCAGTGAAGATTTAGATTCGGTATTGCGTTCGGGTGATATTATTGCTTGCAACGCCAATGTCGGTAAAAAGATATCGGATTTATTAAATAAATAATTAGTTTGAAATTATAAAAGGGGAGAGGAAATGCGCGCCAAATATTTGTTAACGACAATAAGTGTGCTGTCCTTGGGAATAGCCGGAAATGTTCTTGCCGATGACGTGTATGTTAACTTATCGGTGTTGGATAATTTGCAAGATACGTCAGCACCGGTTGTGCGCCCCAAGCCTCTCTTCCCTGTAATTTCAAAATCCGATTCGCAAAAGCCGGCTCCGGTTAAAAAAGCCCGCAAAGCAAAGAAGACTTCTGCAAATCCTGCAAAAGAAAAATTGGTCATTCCGGTCAAACAATCCGTGAAGGTTGAAGTTAAAGAAACTGAAAACAAGCCGGAAAAACAGTTGAAGCAATTAAAAGAAGTCAAGCTTCCCGAGGTTAAAACTACTACCAATACCGGTCCGTTTAAGGTTGCTCCGGCAGAACCTAAAACAGATTCTGTTCAAGCAGCACCGAGTGTTCCGGTTAAAAGTGAAACTTTGCCTGTGGAAGATAAAAAGGTTGCTCCTAAAGCCAAAGCAGAAGGAACAGCCCCGATTGTTTCTCAAAACATAGCTAACGTACCGGCTGAAAATACAGTTCCGAGCACAGATGCCAAAGAACAATCAATGACAAAACTTCCGACCACATCTGTAGAAACTTTGAACAAAAACACAGAAACATCTTCTGCTTTGCAAAAAGCACTTGATGATATTGAGCAAAAACAAACAACTCCGCAAGTTCAAAAAACGGAAGAGAAACCATCTCTGCTGATAGATACCAATCCCAAACCGGCAGCTCAAGAAAAAATGCCGGCAAAGGCATCGGAAATTTTCTTCACAGCTGAAAGTGATGAATTGACTGATGCAAGCAAAGCAGAGATAGATAACATTATCAATGCATTTGAAAATGCCAAAGAAAACAAAATTGCCATTTATTCCTTCAATTTAGACGATGGTAATGACAGTTTTCGCAAAAAAAGAATCTCTCTTAACAGAGCCATCGCCGTACGTTCTTATTTATTAGGAAAAGGCTACAAAAATTTCAGCATCAAAGTTGTTAATTTAGATGAAGCCAACGGCAAAGAGAACAGTGTCAGAATAGAAGAATTAAAATAATCTGACAAAATTTAAAAAAAAAGTAAATTAATGCTTGCCTTATTCAGAATGCTAATGTATAAAGGCTTAAAAATTATGCGTTAAATAAAGTTTTAGGAGTTTTTAGAATGAAACAAGGTATTCATCCGGATTATCATGAAATTACTTATGTAATGACAGATGGTTCAGAATTTAAAACAAGATCAACCATGGGTAAAGCCGGCGATAAAATTCGTTTGGAAATCGACCCGAAATCTCATCCGGCTTGGACTGGTGTTCAACGCTTGGTAGATACAGGTGGTCAAATTTCTAAATTCAATAACAAATTTGCAGCTTTCGGTCTTAAAGCTAGCGATTCTGCTAAGTAGTTTTATTTGATTTAGCTTTTTATTAACCTGCATTTAGTAATCTAAATGCAGGTTTTTTTTATTTTGGCAGAAGAATATGGTTAAAATAACACATTACGAAGTTTATACGGATAGGGGTGATGGCTGGAAACTTGAAGATAGATTTTCAAGCGAACAGCGTCATGAAGCAATAAATTTAGCAAAAGAACGCGAACAGGAAAGAGTTAAAGTCAAAATCATTCGCGAAGTTTTTGATGTTCAAGACAACACATATCAAGAAAGTGTTGAATATATCAGTGTGTTGAACAAGCGCCAAGATTCAGATTCTTCAATCAAAATAAACAATGTATATGAAGCTGCTTCCGGAGAAGAAAGTGATAACGGCAGCATCAACAATAACGGCGACATTTTTGTGGCAATATTCAAACTTGTGGCAATTATTGTTTTGAGTTTGATTTTTGCCAATATCGTTGTGACCCTACTTTTGCCGATTGTTGAAGAGTTGGCGCCGGAAGAAAGTGTAAAATCCATACTATTTTCAGCCTTTTTTATAGTCTTTCTGGGGCTTGCTATTCCGCTGCTTTTGAACAAGGTTCCTTGGTATATTTTCAAAACCACGCCGGAGCGCCAAAAAGCTAAAGTAAAAGAAAGCAAGTTTTATGATAAAGCCAACAATATTATCAAACTTTATCATATGAATGAATATGAGCCGAGTTTAGCCCCCGGCTGGCCGGAAGCCCCCAATGAATATAAACATTATATTGTAGATTTTATCCGCGAAATTATGGCGAATATTGATTCCAAAACCATGTTTGAAGATACATTTTCCAAACTGGGCGTCAAACTTGTTGTTTATGGCGGCAGCATGGAACTGGCGCGTTTTGGCGGTTTGAAAATTACGGAAGCCAATTCTTTGTTGTTTGAGGCATTCAAAATCCTCGATGGTGACAATGTGGATTTAGAGGCCTTTTACGATAGCAAAAAAACTTTTGCCGACAATAAAGTTGCCGTATTTTTGACCGGTGTCGGTGCGTACCTTATGGCACAAATTATAGACGGAGAACCCATTGACTATAGCATTCTTCGTGTAAGTTTTGATAAATGGGAATCTCAGCTCAACGGCAATTATCAAGAACAAGAAGCCAAACCGGTTGTGACCAAAGTCGATATCAAATGTCCGAGTTTGGTCAATATCAGCTGTCAGTTTAGATTTTATGATGAATCCAATATTGATGTAGAAACACTAAAATCTTCATATACGGCAGATTTGCAAAACATCATTTACAATCTTTTGAGCAAATATCGACCGGTTAATACCACCGAAAAAGGCAATTTTACCAGCGTGGAATATGATAACACGGAAACTGCGGTCAGCTTTGCATCTGACTTTTTGAAAGATATCAGCCAATATAAAGAAGACTTAGATGATGAAAATTTGCTGTTCTTAAGCAAGTGTAATATTGTTGATTATCCGGATGAGAAAACCAATTTGGATGATTATGTCAGCGATATTTTGGATCATACCTATAATAATGAAATTTTGGTCACGGAAAAAATCAAAAACAGCATGTACACCAGCAAATATGATTTTGAATTTTTGGGCGAGAAAAAACTGAATAAGACAGAAAAAGTAGTTGCTCTTTATAAGTTGATATATTAACTAAAATATTGAGCTATGCAAATTTTTATGCTATAATAAAACCTGATTTAGGTAAAAGGGGAGAGAAATTATGGTTACGATTGCAGAGGCAATGGCAAACAGAACCGCCCAAACATGGGAAAAAACTCTTGCAGATATGAATAATGTTGACGAGAGCTTTGCCAATGCCAGAGATTTAGGTTACACCCGCTTAAACTATGCAAGAACCACAGCCGTTGCAAAATTGGCTGAAGACTATGATGCTGAGGATATTTATAAGGTCCAACTTCAATCTAACGGAAAGTTGGCTGTTTCTCTTCGTGATGATTCCGTTGATGAAAACGTTCTTGATCTCTCCAAATATGAAGAAGCCTTAAATGCTCTTAAACAACAAACAGATCCGGAAGGCTACCGCAAAGAACAAGAAGAAAAGAAAAAACAAGAAGACGAAAATCTTCTTGCTATGACTGCTGAAAAATTAAATATTCAAGTTTATATGACTAAAGGAAACAAACAAGTTTTGATTGCGGATAGCACGGCAGAAAAGGGAACGCCGGAACGTGAAGCTATGGATTTGATGTTGTCCGGAGAATATAAAGCAACCAAAGGCGATTACTATTTCAAAGTCACCCGTAATGAAGATACTGCAGAAAGAAACGAAGAAGTTTCTTATGCTTTGCAAGTTGGTATGGGAGAAAACTTTAAGCATGACTACGTCATGACTGAAACCGATTCTGAAGATACGAAAAATAAGACCGAAAGCAAAATCCCAATGACAACCAGCACCAGCAGCAGCGGAAGTTTATCTTCGGTTAATGCCTTGGAAATTCAGGCGACAAAATATCAAGCAACAGCTCAAATGTTGGAAGTCGGCTATATGAACATGGCAGATATTTACAGCCGTAACAGCAAATTTTAAGAAATAAGCTCTTTTGCAAAAAAAATACTTGTATATTACGCAAAGAAAAACTATCTTTAGTGTAAATAGTTTGCTATATATACAAACAAATATATTTTGCTAAAGAAAGGATAATAAAAATGACAGCGCCGTTGATGCCGAGAGCAACAGCTGTATGGCTGGTAGAAAACACTACTTTGACCTTCAGACAAATTTCAGATTTTTGTGAAATTCATGAACTTGAAATTCAAGCCATTGCCGATGGTGATGTTGCCAGCAACATCATGGGTTTGAGCCCGATTGATAATAACCAATTGACTTGGGAAGAAATTCATCGTTGCGAAGCAGATGCTTCTGCTAACTTGGTAGCCAATCCGTTGGAAAGAAATGTTAAAGAAAAGAATGCTAAAGCTAAAAAAATTCTTTCTCCTTCCCAAAGAAATGATAAACCGGCAGCCATTGCTTGGGTTATCAAAAACTATCCAATGTTGGCAGACAGCCAAATTTGCAA
>CALXZK010000046.1 GCA_944393225.1 uncultured Alphaproteobacteria bacterium
CCTCACTAAAAAAATCTGTAAAATTCAGCTATTAATACAACATGTTAAAATAAAAATAAAGACTTTTTTCTTGCCAACGGCAAAATTTTGCAATATAAGACCGGTAACCAATTTATTATTTATTAATTAAAATATTTATTATGAGTACTCGAGATCAAATTGAATTTATCAAAAGGACAACACGCAACGAAGATGTCAAAACCAAATTAATTACCATTTTGGAAAAATTGCTTAAACAAGAAGATAGTATGACCAGAAAAGAAATTTTGAACTATGCCAAGAAAATCAAACCGGTCATGCGTGGTACGGCAGAATATGTCGCTCTCTCTCCTGAAATTGAGAAAGAAAATCTTTTTTGGATACCTGCCTACCCAATTCATCATCAAAGTTTTAGCTATGTTTGTCATCATCCGCTCAAAAAAGCAGAAGGCTTAAAAGAAATAGCACGTCTGACCACATACCACACTTATGGTGGTTATCACGGATTTTTACGTCCATCAACGGACGAAGCCATCATCCAATGTCCGAAAGAAATTTTAGACAAGGTTTGCGCTTTTGAGTTTCAGACTGATACCTTGGATATAAGAAAAATTTATCATGCCGGACTTGACCGCCATATCTTAACCACCGTTTATTATGAAGGCTCTCTTCCCGAGGACATTGCCGCTCAAGAGGTGAGCTGGTAAATTCCAATCACAATTAAAAGGCTTTGAGAAAAAACTCAAAGCCTTTTTTTAACTAAAATTTAAAAAGCTTTGAAATATAATCAAAAAAAATTTTTCAGAAGGAATAAAAAAATGGAAAAATCTACTTTGATTGGTGTTTTTGGCGGTATCGCCGCAGTAGGTGTCGGTATGGCCTTAAAAGGAGCAGACCCAAGCGCGCTCATTAACCCTGCTGCATTTTTAATTATCATCATGGGCACAATTGCTGCCATTTTCAACGCCTTTACCATGGAAGGCTTAAAAAAAGTTCCAACCCTATTCAAAATCATTTTCTGCGGACGAAAAATCATCAGCAAGCAAGAAGTATTAGAACTTTTCTCTGCTCTAGCCAAAGCCGCCAAGCATGAAGGCATAATGGCCATTGAAAAAAAAGCTAACGAAGTAGATGATCCTTTTCTCAAAACAAGTCTTTCTTTGGTTGCCGATGGTTTCAATGCCGATTTCATTTATGAAACCTTGGAAGATGAAATCAAACAAATGGAAGAAAGACACCGCTCCGGCGCTCTCATCTTTGCTCAATGTGGTATGTATGCACCGACCTTGGGTGTGTTAGGTGCCGTAATTGGTTTGATTGCCGCTTTGGGCAACCTCTCAGATATTGAAAAACTCGGACACTCAATTGCAGCAGCCTTTGTTGCCACTTTGCTCGGTATTTTCACCGGTTATGTTTTGTGGCACCCGTTTTCCAATAAATTAAAACAAATCTCGCAAGAAGAAGTTGATGTCAAAAAAATGATTATGGAAGGTGCTTTAGCTTTGCAATCCGGTGCATCATCCATGGCTATGGAAGCAAAATTACAAGCCTTCATTCCGCCATCACAACGCCACTTGAAAACAGCTGCTGAAACTGAAGGAAAATAAACATGGTAAAAAGAAAAGCCCCCGAAGGACCTCATGAAGAGCATGCCGACGAAACTTGGCTCATTCCATATTCCGATTTGCTGACATTGTTATTGGCTTTGTTCATCGTGTTGTTTGCTTCTTCCAGCCTAGATAAAGGAAAAATGGAAAAAATTGAATATGCCTTTGCCGCCGCTTTCAATGCCATCCCTGGAGAAGAGATGAACGGAAGTGTTCTCAACTTTTTGCAAGATGTCAAAGACTTGCGTTTAGGCGACAATGTCGGTTTAGGCTCTGATGAACACGGTGCCGTCATCAATATTGCAACGGTAACACTTTTTAACGGCAAAACAGCAACCTTAAAAGATAATGCCAACGAAATTTTGCAGCCCTTGGCAGAACTTTTAAAAACCAACAAATATCGCCGTTATCGTGTTGTTATCGAAGGACATACCGATGATCAAGACCTTGTCAACGCATTTTATCCCTCCAATTGGGAATTATCTTCGGTGCAAGCCGCTGCCGTTGTGCGTCGTCTTATAAAATTGGGTTTAGATGAAAATCGTTTTCAATCAGTCGGTATGGCAGGCATTTCTCCTAAATATCCGAACAAAGATGCCTACGGACAACCCATACTGCAAAATCGCAAACTCAATAATCGGATAGAAATTCATATCGAAATTTAGCAATAAAGAAGCATGGTTTTAAGAACCATGCTTCTTTTTTTGTAAAATTACACGTCCCAATAAAACGGCCAATCCTCCGCTGACCATACTCAAAAGAGCCCCCATTTTTGCAGCCGCTTTAATACTTTCTTCTTCATAAGCAATATCGGCAACAAACAAAGAAACTGTCAGTCCCACACCGGCAACCATACCAATTAAAACAAGTTCGGCATTGCTGATTTTTTTAGGCATTTTCCAGCCCAATAGCGCACTCAGCTTTACAAATGAAAAAATGCCCAATGTTTTACCGATGAACAAAGATAAAAAGATAATAAGTGTCAAAACGGAAACACTGGAAAATGGAACACCGGCATTGGTAAGCCCAAAGAAAAACAAACCAAAATCAACAATCGGTTTTAAGTCATGTTCCAGCTTATCTATCGGCGCTTTTGCCGCATCTGCCGAGCGCATAAAAGGCACAATCCACACCAGAGCCAATGCCGGATGCAAACCGGTTTTAAACATTCCAACCCAAGAGATAAGTGTCGGAAAAAGAAACCACCAATAAGACTTGACTTTAAGTTTTTGGATAGCCGCACTAAGCAACATGGCTGTTACAACCAAAAGCAAAAATTCAAATTGCACCGGTTTATCGGGATTCGGATAAAAAATAGCAATAATACCCAATCCGGCAAAATCATCAATAATGGCTAAGAAAAGCAAAAAAGAAAAAGCCGCATGTTTTTTAGGAAAAATAAACTTAGCAAACAACAGTGCCACGGCAATATCTGTTGCCGTACCAATCGCCCAACCATTATTAAAAGCGACCTGTCCCATAATCAGATTCAATATAAAGAAAATGACAATCGGAAAAACTATTCCTCCAATAGCAGCCATGATGTTAGCCAGCGCCTTGTGCAGAGGATGCATCGCCCCGTTAGGTGCCAAGTCATGAACGATTTCAATGGAAATAAGCCCAAAAAACAGAACCAAGAAAATATCGTTCACGGCAAAATGCACATCAAACAGACCGCCGAATTTATAATGCAAAAAATTTTGATAAGAAATGTAATTTACGTTAGCCCAAACCAGAGCGGTAATTATTCCCAAGATAAGCGGCAAAGAATATTCTTCTGCCAAATGCCAAATTTTTTTCATTTTTTGCCTCATAAAAAAAAGCCTGACTAAACTCTTTTCAATTTAATCAGGCTTTGAAAGGATTTCAAGCAAAAATCAAACTAATCCGTTTTTACAAAGATTTGCAAACACCGGTTGGTTCAAACCGAGTTCTGCAATAATTTCCGATGGTTTAAGATTGATTTTTATATTTTGCATGGAGACTAAACCGTTTTTAATTGTTTTAACCGCAGCACTTGGCAACTCTGCTTTTCCGATACAAGACGAAAGATAAACAAAGCATTCATCGTTGTCTGTCAAATATTGTTTGGCGAGCTTGCGTGCATAAAGATTAAGGGTTAAGTCTGCCTTAGACGCATCTTTGGTCCATGGGCTGCCACCGCCAATCGGACAAGCGGTAGAATAAAAATCGCAAGCAAGCTTACGACCGGTAATACCGCAATCGGCAATGGAAGAATGGTAGGTATAAGCCCCTGTTCCGTTAATGATGATATTTTTGGGTGTTTCTCCGAGTGTATCAATCACAAATTGAGTTAAATCTTCGGGTTTAAGCATTGGTACGGCAGCAATAGCCGTTTCAATTTTTCCGTCATCATCAAGCGTGATTTGGGTTTTAATGTCCAAGCCAAGATGGTCAGATTGTAATGCTTTTTGATAAAGAGCGCGATTGAGTTTGCGTGCAAGATAAAGCTCACGATTTATCTGTCCCTCACCTTGACAAGCATAACCGACAAACACACCTTGGTCGCCCCATCCGTCTTGCTCAACACCTTGGTTGATTTCGGCAGATTGCTGACCAATGAGATTAATCACCTTAATCTTGCTTGGTTCAATGGCAAATTTGCCCCAAATTTTGGCATAATTTTCAGAATATCCGACCTCTTCAAGCGCTTTCAGAACATAATCATTGACCTTGTCTAAAGACATATTTCCTTTGATTTCACCGCCTAAAACAACGGTATTATCTTTGAGCATCACTTCAACGGCATATTTCACCGTTTTATCTTGCTCAATCATACGGTCTAAAATGTAGCTTGAAATATAATCGGAAGTTTTATCGGGATGTCCGAGCGACACCGCCTCTGCAGTTTTTTGCATAGTTTAGTCTCCTTGTTTAGTCCTCTGTTGCGGGACAAGTCAGGTTAAATCCACATTTGAAAAGCTTACGCTTTCATCTTTTATGATGCCCCTCATATCCGATAAAGTCAACATAAAAAAGATTGTAAACATATTATTTATATGATAAGTTGGATATATAATAAACGACAAGGAAAAACAAGAATGAAAACACAAAAAGTATATTTAGATTATCTTCCTGAATATGACACTTATGGCATTTCTGATGAAAAAATCAAACAACTGACAGAAGCCGGTATCACACCGATTTTAGAACTTTCACCCGAAGATGCTCAAAAAATATCTGAAAAACAAAAAAACAGCGAAAAACAACCGACTATTGGTTTTTTAATGGGACGAGAAAAAGGACATTATACTATTGACAGAGCCTATGTCCAAGCTTTGAGCCAAACCGGCGCCAAGTTGCGTTTTTTGACTTTTGAAGAAAACCTCGCCCAAATGAACGATATTGATGGTTTGGTTCTCCCCGGAGGCGCTTTTGATTCTCCGAACGAGTTTTATACCGACCCCGACAAAAAGACCGACAACACACCGGGCACTCGCTCTTATGCTTACATTTCTTCCATTGTCAAAGCCGAACAAAACAATATCCCGATTTTGGGAATTTGTGCCGGGGCGCAAATGTTGGGCGGCATGCACCATATGAAGATGTACCGCAACCTCAAAGAATATACCAAAACATCAATAGAGCATAAAACCAAAGATTTGGAAGCCCATGAAGTGTTTATTTATCCGGACACACCATTGGCAGAAATTTTGGGTGAAGGCAAAATGATGGTCAATTCTCGCCACAAAGAAGCCATGATGCCAAATGACAAAATCTCCGATATGAAAATTTATGCTACTGCCAATGACGGTACGCCGGAAGCTTGGGGTAATCCCGAGAAAAACATTCTCTGCATTCAATGGCATCCGGAAGACTTTGCCGCCAAAGGAAATAAAAAGATGCAAGGCATATATAATTGGTTGTTTAGCAAAGCCAAAGAACACCAACAAAAACAACAAATGAACAATATGATAAATCATCAAATGAAAAGTTTTTCTCGTGGTTAAAATGAATAAAACATATCTTACCTTACTTATGATGGCAGGGCTTATCTGTGCTTGCTCTCAAACCAAAGAAGTAAACGGAACACTGCGTATGGGACACGAAGTACGTTCTTTTACCGATAACTCAGATCATAAAGAATATTGGCTGATTGACAAATCTCAAAGTCTCATGCCTGCTTATCAAAAAATCATTGGTCAAGAAGTTGCCTCTTATCAACCCATTCATGCACGTTTACAAGTTAAAGACATCGGCAAACTTGAAGATGGTTTTGGCGCAGAATATGATGGCGGCTATGAGGTAAAAAAAATCATCGCCCTTTCCTATCCGCAGCTCTTAGGTGCTTGGGTTGAAAATGTGCCCAATATGCCTAACTTGAAACAAGGCTTTGTTTTGGAAGAAGACGGAACAGCCAGCTCAGTCAATATGGCAACTTTGCAATACAGCTCATGGCAACAAAACGGCAATGAACTGATTTTGAGCGGCAAAAGCATCGGCAACCACCAAACGATTGACTTTACCGACCGCTATAAAATTCAAAAATTGACCGAAGATACCTTGGTTCTGCAATCAGGCTCTCGAACATATACATATAAAAAGCAAAAATAATGACAGAAAATTACCTAGAAAAATCGCAAGAAAATCAAAAACGAGCATGGGAAGTTGTCAGACAATCGCGCCTTGTGCCATTATGGGAAGGCATCGGTGCTAAGGTTAATCTGGTCGGCTCCTTAAAAATCGGTGTTTTGGGCAAACACTTGGATATTGATTTTCATATCTACACCCCCGAACTCAAACTCGGTCAAAGTTTTGATATAATGGCACAAATTGCCGAAAACTTAGGGGCAAAATCTTGCCAATTTATCAATTCTGCAGCTACGGAAGAAGAATGCTTTGAATGGCACCTCACTTGTGCCGATTCTGACAATCAACTTTGGCAAATTGACATCATTCAAATTAAACAAGGCTCAAAATATGACGGTTGGTTTGAAAACCTTGCCGAAAAGATAAAAGCCGTGATGACGGAAGAACAAAAACAAACCATCTTAAAACTCAAGTTTGAAACATCCGAAAACATCAAAATCAGCGGTATGGAATATTACAAAGCCGTTATCCAAGATAATGTAACAGATATGGATGAGTTGCTGGAATGGAAAGAAAAGCACCATTTTTCCGGTATAATTGAGTGGTAAAAGTTTTTGTCAATTTTGTCTTGACTTTTATATTTTATCTGTTTAGGATTAAAAACATTCAAT
>CALXZK010000047.1 GCA_944393225.1 uncultured Alphaproteobacteria bacterium
GGAAGGGATCTTTTTTTATGGCTCCGGCTGCCTGATTCGAACAGGCGACCGATCGGTTAACAGCCGATTGCTCTACCGCTGAGCTAAGCCGGAATAATGCGGTATTGAATGAAATTTTGGAGGCCGGTACCGGAATTGAACCGATGTACAAGGATTTGCAGTCCTCTGCATGAGCCACTCTGCCAACCGGCCAACTGATACCTCATCTTGAGTTCCTCATTCACTCAACGAGAACTATATATACAATCTTTTCGCCGATAGTCAATAACTTTTTTTAATTTTTTTTGCTTTTTTTGTGATTATTTTTTTATTCCTTTAAAAATCAATCTCTTGGTTTTGCACACCACTTATATTTCTTGCATTTATATCCTCAACCTTTATGATTATTTCAGTTTTATAAGGAGAATCATATGAAAATTGTTATCGCTTCTGATCATGGTGGTTTTGAACTTAAACAAAACCTCATAGATTATTATAAAAAACAAGGCATTAACCTTGAAGACTTAGGCACTCATTCTTCCGTTTCTTGCGATTATCCTGATATTGCAGATACTTTAACGGCTGAAATTTTGAGCAAACGCGCCGATTTGGGAATCCTTATTTGCGGAACAGGAATCGGAATCTCCATCGCCGCCAATCGCCACAAGGGAATCCGTGCTGCACTTCTTTATGATGATTTTACGGCTGAAATGGCACACAAACATAATAATGCTAATGTTCTTGTTTTTGGCGGTCGTACCATGAAAACAGAAGATGTTATCAGAAGAATCGATATTTTCTTAAATTCTGCATACGAGGGCGGTCGTCACCAGAATCGTCTTGATAAACTTGATGCTTAGGAGACTGATATGGATTTTGAAAAAAAGTTGTCTTCAGAAGACTCCGAGATTTTTAATGCCATTCAAAATGAACTCAAACGCCAACAAGAGCAAATCGAGCTGATTGCTTCCGAAAATATTGTTTCTAAAGCTGTTTTGGAAGCTCAAGGTTCCATTCTGACCAATAAATATGCCGAAGGCTATTCTGCCAAACGCTATTACGGTGGTTGTGAGTTTATAGATGTGGTGGAAAATTTGGCGATTGAGCGCGCAAAAAAACTTTTCAATGCCCAATTTGTCAATGTGCAACCACATTCGGGTTCACAAGCCAATACAGCCATTTATGTTGCTTTGCTTCAGCCGAATGATACCATTATGGGAATGTCTTTGGATGCCGGTGGCCACTTAACTCACGGTGCAAAAGTTTCTTTCTCCGGTAAATGGCTTAATTCTATTGCATATGGTGTGACCAAAGACACCGGTTTGATTGACTATGATCAAGTGGAACGCTTGGCAATTGAGAATAAACCTAAACTCATTATTGCTGGTGGTTCGGCTTATCCGCGCCAAGTGGATTTTGCTCGTTTTCGTGAAATTTGCAATCGGGTAGGGGCTTATCTTATGGTGGATATGGCTCACTTTGCAGGGCTCGTTGCCGGAGGTGTTCATCCCAATCCGCTTTCCTATGCCGATGTGGTTACGACAACCACACACAAAACACTTCGCGGTCCCCGTGGAGGTATGATTTTAACCAATAATCCCGAAATAGCTAAAAAAATTGATTCGGCTATCTTTCCAGGAACACAAGGTGGTCCGCTCATGCACGTGATTGCAGCTAAAGCAGTTTGCTTCAAAGAAGATTTGACCGATGAATTCAAAACCTATGCGGCACAAGTTATTAAAAATGCTAAAGCTCTCGGCAAACGCTTGCAAGAACGCGGACTCGATTTGGTATCGGGTGGAACAGATACGCACCTGATTTTGGTAGATTTGCGTCCGAAAAAACTGACCGGAAAAGTTGTGGCTCAAGCTTTGGAAAGAGCACATATGACTTGCAACAAAAATGCCATTCCGTTTGATCCGGAAAAGCCGACCGTCACTTCCGGTATCCGTTTGGGTTCTCCGGCAGCAACAACACGAGGTTTCAAAGAAAAAGAATTTATTCAAGTGGCAGATTGGATTGCCGATGTAATGGATTCTCTTGTTAACGGAACTTCAGAAATCGTTATTCCGCAAATTCGCGAAAAAGTGATTGCGCTTTGTAATCAATTCCCGATTTACAAAGATTTGTAATAAGCCAACAAAAAAAAGTCTGTAACTTTATCGGTTACAGACTTTTTTTTAGAAGATTTTAGCTTACTTTACCAACTTTTTGACTTGAGCTAAGCTGGGAGCTTTGGTTCCTTTTCCGTCTTTATCAAAAGCGGTGATTTTTACACGGCTCCAGTTGGTAATTTTGCCATCTTTCAGCATCGGTTGTTTGGCATTTTTGCTATTCAAAGCAATATAGCTACCTTTATCGAGCAAAAGCATTTCATTATTAATTGGAATAAGCAATTGACCGGATTGGGTATAAACACCATATTTGCCGTTTTCTTTTACCAAAAGATTTTGGTTTTCATCAAGTCCGTAACTTTCAAAAACACCGGATACTTTCCCATTTTCTTTAGCAAAGAAGAATGTTGATTTGTTGCCTTCTTTCGTTTCAAAACATTTCAGGTTTTTGTTATACGAAATTGGCGCCGAACTTTGCAGAGAGACTTTGTTTTCGGGTGTCAGAAGCAAGCATTTGTCATCTAACTGAGCGATAAACAACCCTTGTTCATAGTCTATCTTACTATAAACATTAGGGGTAACGGCAACTCCGTTAGCCTTTTTGATTCCGACTTTTCCGGGAACATCACTCTTGCTATACAGCACATATTCACCTGTTGCACCAAGAGGAGTTTGAGTTTCCTTCGGACCGCAACCTACCAAACACAAAACCATGGCTACTAATGCCAAAAAACTAAATCTTTTCATAATTATAAATTTTAAAAATTAAACATAGGGTTAGTTAAAGCATTTTGTTTTTAGCATTTAAAATGAATATAATCAAGATTATTCTCTATTGGCGTTTTTGCGCTTTGCTCAATTGAGAGATTAAATTTTCTTTGAAATTATTTTGTTCACTGCGGAAGAGTTGCAAGGTCTGATTGATTTGTAAATCTGTCATTTCAACATCATGTCGAACATCGGGTTTGCTCGCATCAAAAATATATTTTGGGTTGTTGACCAAGCAATATCTTTGATAAGGCGTTAAGCTAATTTCAGCTTCTTGCATATTTTTGTTTTGTAAATAAAAACTTTGACACTGAGCTTGAAAATTTGGTGCTATTTTCTTGAAGTTCTTAAAAACTTTGCTCCTAATCTGTTTGAACTCGTCCATATCATAAATATAATAAAACTTATTTTTTTGTATGCTCTTTGCGTTTTTAATGAGCTGATATATTTCCGGAAAATTCTTAACCTTATTGGGGTTAACAATGCAAGAAGAGGTAATATCATCGGCATACAGAGCCAAAGCTGTCTTTTCAAAATCAGCATATTTCAGATTGCAAAGTAAAGGACTTATTTGCAGTTCAGGAAAAGTTTTATAATTTTTTATCGGATTGATGATACCGCTTTGATGCGGTCTAAACAAAATCTCCGGTATTTCATCTTTTGAAAAGAAAGGTGAAAGTTTATTTCTTAAATCTTGATATTCTGCAATAAAATTAATTTTCTTTGCCTTTGGCATTTGTTTGATTTTGCCAATGCGCGATTTGATATTTTGTTTTCTTACAATATGAATCTTCTCGTTATCGTTAAGCATGCTTAACGAAGCTTCAATCACACTTATTTCAAAGGCTGCATTTTGTTCAGACATTTTTTCCTCAATTCAAGAAAACTGAGAATAATAAGTAAAAAGTTAATTTTGGTTTAAAAAAGTAGTTAAAAATTAACAAATTTTGCTTATACTTCATCATTATTTATGACAGAGGAAAAAATGATAAAGTTAAATACTAAAAAAATTGCTGAGATTGTTTGCTCGGCATCTAACGTGGTTGATGTTGATATTGAAAATATTTCTACCGATAGCCGCCACATTGTTAAAGGTGATTTGTTTATTGCGATTAAAGGTGAAAAATTTGACGGACACGACTTTGTGCCTGATGTTTTGGCTAAAGGTGCCGCAGCCGTTGTGGTAAGCAAATTGTTTAAAGAAATTCCGGCAGTGCGGCAGATTGTTGTTCCGGATACTTTGGAGGCATACGGCAAAATCGGGGCTTATGTTCGTTCGCAGTTCAAAGGTACAGTGATTGGTTTGACGGGAAGTGCCGGCAAAACCACCACCAAAGAAGAACTCAAATTCATCTTATCAAAATTTGCACCGGTTTATGCAACAAGCGGCAATTTTAATAACTTTGTCGGTGTACCATACACTCTTTGCAATATGGATTTGAACGCTAAATATGCCATTATTGAAATGGGCATGAGTGCCAAAGGTGAAATTGCCAAAATGGTCAACTGGGTTAAGCCCGATATGGCAATCGTGACCAATGTTTATCCGATGCATATTGAGTTCTTTCCAAATTTTGAAGGTATTGCCGAAGCTAAAGCCGAAATTTTCCAAGGTTTGAAAAAAGGCGGAACGGCATTTATCAATGAAGATACTAATTTTGTTGATATTTTGGAAAAACGTGCTTTGGAACGTGGTGCCAAAGTGGTTGAGTTTGGCAAAGATAATCACCCTGATGTAGCTTTTGAAACAGCAGCCGAGGGAGAGCATTATCTCTACAATGCTTGGTGCGTTTTAAGCGTGGCTAAAGAATTGGGCTTGGATGTTGAAAAAGCCGCATCTTACATCAAAGATTTTGGTGCCTTGGATGGTCGCGGTAAACAATGGAAACTCAATTTTGCCAAAGGAACCTATACCCTTATTGATGATAGTTATTCCGGTCAGCCTGAGGCGATGAAACTTGCTTTGCAATCTTTAGCCAAAATGAAAACTGAAGGTCGCAAAATTGCCGTCCTTGGTAAAATGGCCGAGCTCGGGGATACTTCCAAAGCCCAACATATTGAAATTGGTAAAGTAGCGGCGCAATCTCATTTAGATGTTGTTATCGGTGTTTGTCCGGAAATGAAAGATATGCTAGCTGAACTTCCGCCGACTGTTGAACAACATTATTTTGAAAATAAAGACGGTTTGGATGAATTTTTGTTAAATAAGTGCTTGCAAAATAATGATACTGTCCTTATAAAAGGAGCAAGATATTCTTCCGAATTGTATAAAGTTACCGAAGCTCTGATAAAACAGGGTAGGAGTTAGAATCATGAAATGTCCGTTTTGCGGTTGTGATGATACGCAGGTTAAAGATTCTCGTAATGCCGATGATAATACCGCCATTCGCCGTCGTCGTGAATGTCCGGAATGTGGCTCAAGGTTTACAACCTTTGAACGTATTCAGCTTAGAGAATTGACCGTTGTCAAAAAAAATGGTGAGAAAACACCCTTTGACAGAGATAAACTTGCTCGCTCCATTCAGATTGCGGTTAGAAAACGTCCGGTTACGCCCGAACGCGTGGAAAAAATCGTGAACTCTATCCAACGCCGATTGGAAACCTCCGGTGAGGCAGAGATTCCTTCTACCACAATCGGACAATATGTGATGGATGCGCTCTCAAATCTCGATCATATTGCTTATATCCGCTTTGCTTCGGTGTATAAAGATTTTCGTGAAGTGAAAGATTTTGAAGATTTTGTTGAAACTATTGATCAGTTTGCCAAGCCCAAACATCAAAATGAAGGAGATGATGAATAATGGCTAAATTTATTTCTGAAAAAATTAAAATGAAATCCGGTGCTCGTTTGGCCGCCGTGCAAGCTACTTATATGATTGAATATGGTCAACTGCCCGTAGATGAAGTGATTAAAGACTTTGTTAACGGCGAAGTCGGTCGCTATGTGATTGAAAATGAGGGCAACGATCGTGAAGAGTTGGTTGAAGTCGGTGCTATGGATACGGCTTATTTTACCGAGTTGACTAAAGGTGTGCACACCCACAAAGAAGAAATTGAAAAATCTTTGGCTCATTATCTTAAAGAAGGTTGGTCTTTTGAGCGTTTTGACGGCACATTGCGTGCTTTGCTCCTTTGCGCTACCTATGAACTTGCTCATACTCAAGATGTTGATGCCAATGTATTGATTAAAGAATATGTTGATTTGGCTTATGCATTCTTCACCAAAAATGAACCGAAAATGGTGAATGCTTTGTTGGATCATATAGCAAAAGAAATACGCTAAAAATGCTAAAAATGCAGTAAACGGGAAGCTAGAGCAATTT
>CALXZK010000048.1 GCA_944393225.1 uncultured Alphaproteobacteria bacterium
ATAGCGGCTTTTTCTTCTTCCAAACGCTCAATTCTTTCAATTAAAGAACGCAATCTGTCAGCGGCAATTCCGCCAACTTCGTTGTTGCTGTTTTCTTCATCAGCCATGTTATATCTCCTCAAAAATTTTTTATTCACATTGGCAAAGAGAATAGCAAGCATTTGTTTTTTTGACAAGTAAAATCTTTTTTGCATAACTTAGCTAAATTTTAATGCTTTTTTTTTAATTTGCTGTATAGTGCAAACAGTTATATTTAATTGTGAGGGATAAAATATGCCGCAAAGAACTAAAACAAAAATTTTGGCGACAATCGGTCCATCTTCTGCAAGTAAAGAGCAGATTGAAAAGTTGATTGATGCCGGCGTTGATGCTTTCCGCGTTAACTTTAGCCACGGAACACATGAAGAACATAAAGAACGCGTTAATTTTATTCGTAAACTGGAAAAGCGAAAAGGTCGTTTCATCTCAATTTTAGCAGATATGCAAGGTCCTAAACTTCGTGTCGGTGTTTTTGACAACGGCAAAGGTGTGGATTTGAAAGAAGGTCAATCTTTCCGTCTGGATTTGGATAAAACCCCCGGTGATGAAAAACGCGTTAACTTGCCTCATAAAGAAATTTTTGAAGCGTTGAAAGCCGGTGATGATTTGCTCTTAAATGATGGTAACATCAGATTGCATGTTGATAAAGTCGGTAAAGATTATGCCGAGACAACAGTTGTTGTCGGTGGATTTTTGTCTGCTCATAAGGGCGTTAATCTTCCAAACACTCCGTTGCCGATTTCTGCTATTACCGAAAAAGATAAAGAGGATTTGAAGTTTGCTTTGAAACTCGGTGTTGATTGGATTGGTTTATCTTTCGTACAAAAAGCAGAAGATGTTCGTGAAGCTAAAAAACTTATCGGTGGCAAAGCTATGTTGGTTAGTAAATTGGAAAAACCAAGTGCTATCGATGAGCTTGAAGATATTATCAAAGAATCGGATGCTATTATGGTGGCTCGCGGTGACTTGGGTGTTGAATGCCCGATTTATACCGTTCCGGTTTTGCAAAAACGTATTGTTTCTTGCTGCCGCAAATATGCCCGTCCGGTGATTGTGGCTACCCAAATGCTCGAATCGATGATTAATAATCCGACACCGACCAGAGCTGAGGTTTCTGATGTGGCAACTGCCGTTTTTGACGGTGCCGATGCCGTTATGCTTTCAGCCGAAACTGCAGCCGGAAAATATCCGGTTGAAGCCGTGCAAATGATGAATAATATCATTCATGAAGTTGAAAAAGATGATTTGTTCTATTCTTTGATGGAACGCTCTCGCCAAAAACAATGTTGTTGCGGTGAGGCAGATTCAATCACTTTTGCCGCCAGTGAAGTGGCTTCCGTTTTGCAAAATGTTGCCGGTATTGTTACTTTTACATCTTCCGGTTTTACAACTTTCCTGGCTGCCAAAGAGCGTCCGAATTTGCCGATTATTGCCATTACACCGGATGAAAAAGTGGCGCACCAAATGACGCTGGTTTGGGGTGTTAAAAGTTTTATCAATAAAGATGGCTTCAAGAGCTTTGATAAAATTGAAAATGTTGCCATTCGTATTGCTAAGGAAAGCGGTTTGGCAAAATCCGGCGACCATATTATCATTACTGCCGGTTTCCCGCTGAATACAAAGGGAAGAACCAATATGCTCCATACGGTTTATATTCCGTAAGCCTTAAATGTTCAAAAAAAATCCCTCGGAAATTCCGAGGGATTTCTTTGTGTTTGCTTTTGTTTATTCAACAGCCAAAGCTTTGACATCTTCACCATATTCATCTTTAACGGTGGTTTTAATCTTCATCAGCTTAGCCCATTTACGGAAAGCTCCGACTAAAACGATGACCATTAAGAACATGACAATCATGCCAAGAACGGCAAGCAAGGTTTGACCTGCAGGCAAGTATTGAGTGAATACTTGCAAGTAGCCAGCCCAGAAAGTGACAATCACCATGAAAATTCCGGGGATGGCAACCGTGAGAGCATATTTGCCGCGGTTGAGGCGGAGTAACATGGTGGTGCAAACAATCAAAGCGCAAGCAGCCAACAATTGGTTGCTCAAGCCAAACAAAGGCCAAATGCTTGAAATGTTGCCGGTATAAACCAGATAGCCCCACAAGAAAGTGAAGACGGCACTGGTCAAAATAACACCCGGCATCCATTCTTTGTTGTTGAATTTAGGCATTACTTTACCGAGCATTTCTTGCAAGAAGAAACGACCGACACGAGTACCGGCATCAACGGCAGTTAAAATGAACACAGCTTCAAACATAACCGCAAAGTTGTACCAGTAGGCAACCAAGTGATCCATATACGGAATGTTTCTGAAAATGTGAGCCATACCAACAGCCAAAGAAACGGCACCACCGGTACGACCATGCAAGTCAATGCCAATGTGCTCTTCATAGTAAGGTAAGTCTGTTACGGCAAAGTTCGGATGTGCAGCGAGCAAGGCTTGATATGCATCGTGAGAAGCGTTGATTGCAAAGTAGTCGCCCGGCATCATGGTGCAGGCAGCAATCAAAGCCATCATGGCAACAAAACCTTCGGTCAACATAGCACCGTAACCTACGAACAAAATTTCTTTTTCGTTACCAATCATTTTCGGGGTTGTTCCGGTACCGATGATGGCATGGAAACCAGAGATGGCACCGCAAGCAATGGTGATGAAAATGAACGGCAATACAGGTCCGTTAATAACCGGTCCGCCACCGTAAATAAACGGGGTGAACATGTGCATGGTGATGGTTGGGTGTACACAAACGATACCTAATGCCAACATGACAATGGTACCGATTTTGAGGTAGGTGGACAAATAGTCTCTCGGAACCAACAACAACCAAACCGGCAAAACAGAAGCCACAAAACCATAAAGCGGAATGGCGATGGAAACAGTGTCTTTGTCCCAATCAAACATCCAGCCCAAGTTTTCGGGTTTCATCAAATCGTGACCGGAGATAATACCAATGACCAATAAAACAATACCGATAACACTTGCGAGTGTAACACCGCCGTTCTTTTTGTAGCGCATAATCAAGCCCATTAAAATGGCAATCGGCATGGTGATGGCAACAATGAACAAAGACCAAGGAGCATTGTGCATGGCGCTGACGCAAGCCAAAGACAAACCGGCTAAGGTCAAAATCAAGATGAACAAGACGGCAAAGCCGGCAATGGTTCCGGTGAAAGGATCAATTTCTCTTTCGGCGATGGTTGCCAAGCTTTCGCCTTTGTGACGGACGGAGGCAAAGATAACAACCATATCATGAACGGCACCGCCTAAAACGCAGCCGACCAAAATCCACAATGCACCGGGCATAAAACCAAATTGAGCCGCCAAAACCGGACCAACCAACGGACCGGCAGCAGCAATAGCGGCAAAGTGGTGACCGAACAAAACGTTTTTATTGGTCTTGACGTAGTCGTGTCCATCGGCATATTTAACCGCCGGTGTGACGCGGTTGGCATCAAGGCGCAAAACTTTACTGGCTACAAAAATTCCGTAAATACGATAAGCAATGGCAAAAACGCACAAGCTGGCAAAAACCACCGTTAATGCGTTCATTCCTTCAAACCAGCTCCAAAATCCGGTAGAACCGGGATAATTTGTCGGAGCGGCAGTTGGAGCTGCCATGGTTTGGCTTATTGTACTTATGGAAAGAAGTAGACTAAGCAACAACTTTTTCATAGTACAAACCCTCCCAAAAAGTTAGTGTCGAGAATATTATATATGAAACTCGCCTTCCTGTCAGCAAAAAACGGGTTGCTTGCCGCTATGATAACAGATGCTCATATATTCACTCATATATAATGCCTTAAATATAGGCAAAAAGTATTTAGGAGTTATTAATATTCATAAAATTTAATATAGATAAATGTTGTTGACCAATTGTGGTTTTTATGGTATTTTGTTTTGGTTTTTTAATACCTTTATGTTAAATCATTAAATTTTTTATTTTTATGAAAAGAAAATTACCTTTTTTCGTTGTTGCGGCAGGTTTGTCGTTATTCCTTTCAGCATGTACATCAAAACCTTTCCTTCCTCAGAATCCAAAAGACAAGGAAGAAAAGAAAGACGAAAACGGAAATCGTTGGGTTTATAACGGTAGTGGTGGATATTGGATGGTCTTTCCGTACAATTCCTCAGGTTACAACAGCGGAGCTGCTTATAACTATTATCCGGGAACAGGTTCGTGGACTAACTCAAGCGGAATTGCAACAACTCCGCCGGCGAGTATTCCGCAATCGACTTACAAATCATCGGTTAAACCAAACTCAACAAGTTCGGGAAAATCTTTTAGCCCGAGCAACAGCTCAAAACCTTCTCCTTCAGGAAAAGTGTTTAGCTCCGGTTCTCGTTCTCATTCATTTAGTGCTTAATTTTGTTTGATTGTATATGGAAAGAATAGTTATTAAACCACGTCAAAATTACGAAGAAAAACTAAAAAGTGTTGGTTTTCAGTTCTATCAAGATTATTGGTTGGAAAATGCGTATTATCGCTTTTCAATGGCTGAAATTGAAGAACTAGAGAAGGCAACCAATGAATGCTATGATATGTATTGTCAAGCGACCGAAGCTTGCCTGTATGATGATGTAAAACTCAACATGCTTTGCATTCCGAATGAAATGCGCGAGGCTATTCGTCGTTCATGGGAAGAAGATGACTTATCATTGTATGGGCGATTTGATTTTGCTTGGGTAAACGGTGTGCCAAAACTTTTGGAATTTAATGCCGATACACCAACGACGTTGATTGAGTCTGCTTTGGTGCAATGGCAGTGGAAAGAAGATGTTTTTCCGGATGCCGATCAGTTTAATTCCATTCATGAAGCTTTGATTCAGTCTTGGAAAGATATTCATGAGGTTTACAAGTGTGATACCTATTATTTCGGTTCTCTTGTAGATTGCTTGGAAGATAACAGCACAACGGAATATATTCAGCATACGGCAATTCAAGCAGGGTTGCATACGGTTGCGATGGATTTTGAAGACCTTATTTATCAAAATGGTTCACTTTATTGCGGAACAGAACCGGTTAACTGTATGTTCAAGCTTTATCCTTTAGAAACAATGTTTCATAAGTGCATGGAAGCTTGTAAAACAGAAATGTGCTGGATTGAGCCTTTGTGGAAAGCGTTGATGAGCAACAAGGCCATGTTGCCGATTTTGTATGAAATGTTCCCGAATAGCCCTTACATTTTGCCGGCTTATCGCGAAGAGGATAAAGCTAAATTGCGTTCATATTGCAAAAAACCGATTTTCTCTCGCGAAGGTGCAAATATTGAGCTGGTCAAACTCGGGTCATGTATTGAAAAATCGGATGGAGAATATGGTATAGAAGGGCATATTTATCAGGAATTGGTAGATATTCCGTCTTATCAGGGAAAACATCCTATTCTTGGTAGCTGGGTGATTGG
>CALXZK010000049.1 GCA_944393225.1 uncultured Alphaproteobacteria bacterium
ATGCTCTCTTCTTTCTGGGCGGAGTGTTTGTGTCTAGTGTAGCTAAAATAAAAGCCAGCTTGACCGCATCAGTTAGATTGCCGCTCTGTCATGCCTTGAAACCGCGATGCTCCTCCTTTCTGGGCGGAGTTTGTGTGCCATGTGTCGCTAAAATAAAAGCCAGCTTGACCGCATCAGTTAGATTGCCTCTCTGCCGTGCCTAGAAATCTCGATGCTCTTTCCTTTCTGGGCGGAGTTTGTGAGCCATGTGTCGCTAAAATAAAAGCCAGCTTGACCGCATCAGTTAGATTGCCGCTCTGTCATGCCTTGAAACCGCGATGCTCTCTCCTTTCTGGGCGGAGTATTCGTGCCTTGTGTAGATTAACCGCAAAGGAATGATGTACGTTCTTGGCTCTTCTTTTGTGCTTTGTTCAAAAAATATTTGCTTTTTTTCTCAACTTCTCTACAATGGCTCTTGCAGGTTAGAGATAGCCTGTGGTGTCTGAAAAACATCTCAAGAATAAAATCCACTTGTGGTGGAGTGCATGATATAAGCCTTTTAAAGGTCGAATAAGTGCGTCTGTATTCTTGCAGTTTTTCAGCTCCACCGCCTTGAGTTCTTACTCATGGCGGTATGTTTTAACAAGCTGGTGGCAGCTTGCCCCCACAAGCACGGCATGTTTGACGGCAAAAATTGTCCCCATAAACAGGAGTTGAAATATGCTAAACAAAAAACAAGCACAAATTAATCTTAAACAAACGCGTCTTAATCTTGCCGAGCAACTGACATCTCTTCGGCGATTGCACAAATTGACTATCCTCGATTTATCTACGCAAACCGGCGTACCGACTTCTTATCTGGAAAAGTTGGAGCTCGGTCTTGCCGAACCTCATCTTGGTGTTTTGCACCAAATTGCGCGAGCTTTTGATATGAAAATTGATATTTCTTTTGAAGCATAATAATAAAAAAACCTCTTCTTTTTAGAAGAGGTTTTTGTTTTCTTTTTCAAGCTGGTTATTTTTCAGCTTTTTTCTTAGTAGAAGCTTTGGCAGCCGGTGTTTTCTTTTTTGCCGGAGCTTTTTTTACAACAGCTTTTTTCTTGGTTGTTTCAGCTTTGGCTTTGGCAACTTTTTTTACTGTTTTAGTTGTTGTTTTTTTTTCCGGTTCGGTTTGAGCTTCTGTTTCCGTTTTTTCTTCGGCTTTTGTCTCAGGTTGTTCGGATGGCCAATAAGCTTCACTGTTTGCAAGAATATTGTTTCCTAACTGAATAGCAGGCAATTTATAAATAACAATAGACTGCAAAATTAAGGTCGTGATGAAGAAAATTAATTTTCCGCTTTCTAAGCCGCAGAGACTTAATAAAAAGTATAAAATATATACCGTTAAGAAGCAGACGACACTTAAGCGCATTCTTATATCAAAAGTATATTTTTTGCCAAAGAACAATTCCAAAATTTGGGCGCACAAGGAATAGAAGATGGTGGCTATAAAATAGGTGATGAAAATGAGCAATAAGCCAATGAAAAACAATGTAACTGCAGTTCCTGTCAAAACAGACTTGATATCATCGGTATAGTCATCTTGAATGAGATCAACATCTTCATCCAAAGTGTGCATTCTTACTTCATTGTCATTAATTACGTAAAAAGCGGTTCTGGTTAAATAAAAACCTTTTTCAGCTTTGGTTGTATCCAAAGTATCAATGGTGGTATCCATGATAATCGGCAATGGAATGGCAACGTTGCCGGATTTTAATTGTGCTACACGGATGGTATTTTGCGGTTCAACAACAACGCCGTTTTCAATTTTGAGCGGCAACATTTGATTGATGATGTCGTTTGCGTAGGGAACCAAATCATTTCCTTTAACACGAATGAAAATTGAAAAAACAAGGGAAATGATGAAAGAGGCAAGCAAAATATATTTTACACCTAATCCTTGCCCTTTAATGATATAATTAAACATTTTTTGCATAGTTTTTAAGTCCCGTAAAAGTTTTGACTGAAGCTAGTTTAACTTGTTCGAATCTATTTGTAAATACATTAAAAATGCATAATTTTGACGCAGAAACCGTTGTCTTTATTTTCAAGTTTTACCTGACATTGATGCAAGCGGGCAATACGTTCGACAATGGATAATCCTAAACCACTGCCGCTTTGTCGTTGTCCTGCCGGTCGGAAAAAACGTTCTTTCAGGCGGGGAAGTACGGTTTCATCAACGGTTATACCACTGTTGAAGACAGTTAATTCATTTTCAGACATGTCAATTTTAATTTCGGCGCCATAGGGACTGTAACGAATGGCATTATCAAGCAAGTTGCGCAACAGTAAAGACCACAAAAGCGGTGCACCTTCTTTGACAGCAAAATCTTTTTGATGATTATATTCAATTTTAATATTTTGGTTTTGTGCGGCGATTTCTTGTTCCTTGATTGCATTTTCAACAATTTCTTGCCAGTTGAGCATTTTGAAATTGTGGTTACCGCTGTCTTTATAAGCTTCCAATCGGCTCAGTTCCAAAAGTTGTTCAACCAAGCGCGATGCACGTTCAATGCCGAGCCCTAATTTTTGCAACGTTTCTTGACGCATTTTAGCATCGTCGTCGGCGAGCTCAGCAACTTCTAACTGAACTTTTAAGGCCGTGAGCGGACTACGCAACTCATGCGCCGAATCTGAAATAAAACTGCGTTCTCTTTTCAAAGTATCTTTGATTTTGATGAACAAATTGTTCAAAGCGCCGACCATGGGTTTGATTTCAGATGGCATATTTTCGTTATCAACCGGAGATAAGTCGTTTGAATCGCGATGTTGCAATTCTTGAGCAATTTTTTTCAACGGGCGGAACTCTCGGCTAACCATATATACGGCAGCAATCAGCAAAATGGTCAGACCCGCAGCCCAAGGAAGCAAAGTATCTTCCACCAAATCAAAGGCGGCGTCCTCACGAAAATCAAGCTCTTGCCCAATGGCAATGACATATTGTTTATCTATGCTTTCTATCCAAAAAATGCGCCAGGGTTCATTATCTTCGCCGATTTTTTGTTTATTGAAGCCCGATTTATAGCCATTATATTGAAAGAATTTTCCTTCATTACCGTCGTGAAAAAGCATATCGCCTTGCAAATTGAATACGGCAAAACCTAAGGCATCATCATCTTCTTCGCCGTCATCGTCCAAATCTTTAATGAGCTTGTCTATTTTGTTTTGACTTTCGGGGCTGAAATTATGCCAATCAAGAGAAGAAAGTTTTCTGCCCATCAGCATTTGATAGGTATCAAAAAACTCATCTAATTTTTCTCTGCCTTCATACCATGACAAAATTCCGGCAGTCAGAAAAACTGAGCCGGAGATAAG
Source organism: uncultured Alphaproteobacteria bacterium (assembly GCA_944393225.1). Taxonomy (GTDB): domain Bacteria; phylum Pseudomonadota; class Alphaproteobacteria; order RF32; family CAG-239; genus CAJLXD01. The sequence goes on from CALXZK010000049.1 coordinate 3,334, forward strand.
AATAAAAAAGATAATCAGTCGTAGCTGAAGGCTGAATTTTTTCATGCTTCTCCTAACATGTAGCCAATTTTGTTTATGGTTTTAATTATATTTTTGCCAAGCTTTTTACGCAAATGGTGAACGTGAACTTCCACGGCGTTGCTGGATACTTCTTCACCCCATGAATAAATTTTATTTTCAATCGTCTCTTTCGACAAGACTTTATTTTTGTTGTTTAATAATAATTCTAAAACCGTCAGTTCTTTCGGGGAAAGGACGACATCTTTTCCTTCCAGTTGTACGGTTCTGGTATAAGGATTAAAAGTGATGTTTCCGTGTGTGATAACCGGTGTGACGGTGTCATTATGTCTTCTGATTAAGGCTTTGATACGAGCCGCAACTTCGGCCAGAGCAAACGGCTTTGCCAGATAGTCATCGGCACCGCTTTCAAGCCCTATGATGCGTTGGTCAACATCGCCTTTGGCGGTTAAAATCAAAACAGGTTCTTTTTTACCTTGCATGCGCCATTCTTTTAATATACTCAGACCATCAATTCCGGGAAGACCTAAGTCGAGCACAACGGCATCATATGGTGCTTGGAACAGGGCTTCTCTGCCGTCCAGTCCGTTTTGAAACCAGTCAACACTGAAGCCCAGTTTGTTAAGCCCGATGTTTAAGCCATCTCCTATCAGTTGATCATCTTCTATTAAAAGAATGCGCATGTTCAAAGTTCCTTAAAACTTATTTTTTGATAACCGAGTCAACGTCAACTTTGTTGGGTTGGAACATATCGGTATCAACTTCACCTTGAAGTTCTACGGTGTCGTTCGGACCAACGGTTACACCTCTCCAATCTTCGTTGTCAATTTCAACAGTGATGGTGCCGCTTGCGTCACGGAACATATATTTTTCATCGCCCAAGCTTTGTTTGATTTTACCAGTCAAGATTACCGGTGTGTCATCAGAAAGTTTGGATGCTTCAGCAGCGGTTACGTTCAAGTTAGAAGCTGCCGGACCGGTGAAGCCACCGCCCAAATTTTGTTTTGCCAAAGCAGCGCCTGAGAAAGCAACAGTGATTGCTAAAGCAGATACGGCTAAAATTTTATTCATCTTTTTTCTCCTGTGTTTAGGTTAAACTTTATAACTATATATTTAATTTTTTATTTTCATTGTTTTTAGGTTATCAGCTTTATAAAGGAAGTTTTTTAACTGATATCTACACTTCAACAAAGTAAACTTAAGGAACGCTTAAGGGATAAAAATATTTTTGAAATATTTTGTAATATTTTGTTTTTGCTTAATAAAATGTAATAAAATGAAATTTTTTGTGGTTTGCCAATCTTAATTTTTCTTGTCACGATAATTTTGTTTTGTTGATTTTTTTAAGAGGAGAAAAAACATGAAGCACGGAAAGAATTTTGTCTTAGGTGAATATGTTATTTTGAAAAAGCCTGATTTGATTGAGGTGGGTGATAATGTTCGAATCGCCGATTTTTGTCGTATTTCTTCCGCTTGCAAAATTGGCTCCGATTGTGAAATTGCTCCGGGGACTTATATTGCCGGCGGAGATGGAAAATATAAATTCACCATGGGTGAGTGTTCCAGTTTGGCAGCAGGTGTAAAAGTTTGGCTCAGCAGTAATGATTATGTTAATGAACTCGTCACTCATTCCGTGCCGGAAGTAAAAGAAATTCAGGGAAACGTTACTTTGGGAAAATATACCGGAGTGGGTACAAATTCGGTTATTATGCCGAATAATGACATTCCCGAAGGTGTTTGCATCGGGGCTTTGAGCTTTGTTCCCTCTAATTATAAGTTTGAACCATGGACGGTTTATGCCGGTCGCCCGATACGCCCGATTAAAAAAAGAAATAAAGAAAATGTGATGAATACGCTGAAAAGAATCGGCTATGTTTTTTTGAGGAATGAGTAGATCGAATCTGAGAAACACTTAGATTAGTTTTTATTAATAAATTAGAAAGATACATACTATATACTGAACTCATTCTAAACATTAACAAGCAAAGAGGAAACTCGATATGAAAAAGTTT
>CALXZK010000050.1 GCA_944393225.1 uncultured Alphaproteobacteria bacterium
ATTTTTTTCTTTTTGCCTTGTTCATTTTGTGATTTCGGGAAGATAACTTTCAAAACACCGTCTTTATATTCGGCATTGGCATCATCAAACTTCAAATCCCATGGCAGAGGAACCGTACGGCTGAAAGAACCGTAAGAAAACTCTGAGAAATAACTTCCTTTTTTGTTTTCTTTTTTCTCTTGTTTTTTCTCGCCGCTGATTGTCAAATAGCCATCGGAAGAAACTTCCAAATCAATGCTGTTTTCCGGAATTCCCGGTAACTCGGCAGAAACAACAACATCATTTTCGTTTTCTTCAACTTCTACTTTTGGGCTCATTTGTCTTGTGGTATTAGACAATTCACGATTTATATCTCTCGGAAAATCCAACAATCCGCCAAAGAAATTGTTTACCAAATCGCTCCAATCATTATGATAGCCATAACGCATCGGAGTATTATGACTGTTTTCTTTTTTGTTCATTAAATCAGACATTTTATTCTCCTTAAATTTGTTCTTGTATTCAACCTTCTAATATTGATGTAGGAAACAAATTTTACCGATGCAATAGTATTTTCAAAAAATTTTATAAAAAAAATATCGTTTTGTTTCACTTTCAAAACGATATTCTTCTTTTTATTCTATCTATTTGATTTATTTTACTTTTGCAGCACATTTCTGATTGCCGTGGTCGAACGAACAGGAAGCAAATCTTTGGGAATGCGGTTGCTGACAATATATCTGACACCCAAATCTTCAACTGCTTTTCTTTTTTCCGGACTATCACCATCAGCATTTACAAAAAAGACATCGGGATGTATTTCTTTGAGCTCATTTAAGAAATCTAACTTTCCGGAACCCTGCGCAATAAACGCATGATGCACAAAACGAATTGAAGAAACCATATACAAACGCTCTAACTCATTGTACAAAGTTTTGCGGTGTTTTAACTCTTCTACGGTTTTATCCGAACCGATTGATACATATAAGTCGCCATATTGTGATGCTTCTTCAAAAAAGCGTATGTGACCACTATGCAAAACATCAAAACAGCCCGAAACAAAGACTTTTACCATGAGTTGATTTCCTTTATGACATTTTCTAAATTTTCAGTTGAATATATCATAAATAAAAACTTGGTATCGTCAATTCTTATTGTGGAAGGGCCCAACGAATGGGGATTATTCTTTTATAACTTCAATATGAGCCTTAAACGTATTTTTTTGCGCAGCAATAATATCTAATCCATTTTCCACCTCACCCAGCTTTATCAAATTTGTGTCCGGAATAAGGCTATGATTTTTATAAAATATACCCATGTTTTTCCATGGTGCATAGATAAACAATTTTCCGGCAGTGGCTATCATACCGCGTGGTGCGTCTTCCAAAGAAATCGGGCGCGGGAAATTGGTGATTTTTTCCTCTCCGGCAAAATCTCTAAACTCAAAATCAGCAGGAAGCATCTGCACAAACTGTTTTGTTGCCGAATTGTCTTCTAAACCGATGATGGCTTCTTGATTATCTATGGTCAATTTTATTTTCATATCCTTCTCCTCTGCTTGGGCACCCGCACCTAAAAATGATAGGCAACAAAGTGCAAACATCATAAATTTTTTCATAGTTTTTCCTCTTTGTTTTTTGTCAGTACAAGCAGTATAATTTTTAGAGTTAACTCTAAGTCAAGATAAAAAAATTACGGCACAAAAAAAACAGTGCAAATTTCTTTGCACCGTTTTTTTACTCTTAACTTAAGCATTTTGCTTTTCTCTTGCCGCCTTATAAGCTTTCAAAATCATTTCTCTGGCTTGAAGAGCTTGCTGTTTGGTCAATGGCGGAACTCCCATTAAAGGATAAGGAATATTCAAGTTTTGATATTTTGGAATAGCCATATCGTGATAAGGCAGAACATCTAAGGCTGCTACATTATGTAATGTGGCTAAAAACTCGCCCAAGCGCGTTAAATATTTTTCCTTAAAGGTAATTCCCGGCACGACTACGTGTCTGACCCACATCGGCTTTTTGATGTCGGATAAATATTGAGCAAATTCCAAAATATTTTTATTGGTATGTTTGGTCAGCTTTTTGTGCTCTTCATCATCAATATGTTTAATATCAAGCAAGACCAAACTGGTGTATTTCAAAAGTTCATCAACTTTGGTGGTATCATTCTTATTAAACAGCACACCTGACGTATCCAGCGCGGTATGAATGCCCTTGGCTTGCGCTTTTTTGAACAACTCGGTTACAAAGTCCATTTGCAACATGGGTTCGCCACCGGTTACGGTTATACCGCCGTGGCAAAATTCTTTAACGCCGTCATATTGTTCCAAAATTTCGTCGGCGCTCATTCTTTGGTTTTCTCTAACTTCCCAAGTATCCGGATTATGGCAATATTGACAACGCATCGGGCAACCTTGGGTAAAGACAACAAATCTAATTCCCGGTCCGTCAACCGTTCCGCAACTTTCTACGGAATGGATATTTCCTAAAATTTCTGACATATTTTTCTCCTCGATGTATCAATATAGCATAATAAAAAAAAAGCAAGATTTAAAATCTTGCTTTTTTCTCTAAAGTCTTGAACTTATCCGTTGATTGAAGAGTGGAAAGTTCTTGAAATAACGTCATCTTGTTGCTCTTTAGTCAACTTAATGAAGTTTACGGCATAACCGGAAACACGAACAGTCAACTGCGGATATTGTTCCGGGTGAGCTTGAGCATCAAGCAAAGTTTCTCTGTTGAATACGTTTACGTTCAAGTGGTGACCACCTTTTTCAACATAACCGTCCAACAAATTGATCAAGTTTTCTTCTTGTTGAGTAGCCATTTTTTTACCTTTCTTTATTAATGGTTTCTTTAACGCAACCGTGATTTGTGAATAGTGTTACTTAAAGATTATACACTATTCACGCCTCACTGTCACTAATTATTTACAAGTGCCTTCGCAGCATCCGCAATCAAGTTGGATATCCAAATCACCCATAAATACTTCATCTTTACCCAAAGCATTCGGGATGATGGAGAAGGTGTTGGAAATACCATCTTGAGCATCGTTGAACGGAAGTTTTGCAACGGAAGCCAAAGAAGCTACTGCACCGTGGGTATCTCTACCGTGCATCGGGTTTGCGCCCGGAGCAAGAGGAATACCTGCTTTTCTACCATCAGGAGTGTTACCTGTTTTCTTACCATATACAACGTTTGATGTAATGGTCAAAATAGACATGGTCGGAATAGAATTTCTGTATGTGAAGTGTTTTCTAATCATGCCCATGAATTTCTTAACGAGGTTAACAGCGATTTGGTCAACGCGGTCATCGTTGTTACCATATTTCGGGAAGTCGCCTTCAACTTCGTAATCAACAACAACGCCGTTTTCATCTCTGATGGTTTTAACTTTTGCATATTTGATTGCAGACAAAGAGTCAGCAACAACAGACAAACCTGCAATACCGGTTGCGAAATATCTCTTAACGTCTCTGTCGTGCAAAGCCATTTGAGATCTTTCATAGCAATATTTGTCGTGCATGTAGTGAATGACGTTCAATGTGTTGACATACAAACCAGCCAACCATTCCATCATGTCTTCATAACGAGACATAACTTCGTCATAGTCTAAGTATTCAGAAGTAATCGGTCTGTATTTCGGTCCGATTTGTTCTTTAGATTTTTCATCGATACCGCCGTTGATAGCATAAAGCATACATTTAGCCAAGTTAGCGCGAGCACCGAAGAATTGCATTTCTTTACCAACAACCATTGAAGATACGCAGCAAGCGATAGCATAGTCATCGCCGTGAGTTACGCGCATCAAGTCATCGTTTTCATATTGGATTGAAGATGTTTTGATAGAAATGTGAGCGCAGTATTCTTTGAATGCGTGCGGCAATCTCTTAGACCACAAAACAGTCAAGTTCGGTTCCGGAGCTGTGCCCAAGTTTTCCAAAGTTCTCAAATATCTGAAAGAGTTTTTGGTAACCAAAGGACGACCGTCAATACCAACACCACCGATTGATTCTGTTACCCATGTCGGGTCGCCGGAGAACAATTCGTTGTATTCCGGAGTACGAGCAAATTTAACCAATCTCAATTTCATGATGAAGTGGTCAATCATTTCTTGAGCTTGTTCTTCGGTGATGATACCTTTTTTCAAATCTCTTTCAATGTAAATATCCAAGAAAGTAGAAGTTCTACCCAAGCTCATTGCAGCGCCGTTTTGCTCTTTAACAGCAGACAAGTAACCAAAGTATAACCATTGGATAGCTTCTTTTGCTGTTTTAGCCGGTTTAGAAATGTCGAATCCGTAGATATTACCCAATTCAATCATTTCTTTCAAAGCTCTGATTTGTTCAGCAATTTCTTCTCTCAATTGAATGCGTTCAGGTGTCATTTCACCTTCAAGAGATTTGAATTGTTCTTGTTTGTCTTGGATTAATCTGTCAATACCATACAAAGCAACACGACGGTAGTCACCGATGATACGACCGCGGCCGTAAGCATCCGGAAGACCGGTAATGATACCGGAGTGACGAGCTGCTTTCATTTCAGGAGTGTAAACATCGAACACACCTTGGTTGTGAGTTTTTCTGTATTTTGTGAAGATTTCAGAAATTTCGGGATCTACTTCATAGCCATAAGATTTGCAAGAAGTTTCTGCCATTCTGATACCGCCAAACGGTTGCAAAGAACGTTTGAACGGAGCATCTGTTTGGAAGCCGACGATGGTTTCCAAGTTTTTATCCAAATAGCCAGCACCGTGAGATACGATAGAAGATACAACTTTGGTATCCATATCCAATACGCCGCCTTTTTCGCGTTCTTTTTTGCTCAATTCGCAGCACATATCCCACAATTTTTTGGTAGCTTCGGTCGGACCAGCCAAGAAGCTTGCATCACCTTCATAGGGGGTGTAGTTTTTTTGAATAAAATCTCTTACGTTGATTTCAGATTGCCATTTACCGCCAACAAAACCGTCATAAGCAGATTGTGTATCTAATTCTGACATATTTATCTCCTTATTTTATGTTGCTGTCATAACAACATTTTTCTATAAAATCAAAATCTCTTCATAAAATACAATAATATAAATTT
>CALXZK010000051.1 GCA_944393225.1 uncultured Alphaproteobacteria bacterium
AATGCAAAATCGTTTGCATTTTTGCTTAGCGCTCCCTTACGGGTTCGAATCCCGAACGAGATTGAGGACAAAAAAAAAGCTCTGTAAAAACAGAGCTTTTTCTTAAATGGTGAGCGCGTCGGGATTCGAACCCGAGACCCTTTGATTAAAAGTCAAATGCTCTACCAGCTGAGCTACGCACCCGTTGTTCGTAACAACGAGCCAATGTATAATAGATAATTTTGGTGAAGTCAACATAAAAAATAAAAAAAAATCAAAAAAAATTTTTTTATGCAAATTTGTAGTATATTTATTAATATTTATATGCTATCATAGGTTTCAAATTGAATGAGGAGTAATGAGGTTCATTATGGCTAGCGACATTTTAACGGAAAAAGAAAAAGAATTTAATATTTTGCAAAATGGTGCCGGTGAAATTTTGTTTTTGATTAGTGCTCGTGCCGGCGGTCCTGAAAATCCGCGTTTGGTCTTTGACGGAAATAACAGCGCATTGCTTTACAGAAGCAAAGAAAGTGCTGTGATTCTTGAAGGAATTAATCCTGATGCAAAGGTTCCGTTGCAAGCCGTTGACGAAGTTTTGGTTGTGGAGTTGGACGGCGATGAAGTAACTCGTGAATATATGGTACCAATTCGTACCGTTAAAAAAGCCGTTTCTATGTAGTTCTATCTAATAAAAAAAAGAGTAAATTGCAAAATTTACTCTTTTTTTTATTTTAAACCTGTGCCGATTGCCTTTTTCCTTAACAATCATTACCTGCAGAATCGTAATTATTATTATAAAAAGCAATCAGCTTCTCTACTCATACATGAAATATATATTTTTTACAATCTTTATTTTGTCGTTTTAACAAAAAACAATTTATTTTTACGTGCGCGGCTTACATCCGCAATAATCTTGATTGTATAATTCCAGTTCTTTTATCAATTGTTGACGCAATTCTTGCATGCCATGTTTTCTGCCTTCTATATGAACATATGGCATACCTGTTTCCTCTGATGCCTTTTGCGCCATCGCGTTAACCTGATCTAAATTTTTGTAGCGAGATACACCTAAAACCGAGCCAACTTTATCATATCCGTTTGCTAAAGCATATTCCATCACCCTTTTTAGTCTTAAATGGAAACATATACTACAACGGCTTCCTCTTTCCGGTTCGTTTTCCAAACCTTGCGTTGCCTGACACCATGTTTCATTATCATATTCCAATTCAATAAACAGCACATGATATTGTTGGCAGACACGCTCATTTTCATCTCGGCGTTTTTCATATTCTGCTCTGGGGCGAATGTTGGGATTGTAAAATACAACAGCAAAATCCGTTCCTTCTTCTGCCAATTTTTTGATGACGGCACAAGAACAAGGTGCACAACATGAAAGTAACAACAATTTATCTGTCATCTGATTCTCCTTGCTTTTTTGTACCCCAGTTTTACAAAATTTCAATATTTTTGTGTTAATATATTTATATGAAAGAAGAATATTGGTATTTGATTTATATTTTTTGTGCAGCACTGGTCGTGTTTATCATAATGACCGGTGTTGTGCTTTATCGCCAATTTTCAGAAAAAAAGCGCAAGGCCTTTCAAAAAATAGATGAACAGATTCGTCAAGATGTTGATGACGCTCTGGCTTTTTTGGAAGATGAAACCGGTGCAAACTTGAGTGAAGAAAAGAGAAAGGCTTTTAGGCTTTTGGTTGTTACTCGCCTTAAAAAGGCTGAACGAGAAAACAAAGAAGCCATAAAAAAGCTCATTCGCGAAGAAATTAATCGTCAACAAACCGAACAAAAAGAACAATTGCAACGACAAGCCGTCAAAAAAATTATTCGTGACGTGCTGACTGTGTTCAGAATGGAATTTTTCCGCATGGTCAAGAAAATCATATCCAAAGCAAAAACAAGTCCGAAAACCAAAAACAGTCGCATTCAAGAGCAGCGTCGCCGTGAAGCCGAAGAACAAAGAAGGCGTACCCACGAAGAACAAGAGGAAAAAAATCGCGCAGAACAAGAAAGGCAAAAAAACGAACAGAATCGCAAAAAAGAAACGGAAGAAAGAATCCGAATCGCCAAAGAAAAAGAAGAAGCTCTGGAAAAAGAACGGCAAGAACAAGAAAAAGAGCGCAAACGCCTTGAGGAAGAAGAGAAAAAGCGGCAAGAAGAACTCAAAAAGCAGAAACAAAAACAAGAGCAACAAAAACAAGCCGACCAAGCCGCTAAAGCGGCTGCCGCAAATGCTCGCGGCGGTGGCGGAAGATAGTTTACCTTAGCTCAAATTTTGCAATTTTTCAGAAAGCTCCAACCAAATATTTTCGTTTTTATCTATTTCATTTTGCAAATAAGCAAAATCTTTTTGCAAGGCGATAAGCTCATCTGTATTGGTTGTTTGCGTAAATTTTTCTTCCATTGCCGATTTTTGAGCATTTAATTTTTCAATCAACTTCTCTGTTTTTTTTAATTTCGGCATTGAGTTGTTTTACCTCAAAATAATTATTTTTTTTCGGTTCTGCCTTAGGCTGTTGCGGCTCTACTTTTTTGGCGGTGTTTTTTTCGTTCAAAAGCGAATCTCTGTATTCTGCCAAATCGCCGTTATAAACTTTGCAGGTATGATTTTTTACCAGCCACAAATCATCTGCCACCAATTCAACTAAATGTAAATCATGCGTAATGAGAATAACCGCACCGTTATAGGCGTTCAAAGCCTCAAGCAAAGCATCGCGCCCCTCGATATCCAAGTGGTTGGTCGGCTCATCCAATATCAACAAAGCCGGCGATTTTCGGCTCATCACGGCAAAGAGCAATCTTGCTTTTTCTCCACCGGAAAGCAAGGCTATTTGCGTGGTGGCTTTTTCTTGGCTCAAACCAAAGGCGGCTAAATGTGCACGAATTTTGGTTTCGGGCATTTCCGGCATTAAAGATGTTAAATATTCACAAGCGCTCATATCCAGCGGTAATTCTTCCGATTGATGTTGTGCAAAGTAGCCAACTTCCAACTTAGAAGATTTAATAACATTTCCTGACATTGGATTTAGCCTGCCGGACAATAGCTTAGCAAAGGTTGACTTACCGTTACCATTGGCACCGAGCAAAGCTATTCTGTCATCATTACCGATATTCAAATTCAAATTTTTCAAGACCACATTGTCATCATAGCCCACGCTGACCGAATCGAGTTTTATCAGAGGAGATGCCATTTTTTGCGCCTCGGGGAACTCAAAAGATGAGGAATATTCACTGCTCAACGGCGGCAAAACTTCCATCTTTTCCAGCATTTTCATTCGGCTTTGGGCTTGTTTAGCTTTGGTTGCCTTGTAACGAAATCTATCAATAAAAGACTGCAAATGTTTGCGCTGCTGCTCTTGTTTGGCAATTTGTTTGGCCAAGACCTCTCTTTGCAAAGAACGCGTGGTTTGAAAGGTATCATAATTGCCGTTATAGACATTGAGCTTTTTATTTTCAAAATGAATGATGTGATTGCACAAATCGTTCAAAATATATCTGTCGTGGCTGATTAAGAGCAAAGTACCGCGATATTTTTGTAAATGATTTTCAAGCCAAACGCTTGCTTCTAAATCTAAGTGGTTAGTCGGTTCATCAAGAAGCAAAATATCTGACGGTGCAAATAAGGCTGCCGCCAAAGCCAAACGCATTCTCCAACCGCCGGAAAATTCTTTTATCGGGCGGGAAAAGTCATCGTTAGAAAAGCCCAATCCGCTCAAAATGGCAGAAGCTCTGCCCTCTGCCGAAGATGAGCCGATAAAATTTAAGCGCTCGTGAATTTCTGCCAGTTCACTTTCTTCTGCATTTTTTAATTTTTCTAATAGTTCTTGTCTTTCTTTATCTTGAGATAAAACATAATCCAAAACATGAATATCAATATCTTTCATCTCTTGAGCGACCGTGGAAATACGCGCGCCACTCGGAAAATTAATTTCGCCGAGTTCGGTTTCCTGCATGCCTAACAAGACTCTGAACAGAGTTGATTTGCCGCAGCCGTTGGCTCCGACAATACCGACTTTCCAACCATCGGCAATATGGGCGGAAGCGTTTTCCAACAAAGTTTTGTTACCGATACGAACCGTGATGTTATTGATATCTATCATATTTCTTCCTCAAAATTTCAGTTCCTTACTAACCCGAAATAAGATTGATGTCAATCTTATTGAATTTTGCTTGAAAGTCTGATGTTTCAATTTTATATTTTAAAGCAACAACAGTTCAAGAAAGGAAAAATGATGAAAAAAATATTTTTAACCATGATTGGCGCCACAATGCTTGCATCTTCTCCGCTTTGCGCTCAAGAGCAAACAGAAGAACAAGATATTCATATTCCCATGGCATATCTGGAAATTGATCAAAAGTGCATCAATACCGATGTCAATATTTATAATATGTGCCTCAAAGAAGAATTTATGAAAGTTTTGGCAGAAAACTTTACTCCCGAACAACAAGCTGAGCTTAAACAACAACTCTCAGACATAGAAGCACAAGTTGCCGAAGCTGAGCCCGATTATAATGATCCCAAAAACGAAGGTCTGAAAGATAATCCGGAAAAAATAAAAGAATTTAATGCCAATAATATGAACCTGATTTGGAAAAGGCTTTTGGTTGAAACACTCAACAGCGTGGAAGAAAGCCAAGCCATGATGCAAT
>CALXZK010000052.1 GCA_944393225.1 uncultured Alphaproteobacteria bacterium
TTGGCAAGAAAAAAGTCTTTATTTTTATTTTAACATGTTGTATTAATAGCTGAATTTTACAGATTTTTTTAGTGAGGAAAAAATGGCCATCAGTGCATTGCCGGTTCGCGGTACAAAAGATTATTTGCCTAATGAAGTGCAGCTCAGAGATTATATTCAAAATACCATTCTCAATACTTATAAAAAATATGGTTTTCAACGTATTAATACGCCAATTATGGAAGATATTGAGCGCTTGAACAAAAGTGACGGCGGCGAGAACTTGAGCCTCATCTTCAAGCTCTTGAAACGTGGTCAAAAGCTTGATTTAACGAAAGAAAACTTGACGGAGAATGATTTGGTCGACAGCGGTTTGCGCTATGACTTGACCATGCCTTTGTCCCGCTATTTTGCCAACAATCGTCAAAACTTGGTTTTGCCGTTCAAATGTATTCAAGTTGATAAAGTTTTCCGTGCCGAACGTCCGCAAAAAGGCAGATTGCGCGAGTTTTATCAGTGCGATATCGACATCATCGGAGATGCTACCATCAATGCCGAAATGGAACTTATTTTTGTTACCTCGCAAGCTTTGCAAAACATCGGCTTTGAAGATTTTACCATTCGTATCAATGACAGACGAATCTTGTCAGACATTATTAAATATGCCGGTTTTGCCGAAGAAGAAATTCCTGCCGTTTGCGTGATTTTTGATAAACTTGATAAAATCGGTTTGGACGGTGTTAAAGCCGAGTTAGAAGAAAAAGAATATCCGCAAAACGTGGTTGATAAGTTTATGGAACTTTTGTCCGGCGATGCTCTTTCTTCCATTGATGCGGTTGAACAATATGTTACCGATAAAGAAGTCGTTGCTAATGTGAAAAAGGTTTTGGCTACCATTTCCACAATTGCCAACGGCAAATTTAACATTGTTTATGACAAGTCTTTGGTTCGCGGTATGGGATATTATACCGGTATGGTATTTGAAATCAGCAGCAACAAATTTTCTTCTTCTATTGCCGGCGGCGGTCGCTATGACAAGATGATCGGCAAATTCTTGGGCGAATCGGTTCCGGCCGTTGGTTTCTCCATTGGCTTTGAACGCGTTTGCGAGATTTTGAAAGATGAAAACTTGCAAACAGCTCCGGAACAAAAAGTTATTCTTATCTATTCTGATAATGATGAATTTTCAGAAGTTTTGAAAAAATTTGGCGAGATGCAAAGTCAATATACTGCCGTTCGTTTGCTCAAACGCTCTAAAAAGCTTGGCAAACAAATTGACGGTTTGATTGACAACGGGTTCAATTATTCTTTCACTTTTGGTGAAAGTACCGAACTTAAGCCTTTGAGCAAATAAGAACAAAAGCTCCTCAATCAAGGAGCTTTTTTTATGCCTAAAATTTTGCGAAAAGATATAAAAAACTTGTAATTTATCTGTTTGTATTTTATAAAATGCTCAAGGGAATGATGTTCTCCCCGGTTAATATTAACCAAACCGCCGCAAGGCTGATGACTTCTACCATTTTGGATCATGGGAGAAGTTTTTTGTTTTTAAATTAAGGAGTTTTTATATGACTTGCAAACATCAATGCTCACATGAAGTTGAACAGATGTGCCCGCTGTATAAAGGGGCAAGACACGAACCTGCACCTATTCCTGAAGAAGGAAAATGGGTTAAAGCTAAACAAATTACCGATATTTCCGGCTTGACCCATGGTTGTGGTTGCTGCGCACCGCAACAAGGTACTTGCAAATTGACCTTGAATGTTAAAGAAGGTGTGATTGAAGAAGCTTTGGTTGAAACCATTGGTTGCTCTGGTATGACACACTCTGCTGCTATGGCTGCAGAAATTTTGCCGGGTAAAACAATTTTGGAAGCTTTGAATACAGACTTGGTTTGCGATGCAATCAACGTTGCTATGCGTGAATTGTTCTTGCAAATTGTTTACGGTCGTACTCAAACCGCATTTTCTGAAAACGGTTTGCCGATTGGTGCCGGTTTGGAAGATTTGGGTAAAGGCTTGCGTTCTCAAGTCGGTACCATGTATTCTACCAAAGTTAAAGGTCCGAGATATTTGGAAATGGCCGAAGGTTATGTTTTGAACATTGGTGTTGATGCCAATAATGAAATCATCGGCTACAAATTTGTTCACTTAGGCAAAATGATGGAAGCAATCAAAAATGGAACCGATCCGAAAACCGCTTTTGAAAACAATATCAAAACCTATGGTCGTTTTGATGAAGCCGTCAAAGTTATTGACCCGAGAAAGGAGTAAGCCATGTTATTTGAAGGATATGATAGAAGAATTGAAAAAATTACTCCGGTTTTGGCAAAATACGGTTTTTCTAAAATTGAAGAAACAAGAGATTTTTGCTTAAGCAAAGGTGTTGATGTTGAAAAATTGGTCAAAGGTATTCAACCGATTGCATTTGAAAATGCTGTTTGGGCTTATACCTTGGGCTGCGCCATTGCTCTGAAAGAAAATGTTAAAAACGCTTCCGAAGCTGCTGAAAAAATCGGTATCGGTTTGCAAGCATTTTGCGTTCCGGGTTCCGTTGCTGACCAAAGAGCCGTTGGCTTGGGTCATGGTAACTTGGCAGCTATGTTGCTCAGAGAAGAAACAAAATGTTTCTGCTTCTTGGCCGGTCACGAATCTTTTGCTGCAGCCGAAGGTGCTATCGGTATTGCTCGTTCTGCCAACAAGGTTAGAAAAGAACCTTTGAGAGTTATCTTGAACGGTTTGGGTAAAGATGCTGCTTACATCATTTCTCGTATCAACGGCTTTACTTATGTTGAAACAGAATATGATTACAGCACAGGCAACTTGAAAATTGTTGAAGAAAAAGCCTTTTCAAACGGCGATAAAGCCAAAGTAAAATGCTATGGTGCCGATGATGTATCTGAAGGCGTTGCCATTATGATTAAAGAAGGTGTTGACGTTTCCATTACCGGTAACTCAACCAACCCGACACGTTTCCAACATCCGGTTGCCGGCACATACAAAAAATGGGCTGTTGAACATGGTAAGAAATATTTCTCTGTTGCTTCCGGTGGTGGTACAGGTCGTACTTTGCACCCCGATAACGTTGCTGCAGGTCCGGCTTCTTACGGTATGACAGATACCATGGGCAGAATGCACAGTGATGCTCAATTTGCAGGTTCTTCATCTGTACCGGCTCACGTTGAAATGATGGGCTTAATCGGTATGGGTAACAACCCGATGGTTGGTGCAACCGTTGCTGTTGCCGTTGCTATTGAGGAAAGCCTCAAAAAGTAATTATAAAGTATTACAATAGTACTCCTAATAAAAAAGAGAGACTTTTTAAGCCTCTCTTTTTTTTATTGCTTATTGTCAAAATTAATACCTCGGGTGACAATGCCAATCATAATACCAAGCAGCAGATAACTCGTGAGGCACTCAAAAGAAACTAAAACTCTTGCTATCAGCGTTTGCGGTGTGATGTCGCCATAGCCGACCGTGGTCATGGTGATGACGGTGAAATAAAAGGCATCAATGACATGAGCCGGACCATCGCCAAAGGCAAACGCTTGCGGTACATTATTATAGATATGCAAACTGTTTATGGAGAGGTTAATAACCGTAAAGGTGATGACAAGGTTGATAAAAAAGCTGAAAAAATCACCAATAACGCTCGGGGTGGCGTAGGTGTTCGGAGATAAAATATTTTTGAGCTCCCCAATAAAGTCTTTAATGTTCATCACGGCTAAAAAGATGATAAATGCACTTATCAGATAGGTGTAAATCGGTGAGAAGGAAATGTAAATTGCCATAAAGCCGGATAAAAAGGCGACAATAAACAGGCATTTTTTATCATCGCTATAATAGCGCTTGGTGTATTTTAGCTTCGCCAAGTTGCGATTGAGGAACAAAAATAAAAAACCTATTACCATGCCGCTCAAAATCGGCAAAACCCAATAAAGCATGATATCCGATGCTAAATTGAGTTTGCTGAAAATTTGCGGGTGTAGCGATAATAAACATAAGCTGGCAAAAAAGCAGAGGTTGAAATCGCGGATGAATATTTTTTTTAAACGCTCGACAGATATATTAAACATAATCAATTCCATATAAAATTAAGATATTTATATAATAATCAATAAGTTTATTTTATCAAGTC
>CALXZK010000053.1 GCA_944393225.1 uncultured Alphaproteobacteria bacterium
CGCGCTTGTTTGCTCCAATAAGCCAAATCACCGGAATCAAGACGAATACCCTTGAGCGGAATTTTGGTTTCTTCACTTGCTTTAATCGCGTTCAAAATACCTTGTCTGGTTTCATAAGTGTCAGGCAGCAAAATGCCGTCATAAGGATAAGTTTGCAAATAGGCTTTGAAGGCATCGACCTCATTTTCAAAAGACATAATCCAAGAATGCGCCATTGTACCGACCGGCGGAATATGATAAGTCTGCGCAGCCGCCACGTTAGAAGTTGCCACGCAACCACCGACAAATGCCGCACGCGTTGGCGAAAGACCACCCTGCTCCATGGCTCGACGTAAGCCAAACTCCATCACCGGTCTTTTGATGCCGTCAGATTGCGCCGCATAAACCGCACGCGCTGCTTTGGTGGCTACTGTGTTTTGCGAATTGAGAATATTCAACAACGCTGCTTCCACCAATTCTACTTGCCAGTTTGGTCCGCTGATACTATAAAGCGGTTCTCCGGCAAAAACCAACTCTCCTTCCGGCACGGCTTTCACATCAACTTGCAATTTTTGGCTTCTGAGTGCCGTTAAAAAATCTTTAGAAAAAAGCGGCTCGCCATGACTGTTTTTTTGCGCAGCCAAATAAGCAATATCTTTATCAGTCACTTGCCAATTTTCCACCCACTCGAGAAACTCACCTAATCCGGCAGAAACGATATAACCACAATCTTTGGGCATTTTTCTAAAAAAAGCCTCTGAGGTTTTATGCTCATTTTGCTTGCCGGCGGCAAACCATCCGCCGCTCATGGTCAAATGATAAAAATCGCACCAAAATAAACTTCCTTCATTAATCAAATTTTCTCTCATCTTAAATCTCCCTTGCACCTTTAACCAAATTGAACTGACATTTTTTCTCATTCAAAGCCATGCGAAAAAACTGCTTGGAAGTCATCATTTTAAGATAGCCTTTTTCAACTGCTTTTTGATAAGCCGGTTGTTGGATGATTTCGGGCATTTGTTGGTTGGCACCCATACACAAATCTTCCAAAATCGTGACCTTAGCTCCGCGGCTCAAAAATCCGTTCATTGCCTGCTTCACACATATATCGGAAAGCACGCCGCAAAGATAAACTTCTTTGCCTTTCCAATCTTGCTGCAGCAAGGCATAAGTCTTTTCTTCGTTCCACAAATTAGTGGTCGATTTATAGAGATTTATAACAGGAATATTGTCCTTAAATTCGGCAGCCTTTTGCCACCCCCAAGTACCGTAAATGGTATGAGCCGGAAAAGATTGTGCTTCTTTGGTTTCGGGATAAGTCTCGGCAAAATGTGTGTCCGCCGCATCAATAATTTGCGTGAACATTCCTTTTTGCAAAGATTGATTAAATTGTTGATGTCTTTCAATCAACTCAGGATTATTAATGGTGAGGTTACCGTTTTCGGCAACAAAATCATTCTGAAAATCTATACGAACTAAAGTACGCTCGTTCATTTTTTATACTCCTTAGGCTTATCAGGTTAATCGAACGACCTCTCTCCCATAAGCCCTGCGGAAGACCAAGGTCGATAAATAAAAAAAATTAAATAATTGCTTTTCTTTTGTAGAAATGATCTTCAATCAACTGGTAATTTTCCGGATGAATAAAGTTTTTCCAGCGTTTGTCACCAAACTTAATCATATCGCGAACCATAGTACCGGTAACGAACGGAAAATCTTCAGAGGTGCGGTCAACATATTCAATATTTTGAAAAGCTTCTTTGAACCAATGCGCATCATAAGAACTACCGGCATAGTAGACATCGGGACGTCCGAGTTGCGGCAAGCTTTCATTCATAAAATCCAAAACATATTCTGCCCATTCCGCCGGATTATTGATGTCAAACAAACCAATGATTTTTAAGCGCGGATAGTCAGGAGAATTGCGATAGACATTTTGAATCATCTTTTTGCGCGTGGTGTAGTTAAGTGGATTGCGCTCAGTTCCTTGTTCTTGAATCGAGCCCAAGATGATGGTTACTTGTGCACATTCTTTAAGCATACGGTCAATCAAACGAGCATGCCCAATATGAAAAGGCTGCGCGCGCATAATACTTAAACCGTGTTGATATTTATATTCAGACATAAAAAAAAACTCCTTATTAAGGAGCCGACATCAGAAAGATTTTATTTCACTTTAGAAACTGATAAATTTAGATAGCGTGTGCAAATAAAGTGATTTCTAGTGGCGAGAAAAATTCTAGTGTACAAACAGGTACATGAATTTTTCGAGACCGCGTAAAATTGCTTTAGTTGCCAGCTAGATGAATTTATCCATCTTCAAACTCGGCTCAGTTTATAATGTCCCTCGTCCATAAGCCCTTCGGACGACCGGAACAATTATTATAATAAAGATAAAAAATAAAATTGCAACAAAAAAACTCCTCATCATTTGATAAGGAGTTTCTTAAAAAGCTATAACCGCTCTGACTTTTTCTTTATAAGACTTCATTAAAGCAATCGCCGTACCATCAGGATAAACAATCTTTGCCGCCAATTGACTATTAGTAAAAGGACGAGAAACGTTTTTCTTTCTCAAACCAAACAGAACTAAGATTTTTTTCAGCTTTGCAAAAATCATTTTTAGCAATGTATTTTTGAACGATGTTGAAGACCAACACCAATCTTCGAGCAAATCACCCCCGATTTGAGATAAAGCTTCATTAATCTCCTCGTGATAGCGCATCATCTTTTTAAGCTGATTTAGAGCCGGCATAAAAGCCATTCCTGATTTGATCCCGTTTTTAGAATATGTTGCACACCATTCTGCCGCCGGAAATTTAACTGAATTTGCTTTGCCATAAGCCAAAATCTTTTGCGTGTTGCAATAACCATCATTTTTATCGGTAACATCAACTTCGCAATATTCATTTGACCAAACGGCTTTGATATCTTCGGGAATAAGAATCAATCCTCTTTGCCCTTTACGTGCAAACTTATTTGGATTAAGCCATGCTACCACGCCTTGACAATTCGGATAAGCATTGGGTATTGGTGAAAAATTTCCACCTTCAAAGGCATACCACCCAACTTTAATTTTATTTTTTTTCATAAACACAAGATTAAAGAGTTAATAATATTTTCTATAAAATTAGCTTTAACTTATTTTCTAAAAATTGCAACAAAAAAGTCTTTAAGACACGCGGTCGAAACTCTCCACAAGGCACTCATAGAAACTCGATAATTGAGATGAGTAGAAGCAAAAATAGAAAAGCCGAAAATTCCAAACAAAAGATACACGGGGCACTTTTCTAAAAGCTCAAGATTTGGAGATTATAGCGTGAAAAACAAAGCGGTCGAAATTCTAGTGTACAAGTAGTACATGAATTTCGACCGTTCTGCAGTTTTTTGCGCTCATCATCACCTCTACAGACTCAACACAAGGCATTTTTTAGAACGCAGAGAATAGTTTAGATAGA
>CALXZK010000054.1 GCA_944393225.1 uncultured Alphaproteobacteria bacterium
AAATATGCTATCTTATAAATACTAGGTTTTGTCTTGAGGAGAAAAACATGGATATTGAAGATTTGCAAGAAAGATTAACTCATCTTTCAGAAGAAGATAAAGCCGCTTTTATTTCTTTTTATGAAAAAAAATAAATATTATACGGATGGCGACGGTAATGTTCAAAATGTGGACGATTATATATTTGAAAAAATAGGCTTTTCCTGGAAAGAGTATCCTCAAGAGTTGAAAGAAAAGAAATCTCTGTTATCAATTGCTAAATATGTTCCGGTTTTTGACAGAGAGATTTATTCTTCAAATGTTTTGTACATCAATCAAAATACAAATTCTGATTTTTCGGAATATATTTCTCCAATTAAAGAGTTTGCGCTAGCGCAAATAAATTATGCAAAAGATTAGGTGGTGTTTGGGAAGCTGAAACGCGCCGAGATACCTCATATGCTTTACTGACCAGATTGAGCAAAACAGGAATGATTAATCTGCAAGAAAAGGATACATATATCGGAATCCAAGGTGAAAAACTTTATAAAACTTATATTTCTTTTCCAGATGAAAACGAAGCAATTGTAAAAAAGAAAATGCTGAATCAAGAAGAGCAAAGAGCTTAATGAGAAAATGTTGAAATTATAATTATGATGTAGGTGGATATGGTTAAGTTGTTGCAAAAAGAGAAAATAGAAATAAGAAAAGCATTTTTCTTGAAAGCTTTTCAGAGAGAGTGAAAATATGTCGATTATTTCTTTCGGAAGCTGCAATTTTAATTGTTGCTACTGTAAACGAGACGGGTAATTTAAAGTAATAATATCTAAGTTTTGAAAATGAATAAAATATAAGATTTTTGTTTTTCACAGAGAAAAAATAGAGCTATAAAAAAATAAAAAAAAGAATTATATATAAGATAGTTTTATTTTAAGGAGAACAAAAATGAAAAAACTTTTATCTTTGATGTTTGCTTTGACTTTGACTGCAGCTTGCTCTGCACAAGAAAATTCTTTCAAAGGCAAAGAATATAAAATGAATGATGCTGCTAACAATGCCGAAATTACTTTAGGTTTTGATGCTAAAGAAAGTCGTTTCTTCGGCAGAGTTGTAAATAACTATTTTGGTCAATATGAAATGGATGGCAACACAATCAAATTTGGTCCCGCCGGAGCAACAATGATGGCTGGTCCCGAAAACTTGATGAAAGCCGAAAGCCAATATTTGATGACTTTGCCTACTGTTAATTCTTTTGTTTTGGAAGGTCAAAAACTCACTCTTAAAACTGCTGACGGTAAAGAGTTGGTTTTTGAAGAAGTTGAAAAGACTCAAGAAAAATAGAGCGTCTTATGTATAAACTTTTGTCGGTCTTTTGCATTTTGTTGTCTTTTGAAGCGCAGGCTTTGGTTAATACAAGCACGCTTAAAGGACAAATGCGGCAATTTGATAAAATTTGCTGGGAGATTGGTCGTACGGCGTCTTTTCCATCTATGTGCAAAAGTCCGACAAAGGTTGTTTATAAAAATGTATTATGTTGGGGATGTCCGGAGGCAACACGTTGTAATCCGGCATGCCGAGGTGGAAAGGTTTGCATTAATCAGAGATGCGTTTGTCCGCCGAATCAGCTTTTGTATGATTGTCACGGGCGTTGTCTTCCGCCAACAGTTCCTTGTACCAGATGAGTGTTAAATAATGCCGGATTTTTCTTTTGAAGATAAATATGCCGATGAAGTGGTCGGTATAGATGAAGCAGGGCGCGGACCTTGGGCAGGTCCGGTTGTTGCCGGAGCAGTGGTGTTTCATAACCGCAATGAAAGTTCTGAACTTTTGCAAGAACTGAATGATTCCAAAAAACTGTCAGCCAAAAAACGTGAAAAACTTTATGCTCTGTTACAAGAAGAACAAGCAAAAGGAAATGTTTCTATAGGTGTTGGTGAAGCCAGTGCACAGGAAATTGATAGCTTGAACATTTTGCAAGCAACATTTTTAGCGATGAAGCGAGCTTATCAAAACTTGGATAAACAACCGAAATTTGCTTTGATTGACGGTAACAGAACCCCGAAAGATTTTCCTTGTTCCACGCAGACCATAATTAAAGGAGATGCGTTGTCAATGTCGGTTTCGGCAGCATCTATCGTGGCAAAGGTTTATAGAGACAGACTGATGCAAAATTTGGCTAAAAAATATCCATATTACGGATTTGAAAAAAATGCCGGTTACGGAACAAAGCTGCATATTGACGGATTGAAGGGACATGGAATATGTGACGAACACCGAAAGTCTTATAAGCCGATACAAGAGTTTATGAAATAAGCGTTTGACAAAACGCTTATTTTTTTTTATTTTTGCCTTAATAAAAAATTATTAATCTTTTAAAAATTGTGCTTATGAAAAAAGAAGTTTTTTTAGCAGAAGTGGCAAGAATTTATTTTCAAGCTAATAGTTATGAGGAGCTTTTTCCTTATTTAGCATTAGGATATTGTTCTGATGTTATTGACGCGCAGCTTAATGCAATTCGTTCCATGGATAAAAATGATATATGGCAGAAAGTTGATGCATTGAGTGTTTCGGAAAATGAGAACGCTATCAAAAAATATGTAGAAGAGCAGGAAGTTGAATTGGCTTCAAAGTTTATGTCTTTAGAGGTTGAAGAATCAGGTAAACTGGATTTGTGGCTTTGGTTTAATACCATGTATATATTATCGGACTTTGCTGCAGATAAACAGAATTTTTTGCTTAAAGTTGTTGCTTTTTTTGAAAAACATGTTGAGTGTTTTTGCGGTGAGCAGTATTGGACGTTGTTGACTCTACTGAGTGCTCAGAATATGTATGAAACTGTTGTCGAATTATCGAATCATATCGGAATAGGGTATGATTTGCCGGCAAATGTTATTGTGCAAATTTATAATGCCAAATTTCATTAAAAATGTTAATAATCTGATTACAAAAAGCATTCTTCGGAATGCTTTTTTTTTGTATTTTATTCTGAAAAAAATGTCTAAAAATGAAAATGTGTAAGTTTTATCTTATTGAATTTACGTGAATAAAAAAATATTTTTTAAAAAAGTCAATTTTTTTTGTCAATGTTAATAAATTTATAACCAAATTTTACGATACTGTCCT